>JAXMOF010000028.1:0-53778 GCA_034670045.1 Amylibacter sp. | reverse complement strand
CTTTTGGGAGCCGATGATCCCGCAGGATCAAATCTGGATGGCGGTGCTGTGTGTGACGGGGGCTTTGGGGCATTACCTGCTGATCAAAGCCTATGAAATGGCGCAGGCCAGCGTGGTACAGCCTTTCGCGTTTTTGCAACTGGTGTTTATTTCCTTCATCGGGGTTCTGATCTTTCACGAAAGCCTGCCTGCATCCACTGCCATTGGCGCGGTCGTGATTGTATCTGCGGGGATATTTACCCTGTGGCGGGAACAAAAGGCCCGCCGCGCGGCGCTGAAAGCTAGCCGCCGATAAGGTCTTTGCTCAGGCGCAGGGGTTTGACCGTGCCGCTCAGGCGCATGCGATAGACGAACAGGGATTCGCTGACGCGCATCACGTAGTCGCGGGTCTCGCGGTAGGGGATCTGTTCAATCCAGTCGATTTGGTCGATGCTGCCGTCACGGGGATCGCCGTAGTCTTTGATCCACCGATCCGCGCGGTTCGGGCCTGCGTTATAGGCGGCAAAGGCCAGAATGAAGGATCCGTCATAGCGGTCCAGCAGCCCGCCCAGATAGGCGGTGCCAAGTTGGGCGTTGTATTTCCAATCTGTGGTCAGACGGGTTTTAGAAAACGCGACATCAATTTCTTTTGCCACTTGTTGGGCGGTTGCGGGCATCACTTGCATCAGCCCGCGCGCGCCAACGGGGGAAATCGCCTCGGGGTTCAGTTCACTTTCCCGCCGTGCGATGGCCATGGCGACTTCGGGGGCGACGGGGCCTGAAAACGCGGCCAGATCAGTGACGGGGAAATAGGCTTGGGGCAGGATGATGCCGCGTTTGGCGGCCTCTTTTGCGATGGCCAGTGCCACATAGGGGCGATCCAGATCCAGGGCCAGTTGCGCCAGTTGGGCGCTTTCGGTCTGATCGGTGGTTTCTGCCACATGGGACAGGAACCAGCGCATCAGATATTGCGAATCCGCGCGGTGCAACAGTATGCCCGCCCGCACGGGTCCGGTTTGTGCAATTGCGCTGTCGCGCCAGTTCTGGGCACCCGTCAGGCCGACAAGGGCAGGATCCGGTTCAGCGCCGATCCGTTCTGCCGCAAGTTGCCCGTAAAAGCTGGTCTGGTGTTCTGCGCCCTGCCGAAAGAAATCTGCCGCGGCATCGAAATCTTTCAACGCTTCGGCTGCGCGGCCCTGCCAATAGCCTGCACGCCCCAGACTGACAGGGGTTTGAACCGCGTCAAAGTGGTTTTTGAAATGGATCGCGGCCTGTTCGGGCGCATCCAGTTTTGCCAGCGCGATATACCCTGCGACCCATTCCAGATCGGCGTAATCGGCGCCTTCGGTTAATCCGTGCTGACTGGCCAGCCAGTAAGCCTGATCAAAGTCGCCCATACGCATGGCACGTCGTGCATAGGTGCGGCGGCGGTTGGCCCATTTTTCAGGACGGCCCAGATTTTTCACATCGGCGGATTGTTCGGCCAGCAGGGCCTGCGCATCGTCCCAGCGGCTTTTCTTGACGCGCCAGATAAAGCGGTCATAGGCCAGCCCCCCGTCGAGCCGCAATGTATCAGGCACTGCGTTGATCGCCGCATCCACGCCGTTTTCAGAGTTTTGCAGGGCGATACGGGCCTTGGCCAGTTTCTGCAAATCGCCGGACACCAGCGGAATTATCCGCGCGGCTGCTGTTGTGCTGCCGTTCCACAACAGCATGTCCAGTCGGGCTGGGTGATGGGCGGACAGGCTGTCTTTGTACTGGTTCAGCAGAGCGGTTTCTTCGGCTTCGGACAGGGTCATTGTTGTCCATGCGCGGGCGGCTTCAGCCTGGGCATTTTTGGGTTGGCCAAGTTGGGACAGGGCCGCTGCAAGCCGCAGGGAACCGGTTCCGGTTTGGGGGGGCTGTGGTGCGAAATAGGCGAATACGTCGGATGGTTTTGCGTCTGTGGGGATAGTATCCTCGCCCTGTTCACGCAGGCTTTGCAGGCCGGGCCAGTCCAGATGGCTGTTGATGAAGCTGACGTAATCCGTCCAGTCGCCATTGCCGCGCCGCAGCCGCTGCCATGTCACCAGATCGCGGCCTGCGGGATCGGTAATGTCACGGATGTATTGGTCTGTTGTCTCCCAGTCACGGGCGGTGATGGCCACAAAAGCCGCCGCGATACGGTCGCTGTCTGTCTGGTCTTGTGCCGCAACAGTCTGCGGTGCCGCCCAAACCCAAGACGTTACCGCCAAAACAAACAAAAAACGCATTAAACAACCCCGATTTTGCGACAAACATAGCGCACAGCTACAGTATTTCATTCAATAGGCGTTGCAATTCAATTTTTCGTCGTTCCGTTTCGCTGGTTTCCCTGCTAATTGAACCCGACTCAAACCAACCCTACCGGAGGCCAAGCCATGTTTAAAGGTTCCTATGTCGCGCTTATCACCCCGTTTTTAAACGGTAAGGTGGACGATAAGGCGCTGAAAAACCTGGTCGAATGGCATATTGCCGAGGGCACACACGGGCTGGTTCCTGTGGGCACAACAGGCGAAAGCCCGACCCTGACCCATCTTGAGCACGAGCATGTGATCAAAGTTGTGGTGGAAACCGCTGCGGGCCGTGTGCCTGTGATTGCGGGTGCGGGATCAAACAACACCGCCGAAGCTCTGCGCTTTACCCAATACGCCAAAGACATCGGCGCGGACGGCGCTTTGGTGGTGACGCCTTATTACAACAAGCCCACCCAGCGCGGGTTGATCGCCCATTTCGAGGCGGTGAATGAAGTCGGCCTGCCGATCATCATTTATAACATCCCGCCGCGCAGTGTGATTGACATGGTGCCTGAAACCATGGGCCAACTGGCCAAGCTGGAATTCATCGTCGGTGTCAAAGACGCCACTGCCGATCTGTCACGGGTCTGTGCGCAGCGGATTCATTGCGGCACGGATTTCATCCAGATGTCCGGCGAAGACGGAACTGCCCACGGGTTCAACGCCCAAGGCGGGGTTGGCTGTATTTCGGTCACCGCCAATGTGGCGCCGAAACTGTGCGCGCAATTGCAAGAAGCAACGCTGGCTGGTGATTACGCCACTGCTTTGCAGATTCAGGACAAACTGATGCCGCTGCACAATGCTGTCTTTACCGAGCCGGGCCTTGTCGGTGCAAAATACGGCACGTCCCAGTTGGGCCATTGCACGCCGGATGTGCGCCTGCCGCTGACACCTTTGCTGGATGAAACCAAAGCCAAGATGGATGCAGCCATGCGGTTCGCCGGGCTGATCAGCTAAACCATGCAGACACCCGCATATGACATACACCTTGTATGCGGGTGCACCGGCGCGGGCAAATCCACCTATTCCTTCCGTCTGGCCGATGACCTGCGCGCCGTGCGGTTTGCTATTGATGAATGGATGCAGCGCTTGCACAACGCCGACAAACCGGCCGAGCTGCGGTTTGAATGGTTCTATGAACGGGTCCAGCGTAACTGCCTGCAAATGCGCAAGATGGCGGAACAACTGGTACCCCTTGGGGTGCCTGTGATCTTTGACTGCGGCCTGACCAACAGCCACGAGCGGGGAATTTTTGAAAACTGGGCGCTAGAGCATGGTTTTTCCACGCAATTACACTATGTTGATGTTCCAACCGAAATACGCTGGCAGCGGGTGCTACGCCGCAACGCCGAACAGGCCGAGACCTTTCAATTCGAAGTGACCCGTGAAATGTTCGATGGCATAAATGCCATGTGGGAGCCCCCCAGCGCAGAAGAAATGCACCGGCTTCACGGTGTCAGGATAACAGAGTAATGGCCGCCAAGAAGAAAGCCGATCCCAATAACAAAGTCGTCGCGGAAAACCGCCGCGCGCGCTATGATTATGCCGTCGAGGATACCGTCGAATGTGGCATGATCCTGCTTGGATCAGAGGTAAAATCCCTGCGGTTGGGCGCGGCCAATATCGCCGAAAGCTATGCCACTGTGGAAGACGGGGAATTGTGGCTGGTGAACAGCGCAATCCAGCCCTATGCGCAGGCCAAGACCTTTAACCACGAAGAACGCCGCCGCCGCAAATTGCTGGCCTCAAAGCGCGAACTGGCCAAGATGTGGCAGAACATCGGGCGGCAGGGGATGACCCTTGTGCCGCTGAAGCTGTATTTCAACGACAAGGGCATGGCAAAGCTTTTGATTGGCATCGCCAAGGGCAAACGTCAGGCTGACAAGCGCGAGACCGAAAAGAAACGCGATTGGCAAAAGCAGAAGTCCCGCCTGTTGCGGGACAATGGCTAGGGCGCGACCCTAGCTGCCCCGATTGTGGGTTTTTGCGTATAGTTTGGCGACCTTTGTGCTGGCGGTTTTTTCGCACAGGCACGGGATGATCGCATGCACCAGTGCCGCGCCTGCTGCGACGAACAAAGTTGCGGAAAACCGCAGGGCAAAGGCAAAATGCTCTGTGTAGGTTTCGTCTACGGCGGCAGGATGGTCGGTGAAGATTTTTGCGATCATGGGGTCGGCTCCTTTTTTATCAGGATAGCCGTTGGGATGTGGGGTGTTGTCCCAAGTTTTGCGGGTTGTGGTGAATTTTAGGGTTTATTTCCCGCTAAATGTATAAAAGGTGCGAAAATTTCCACACAAACCGCTGCAAGACGCTGCAAACTTTGCGGCGCATGCGTCGGGGTTCACAATCTGCATTGCCGCGCTGTGGCCATTTTATGTCTCTCAGCCCCAAAACAGCGCTTGGCAAACTCCGGCGACTGTTTTCTTATGCAAAGCCAACACTTGAAACCTGCCGCAGGCAACGATAATCCCAAGATAACAGCGCAAAGGTAACTTTATGGCACATAGTGATCAATCAACCATCGTATCAACCGATTGGCTGGCGCAGCATCTGGATGCTCCTGATTTGCGGATTCTGGATGCGACGACGTATCTGCCCGGCGATCCGCGGGATGCAAAGGCAAATTATGACGCAGCGCATATTCCGGGTGCGCGGTTCTTTGACATCGACGATGTGTCAGACAGCAATTCCGAACTGCCCCATATGGCGCCCCCCACCGAAAAATTCATGTCCCGTATGCGGGCTTTGGGGGTTGGCGATGGTCACCGCGTTGTTGTCTATGACGGCGAGGGCCTGTTTTCTGCCGCCCGCGTCTGGTGGTTGTTCCGTCACATGGGCCAGATGGATGTGGCTGTGCTGGACGGTGGTCTGCCCAAATGGATCGCCGAGGGCCGCCCGACCGAGGATCTGCCGCCCTTTATCCGTGACCGTCACATGACCGCACGGCGCGATGCGACACTGGTGCGCGATGTGACCCAGGTGGCACTGGCGTCCAAGCTGAATCAGGCGGAAATCGTGGATGCGCGCGCCGCAGAACGGTTTCGCGGCGAAGTGGACGAGCCGCGCAAGGGGCTGCGCGCCGGACATATTCCGAATTCCAAAAATGTCCCGTTCAAAACCCTTTTGAACGCGGATCACACCCTGAAATCCCCGGACGCCCTGCGGGCGACCTTCGAATCCGCAGGCGTCGATCTGAACCGCCCTGTGATCACCACATGCGGTTCGGGTGTGACAGCGGCGGTTTTGTCGCTGGCGCTGGAAATCATCGGCCACCGCGATCATTCGCTTTATGACGGGTCATGGGCCGAATGGGGCAGTTACGACGACTTGAAAGTAGAACAGGGCTAAGGCCCGATTAAGGACAGCACGATGCTTGAGAACCTGACACAACAACCGCCTGACAAAATCATCATGCTCAGCGGCATGTTTCGCGCCGATGAGCGGCCCGAAAAGATCGACCTTGGCGTTGGCGTTTATAAAGACGCAAACGGCAACACGCCGATCATGCGGGCGGTGAAAAAGGCCGAACAACTGTTGTGGGACGCCGAGACCACCAAAAGCTATACCGCGCTGATTGGCGACGGCGGCTTTCACAAGGTGATGGCGGATCTGGTTCTGGGCGATACGGTTGCGGCGGAACGTCTGTCTTTTGCCCATGCGCCGGGTGGCACGGGGGCTATTCGTCAAATTCTGGAACTGATCAAAGTGGCTTCGCCCCATGCAACAGTCTGGATGTCCGACCCGACCTGGCCAAACCATCCCGCGATGGTCAAAGGTGTCGGGATTCCGATGAAAACCTATGCCTATCTGGACGACGAAACCCGCACCGTTGATTTTGCGGGCATGATGGCGGATCTGGGGCAGGTGAATGCAGGCGATGTGGTTATTCTGCACGGCTGCTGTCACAACCCCACAGGTGCGAACCTGAACCAGACCCAATGGCAGCAGGTTGCTGATCTGTTGCTGGAGCGGGGCGCGGTTCCTTTTGTGGATATCGCTTATCAAGGCTTTGGTGACGGTCTGGTTGAGGATGCCTATGGCGTTCGTCTGCTGGCGCAAAAATTCCCCGAGTTGCTGATCTCGGCCAGTTGTTCCAAGAACTTCGGCATCTACCGCGAACGCTGCGGGCTGGTGATTGCCGTGTCCAAAGATGCCGAGGGCAGTGCGCTGACCCAAGGCATGTTGTCCAGCCTGAACCGTCTGAACTTCAGCTTTCCACCCGATCACGGGGCGCGGCTGGTGACGATGGTGCTGAACGACCCTGAGCTGCGGGCCGATTGGGAAGGCGAACTGGAAGACGTGCGCAACAGCATGTTGGGCCTGCGTCAAAAGCTGGCGGATGCCCTGCGGGCTGAAACCGGATCGGATCGTTACGGCTTTATCGCGGAACATCGCGGCATGTTTTCTCGTTTGGGGCTGTCCGAAGAACAGGTCGCCAAACTGCGGGAAGATCACGCGATCTATATGATTGGGGACAGCCGGTTCAACGTGGCGGGGCTGTCGGATAAAGTGATCCCGATCCTTGCCAAGGCGATTGTGGCTGTGGGCGGCTAAACCTAGACGCCGTAAAGTTTTTGAATGACCGCGCAGGCCCTGTCTGCGCGGTCTTCTTTTTGGGCGTCGCTCAATTCGGGAATTACACCGATGACGCGCTGGATTTGGGTGTCTCCAATCAAAACTGCGATGAAAATTGCTGCGATCTCCTCGGAATTGCTGCGCCGCAGCATTTGACGGTCCACCCCGCTGGCAATCAGCTTTCCGACAAGGGGTGCGATGGTGTCTTTGCCCCCTTGCGCGATTGCAGGACCAAGGGTGCCCGTGTGATAAACATCCCCCGCCGCCGCACGGTTCAGGGCAATGGCTTTGCGGCTGGTAACCAGATCCAGCAGTTGCGGCCCCAGCAGGCGGAGTTCTTCGATTGTGTCGCCATCCGTTTGAATTGATTGCTCTATTTTCGCCTTAACAGCCGCCGCATTGCTTGCAACAAGACTGGCAAAAAGGGTCTGTTTGTTGCCATACCAGCGATACAGGGTTTCATTGGAACACCCCGCCCGCTTGGCAATGTCGAGCATGGATGCGCCCTTGTACCCCTTTTCCTGCAGGACAGCGTAAGCCGCGTCTTCGATCCGTTCGCGGCGGTGTTTTTGCTTTTCGGTTTCCATAAAATACTCCTGCGCTTGACATGCATCGTATAGAAATGTACGAAATTAAGCAATCCGTAAAGTTTTGTACAGAAAAGGGGTTGGCATGGTCTTGGTTTTTCGCGCAGGCATCCTGTTGGTGCTGCTGTTGATGGGCACACTTGCGGGGTTCTTTTTCTCGTTTTCTTTTGTTGCCATGCCGGGTCTGGATCAGACCGACAGTGTTTCCGCAATCGAGGCGATGCAGGGGATCAACCGCGCCGTGCGCAACGCGGTTTTCTTTGTGCCGTTTTTCCTGACGCCGCTATTCGCCTTGGGCTGTGCTGCACTTGGGGTCTGGTTGGGGCATAAAAAATCCGCCTGCGCGCTTGGGGTGGCTGCAATCCTGTATCTGCTGGGCGGGTTTGGCCTGACGCTCGGGTATCATATCCCGCTGAACGAGTCCCTGGCGCTGGTTGATGCCCGTGCTTTGGGGCAGGGGGCGGATCAGGTCTGGCAGAATTATTCCCGCGACTGGACGCCGCTGAACACGCTGCGCACGGCTGTGTGTCTACTGGCGATGATCCCGATTGCGCTGGCGCTTTATGATACCAAGGCCTGAACGGCGACCGCGTTCAACACTTTCGGGGCGGGCACGCTGATCAACCGTTCGGGGGATAAATCTGCACCGCTCAGCAGCCAGTTTTCCACAATCCGTGTGCCCATAGTATAGCCAAGCCAACGGGGGTGGTTGCCGGTTCCTGAAAACCATTCACTATGGTCGAATTTGGGTGACATCATCGCCCGCTGGTCAGGCCAGTGCGCCGAGAGTTGCGAGTCATCAAAGGCGCAGTCCCAGGGTTCAAGCGGGCTGTCAAACACCAGCCGCACAAATTGCCCTGCCAGACCTTCGCTGACCATGGCACCACCAAGGGTAAACCCGTAGCCCGGCCCTGCTGCCCGCATGGCACGATGGGCGGTGTTCACCATCTGGCGCTGTACCAGCCCTGTGGTCAGGGTGTCGGTGAAATTTTCGTTGTAAGGGTCAAAGATCAAGGTGGCGAGGTTGGGGCGCGTCACATTCGCGGACATCCCCGTTTCGGGCACCACAGTTTCATTGCCCCGTTCGATCAGAACATCCATTTGGGAAGGACGCACAAAGGGGGACATCGCGTGATAGGCATCATTGATCTGTCCGGTGATCCGGTCTTTCCACGCGCTAAGATCGCCCGTGGCATCCAGCCAATGTAAGGTCCAATTGCTCACCTTGTGTCCTTAACCTTGTGTTACTGTCACCATCATAACGGATACAGCGACTCTGCCAAGGGCACGCCGCCGCAAAATTGCCTTAATTCGTTAACCAATAGTCTGCTTGCCAAGGCAGCGACAAAGCGGTATCCCCCGCCAGCCCCTATAAAGGGGGTAAAAGTGTCCGCTACCTTTTCAAAACGGAGAAAAATGTGTCTCGTGGTCTTATCCCTGGCGTGATCGCCATGGCGGCAGTTGTCGTCGCTTCTAATATTCTTGTGCAATTCCTGTTCGGCAACTGGCTGACATGGGGAGCCTTTACCTATCCTTTGGCGTTTCTGGTTACCGACCTGACGAACCGTGTGTACGGGGTTAAAGCCGCACGCAAAGTGGTTCTGGCAGGGTTTGCGGTTGGTCTGCTGTGTTCCTTTGTCGGCACCCAGATCATCGGTGAATTCGGGCCGTTGGTGACGCTGCGCATTGCAATCGGATCCGGCGTTGCCTTTCTGGTGGCCCAACTGGTGGATGTGTTCGTGTTTAACAAACTGCGCGCAGGCGCTTGGTGGCGCGCACCGCTGGCCTCAACCCTGATCGGGTCGGCGCTGGATACAATCCTGTTCTTCAGCATCGCCTTTTCCGCCAGCCTGAGCTTTATCGAACCGTCCAATGATGTGTCCTGGGCCGGTGAGCTGCTGCCGATGCTTGGCGTCGGACCGATTTTCCCGCTTTGGGTCAGTTTGGGATTTGCCGACTGGATGGTCAAACTGGCGCTTGCGTTGATTGCACTGATACCTTTCCGTTACATAGTTGCCATCTTAGGGCGCAGTCAGGCCAAGATTTAGGCAGGCATTAACCCGTTAACCACAAAATCTGGGGCGAACGGCAAAAAAATGCTTTGTGTTTTTGAAAAGTCGTGCCACCTTTCTGGTGTGGGGTAGATATACCCTGACGTGAAACAATCAGAAAGGAGGTGCCAATGATTATTGGGAAACAGGAGCAACTGGTTAAGGTTAAAAGCGAGGTGAGCGTTTAGAGGGCAGCCCTTCTATCCACACATCTGGTTTCAAGGTTTTTCAATCTTGCTTGCCACCTCCAACTCTCGAGGAGAGCCCTGCCCGTGCTTCGGCAGGGCTCTTTCCATTTTTAGCGGCGGTTCTTAACGCCTGCGACGCAACTTAGACGCAATTTTGGCGGCGGGATTTTAGGGTGCGGCTTACAAATATTCCCGCAGTCTGGACCGGGCGCGGCTCATGCGGGACATGACGGTGCCGATGGGCAAATTCAACTGGTCTGCCATATCCGAATAGGACAGGCCCGCATCCACCCGCAGCCGCATCACGGTGCGGTATTCTTCGGGCAAACGTCCGATAGCCGCCAGCGTTTGCGCACAGGCCAAAGACGAAAACGCATCGGCATTTTCATCCTCTGGATCGTGGTCATCCAAAGGCACAACCGCAGGCGCACGGCCTTTCTTGCGGGTTTGATCCAGAAACAGATTGCGCAGGATCACTGCCATATAGCGGCGCGGGTGTTCCACCTCGGACAGGCATCTGTCACGGCTTAGGACATGAATAACAACGTCTTGCACCAAATCCTCTGCCTGATCCCTGTTACGGGTCAGATGGTGGGCATAGATCAAAAGATCTTCCAGATGGTCGAATAGTTTATCGCGGTTCATGCGAAGGCTCCGATTGATTGGTTACAGCACGGAACCTATGCTGATTTTCAGAACAAGCGTTAGGTCAGAACTTGCCCATGGCTAAATTCCGCCTCTTTGGAATGGCGGGATTCTGCCGCTGGAAAACAGGCGCTGGAATAAAAGCACCTCCGAATTCGTCCTTGTTTGCAGAGGGCGCAATCTGCGACCCTCGATACACTCGAACAGGAGTTTACAATGCGTAACCTGACACTGACTTTTGCCGCAATCCTTGCAACTGCATCTTTTGCGCACGCCGCTGAAATGTCCGAAATGGACACAAATGCCGATGGCGTTCTAAGCGTAGAAGAGTTCACAGCGGGCCATGCTGAAGTTGATCCAGCCGTATTCACAGAAATCGACGCCAACGAAGACGGCCTGATCGATCCAGCCGAATACGCGACTGCCACAGCAGATGGCGGTGTGCTTGCAGCTGATTAAGTTTGGGTGAAAAACCAGTAGCGAAATAGAAAAGGGCCGGTCTGGAAAGACCGGCCCTTAAGTTTTTAGTGTCTTTGCTTTAGCGCAAAGTTTCTTTCAGATAGTCGGACCGCGTCATGTGATCACCAGAGCGGTTTTGCAGGTTTTCAAATTCGGTGCCTGAATTGCGCGACACATTTTCACTGTCGGTCTTTTTCAGGGTCAATGCTTCGTAACGGGCGTTTGAATCCGCTGGTGTCGCGTTGTCAGACAGTTTCTGATCCGGCGTCACTGAATCGTAACGGGCGTTGTCGTCCAGCTTCATACCGTTTTCGTTCAACGTGGCTTCAGGTGTGATTGTGTCATAACGTTCGTTGTCAGCCACCTGTGCCAGAGCCATAGATGCCATAAGTGCGGTTGCTGCTGTTGTTGAGATTAAAAGTTTCATATCTCGTTCCTTTCGTTTCCGTATTGCGATGTCTTACACTTAGGGTCGGTTTGCGGTTGTGACCAAACACGCTTAATATCAATATGGTGATAGCAGTTCATGGAACCAAAGCGGCGCTCGTGCGTAGCACTTACAGAGGTCAGGCATCAGATGCGCATCAGCGACACCATCGAAATAGAGGACTGGGAACTGACCGAAAGTTTCCACCGTTCCTCTGGTCCGGGTGGTCAGCATGTCAACAAAGTCTCTTCTGCCGTCGAGCTGCGCTTTGAGGCAGAGCGGTCTCCGAACCTGCCCCCCGCCGTCAAATCCCGCCTGAAACGTCTGGCAGGGCGGCGCTGGACCAAAGACGGGGCGGTCATCATCACCGCGGAATCCCACCGCAGCCAGTTGATGAACCGCGAAAACGCCCGTGAAAAACTGGTGGAATTGATCAAGAAAGCGCTGGAGGTTCCCAAGCGCCGCATCAAAACCCGCCCCACATTGGGCAGTAAACGCCGTAGGCTAGAAGGTAAGAAGCAACGGGGAGAAGTCAAGAAACTGCGCGGCAAGGTAGAGGATTAAGCCACCCCGACCTTACAGGTCCGGCACAGCGCACAGGTTGTTTTTTTGGTTGGTTAAGTGCCTGAAAAGAAGCGGCAGTTCGGGGTAGGCCCCTAAACCACCACCTCGATTGATTTCTGGTCACCCACTTCAAACACCCGTTTGTAGCGTTCAATTTCATCGGCAGGCCCCATGGCCTTGCGCGGGTTGTCTGACAGTTTCACCGTCGGGCGTCCGTTGGCGGAAACCGCTTTGCACACCAGTGAAAACGGCGCCAAAGCGTCATTGGGAACCAGCCCGCGAAAGTCATTGGTCAGCATGGTGCCCCAGCCGAACCCGATCCGCACACGCCCGTTGAACTGGTTGGCGAGTTCGATGATTTTGCGGTCGTCCAGCCCGTCGGAAAAGATAACCAGCTTTTTGCGCGGGTCCTGGCCACGGGATTTCCACCAGTTGATTGCAATTTCCGCACCTGCGGCCGGATCACCGCTGTCGATGCGGATGCCTGTCCATTTGTCCAGCCATTCGGGCGCGCGTTCCAGAAAGCCCTTGGTGCCATAGGTGTCGGGCAGCATGATCAGCAGGTTGCTGTCGTGTTCTTCCTGCCAGTCCTCAAGCACCTGATAGGGCGCCTTGGCCAGTTCCGCGTCACTGTCTGCCAGCGCGGAATAGACCATGGGCAATTCATGGGCGTTGGTGCCGATGGCCTCAACCTCGCGGCGCATGGCGATCAGGCAATTAGAGGTGCCGTTGAACCGGTCGCCCAGCCCTTCGTGCATGGCCTGCACACACCAGTCCTGCCACATAAAGGAATGGCGCCGCCGCGTGCCGAAATCTGCCACGTTCAGGTTTTCCACCTCGCGCAGGCGGCCGATCTTTTCCCAAAGTTTCGTCATGGCGCGGGCATAAAGCACCTGCAGTTCGAACTTGCCCATCCCCTTAAGCACCGCACGCGAGCGCAGTTCCATCAGGATTGACAGGGCGGAAATTTCCCACAACATCACTTCGGGCCAAGAGCCTTCAAAGGTCAGTTCGTACTGGCCGTCGATTTTTTCCAGATGATAGGCGGGCAGGCGCAGCTTTTCAAACCACTCCATAAAGTCAGAGCGGAACATCTGGCGTTTGCCGTAAAACATATTGCCGCGCAGCCAGGTGCTTTCGCCCCGTGACAGACTAAGCGAGCGTACATGGTCCAACTGCTCGCGCAGCACGCCTTCATCCACTATATCGGCCAGCCGAAAGGATTTGGTGCGATTGATCAGGCTAAATGTCACCTGCGCGTCGGGTTTGTTGCGAAACACCGACTGGCACATCAGCAGTTTGTAAAAATCCGTGTCGATCAAAGACCGCACAATCGGGTCGATCTTCCATTTGTGGTTGTAAACTCGGGTGGCGATATCGACCATGATCAGGGCTCCGGTTGTGCAAATGCTGTTAGAACAGGGGTTTGGCAGCTTGTCCAGAGGGCCGCGATGTTCAGCGGTCTACTTCAACAACACGCCAAGGCTGGACATCTCTTCCAGGGCGGCGGCCAGTGAACCGTCCAGATCAATGGCGCGGCAGGCCTCTTCGATCACGGTGACCTGAAAACCCAGCTTGATCGCATCCACCGCAGAAAACCGCACGCAGAAATCGGTGGCCAGTCCGACCATCACCAGCTTGGTGACACCCCGCTCGCGCAGATACCCCTCTAGGCCGGTCTGGGTCTTGTGGTCGTTTTCAAAAAACGCGGAATAGCTGTCGATTTCAGGGTTATAGCCCTTGCGGATGATCAAATCCGCCTTATCGGTGTTCAGCCCGCTTTTGAACGCCGCCCCCGCTGTGCCGATAACACAGTGGCGCGGCCACAGAACCTGCGGGCCATAGGCCATATCCACTAGCGAAAACGGCTCTGCGCCTTCGTGATTATCCGCAAAAGACGTATGGTCCGACGGGTGCCAGTCCTGTGTCAGAACCGTGATGGCGAATTCCTCTTGCAGCGCGTTGATACGGTCAACGATCTGATCACCGTTTTCAACGGCCAGATTGCCGCCCGGGCAGAAATCATTCTGGACGTCGATAACGATAAGCGCAGTGTCTGTGGCGTGGGGCATGGGGAACTCCTTGGTTGGTGAATTTATGTGGGTCGACGGCGCCCGCGTCAACCGCGCTGCTTTCCTACTGGAAATTTATCCCGCGCGGGTCTATATGCGCGCCATGTCAAACTTTGTTGTCGCAGCCCTGTACCATTTTACCCGCTTTGAGGATCACACCGCCTTGCAAGCGCCGCTTCAGGCTGTCTGCGATGCAGGCGGGGTCAAAGGCTCGCTCCTGCTGGCCTTTGAAGGAATCAATGGCACTATCGCCGGCCCGCGTGCAGGCATTGATGCCGCCTTGGCCCATATCCGCGGGCTGCCTGGGTGTAGCGACTTTGAACATAAAGAAAGCTTCGCGGCGGAAATGCCCTTCCTGCGGATGAAAGTGAAGCTGAAAAAAGAGATCGTCACCATGGGCCAGCCCCATGTGGACCCGACCGCCAACGTGGGCAACTATGTAGAGGCGGCGGATTGGAACGATCTGATCACCCGTGACGATGTTGTGGTGATCGACACCCGCAACGATTATGAAGTGGCCATCGGCACCTTTGAAGGCGCGATTGATCCGCAGACCAAATCCTTCGGCGAATTCCCCGCCTGGTGGGATGAAAACAAAGACCGCTTTCACAACAAGAAAGTCGCCATGTTCTGCACAGGTGGCATCCGCTGCGAAAAATCCACCAACTTCCTGCTGGGTGAAGGGGTAGAGGACGTCTACCATCTGAAGGGCGGCATCCTGAAATACCTTGAAAATGTGCCCGAGGCAGAGAGCACATGGAACGGGGAATGTTTCGTCTTTGACAGCCGCGTTTCGGTGAAACACGGGCTGGCCGAGGGTAAATACGAACTGTGCTACGCCTGCCGCATGCCCCTTGCCCCCGCTGATTTCGACCGTCCCGAGTTCGAAAAAGGTGTGTCCTGTCATCAATGTATCGACAGCCATTCCGAAGACCGCAAAGACCGGTTCCGCGAACGTCAGAAACAGGTGGCGCTGGCCGAAAAACGCGGCAAACAGCATATCGGGTCCTAGGGAAAATCCGCGCTGCTTGTGATCTTCGCAGACGCAAGTTGGATATTTGAAAAACAAAAAAGCCCGACGGGATAATGGTCCTGCCCGGCTTCAATGTTCCCTAAATACTCATTCTGCCCTAGGCCGCTGCGCGCTGGCCGAGCGGGATTTCTTTCACCGGCAGGTGGACAATGGCCGAGAACGCCCCGACACCGACGCCAACCCACCAGACAACATTGTAATTGCCGTAGATGTCATACAGCGCGCCGCCCAGCCAAACCCCCAAAAAGCCGCCCAACTGGTGGCTGAAGAAGATGATGCCATAAAGCGTGCCCATATAGCGCATACCGTAGATATGGCCGATCAGTCCGGACGTCAGCGGAACCGTGGCCAGCCACATCAACCCCATCAAAAAGCTGAACACCAGAACCGTCAGCGGTGTCATCGGTGTCAGGATAAACCAGGCGGCAAGGGCGGTGCGGCCTATGTAAATATAGGTCAGGAGGTATTTCTTGGTCATCTTCTTGCCCAGCAGACCCGCCGTGATGGTGCCGATGATATTGGCCAGTCCGATCACACCGATAGAAATCGCCCCCAGCGCAGAGGCAGAGGATATCCCCATGCCCGCCAGCAGGCTGTCTTGGGCAATGGGGCCACACATTTCGGTGACGAAGGCGGGGAAATGGGCGGTGATAAAGGCCAGTTGAAAGCCGCAGGAAAAGAAGCCGAGGAAGATCAGCGTGTAAGACGGGTCTTTGAAGGCTTTGCGCAGGATCTGCGACATGGTTTCTTCCAGCTCTGCGGTGCTGGCGACCACGGGCGCGCGCAGCATGGGCAGCAGGAAAAGCACCAGCATGATGATACCCGCAAAGACGATAAACACCTGCGACCAGTTCATATAGGCCAGCAGGATTGCGGCCAGTGGCGGGCCGATGACCTGCCCCATGGACCCAGCCGCCGTGCCGATCCCAAGGGTCAACGAGCGGTTTTCATCGCTGGCAGCGCGGCCGATCACGGCAAGGATCACGCCAAATCCGGTGCCTGCGATGCCAAAGCCGACAATGATTTCATAGATTTGATGTGCACCAGGGGTGGTGGCGGTACTGCTGAGCAGCAGGCCAGCCGCATAGCATAAAACGCCAAGGAAAATGGCCTTCCGGTCGCCGAATTTTTCCGCAATCGCGCCGAATATCGGCTGTCCGATGCCCCATGCAAGGTTCTGGATGGCGATGGCCATGGAAAATTCCGACCGCAGCCAGCCGAATTCTTCAGCGATGGGGATTTGAAAGACGCCAAAGCTGGCACGCAGGGAAAATCCTGTCATCAGGATCAGGCACCCTGCGATCAGGATGGGGGTGAAAAGCGGTTGGGACTGTTGTTTCATCGGAATCCGTACTGCGTTGCGCAGCTTGCAATGGCTTGTTAGGGGAGGGAAGACCAAAAATGAGCCACCTGTGCAAGGGCAGAATTGTTATGAGCAGCATCACAGATATTTATGAACAACGGGTCGCCAGTGGCGTTTTACACCATGATCCAGCCCAGTTGGCGGTGCTCAAGCTGTTTGAAACCGTGTCCGATAACCTGCAGGCCACGCCGAAAAAGGGCCTGCGGAGCCTGTTCGGGAAAGCGCCTGTAGCTGTCAAAGGATTGTATCTGTATGGCGGTGTCGGGCGGGGCAAATCCATGATGATGGACCTGTTCTTTGAAACCCTGAACGAGCCGAAAAAACGCCGTGTGCACTTCCATGCCTTCATGCAGGAAATCCACAGTTTGATGCATGAAGCCCGCAAACGGGGCGTAGAAGATGCGATTGAACCCGTCGCGGCGGATGTAGTTTCTGCGGCAAAGGTACTGTGTTTTGACGAAATGCAGATCACTGATATTACCGATGCGATGATTGTGGGCCGCCTGTTTGAAAAGCTGTTCGAAGCGGGGGTGGTGATTGTCACCACATCCAACCGTCACCCTGATGATCTGTATAAAAACGGATTGAACCGCAATCTGTTCCTGCCGTTTATCGAGCTGATCAAACAGCGCATGGAGGTCTATAATCTGGACAGCGAAACCGACCACCGCCAGAACCGTTTGCAGGGGCATAAAACCTATTTCACCCCCATCGACAATGCAGCGGAAATGGCGATTCAGCGGGTCTGGACCGATGTGGCGGGGGGCAAGGCCCAGCCGTTGATTTTACACCATAAATCCCGTGAAATCCGCCTACCTGCCTTTCATAATGGCGTGGCGATGGCCACGTTTCGGGATTTGTGCGGGCAGCCGCTTGGGCCGGGGGATTATCTGGCGATTGTCGGGGCGATCCGTGTGTTGATCCTTAAGGATATTCCGCGCCTGAGCCGTTCAAACAACAATGAAGCCAAGCGGTTTGTGACGCTGGTTGATACGCTTTACGAGGCGGGCACGAAACTGATTGCCAGTGCGGCTGCCGCGCCTGAAAAGCTGTATGAAGAAGGCGAAGGTGCGTTTGAATTTGAACGCACCGCCAGCCGTTTGCGCGAAATGATGAGCGCGGATTGGGGACAGGACGCAAACTGATTTCAACTGTTTGCTTGTCCCGCGCCGTTGATGGCTTAGATTGACACCGTAAATTGCGCGCAGGGCTTATTCCTGTCGTGCCGCCAGCGGCTGCTGCACAAGGACCTCCTGAATGGAAAAAAGCCTCTTCCAATATATCTGGAAATACTCAAAACGCAGCCAGTTGATCTTGTTGGCGGTGACTTTACTGACATTTCCGATCCTGTACGTCAGTTTGGAATTGCCCAAACGGATTATCAACGATGCCATCGGGGGCAGTGGCGCGGATATTACCTATTTCGGGGTGACGCTGACACAGACGCAGTTTTTGATGACCCTGTGTTTGGGGTTCCTGCTGGCGGTGCTGGTTAACGGGCTGCTGAAAATGCGGCTGAACACCATGAAAGGTGTGCTTGCAGAGCGCCTGTTACGGCGGTTCCGCTTTCAGTTGCTTACGCGTATGATGCGGTTTCCCCGCCCTTATTTCCGCCAGACCAGTCAGGGGGAACTGGTGTCTATGGTCACTTCCGAGGCGGAACCCATGGGCGGATTGATGGGCGATATGCTGTCCCAGCCGGTGTTTCAGGCGGGGCAGATGATCACCATTCTGACCTTCCTGTTTGCGCAAAGTTTCTGGTTCGGTCTGGCCTCTGTGGCGCTGATCCCCTTGCAGGCCTGGCTTATTCCGCGCTTGCAACGGCAGATCAACCTGCTGAACAAGGCCCGTATCCAAGAGGTGCGCCGCCTGTCGTCCGATATCGGGGAAACCGCGGCCGGGGTCAGTGATATCCGCACCAACGGCGGGTTGCGGTATCGCGTCGCGCAGTTCTCCGACCGTTTGGGGCAGTTGTTCAATATCCGCTTTGAGATTTACCAAAAGAAATTCTTTATGAAGTTCCTGAACAACTTCATCAATCAACTGACCCCGTTCTTTTTCTATTCGGTCGGGGGCTATCTGGCGATCAACGGGCAGATCACGGTGGGGGCGCTGGTGGCGGCACTTGCGGCTTATAAGGACCTGTCCTCGCCGTGGAAGGAACTGCTGGATTATTACAACCAGACCCAGGACATGAGCTTGCGTTGGGAGGTGGTGACCGAACGGTTTGCGCCCAAAACACTGGTGGATGATGCCTTGTTCGAGGGCGAGCCTGACAGCATCCCAAGTTTGAGCGGCGATATCGAGTTGCAGGATGTGACGGTGCGCAATGAGGACGGCGATACGGTGCTGGAAGACATCACCCTGACCATTCCCAAAGGGGCGCGGGTGGCGATCAAAACCTCTAGCGAGGCTGCCGCGCTGGCCTTTGCGGATATCCTCACCCGCGAGGTGATCCCGACCCGTGGCCATGTGCGGATCGCGGGGCATGATCTGAACACGCTGCATCAATCGGTGCTGGCCAATCGCATCGGGTATGCCAGCCCCAACCCGCAGATTTTTCAGGGCACCATGGGGGATAATCTGCTGATGGCCTTTAAGCAGAAACCTTTCATCGAGGATGACGTGCCGCAGGACATACAATTGTGGCAGGAAGAAGCGCGCCGTGCGGGCAGCAGTGATGATCCGCTTGGGGCGACATGGCTTGATCCGTCTTTGGCGGGGTTCAAGACCGAGGATGACATCCGCGAGTGGTGGTTCCATCTGGGCGAGGCGATGGGCATTGACGAATTCATGGTGCGCCGCGCCCTGCGCCACCGTCTGGAACCCGGCACCCAGCAGGAACTGGCGGATCAGATTGTAAAGCTGCGCCCCGAAATCGCCCGCCGTTTGACCGAGGCGGGGGTGGACGACGTGGTGTTCCGCTATGATCCGGAGAAATTCAATCCGGTAACGCCGCTTGGCAGCAACCTGTTATACGCGATGCCCACACGGTTGCTGACCCAGCAAAGCCTGTCGCAGGAACGCAAATTCGTCGATATTCTGGAAAAGGAAAACATCGTCGAGGAAGTCGCGGAAATGTCGGCCAGTCTGGTCGAAGGGGTCGCGGCCACCTTTGGCGAGGATGGCACCGATCACCCGCTGTTCCGCCGTTTGAACATGGACGAAGACCTGTACCGCAAGTTGCGCGCGGTCACCATCAAGCGGCGTGAGGTGGGCAACGGCGGTTTGCGCCCCGAAGATTTCGCGCTGATGCTGACGGTGCCATTTGCCTTTTCCGCCGAACAAATCGGCCCTGCCTTTAGCGAAAGCTTCAAGCAGCGGGTGCTGGAAATCCGGATGCAAAACGCCGAACATATGGTGGCGGAACTGGACGGTCTGTTCGAAACAATCAACCCCGATCAATATATCCCCGTCATGTCGGTACTGGGCAACGCGATTTTCGGGCGGGTGTCCAGCATGGCGGGCGCGCGGGAAAAGCTGGTCGAAGACGTGGTGGTCGAGGTGCTGAACGAACATGGCCTGCGGCGGCTTGCGGCCCAGTCGATATATGATCTGGTGACCGGACCGGGTGGGCAGAACCTGCCTGCTGTATTCCGCGAACGGATCGCGTTCAGCCGTGCGGGCATGAAAAAGCCCGATGTGTTAATTCTTGGCAATGCGTTGGCCAGTCACGGGTCGGCCAAACGGGCGCAAATGCGCGAACGGATCGGGGTTTTGATGCCCGACACCACCAAGATCTTCATCGAAAGCCATTTCTCTAACCCTGATCTTTACGATCTATATGTGGAAATTGTGGACGGGCGGATTGATGGTGTGACACGGGCAGAGGAACCTGCCGATGAAAACGCCCGTCAGGATTTGAATCGCAAGTTACGGGCGGTGGCGCAGGCAGAGCTGTTTTCCAATCTGGACCTGAAACAGCAACGATTGCTGGCGTTTAGCGGCAACTGGTACAAGGCCAAAGCGGGGCAGGTGATCTTTCGCCGCGACCAGCCTGCGGATGCGGCCTATCTGTGTGTCAAAGGTCTGGCGGGGCTGTATTGGACGATTTTCGGGGAAGAGGAACGTCTGATTACCGAAATTAAGCCGGGCCGTTTGATCGGGGATTTGGCCGTCATCATGAACGAGGATCGCGCGATGGATTTGATTGCGATCGAGGATTCCGTTTTCCTGCGGATCGGCGCAGCCGAGCTGCTGGCAGTGATCGAAAATGATGCCAAAGTGGCCACCAGTCTGCTGAAAACCGTGGCCAGCCATTTGAACGGCGCGGCTGAGGGGGCCAAGGCCATTCGGGAATTTGCCATCGAAAAGGGCGTTGATTTCTCTGAGCTGGATAAGACCCTGTTGAAATAGCGGCCTGATCCGGATTGAACTGGCCCGCAGGCCAAGCTGTCGGGCCAGTCTGGATTGTGGTCAGGTCGCTATCACGACGGGTTTGTGTCGGATCTCTCTGCGGGGAACCAGTGTTGTGTGCGGTTGGCGAAAGCGACCAGCGATAACATCACCGGAACCTCAACCAGAACGCCAACCACTGTGGCAAGGGCCGCGCCTGATCCAAGCCCGAACAGGCTGATTGCCACCGCCACGGCCAGTTCAAAGAAATTCGATGTGCCGATCAGCGCGCAGGGGGCGGCTACGTTGAACGGAATCCCCCAAAGCCGCGCCGCGCCGTAAGCCAGAAAAAAGATGCCGTAGGACTGAAGCAGCAGCGGGATTGAGATCAGGGCGATGACCAGCGGGCGCTCCAGAATGACCTCTCCCTGAAAGCCGAACAACAGGACGACAGTGACCAGTAGCCCAAAGATCGAAAACGGCTGCACGCGGGCTTTGAAGCGGTCAACGGCAGGTTCCCCTGCGTTTTGGATCAGGGTGCGGCGGGTCAGATACCCCGCCAGCAGCGGCAACATAACGTAGAGCCCGACCGACAACAGCAGCGTATCCCATGGCACCACAATATCCGTGACGCCCAGCAAAAAGGCCACAATAGGCGCGAAGGCAAACACCATGATGACATCATTCACACTGACCTGCACCAGCGTATAGGTTGCATCGCCCCGCGTCAGGTTCGACCAGACAAACACCATCGCCGTACAAGGTGCCGCCCCCAGCAGAATGACCCCGGCCAGATAGGCTTGGGCATCGTCGGGCGGGATCAGGCCAGCAAAAACATAGTTGAAAAACAACACACCCAAGGCAGCCATTGTGAAAGGTTTGATCAGCCAGTTGACCACCAGCGTGACCACCAGACCTTTGGGACGGTCCCCCACTTGCCGCAGGGCGCTGAAGTCAACGCCCACCATCATCGGATA
This sequence comes from Amylibacter sp., assembly GCA_034670045.1. GTDB lineage: Bacteria > Pseudomonadota > Alphaproteobacteria > Rhodobacterales > Rhodobacteraceae > Amylibacter. The sequence goes on along the minus strand of JAXMOF010000028.1, from coordinate 32,208 downwards.
GACCATCGCCCAGATCAGCACCGCCACAGGCAGGTTCACCGAGGCGATTTCAAGGGCGGCCAGCGATGCGAACAGGCCGGGAAACAGATTGCCGAGCACCAGCCCCGCGCCAATGGCCAGTGCCACCCAAACGGATAGCCAGCGTTCAAATGTGCCAAGGCCAGCGGCCGCGCGAAGAGAGGTGTCGCTCATTGTATTTTCCTAACAGGGGCAGGCGATTTCATTGATAAGGGGTTGGCATAATTCGGGGCGCCCGCCGCAGCAGTCTTCCATCAAAAACGCCAACAGACCGCGCATTCCGTCCATTTCCGCAAAGTAGCGAATACTGCGCCCGTGACGTTCCTTGCGGATCAAACCAGAGTGGGCGAGGATCGACAGATTGGCCGACATGGTGTTCTGGCGCACGCCCAAAGACTCGCCGATATCCCCAGCCGACATGCCATCCGCGCCTGCTTTGACCAGCAGACGGAACACATCCAGCCGCGTGGGTTGGCTGAGCGCGGAAAAGGCGGTGAGGGCTTGTATCTTATCCATATATCTGGATTTATTGATATATGGGCGGGGTGTCAAGCTAGGAAAAGGCCGTCCATTGTCCCCCTATGGCGAACGGCGCATACACGCGCCACCTTCGCCTGAGCGGCTTTTATCCCTCAACAGCTTAAATTTATGTTTCGAAATGTCCGAAGCGGTCTTAATATTGTCAGCAGAAAGGGCCTTGTTTACATTTCGGGCTGCTGGGTGGGTTTCTATGTACTTTTCCCGAAAACTGTATATCCCAGCCCCGAACAGCCCCTGTTTAATTGCATACAAAGTGATGATCCTGATTTGACACAATTGCCAACGCTCCATGACTTCCAGACTGATATAGACGAAATCGGGCGCAGTACGCTGGTGCCTTCCCTGTTAGAAACCCTGACCCTTGCCACAGGCATGGGGTTCGCTGCGGTGGCCCGTGTGACGGATTCCCGTTGGGTGACCTGCCGTGCAGTGGATAAGATTTCCTTCGGGCTGAAACCCGGCGATGAACTGGACGTGGAAAGCACCCTGTGCCACGAAGTCAGACTGTCGGATGCAGAAATCATCATAAGCCACGTGGAAAAAGATGCGGTTTATTGCAATCACCACACCCCCGCAGAATACGGCTTTCAAAGCTATATCTCGATTCCGATCTACAATAAGGGCGGCGATTTCTTCGGAACTCTATGTGCAATTGACCCCGAACCGCGTGACCTGACCGAACCCCATGTGCTTGCCATGTTCCGGCTGTTTGCAAAGATGGTTGGCGACAGTCTGGAAACTGATGCCAAGCTGCGTGAAAGCGAAAACTCGGTTCAGGAAGAACGCGAGCTTGCGGATATCCAACAGGAATTCATTGCAATTCTGGCCCATGACCTGCGCAACCCGATCAGTGCGTTGAATGCAGGGTTGCGCCTGATAAAACGCAGCGGGCTGGACGAAGACGCCAGCCAGATTGTGACCCTTATGAACGGATCATTGGGGCGAATGGCCAATTTGATCGAAAACCTGCTGGATCGGGCCCGGCAACGGCTGGGCGGCGGGATTGTCATCGAACGCAACAGCTTTGAGCCGCTGGAACCGGTCATTTTGCAGATCGTGTCCGAAATGGGCGCTATTGCGCCGGATCATGATATCGAATGTGATATTGATCTTCCCCAAAACGTGAATTGTGACCGAGACCGCATTGCCCAGATGCTGTCAAATCTGCTGGGGAATGCGGTGACCCACGGGGCGGACGGGCGGAGCATTCGGATCGTTGCGAAGATTGTGGATGACCATTTCCATCTGTCCGTGGCGAATGAAGGTAAAATGGTCCCTGTGGAAAAACTGCCCAAGCTGTTTTTACCGTTCCATCAAGCGGCTTCTGAAGAAAACCGCGAAGGTTTGGGGCTGGGGCTGTATATCGCCTCTGAGATTGCCAAGGCGCACGATGGAACGTTGAGCGTCAGTTCCGATCACAACCAGACCGAATTTACATTCAGAATGCCGCACGCCTAGGGTTTGAGGGGCACAGGCCTTTTCACTGCCCAACAAAAAACGCGGAGATTTCGCCCCGCGTTTTTTAGTGTTTCAGTCCTGCTTTCAGCGGATCCGTTTGCGCAGGAAGGCCAGCACGGCCTGATCCGCTTTGCCTGACGGCTGCTGCCCTGCCTTACGTTGTATGTCGCTGATGGCGTCGATGGTTTTGGGGCCGATGATACCGTCGGGTTCACCGATGTCATACCCGGCCCTGATCAGCAGTTCCTGAACTTCCAGCTTTTCAGGCAGGCGCAATGCGCCGGGGCCACGGGGCCAGTCGCGCACGAATTCGCCGCCGCCGTTGATTTTATCAGCGAGGTGGCCGACGGCCATCGCATAGGAATTGGCGTTGTTATAGCGCTTGATCACGAAGAAGTTCTTGAACACCGCAAAGGCGGGGCCGTCCGCGCCTGCAGGCAACAGGATCGCAGCACTGCCGTAGTTGGGGATTTTCCCGCCAGACATAGTGCGCACGCCCAGTTCGGCCCAGCGTGCGGGTGTTGCCTTAACCTTCAACGAGGCGTTGCCGTAGTTGAAATTCTTGGGAAGCTGCACTTCGATCGCCCAAGGCTGGCCTTTGACCCAGCCGTTGCGCTTTAGATAGTTGGCGGTAGAGGCCAGCGCATCTGACGGATCGCGGGTGTCCCAGACGTTGCGTTTGCCGTCGCCGGTAAAGTCCACCGCCAGCGCATCAAAGCTGGTGGGGATGAACTGGGTGTGCCCCATGGCGCCCGCCCAACTGCCCAGCATCCGGTCTGGCGTGATATCGCCTTTCTGGATGATTTTCAGCGCGGTCAAAAGCTGGCTTTCACCGAACTTACGGCGGCGGCCTTCATAGGCAAGTGTGGATAGGGCCTCGATAATATTGATGTCGCCCATGTTTTCACCGTAGGAGCTTTCAAGCCCCCAGATGGCAACCACTACCGACCATTCCACACCGTATTTGTTTTCAATTTTGCGCAGTTTGGATTTGTGTTTGCGCACCATTGCCTTGCCGTTTTTCACCCGTTTAGGCGAAGTGGCCGTGTCCAGATAATCCCAGATTTCCCGTGAAAATTCGGCCTGTTTGCGATCCGATGCGATGACCCTTTGGTTCAGCCTCACGCCGCGAAAGGCGCGGTCGTAGGTTTGGGATGAAATGCCATTGGCCAAGGCGCGGGCTTTAAAGCTTTTGACCCATTGCTGAAAACCGGATTCACTTTGTGCCATTAAAATGTCTTGGGTGTCTTGTGTGGGTTGAGGCGCCTGTGTGGTGTCGGACACCACTGCCGCGCTAAGGGCCATGTTGGGTAGAAATGCCAGTAAGGCACATATTTTTAGTCCACGCTTTAGCATGCGATGCTCCTGCTCTGATCGCCTATTTTTTCCGCAAGCATAGAGGGAAAAGGCGTTTCGCAAAAGGGGGTATTATGGGGCGCAGTCAGGCGAGCGGGCGGTCGCCTCGTCCTGTTGCAACCTGGCGAGGGCTTCGCGCAATAGGCTGGTGCGATGGGGACGAAAGGATTGTTCGGTGATCTGCAGATCACTGATCCGATCCACCCGAAAAGCGCGGAAATCCTGACGAAGCTGGCATTTGGCCAGCAACATCAGGGTTTGATCCATAAAGATAATCGACAAGGGCCAGAGCGTGCGTTCGGTACGCGCGCCTTTGGCGTCACCATAGTGGATGTGGATCGCCTGTTCGGCGCGGGCAGCTTGCCGGATCAGGGCTACATCCACGGTTATTTCGGGACGGGAATGAAAACGTTTTGCGCTCAGCACTGCGTTTTGCATCTGGCGCGACAGGCGGTCGGGCAGGCTGGCGGCCAGTTTGGCCAGCGCATTGCGGGCGGCATTGGCCAGCACAGGATCGCCGACCTCGATCACTTCGCGCAGGCCAAGGACCAAAGCCTCGGTTTCATCAACGTTGAACAACATGGGCGGCATGGCGGTGTCTTCGACCAGCGTATACCCGAAACCCGCCGCCCCGTCGATAATTGCCCCCGCGCGGCGCAGGCTTTCCACATCGCGGTAAATCGTGCGCAAAGACACGCCCAGCTCGTCCGAGAGCTGGGCTGCCTGTACCGGCGCGGGCAACAGGCGAAGCAGTTGCATCAGTTGAAGAATACGTTCCGATTTTGCCATAGTATCAAAATACTACAAACTACTGACAGAAAGTGACAGTAGGGGTGTGGTTGAATTGCCGAAAAGATGGAAGACGTGATGACCCCAGACCTGCCCGCCGCCGTTCAAACTGTCTATGACGGGATGCCAGAGCCGCAAAGGACACTGTTGTTGACGCTGCGCGGGCTGATCTTTGAGTGTGCGCAGTCGGTTCAGGCCGGCCCCGTTCAAGAAGTCCTGCGTTGGGGCCAGCCGACCTATATCGCGCCCAAGGGCAGCAGTTTGCGGCTTGGGCTGGCAAAAACGGGGCAGGCCGCATTGTTTGCCCATTGCCAAAGCAGCCTTATCAGTACGTTTGCGCAGCGGTTTCCGGATGATTTCGTGATTGAGGGAAACCGTGCGGTTTATCTGGATGCACTCGGCGTGGAGGAGCAGGAAAAGCTGCGGTTCCTGATCCTGCACGGGGTGCAATACAAACTGACGCGCTAGACGCGGCTGCGCAGCTTATCCATCAGTTTTTGCACCGCTTTTTGATAGCGTTCGTCCGTCAAAGCCCCATTCTCGTCAAAAACGGTCGAGGCCATGGCCACCGCAACCGCGGGGCCTTGCAGCACGTGGGGTTGGAACGGGGTCAGGCATTGGCGCAGGGAATTCTGTGTCATCACACCCCCTGTGCGCCCGCCTGTTGCAGACATGATCGCCAAAGGGGTGTCATTCATCGGCATGGGTTTGGCACGGCTGACCCAATCCAACGCGTTTTTCAGAACACCCGACAGATTGCCGTTATATTCGGGTGTGGCGATGATGATCGCATCTGCGGCCTGCATCTGATCGTGCAGGGTTTGCACGGCGGCAGGGATGCCTTCGGCTGTTTCCAGATCGCCGTCGTACAGCGGAAAGCGGATGTCGCCATAGGTTACATCCGCAGGACCAAAGGCCGCCACAGCGGTTTTCAGCAGCATAGTGTTAAAAGAACCGGCCCGCAAAGAGCCGGAGATCGCGAGAAGTTTTGGGTCAGACATTGTTAATCCTTAAAGCGTTTTGACGGGCATAAGTGGAAATCGGGCGAAATCCAAGTCTTGTCAGCCGCTGCCCTGCAAAATCGGTTCAGGTAAGGGTCTGTTTGTAATTTTGCCTTATTACAACAATTTGGGGGATTTTAGACGCGCAACTGGCTGAAACATTGTAGCTTTCTGTGCCTGTGCTTATGATGCCGCAAAACAAGACGCAGTGGTTCTACAAAGGGACAGTATCGTGGCAGGGAAAGACTATCAAATCGCGGCCTTGTGGATGGAAGGCAGCCTGAGCTTTCTGGAACAATTGTGCCTGAAATCCTTTGTGGATGCAGGGCATCGGGTGAAGCTGTATCACTATGGCCCGTTGAAAAATGTGCCGGACGGGATGGAACTGGCTGATGCGGCCGATGTTTTGCCGCGCACTGATTTTCTGGCCCATGCCCGCACCGGATCGCCTGCGCTGCATTCCGATCTGTTCCGCTACAAGATGTTAGAGCAGAATCCCGATACAATCTGGGCCGATACTGACGCTTATTGCATGAAGAAATTCGAAACGCCGAACGGGCATTTTTATGGCTGGGAATCGGATAAACACATCAATGGCGGTGTTTTGGGTCTGCCATCGGACAGTGATACCCTGCGGGAATTGCTGGAGTTTACCTCGGACGAATTCGCCATCCCCACATGGTACGGCGATGAATACACCCGCGAATTGCAAGAGGCCCGTGACGCTGGCAACCCTGTGCACGCCTCGGAACAGCCTTGGGGGGTCTGGGGGCCTCATGCTGTCACCCATTTCCTGCATAAAACCGGAGAGGCAAAATATGCCCTGCCCCAGGAGGGGCTCTATCCTTTCACCTATCGTGACCGCCGCATGATGTTGAAGCGCAATTTTGACACCACGCCTTATGTGACTGAAAACACGTATTCCATTCACCTTTACGGGCGGCGTATGCGGGCACGGCTTGTGGAAAAAGAAGGCGGGGAACCCCATCCCAAAAGCCTGCTCGGCCAGTTGATCAAGAAACACGATATCGACCCCGCCAAAGCGCCTTTGCCCATGTCCAAAGCGCAAAAAGCCGAAGCCGACGACACGCCGAAGCCCAAAGCCGCGCAACAGCCAAAACAACCGCCTGCGGATAAGCCGAAGCCTGCCGCCAAACCGAAAGCCGCCCCGAAAGTGGCCCCGTTGGATGCCAGTGCCCGTGCGGGGATCGGGCAGGTTAATCTGACCGACATCGCCAATAAATACGCCACGGACAAAGGCTCGGTGAAGCACCGCTATACCGAATTATACCAGATGCTGTTTCTGCCCTTGCGCGGACGCAAGCTGAACCTGATGGAAATGGGTCTGTTGAACAGCGGCCCCGAACATGAAATCGCGGCGGAACGTATCACAAATGATGCGCCCTCGGTGAATATGTGGCTGGAATATTTCCCCAAAGCACAGGTGTTCGGCCTGGATATTTCAGACTTCAGTTGGCTGGAAGACCCGCGTTTCACCTATGTGAACTGCGATATGGACAGCCGCGACGGCATTGCAGCGGCCACGGCCGATCTGCCGAAAATGGATATTATCGTGGATGATGCCAGCCACGCCTCCCATCACCAGCAGAATGCGTTTCTGGAACTGTTCCCCAAGCTGGCCTCGGGCGGGTTTTATACTATTGAAAACCTGCGCTGGCAGCCCAAACACATGGAAAAGGGCGGGATCACCAAAACGGCTGCGCTGTTTTACGGGTATCAGCGGGACGGGGCTTTTGCCCATTCCGACCCTGCCATAACCCAACAGTTGAACGATATGCGGGATCAGATTTCAGGGTGTTTCATCTATCAGGTGGGCTTTGACAAATCCCGCAAAGATCAGCTTTTGGTCGTGCAGAAACGGTGAATCCGATGTCTGACGAGATGGAAAGAAAGGTCGAGCACGGGGTTATTCCCGACTGGTATCGCGACATCTATCCTGACGGGGAACGGGACGGGTTTTACGAAAAAATGGGCGGTCATTCCCTGTGTTATGTGGAACGCAGCCTGACCCAACTTGTGATTACCTTTGATAATCTGGCCGAGGCCGGACACGACGGGTATGACCGCGAGGCTTGGGCGTCGAGCTTTTGCAATTACAACAACTGGTCCCACCTTGGGGTCTTTGCCCAAGGGCCAAGCTGGTTTCGCGACGCCCGCCTGATTGCCCGCCTTGAAAAACTGCGTGATGACGGTTTTTTCGCGCAATTTGATCATGTTACCCTGTCAGGTGCGTCGATGGGCGGCTTTGCGGCCCTTGTGTTCAGCGCGCTTGTTCCCGGGGCAAATGTGATTGCCTTCAGCCCGCAATCCACCTTGATAACGGATCGGGTGCCGTGGGAGCAGCGCTTTGCCAAAGGACGGGAATTTGACTGGACCTTGCCTTATAGCGACGGGGCGGAATGCATCAAAACCGCCGCCAAAGTCTATGTGGTTTACGACCCATATGAACCCCAAGACACCGCCCATGCGGATCGTTTGACGGGGGGCAATGTGATCCCGTTGCGGGCCATCGGGTTTGGCCACCGGTCGGCCTTGTTTCTGCGGCGCCTTGATGTTTTGAAGCCGGTGATGGGCGAAGGTATCATTGGGATGCTGGATCCGGCGCGCTTTGCCGAGATGATCCGAAATCGTGGGTCGGTTTATTTGTATAAGCAGCAGATGGAAAATTACATGCGGCGGCGCGGACGGGATGTTTGGGTGCCAAAACTGCAACGGGCCTTTCGCAACCGCCGTAAACGGCTGGAATCGGGGCGGGCGCAATGACCGGAATTCTGGGTGTCACCTGCCTGCGCAATGAAGGCCCTTATGTAGTGGACTGGATCGCCCATCATCTGGCCTGTGGCTTTGATCATATGCTGGTGCTGACCCATGATTGTGACGATGGCAGTGCCGAGTTGCTGGATGCGCTGGCCGCTGACGGGCGGATCACCCATCTGCCGTTTGACTACACGGCTGAAAAATCCGTGCAATGGCAGGCGTTGAACATTGCCAAAAAGCATCCACTGGTAAAAGCCGCCGATTGGGTGATGTTCTTTGATTGCGATGAATACCTGAACCTGCCAGCGCCTTTCGCCGATCTGCCTGCCCTGATCCGGACCATGCCCGATGCGGCAGCTATTGCCTTTCCGTGGCGGTTGTTCGGGGCTGCGGGGCGGGATGTTTACGACATGGCCCCTGTTCCCGAACGGTTTGTTCAAGCGGCCCCTGTGGATATTCACTATCCTTTGGCAAATCTGTTCAAAACCCTGTTCCGCCCGCAGGCATTCCGCCAGTTGGGCGTGCATCGCCCCCGCAATAAAAAGGACGTAGTACCGCTGTGGTTTGCGTCCAACGGGCAGGAATTGCCAAAGGGAATGGCGTCAAACGACAAGGCGATCTCGCTTTACGGGCAGTTGGATCTGACGCGGCCACTGGCCTATTTGAACCATTATTCTGTCCGGTCCGCGCAGGAATTCATGCTGAAAGCCAAGCGCGGCCTGCCCAATCACATGGACCGTACCATTGATCTGTCTTACTGGGCGGAGCGGAATTTCAACACCGTGACGGATCGCAGTATCGCGCGGATGGCCGCTGCCACTGCGGCCCTGCGCACACAGCTGCTAGAACTGCCAGAGGTGGACACGCTACACTGGGGCAGTTGTATGGAGCATCAGCGCCGCATTGGCGACATGATGGAAGACATAGACAATATCCGCCTGATCTGGCGTTTGGGCTTGCTTGCGGGCAGCACGCCGCCGCCACAAGATCGGGCGCGGCAGTATATTCACCAACAAATAAAAGCGATGAACTACAATGGGTAAGCCTGCTGGAAACCAATTGCTACACCGCAGTCTCGGGGTGGTTGAGGGAGAAGGCATCGTCTTGCTGGACGCTGTGTCACAGGTGACTGACGGCAAGCGCCTCGTGCATCTGTTCTTTCGCAATGACGCCGACACGCTTCGGGTTTTTCCGGGTGCGGGGATGCAGGTCCTGGAAACCCGCAGCATCGGTGGCGCTATGTGGTGGACCTGCGCGTCTGATACGCTGCGCGGCCCGCTGAACATGGTCTTTGCGGATACCCCTGTGGACATTGAACCGAACAGCGCCGAACTGGATCTGTTCGCGGGCAAAAACTGCTTTGTGGCGGTGCGCAACGGGGAAAGCGCGCAGACGGTTCTGGACTGGATCGACTATCACTGCAAACACCACGCCCTGCAGGGGGCGGTCATTCTGGACCGCGCCAAACCCGACAGTGACAAGGGATTCTTGCGCAAGCTGCGGGATGGGGTGGCGCAGTTGGAACTGCCCTGCACCGTGCTGCTGCTGGACGGGGATACGCCTCTTGGCAATCCGAAACAGCCCGCCGAAACCCACCCCTATTGCGCGCCCGATGCCCCCGGCAAAGACCGCATGGAAATTCCAGAACCAGACCCTTGGGCCGCGCCTTTGTTGCAGGTTTTGATCTATGAACAAATCCGCAACCGGTTTCTGGCGCAGGCCCGCGCGGTGGCGAATATTGACGTGTACGATCTGATGATCGAACAAAAGGGTGGCACGCTGTTTGATGCGGCGGTTGCGGCAGAGTCTGGCTGCATTCCTTTGGCGGGGCGGCATGTGTACCCTTGGCGCACCCGCAAGAATGCCCCAGCCACTTTCGGCGATCATATCTGCGTGCAATTTGATGCCCGTAAAATGAAGCAACGCTGGTGTATCGCCCCTGAAAAGGCGTCAGACGCGGCGATCTGGCGGCTGATCCGTGTGGGTAATGTGGGCATGGATATCAAAACCGCCCGCCCGTTCTATCGCTATATGTCCCTACGCCACCCCACGCCGTCCGTCGCGAAAATCGTGCCGAAATCAAGCCTTGTTGAATATGATCCATTGATTGATCTGGCGAAAAAGCGGTTCGGGGCAAAGCCCGTGCGGATGCCTGAAATCAAACCCGACACAGACACAGGGCGCGGGCGGGCGGCGATTGTCACCTGTATGAAAAACGAAGGTCCGTTCATTCTGGAGTGGCTGGCCTATCACCGCGTTATCGGGTTTGACGATTTTCTGGTCTATACCAACGATTGCACCGATGGGACGGATACCATGCTGGACCTGCTGCAAAAGCGCGGGCTGGTGCAGCATCGGGACAATCCGTTCAAAAAGTCGGGGCTGAAACCCCAACACGCCGCGCTGCAAGCTGCCGAAAACGAAGATGTCATGAAACAGGCCCGCTGGCTGGTCTGTATGGATGTGGATGAATTCATTAACATCAAATGCGGCGATGGTACGCTGGATGCCCTGTTTAGCGCCGTCCCTGACGCCAATATGATCGCGATGACCTGGCGGCTGTTTGGCAACGGCGATGTGGATGAATACCGCGATGAACTGATCATCGAACGGTTTGACCGCTGCGCCCCCGAATTTGCAAACAAGCCCCATCAGGCCTGGGGATTTAAGACGCTTTATCAAAACATCGGTCTGTTCAAAAAGATGGGGGTGCATCGCCCCAAAGGTCTGAACCCGCAACTCTGGGAGCAGATCAACTGGGTCAACGGCTCTGGCAAGCGGCTGCCCAAGGACATCTACCGCAACGCCTGGCGCTCTACGACCGAGACTTACGGCTACGATCTGGTGTCGCTGAACCACTACGCGGTGCGCAGTGCCGAAAGCTTTCTGGTCAAGCGTGACAGGGGGCGGGTGAACCATGTGGATCGGGATCAGGGGCTGGCCTATTGGTTTCGGATGAACAACAACGCAGAGCAGGAAACCTCGATCCAGCGTATGCTGCCACAGGTCCGCGCGGAATTTGACAGGCTGATGGCGGACCCCGAACTGGCCGCGATCCACCATGAAGCGGTGAAACGCCACCGCGCCAAAATCGATGCGTTGCGCGAAACGGAAAAATACACCACGTTTTACGAAGAACTGACGGGGCCAAAGCTGCAAAAACTCTCGCGGCTTCATGGTCATTTCGGGGCCAATGTGTTTTTGACAGGGCCTGACTGTGTGCCTGACGAAGTGATCGCAAAAGACCCCGAGGAAGAGTTCTTTTTCACCATTGAACGGGGTGAAACCAACCATTAGCTTCGGCCTCTCGGCTGGCTGCAAAAAACAGACATAGGAATACCAATTGGAACTCCGCATCTTATTTGGCGCGCATCAAACCGCACAAGAGCAGTTGCGCGCGCATCTGGAACAGAACCGCGATCTGCTGGCGGAAGAGGGAATTATTCTGCCCTCGGCCGAAACAGCCGAATTGGCGATGAATCAGGGGATCAGGGCGCTGCGCAATGGCAATGCCGATGAAAAAACCGCCCAAACCCTGTTGTCACAACTAAGCGAAGGGCAGGATTGCAAACATGTTCTGGTGATCCGGCCCGCCATCAGCGGGTCTTGGGTGCGCCCGACGAAAGAGGGTAACTTTTATCCGCGCGGCAGCTCTACCACGGCGCAATTGACCCGTTTGGTCGGGGTGGAAAATGTGAAGCTGTATTTTGCCACCCGCAATCCGGCCAGCTTTCTGCCCGCCTGTTACAATCTGATCCTGCAGAGCAAACCCGAACAGACATTTCAGGACTATGCTAATCAATCCGAACCCACAGATCTGCGCTGGTCGGAATACCTGCACCGCGTTCAGGGCAAGGAAAGCGAACTGCCCGTAACCATTTGGTCATACGAGGATTTTCCCTATATCTGGCGCAGTGTGGCGCAGGCTTTTTCTGGGATTTCCAACAAAGAGGATCTGGTCGCAGCCGAAGGGCAGGCCCATCCTGAAATGTCCCTGAAAGGGGCATTGTTGATGCATGCCTACCTTGAAAACCACCCGACCACGGATGAGTCGCTTCTGCGTAAACTCGCCCAGAAATTCGAACAGAAATTCCCCGAAAAAACACGGGAATACGTGGCAGATGTCTGGCCGGATGATCTGGTAACGGCCCTGACAGAAGCCTATGACGATGACAATTATTACATCGACAGGATGGAAAACATCCGCACCATCCGCCGTCCGGTCTACGCCTGATAGACCTTAATACTCGACGCCGATCTGGGCTTTGATACCGGATCGGAAAGGGTGTTTGACCAGTTCCATTTCTGTCACCAGATCGGCGATCTCGATCAGTTCATCCTTGGCGTTGCGGCCCGTCAGAACCACATGGGTCATTTCCGGTTTTTCGGTGGTCAGAAACTCAACAACCTCGTTCACGTCGATATAATCATAGCGCAGCGCGATGTTGATTTCATCCAGCAAGACCATGTGATTAGAGTCGTCGCGGATCAGCTCTTTGGCTTTTTCCCAAGCCGCTTGCGCCATTTCAGTGTCGCGGGTTTTATCCTGTGTCTCCCAGGTAAAGCCTTCACCCATGGTGTGGAACGAACATGTATCGGTGAATTTGGACAGGATCAAATCCCGCTCGCCCGTGCTCATTCCGCCTTTGATGAATTGCACCACACCGCATTTCATATCATGGGCGATACAGCGAAAAATCATCCCGAAGGCTGCGGAGGATTTGCCTTTCCCCTTGCCGGTATGCACAATCACCAGACCCTTTTTCTCGGTCTTGGTGGCCATGATCTTGTCCCGCGCGACCTTCTTTTTGGCCATTTTCATCGCGTGGCGTTCGGTATCTTCACTCATCACATATCCTTTTCGCTCGTCCACCACATTAGGGCAAAGCCCTTGCGCGTCCAGCTTCTTCTTTCGCCGAATATCCCCGCCGGAGGCCCGCTTTGCCGTGCAAAGCGACAGGGCAGATCCTAGCGGGTCGGAACCGGCACATCGCCGCGATAGTCATAAAAGCCGCGCTTGGTCTTGCGACCCAGCCAGCCAGCCTCGACATATTTGGTCAGCAGCGGGCAGGGGCGGTATTTGGTGTCGGCCAGCCCGTCGTGCAGCACATTCATGATCGCCAGACAGGTGTCCAGGCCAATAAAATCCGCCAGTTCCAGCGGCCCCATGGGGTGATTCGCGCCCAGTTTCAGCGAGGTATCAATGGATTCCACCCCGCCGACCCCTTCATAAAGCGTGTAAATCGCTTCGTTTATCATCGGCATCAGAATCCGGTTCACGATAAACGCAGGGAAATCTTCGGCGGTGCTGCTGGTCTTACCGATCTTGGCAACCACATCTTCAACCGCACGGAATGTGTCTTCGTCCGTTGCAATGCCGCGGATCAATTCAACAAGCTGCATAAGCGGCACGGGGTTCATAAAGTGCAGGCCCATGAACTGTTCGGGGCGATCCGTACGCGAAGCAAGCCGCGTGATTGAAATCGAGGATGTGTTCGACGTCAGGATGGTGTTTTTGCGCAAATGGGGCAAAAGGTCTTCGAAAATCGCCTGTTTGATCGGCTCCCGCTCGGTCGCGGCTTCGATGACCAGATCCACATCGCCACATTCCTGCAAGGTGGTGACCGGCGTCAGGTTTTTCAGCGCGCGCGCCTTGTCGTCTTCGGTGATGAGGGACCGCCCGATGGCGCGATCCAGATTTCTGGTGATGGTGGCGATGCCTGCATCCAGGGCTTCACGGGAAATATCGTAAAGGCGCACCTCATAACCGGCGATCGCAAAAACATGCGCAATGCCATTGCCCATCTGTCCGGCACCGATCACGCTGACTGTTTTGATTTCCAAGATGCTTCCTCCATGCTGCTGTGCAGCAATTTACACATTGCGCGGAAAGCTTCAAGGGAATGTCATCCGAAGCCGGGGCCACCTTCCAGATCGTGATGGGCGATCAGACGGCTGTCGGCTACGGCGGCTTGACGGTGGAATACGATGGCTTGATAGGCAGGGTCTGTGACCATTTCCAGAAAGGCGTTCAGCGTGGGGTAGCGGGCGATAAAGGCGATGTGCCAGCCTTCGTTTTCGGGTCCGATGACCATGGCCTGCGGGCTGCCGCGCCAGATGATTTCGCCGCCGACACGGGCAAAAATCGGGCCGCTTTCCGCACTGTAGGATTGATAGGCTTTGGCACCGGTGGCGCTGCGCCCGTCTTGATAGCTGGCATTGTCTTTCAGCTTTACCAGATTAAGCATGTTGACGGGTTGGTCCCGTGGCAGGGCTTTAAAGTCGTCGAATTGTGCGCGGGTCGGGTCGATGTTCATGACAGGCCTTTCAGTTTGCGATCTGCCCCAGCCTACTGCGGGATCGCGCGGCGTCAAACAGCGCGCGCGGGAACGTCGCGTTACCAGTAATCCGGATTGATCGTTTCAGGCCGGGAGACATTTACCGGCGCAATCCATTCAAACCGCTCCAGTGTTGTATCGTCCAAGCCAAAGGCGTGAAACAGCGCCCTCCCCAAACGCCCTGTTGCGCGGTCCTCTTCAAAACTCTGGTACAGGACATTTTCCGCCCCGACAGAGCCGTTCATCCGCGCCAGAAGGCTGGCCCAATTGTCTGGCAGTTGATGGCGCGCTTTGAACTTTTTGGGCGCAAACCCCCGTGGATCTTTCTGGAATTTATAGGCGTGGACGGAGTGCAGCCAATCGTTATAGCTGCGCAGATAAAAGAAAAACCGCACCTCTACCCCTTGTGCGACACAGGCGTGGTGGATCAGGGGCAGGGTTTGTTCGATATAGGGATACAGCCCGTTGATGCCGTGGCGGGTTGGCAGGGGGCCAAGCAGGTCTTCGTCACTAAACAGGGTGTTTTGTGCATCCAGATTGCGGGCCAGTTCGGCTGCGATGTCAAAAATCAGAGGCAGGTGGTCGACCAGTTGCGCGGGGCGCAACAGCCCAAGGGTGGCACGGTGCAGGGCGCCAAACAGCGGATCGTTTTCCAGAACGGGGCGGTGGCTGTCGGGAAACTGATCCCTGTTCAACCGCATCATCCGCTGAATATAGCTTGATCCGGTTTTATGAGGCCCGATGTGAAAGAGTATCTTTTTCAATCCAGATTGCCCCGACAGGTTCAGTGGGGCAATCTAGTAAGCCGTGGGCAACTGGTCGTCAATTCCTGCCTGTTTGCTTTAGTTTATCAGATCATACCAATAGTCATAAAATCCGTCAGCCGTCAGGACTGTTGATCCCTGATACCCCATCCGGAAGGTTTCAATGGATGTGAAAATATCCACACCGCCATCTTCATCTGTAAGGGTGATGGTATTGCCCTCACGAGAGATAGCGGCTTGCGCTGCTGCGGAATAGAAGACCACATCCTTGCCAGTTCCCCCGATGATCGTGTCATCATTTCCGGCCTGAAAAGCGGAACTGAAGTGGAATTCGTCGTTGCCCGCCCCGCCGTTCAGGTAATGTTTGCCTGTGATTTCGTCTTTGCCGCTGCCCCCGAAGATCAGGTCGTTTCCCGCGCCGAACGAAATGACATCATTGCCTTTACCGCCGAATAATGTGTCATCCATGAACGATCCCTCGATCGAATCCGCGCCATTGCCGCCCAGAATTTTGGCTGTTCCGCCAGTGGTTTCAATCGTGTCTTGTCCTGCGCCACCTTTAACAATTTGAAACTCTCCGCCGACACGGATGAAATCATCACCAGAACCACCCGTTATGGTGTTGCGGCCAGAGCTATCAAAAAGCGTGTCGTCGCCGGCCCCGCCAAAGATTTTGTCATTGCCGTCGCCGCCATCAATACGGTCCACATTAAAGCCGCCAAAAATCTTGTCGTTGCCGCCATCACCGTGCAGCGAGTCATTGCCAGCGCCGCCATAGATTTTGTCGTTTCCGTCCCCGCCGAAAAACGTGTCCGTTTCAGCGCCTGCGGTCAAAGTATCGTTGCCCGCGCCACCATAGAAAAAACCGGTTCCCTCTTCGTCGATCAGCGTATCATGCCCGTCCCCGCCGCTTAGAACATCGCGACCCGAACCACCTATAAGATAGTCGCTTTGCGCGCCGCCGTATATTTCATCGTCGTCGCTCCCCCCGAAAAGACGATCACTGCCTGTGCCGCCGTATAGTTCGTCATCGCCTGCGCCGCCATACAAGCGATCATCATTGGCATCGCCCTGGAACCTGTCATTCCCGCCGTTGCCATAGGCGATATCCTTGCCTGACCCGAAGGAGAACGAATCTCGGTCGTCGTCGCCGTGGAAGACGTCTTTTTCATTGACCCCCGGGAAGTTCGACAATGTTGCAGAGGCAAACTGGCTTTTGGCGTCTGTAATGCCATCCAGAAAATCAAACAGGACCGTTTCGTCAGATAAATTGTCTGGCAATTCATCGCCGCTGACCAAAATGATCATTTCATTGTCAGTTACGCTGTCCTGTCCCAGCAGAACCAACGACGTTTTATCGTCACCCCATGTGATGACCCGATTTTGAAACAGCCAGTCCCCGCTTTCAAGCAGGCTGCTGTCCGTGAATTCTACTGTCCCATACTGCGTGCTGGCACTGCCGACCCGCATTGGAATGGTTGAACTGGTATTTGTCAGAAAATACACTTCAAGAGTATTAACCGCGCCAAAGAATTTAAGTCCAAATGTATCTAAAAAGGCCGCAGAGGTGTGGTCTGCGGATTGTTTGAAAACAACTCCGCCGTTCAAAGTGGCTGTAGTCATGGTATTCCCCTAAAATATTATTCACGCCTCGGCGCCAAAGTCTAGCGAGGCTACTAGCCCAATCAGGTAAGATCAATAAATTGTTTTTAAAAAGAAAAGGGCCGCACCATAGGCGCGGCCCCGTTCAAAAATGGTCTGAATACTGATTAAAGCGCGTCTGTCAGGGCAGGAACTGCCTCGAACAGATCGGCAACCAGACCGTAATCGGCAACCTGGAAGATCGGTGCTTCTTCGTCTTTGTTGATCGCGACGATGACTTTAGAGTCTTTCATACCGGCCAGATGTTGGATCGCGCCGGAAATACCGCAAGCGATATAAAGGTCTGGCGCAACAACTTTACCGGTCTGGCCAACCTGCCAGTCGTTCGGAGCATAGCCTGAATCCACCGCTGCACGGGATGCGCCAACGGCTGCACCCAGTTTGTCGGCCAGTGCTTCGATGATGGCAAAGCTTTCCTCGGAGCCCACACCACGACCACCGGACACAACGATCTTGGCAGAGGTCAGGTCGGGACGGTCAGAGGCTTGAACCTTGTCTTCAACCCAGGAAGACAGATCATTGCCAGCGGCTGCTGCAATGGTTTCAACCGCAGCAGAACCGCCGTCGCCTGCTGCATCAAAACCGGCGGTGCGGAAGGTGATAACCTTCTTTTCATCGCCGGATTTCACAGTCTGGATCGCGTTACCCGCATAGATCGGACGTTCAAACGTATCCGCATCCACAACACCGGTCACATCGGAAATCACCATGGCATCCAGCAGGGCCGCAACGCGGGGCAGGATGTTTTTGGCGTCTGTTGTGGCAGGCGCAACAATGTGGCTGTAATCACCCGAAAGCGATACAATCAGATCGGCAGTGGCTTCGGCCAGACGGTGGCCATAGATCGCATCTTCAGCGCAAAGCACTTTGGACACACCAGCGATTTTACCCGCTTCGGCCGCCGCATCGGCGCAAGTTGCGCCACAGGCCAGAACGGTAACATCCCCAAGAGCGGTTGCCGCGGTAACAGCCTTGGCTGTCTGGTCCAGAGACAATTCACCGTCGTTGATTTCGGCAAGAAGAAGTACAGCCATCAGAGAACCCCCGCTTCGTCTTTAAGTTTCGCAATCAGCTCGGCCACATCAGCAACTTTGACACCCGCTGCGCGTGCCGCAGGTTCTGCCGTGCTGACAACAGTCAAACGCGGTGTCACGTCAACGCCGTAATCCGCTGCGGTCTTTTCATCCATCGGCTTTTTCTTCGCCTTCATGATGTTTGGCAGGGACGCATAACGCGGCTCGTTCAAACGCAAGTCAACGGTCACAATCGCAGGCATCTTCACTTTGATGGTCTGCAAACCGCCGTCCACTTCGCGGGTCACAGTGGCTGTGTCGCCATCAATGTCCAGCTCGGAGGCGAAAGTACCCTGTGCCCAACCTGTCAGCGCAGCCAGCATCTGGCCGGTTGCGTTCATGTCGTTGTCGATGGCTTGTTTGCCCGCCAGAACCAGCCCGGGCTGTTCTTCGTCGATCACGGCTTTCAGGATTTTGGCAACGGCCAAAGGTTCGATGTCTGTGTGAACGTCATCCGCAGCAACCACCAGAATGGCGCGGTCTGCACCCATGGCCAAAGCTGTGCGCAGCGTTTCCTGGGATTGTTTCACACCGATCGAAACCGCAATGATTTCTTCAGCTTTTCCAGCTTCTTTCAGGCGGATCGCTTCTTCTACCGCGATTTCGTCGAAAGGGTTCATGGACATTTTGACATTCGCCAGATCAACACCGCTGCCGTCCGCTTTAACACGAACTTTCACGTTATAGTCGATCACGCGTTTGACAGGCACCAGTACCTTCATATGCGTTTCTCCTGTTTGTATTGCCTCGGGATTGAGGCAGGATTTAGAATCGTCAGGAACGGATTTACGAAAAACCTGCCCCAAGTGATAGAGATAAATCGACGCGGTAGGGAGGTATTACGCCAAGTTATTATAGGTAAAACCTCTGACTGGGGGGCTAAAGCCGCCAATTCCGCCCACAAACAGCCCCCTGCTGCATTTCCATTTTCCACAAATATCCCCGCGCGGAGCGCTGGAATACCCTTAGCGATTGGCGCCCGGAACCCATAGAATATCATCGGCCCCGTTGCCGTTTGCCACACGTCCAGCCACAAAAAACCAGTCCGACAGACGGTTCAGGTACTTCACCGCAGCGGGATTGACGCTTTCCACTGTGGACAGGTCCACGGCCAGACGCTCTGCGCGGCGCGAAACGGTGCGGCACAGATGCAGATGGGCTGCCAGTGCAGAGCCGCCAGGCAAGATAAAGCTGCGCAGCGGCGACAGGTCGGCGTTCATCGCGTCGATTTCGGATTCCAGCCTGTCTACCTGCGCGTCATTCACCCGCAATGGCGGATATTCCGCTGAGGCGTCTTTTTCCATTTCGGGGCGGCACAGGTCCGCGCCCAGATCAAACAGATCGTTCTGGATGCGGGCCAGTGCCGTTGCCAGATCGCCCGTGGCGTGCAGGCGCGCCAGTCCGACGGTGGCGTTGGTTTCATCCACTGTGCCATAGGCATTCACCCGCGGCGCGTGTTTTGGCACCCGCACGCCGTTGCCAAGGGCGGTATCGCCACTATCGCCCGTGCGTGTGTAAATCTTGTTCAGCACAACCATGTCAGTTCCCCAATCCGCGCAGGGTGACGTACAACAGGATCAGCGCGACGGCTACGGCCTGCGCAATAATCCGGTAGCGCATCAGCTTGTTGGCGTATTTACGGTTGAATTCCCCGCCCGAAGTAAAGGCCCCGAGACCAATCATCAGGACAACAAATACCCCCAGAATGGCGAAAACCATAATATAGTATAAAGCAGTCATGGGCAGAACCCTCTCTTTCCCCTCACTTCGCCTAAGACATAATAGGATCGGGCCAAAGGGCCACTCAATTTCTGTTACATGCGGCCAAATACCCCGTCCATGGCACGGGTGGGCAGCAGACGGCGCAGGGTTGCGGACAGATAGGTGGGCCAAGTCACAAAGTAACGGGGCTTGGGGCTCGGGCTTTCCAGCGCGTGGATCAGTTTGGCGGTGACGGCCTCGGGGCCCAGTTCCCCCGGATCGGGTTTGGTGCCGGCTTTCTTCAACTTGTTCAGCAGTTCGGATTCATACTGGTCGCGCAGACCGCTGTTTTCCCAATCCACCCAGCGTTCAAATTGTTTGATCGCATTCTTGCGGAAATCGGTTTTGATCGGGCCGGGCTCGATCAGAATGGCGTGGATATTTGTGCCGCGCAGTTCCAGACGCAGGGTGTCCGTCATGCCTTCCAGTGCAAATTTGGTAGAATTATAAGCCCCGCGATAGCGCATGGCCGTCAGGCCCAGAACGGATGAACAATTCACAATCCGCCCGTGACCCTGATTGCGCATGACCGGCATGACCTGACGGATCAGATCGAAAGGACCAAAGAAATTGGCTTCGAATATGCAGCGCAGGGCGTCACGGCTTAAATCCTCGACAGGGCCGGGAATGGCAAAAGCGCCATTGTTGAAAACCGCATCCAGCGTGCCACCCGTTGCCGCCAGGCAGCGTTGCAGGGCGTCGGAAACCGTGGCTTCGTCTTCGTAATCAAGCAGGAAGCTGGTCAGCCCTTCGCCTGTCAAACGATCACAATCCGCTTGCTGGCGGCAGGTGGCAAAGACCTGCCAGCCCCGTTTGTGCAAAGCATGGGCGGCATCATATCCGATGCCCGACGAGCAACCGGTGATAAGGATGGATTTGGCGGACATGAAGGGGTGCTTTCAGGCGGGGAAATTGTTGTGCCTGCATAGCCGAGCCCCCCGCGCGGGTCCAGCGCCGCAAAAGCCGCGCCGTGGCCGCGCCCCTGTTTCTTTGGTGTTTCTGGTTGAAACGACTCGCTTTTCCACCAACTATCGGGGGACACCTAAAATTTTCGAGGGCGTACCGTTTTCTAGGGGGAAAATGTGACACGATTTTTTAATATTACTTTATTGCTTGGTCTGGCTGCAGTTTTTTATGTGCAGAATTTCAAGGAAAAGCCGCCAGAGAAGAGACAAGCTGTGGTGCAATCGCCAGTCACTGTGCCCGCGCCGAAAACTGTGGCGGTGGCTTCCGAGGCGGAAAAGACGCCCAATCCAGTGCCCAAGCCCATGAGCGAACCAGAAAAGGTTGCGGCGGTTGAAGCGGCCCCCTCTGAACCTGTTCCAGCAGCGCCGGACTTGCAGCAGAAAGTTTTGGTTGTGATGTCCCCCAAGCCAGAAACGAAGCCTGATCCGAAACCTGAACCACCAGTCACAGCCGTGACCGAGCCGCAGGATTTGGACACCGCAGAGATACAGGCGCGGTTTGCAGCGGCGGCGATTGCAGAGCGATCACAGCCCGATTTTGCAGATACGGTGATCGCGCCCCTGCTGGTAAACGCCGCCGATCAACCAACTGTTGAAGCGGTGCCAAAAATCTGGCGGGTGACGGGGCGGTTGGTGAATGCGCGGGCGGCGCCAAGTACGGATTCGCTTATTGTGGACAAACTGGTACGCGGAACCACTGTGCAGGACACGGGCGAATCCGATGGCTTGTGGTCCCGTGTGATCGTGCAGGACAGCGGCGCGCTGGTCTGGATGCATCGGGATTTTCTGGCGGATCAATCCTGATCGCCCCCTGCGCGCCCGAATCCCCCTTTATAATAAAGCGAGTCAAGATGAACTGTGTTCTGGACGTGGATTCTGTTGCCCTATATCACAACCTTTATGTCTGATACTTTTGATGATCCCGAGATGAACGAAAGCGGTGCTGGCACCTCTGTTGAAACCCTGCGCCGCGCGATTGGCGACAGGTATTTAACCTATGCGCTGTCCACAATTATGCACCGTGCCTTGCCCGATGCCCGCGACGGGCTGAAACCGGTTCACCGCCGTATTCTGTATGCAATGAGCAGGCTGAAACTGGCGTCCAACGGCAAATATCTGAAGTCGGCCAAGATCAGCGGTGACACGATGGGGGATTTCCACCCTCACGGTGATGCGGCGATTTATGATGCGATGGCGCGTCTGGCGCAGGATTTCAACGTGCGCTATCCGATGGTGGACGGTCAGGGTAACTTTGGCAACATCGACGGGGATAACCCTGCGGCGGCCCGTTACACCGAGGCCCGAATGACCGCTGTGGCTGAAGCTATGCTGGTGGGCATGGACGAAAACGCGGTGGATTTCCGCGATAACTATGATGGCCGCTTGACCGAGCCATCGGTTCTGCCCGCATCCTTTCCCAACCTGCTGGCCAACGGGTCAACGGGGATTGCGGTGGGCATGGCGACGAATATTCCGCCCCATAACATCGAAGAATTATGCTCGGCGGCGATCCGTCTGGTGAAAGTGCCCGGCACGTCGGACGAAAAACTGCTGGATTATGTGCCCGGTCCGGATTTCCCCACAGGGGGTATTCTGGTCGAGCCGCGTGAGAATATCGCGCAGGCCTATGCTACGGGACGCGGCTCTTTTCGGGTACGCGCCCGCTGGGAAAAAGAGGAATTGCCCCGTGGGTTGTGGCAGATTGTTGTCACTGAAATTCCTTATCAGGTGGCCAAGTCCAAGCTGATCGAAAAAATCGCAGAGCTGATCAACGCCAAGAAAATTCCGATCCTTGCGGATGTGCGCGATGAAAGCGCCGAGGATATTCGTCTGGTGCTGGAGCCACGGTCCAAAACCGTTGATCCGAATATGTTGATGGAAACCCTGTTCCGCCAGTCCGATCTGGAAACGCGGTTTTCGATGAATATGAACGTGCTGATTGACGGGCGCACACCTAAGGTGTGTAGCCTGAAAGAAGTGCTACGCGCCTTTATCGACCACCGCCGCGATGTGTTGCTGCGTCGGTCGCAGTTCCGTTTGGACAAGATCGAAAAGCGTCTTGAAGTGTTGGAAGGCTTTATTATCGCCTTCCTTAATCTGGACCGTGTGATCGACATTATCCGCTATGACGATGATCCAAAGGTCGCGTTGCTGCTGGAAGACTGGTCAAAAGATCACCCGAAAGCGCGGGACGAAGCGGACTACCAGCCGCCGTCAGATGTGATCGGACCGGATGCCGAACAACTGACCGATGCCCAGTCCGAAGCAATTCTGAACATGCGTCTGCGCAGTTTGCGCCGCTTGGAAGAAATGGAATTGCGCAAGGAACGGGATGACCTGCTGGCCGAACTGGACGGGCTGGAAAAGCTGATCGAGTCCGAAGACCTGCAATGGCAGCGCATCATCGAAGAGCTGAAAGAAACCCGCGCGAAATTCGGCAAGAAATCCGCAGGGGGCCAACGGCGCACCCTGCTGGAAGATGCGCCCGATTTTGAAGAAGTCCCCCTTGAGGCCATGATCGAGCGCGAGCCGATCACCGTGGTTTGTTCCGCTATGGGCTGGATCAGGGCCATGAAGGGCCACATTGATCTGACTCAAGAACTGAAGTTCAAGGACGGTGACACGGGGCGGTTCCTGTTTCATGCCGAAACCACGGATCGCCTGTTGTTGCTGGGATCGAACGGTCGGTTCTATACGCTGGGCTGTAACGGATTGCCCGGCGGACGGGGCATGGGGGAACCTGTGCGTTTGATGGTTGATCTGCCCAACGAAGCCGAAATGGTGACCATGTTCCTGCATAAGCCGGGCCGCAAGTTGCTGGTAGCCAGCACCGCGGGCGACGGGTTTGTCGTGGCCGAGGATGAAGTGATCGCCCAGACCCGCACAGGCCGTCAGGTTCTGAACGTGCGGGACGGGGTGCGCGCTTTGGTATGTAAACCCATTGACGGGGATCATGTGGCCTGTGTCGGGGATAACCGCAAAGTGCTGGTTTTCCCGATTACCGAACTGCCCGAACTTGGGCGCGGCAAGGGTGTGCGGTTGCAAAAATACAAAGACGGTGGTTTGTGTGATGCAACAACCTTTACGCTGGCAGACGGCCTTAGCTGGCTTGATCCGGCAGGGCGCACCCGCACGGAAACCGCGCTGGAGGAATGGATCGGCAAACGCGCAAGCGCGGGCCGCATGGCGCCACGGGGCTTTCCACGGGACAATAAGTTCACCAAATAACCCTGCAAATAGCCCTGCGGTGTTTTGGCAAAATTGCGGGTGACGGCTGGCTGTCACCCAAAAGCCAGTGCGCAGCAGTGATCCAACCTGTCCCCGAATTCCCACTTTGCAGCCTGCCAAGCTGCGTGCAATATCGCCTGAACGCAAAATAAATTTGAAAGACAGACATGAGCAGTGCCGCGTCCAACGATCCCTTTTCGCGCCTGACCGCGCCTGATAGCGACGGCAGGCCGCCTGTCGATCCGCCGATGGAAATCGAATACCGTGGCACACAGGGCCCGCTGTTCAAACTGGGGTTAAAGACCGCTTTGCTGACGCTGGTGACCCTTGGTATCTACCGGTTCTGGGCTAAAACACGGGTGCGCAAATACTTTTGGTCGGCCACGGCCCCGGGTGGCGATCCGATGGAATACACCGGCAACGGGCTGGAAAAACTGCTGGGGTTCCTGATTGCTGTGGCCTTTCTGGCAATCTACCTTGGCCTGTTCCAACTGGTTCTGGTCTTTGCGGGGTTATCGCTGTTTTCGGGATCTGAAAACGGGCAGGATACGGCGTTGCAGGTGGCTGCCAGTCAGGTGACTTTGGTGGCTGTGGTGCCGTTCATTTTCTACGCCCAATACCGCGCGCGGCGCTATATTCTGTCACGTACCCGCTGGCGGGGGGTGCGTTTTGGCGTGGACCCTGCGGCTTGGGGCTATGTCTGGCGGGCGATGGGGCATTGGCTGCTGACTGTGGTATCTTTGGGCCTGTTGCTGCCGCGCCAAACCTTTTGGCTGGAAAAATACAAGATCGACCGCACGTGGTACGGCACGGCTCGCTTTACCCAGAACGGCCGCTGGCAAGACCTGTATCCTGCCATGAAACACTATTTTATCGCCGGAGCCCTGATCCTTGTTCCTGGTATTGTAGCGATTGTGACCGAGCAACTGGTCTGGCTGGTCTTCCTCTTTCTGGGCGCAATCTGGTTTTACTACGCTTTTGCCTATTACGCGGTTGTGTCGTTCCGGATCATGGGCGGTGCAAAGCAATTGGGGGAGAGCGTGTTTTTCACCACCGAGCCCCGCCCTGTCAAAGTGTTCTGGACCTATATTCTGGGCGGTTTGCTGGCTTCTACCTGTGCGGGTCTGGTGTTTTCGGCCTTTTTCATCATTGCCAGCAACCTGCTGGGCGCCAGTCAAATGCTGGCGATTGAGGATATGGCCGAATTCAAGGGGTTCGAACAACTGGGCGTGGCCGAGTTTATCGGCTTCTTTATGATATTTCTGGGGTATATCATGATGCTGGTGTTGTACGGCGTGTTTGGCATGATCTTTATAAGACAGCCTGTTTTGGAACATTATGTGCAGGAAACCCGCATTGTGAACCCCGCCGCCTTGGATGAAATCGAACAACGCTCGCGCGATGAAATGGTTGAGGCCGAAGGCTTTGCCGATGCGCTGGATGTCGGCGCGGCCATTTAAGGGCCTGCCATATAAAGGATGATGCTTTGGACATAAGCGCACCCGTTACGGGCAAATATTTCGACGGCAATTCTGCACGCCAGCATGGGGTGAGGGTCCATAAGGACACCCGTCACGGAACGGCGGTTCTGGTCATCCAGCCCGACACCGGAGCCGAGATAATCTGGCCAGTCGCCGAACTGCGCGAGGTGAACGAGCAGGCGCGGGATGAAGGGATCGTGCTGCGCCTTGGTCAGGACGGGATCGCGCGGTTGATCCTGCCCCACGGTACCGCCGAAGACACCATTCGTGCCATTGCGCCTGATCTGGGGCAGGTCAGGGTGTCGCGGTCCAAGATACGGCAGTTGGTGTTGTGGTTCGGCGGGGCGGTGGCCTCGGTTACGCTGATTATGGTGGTGATCCTGCCGGCATTGGCCAACCAGCTGGCTACGATGATTCCGGTGGAAAAAGAACAGGCTTTGGGACGCACGGCGCTGGGCCAGATCAGCAGTTTTCTGGGAGGGGATCTGGCAGAGATGACCTGTTCCAACCCGGCTGGATTAAAGGCACTGGAAAAAATGACCGCGCGGATGGTGGGGGATACGCAGATCCCCTATGATCTGAAAGTGAACGTTTTCAATCACAAAATGATCAATGCTTTTGCGGTTCCAGGCGGGCAGGTGGTGCTGTTCAAAGGCCTGATCGACGCGGCCCGCACCCCCGAAGAAGTTGCGGGTGTTCTGGGGCATGAAGTGGGCCATGTGGTGCACCGCGACCCGACTCGCCTGATGCTGCGCTCTGCGGGATCGGTGGGGATATTGGGGATGGTGTTCGGTGATTTTGCAGGCGGCGCACTGGCGCTGGTGCTGACCGAACAACTGATTTCCGCGAAATATTCCCAAGAGGCCGAAGCCGATGCAGATGACTTTGCCCATGATTTGCTGGCACAGACCGGCCTGCCCGCCAATTCCTTTGCGCAGTTTTTCGTCACGCTGCGGGAAAAAGACGGGGATACAGAAGGGTTCATGTCCCATCTGGTCAGTCACCCCGATCTGAAAGGCCGCGCCGATGCCGCACGCGCGGCAGATGTGATTGGCGACGGGCCTTATACGCCCGTGTTGAACGCAGCCGAATGGGCAGACCTGCGCAAGATCTGCGACTAGGGCGCGGCGGATTTCAGGCCGCGCAGCAGGGTTTGTACCTTGCTGTTGCGGCTTTGGTGATGGCCTGTAATGGCAAAATATCCCGCGGGCAACGGCATGCTGTTGGGATCAAGCGCAATCAGGGTGCCCTGTGCCAAAGCCTGTTGCGCCAGTGCGACCTGCCCCAAAACAACTCCCGCACCCTGTTCGGCCATGGTTAATGCCATGCCTGTGCTGGTGGCGATCCAAATTGGTGGCGTTGCGGATGGCTCGGTGCCTGTCAGGGTGTACCAGTCGCTCCACCGCGGGGCGCTGGTGAAATTGCGGCCCCAGTCGATTTCGATGCGCGGGGCGTTGGACGGATCGGCGGCGATAGCGGGCGCGGCCATGGGTTGGACGGCATCGGTGAACAGCGCGGTTCGGGTGTGGTCGGGGTATTGCCTGCCGCCATAGCTGATGTGGATGTCTACCCCTGTGCGTTCCAGATCAACGGGGTCGTCGGCAGAGATCACCTTGATCGGGAAAGCGGCGTTCAGCTTTGCAAGGGCGGGGATCAGCCAGCGTTCTGTTAGCGAAGGCACCGCACTGATCACAAGGGCGCGGGTGGCGGTGGCATTTTGTACGGATTGGGTGAAGTCGGCAATTTCGGCAAGGGACTGGGCCGCGTTACGGTATAAATCCTCGCCTGCGTCGGTCAGTCTGATCTGGTTGTTCCGACGAAAGAACAGCGCGCGGCCAAGCCAGCTTTCCAAGGTACGCACCTGCAAGCTGACCGCAGCTGAGGTCACGCCCAGTTCATCCCCCGCAGCGACAAAGCTGCCTTTTCGGGCGGCGGTTTCAAACACACGCAGAGCGTTGAGCGGAGGAAGTTTCATGGTTTTATCCGAAAGAATTTCTTATGCAGCCTAAAACTTTTCCATCTGGAAAGGCAACGGGTTCGGGCGCAGTGTCAGGCTTATGAAACATATACTCGATCTGACCCGCTTTCCGCTCGACCAACCGAACACCCCTGCTTGGGATGCTTTGGTCGCAAAATGCCGCGCCGATCTGGCTGCTGAAGGGATGTTCAACCTTGAAGGTTTGATGCGCCCCGATGTTGCCGCCGAGGTGGCTGAAACCCTTGCTCCGACCTTCGAAAAAGACAGTTTCGAACATGCGCGGATGCATAATATCTATTTTCGCAAGTCGATCCCCGAACTGCCTGACGATCACCCCGCCTTGCGCCTGAACGAAACCGCAAACCGGACGTTATGCGCCGATCAACTGGGGCAGAATGCGCTGATGAAATTATACGAATGGCCGCCGTTTGCGGAATTTCTGGCAGCGACCATGGGCAGGGGGCAGTTGCACACAATGGCTGATCCACTGGCACGGGTGAATGTGATGTCATACGGGCAGGGGCAGGCGCTGAACTGGCATTTTGACCGCTCGGAATTTACCACAACGCTGCTGTTACAGGCCCCCGAGCAGGGCGGCACCTTTGAATATTGCTCTGATTTGCGCAGTGCGGATGATCCGAATTATGACGGGGTGGCGGCAATGTTGCGCGGGGAAATCCCGACCAAGGTAATCGGTATTTCTCCGGGTACGCTGAATGTATTTGCGGGGAAAAACACCGCCCATCGGATCACTCCGGTTGAAGGGAACACGGCGCGTGTGATTGCGGTGTTTTCCTATTATGAAGCCGCAGGGGTGATGTTTTCGGAAGAGGAACGGATCGGCTTTTACGGGCGGGCGGGGTAACAGGCTGTTTGCGGTCTGCGTGAAATATCCTCGCGGGCGGCGCAGGGTGACGCCCGCGAGGGTTTGACGCTGCTTAATCCAGCGTGATGCGATATCGGGCAAAGCCGTCTGGTCCGTCGCCTGCCTGTTCCAGTTGTACGCCTTTGACATCACTGATCCGGTCTTTGCCTTTGGGACCTGTGTCAAACAGAACGCTGGTGTTTTCCAGCGGTTTAAAGCCCCAGTTGCCGTCTGCGCTGGGGTTGATTGTGCCCTTTTCGACAATATAGCGCACGATCACATCGCGGTTGGTGTCAGGGCCTTCAAACACGATGGTGTCGCCTTTTGCCCCTGGAAAAGCCCCGCCGCCGCTGGCGCGGTAGTTGTTGGTGGCGACGATGAATTCCATGTCATCTGTCACAGGTTTGCCGTCAAACATCAGATCTACGATGCGGTTGGCATCAGGGTTTGCGATCTCGCCCTTTTCGTCAAACATTGCGGGTTGGGACAGGTCGATTTTATAGGTCACGCCGTCCATCACATCAAAGTTGTAGGACGGGAAAGACGGGTTCAACAACAGTTGATCGGCTTTGCCTGCCTCTATCTGGTTGAACATACCCGCAGAGCGTTCGAGCCAGCCTTTCACCTGCGCGCCTGTCACCTTTACCGCGCGCACTGTGTTTGGATAAAGATAGAGGTCGGACACGTTTTTGATCGCTACATCGCCTTTGGGAACGTCGGTGTAATAATCCGACCCACCGCGCCCACCTGCCTTGAACGGGGCAGCGGCAGAGAGGATCGGCAAAGCTTCCCATTCGGTGCCTTTCATCATTTCGCTGATGTACCAGGTCTGTGCTTGGGATACGACCTGAACAGAGGGATCATCCGCCACCAGTGCAAAATAGGAATGCAGCGGCGCATCGGTTTTCCCGACAGAACGGCGCACATAGGCCAAAGTGGCATCATGTTCGGGCTGGATGCTGGCTTCGACCGCGGCGACGCTTTCTACCAGTGGCACGGTTTTGCGGTTCTCGTCCCGTTCTGAAATCGGGCGGGTTTCGGTGCTGGAGGTGACGACCTGCCACGCGTTGCCCGATTTTTCCAACATCAGGTCGATGACCCCAAGGTGCGATCCCCAGAACCCGCCCATGGTGGCCGGTTTTCCGTGGATGGTGCCGTTTGCTGCGTCCACCCCTGCGAAATCGGCGTATTTTTCCGATGGGAAGACAAGATGGCTGTGCCCTGTCATCAGTGCGTCGATCCCGTCAACGGTGGCCAGCGGGACAGATGCGTTTTCCATTCCGTCGGTTTCTTTGGCAGCCCCGATGCCTGAATGGGACAGGGCAATGATAATATCCGCGCCTTTTTCTTTCATTTCAGGCACCCAAGCGCGGGCGGTTTCAAGGATATCACGGGTCTGGACCTTGCCTTCCAGATGGCGGCGGTCCCAGTTCATGATTTGCGGCGGAACAAAGCCGATCAGCCCGACTTTGATGCTGTGTTTTACGCCTGACCCGTCGGTGATTTCCTTGTCGATAATCACATAAGGCTTCAGCAGGCCCGTATCCGCGCGGGGATTGGCGCCCATTTCTTTCACCACATTGGCGCTGACCACAGGGAAGTTCGCCCCCGCCAGCGATTTCATCAGGAAATCCAGCCCGTAGTTGAATTCGTGATTGCCAAGGGTCGATGCTTCGTAGCCAAGCGTGTTCATTGCAGTGATGACGGGGTGCATGTCACCCTCCTTCATGCCTCGCTCATAGGCAATATAATCACCCATCGGGTTGCCTTGCAGGAAGTCGCCATTGTCCACCAGCATCGCATTGGTCGATTCCGCACGGATCGCGTTGATATGGCTCGCGGTGCGCGCCAGCCCGACACTGTCGGACGGGCGATCGGCGTAATAGTCGTAGGGGAAGACATGCACGTGCAAATCGGTGGTTTCCATGATCCGCAAATGGGCCTGATTGGCCGCGGCAGATACGGAATAGGGATGCAGCGCCAGCAAAGCCGTCGAGGCCGCGCCTGCCCCTAAAAAGGTACGACGATTAAGGGAAGTAGGTGCATTGGACATGGCTGTTCTCCAGTGAATAAGTGGTTTGTGCTGACCAGCAGACGGCCAGAACCGCCGAGCGCGTAACACGGGCGTGTGACACTTCTATGAAGCCAGTGAACCAAGGGAAGGCAGTGCCGGATGGTGACAGTGCCAATTGGTGGCAGCGAATGTGTGACAGGCCGCAGCGCAGCGGATTGAACCAGCCTAGGCCGCTTTCAGCGTCTGGACAAGAATTTCCAGCCCGCGCCCGACCCTAAAATAGGACGCTAAAAAATAGGGCCCCAAAGATACGCCTCTTTGGATCAGAGCCTAAAGAGGCGTGACTTTCAGTTGGACCCCGCCTTCGGGACGCAGGGTCAGAACCAGAACGGGTTTGGGATCGCGCCCTTCAATCCGTTCAAAGGCAAACCGTGAAATCAGGGTGGACAGGATGATTGTTGCTTCGACCATAGCGAAATGGCTGCCGATACAAATGCGCGGGCCGTCGCCAAAGGGCAGCCAGCTGAATCTGTCGTGGCTGGCCTCTGGTCCGAACCGTTCGGGGCGAAAGGCGTCGGGGTTTTCCCACAGCAGTTCATTCCGGTGCAGCGCATAAACCGGCAGCATCACAGTGTCCTTGCGGCGGATTTCCCGCCCGCACAGGGTGTCTGCGGCTTGGGCCGTGCGCGACAGAAAGGCGGCAGGCGGGTACAGGCGCAGGGTTTCTTTAATGACCTGTTCGCAATAGGGCAGGTTTGGCACATCGTCAGCGGTGGCGACCCTGCCTTTCAGCACGGATTGAACCTCGGCGCGCAGTTTTTCCTGCACGGTATGATCAAAGGCGCACAGGTACAGCGCCCAGCCAAGGGTCAGCGCGGTGGTTTCATGACCCGCCACAATAAAGGTCAGCAGATTGTCCCGCAATTCGGCGCTGTTCATCTGGCGGCCTGTTTCAGGGTCGGACCCGTCCATCAGCAAATCCAGCAGATCGGGAACGGGTTTCGGCCCGCTGGAGCGCCGTGCCTGTATGCTTTGATCCGCCACCGCTTTCATATTGCCAAGCGAGTTTGTGCCAATCACCCGCGACCAGCGCGGCACCCAAGTGGGCACGCCCAGAACATCAAACAGGGAAACGCGGGCGGTTTGGTCGATATAGGCATCAATGGCCCTGTGCACCGCGCCGCTGTCCATTGCGCCGCTGCCTGAAAAGGTCACGTCCGAGATCACCTCGAAGGTGGCGCGCACCATCTGGTCAAACACATCTGCCTGACCGTCGCAGGCGTCAAGGCGATCACAGACCGCCTGCGCGCTGGCTGACATGATCGGCGCGAGACCTGCAATATTGCGGTGGGAAAACACGGGGGCCGCCGCGCGCCGTTGCCAGCGCCAATGGGCGCCTTCGGCAATGAACAGGCTGTCACCGATGCCCGGGCGCAGGATATTCTTGGTCACATCGGACTTGGGATAAATATCCAGCTTTTCCTTCAGAATCCGCCTGTTTGCGGCTGGGTCCATTACCATATGCCAACGGATGATTCCCGTCTTGCCGCTGATGATCGGCTGTTTGGTTGCGGCCTCGGGGATAATTTCGATCAGATTGTTGCGGGCTTTGCGCAGGGTTTCGAAAATCCCCATTGGCTGGCGGACCAGATCAACCTTTGGCGGGGTCGCAGCAGGGCGGGTTCCGTCGGGCATGGGCAGGCCTTTATCGTTGTTCCGATAGCGTAACTATAGTGCATTCTGCCAGTCCCGCCAGTTGCCCCATCGCCGCACAACCACCCCTTTGGCAGCTTAAATCCGCCTGACCCGTCCCGCCGCCGCTCACGCCAGGCCTTTTCCCAGCAATAGACACAGTTTGGTGTACGTTTTCGCAATTTTGATGGTTGATTTTTGGTCTCAGGCCAATTACCTGACACCCAATTGAATCAGGGCTGCACTCGCATCTCTGGGGGTCTTGTGATAAGGCCTATCACAAAAGGCACTTTCGGTGCCGTATGAAGACGGAGGCCATCATGGCAAAAGAGAAATTTGAACGCACAAAGCCGCATTGTAACATCGGTACAATCGGCCACGTTGACCACGGCAAGACTACTCTGACCGCTGCGATTACAAAGCAGTTTTCGGACACGTTCAAAGCCT
>JAXMOF010000027.1:0-55944 GCA_034670045.1 Amylibacter sp. | reverse complement strand
GTTCGACCCCTACCGCCGGAGCCAAATTTTCCCCATGAAAAAGCGGCTTTCCACGCTTGAAGATGGCCCCAAAAAAAACTAAGCCCTGTTTATGAGAACGATAACAACGACTGAACAGCTGGCAGAATTTTGTGCCCATTGCGCCAAATTCGACTACGTCACACTCGATACCGAATTCCTTCGGGAACGCACCTATTATTCCAAACTGTGTTTGATCCAGATGGCCCATCCAGGCACAGGGGACGAAGGCGCGGTATTGATTGACGTGCTTGAACCGGGTCTGTCGCTAGATCCGCTCTATGATCTGTTTCAGGATGAAAGCGTTGTGAAAGTGTTTCACGCGGCCCGTCAAGATCTGGAAATTTTCTTTGTGGACCGCCAGATTTTCCCGAAACCGTTTTTTGACACGCAGGTTGCTGCGATGGTCTGCGGATTTGGCGAACAGGTTGGCTATGAAACATTGGTGCGCAAGATTGCAAAGGCGCAGTTGGACAAATCCTCGCGGTTTACCGATTGGTCGGCGCGGCCTTTGTCAGACAAGCAAAAGAAATACGCGCTGGGCGATGTGACCCATCTGCGCGAAATCTATGAATTTCTGGCGCGGAAGTTGAAGCAGACCAAACGCACGTCTTGGGTTGAAGAAGAAGTCGAAATTCTGACCAATCCCGAAACCTATAATGCCAATCCCGAAGACGCATGGAAGCGGTTGAAAACCCGCAGCAATTCGCGGCGTTTTCTGGCCACTGTGCAAGAGCTGGCAAAATTTCGCGAAAATTATGCGCAGCAGCGTAACATTCCACGCAATCGCGTCTATAAAGACGACGCCTTGATGGAAGTTGCCGCAACCCGCCCCAAAGCGCTTGCCGATCTTGGCAGTTCGCGCCTGTTGCTGCGCGAAGCCCGCAAAGGCAGCATAGGGGAGGGGATTCTGGCCGCTGTGAAAGCCGCCGATGCCATCCCAAGTGAAAACCTGCCTGTTGTTGAAAAAGTCCGCCAACGCCCGCAGGGCAGCGAGGGTCTGGCCGATTTGTTGCGTGTTTTGCTGAAAGCCAAAGCGGAAGAAGCCGGCGTGGCCCAGAAGCTGATTGCCAATGCGTCCGATCTGGATGACATCGCAGCAGGGGTGGGCGGTGACAGCGTATTTCGTGGTTGGCGTCACGAGGTTTTTGGCGCGGATGCCAAAGACCTATGCGAGGGCAAAGTCGCTTTGTCCGCCAATGGCAGCAGCGTTAAAATCGTACATCTGTAAGGTGGTTTGATCCGGGTCGCTGTTGCAATCCGGCTGATAGCTTTGGCTTAACCCTTCAGCGCTTCAGGCTGATCTGGTTCTGGCGTGCAATCACCCGAATGGACGTGGCCGCGTTCAGTTTCTGTTCGGAAATAAAGATACCCACGTCAATTTCGCGGGAATGCTCGCCGAGAACATTGGTTTGAAACTGGGGTTCTTTGGCGCGAAACTCCAAATTCAGAACCCCGTTTGCATCCGGCTTCAGCCCTGTGGGGCTGAACAGTTTGGCATTGTAATAGCCTTGACGCGGGGCCACGCCGCGCGCGCGAATGATGGCGCCGCCTCTGGCGCGTTCGAACTTTGCTTCTTTGACGACGCTGATCAGGCCCGGGGTGCTGATGGCTGCTGCGGCGTCGGCGCGTTTGTCGGCACGGTTGCGCCGTCCGAACAGGCTGGACCCACCAAAGCTGCCAGCCGAACTGGCGCTGCCTGAGGAACCTGCACTGCCTGCTGATCCGGCGCTTCCGGCACTGCTGCCCGCGCTATTGCCCAGACCACAAGAAGACACCATGCCAACCACAAAAAATGCGCATACAAGTTTTTTCATCTGCCGACCCCGTTTTGTTGGCCAATAGTTAGCCAAAACAGGTTTCAAAGAAAAGGCCCGAGTGACGCGGTGTCGAATTATTGGTGGACCTGATCGGATGTGCGACATAGGTAACGCCTTAGGAATAACGCAGGACTGGTTAATAATGACTGAAGAATTTCAGGAAATTGTGGAAACGTTCGAATTTCTGGACGATTGGGAAGATCGTTATCGTCATGTGATCGAACTGGGCAAGGAAATGCCGCCACTCGACGAAGCCCTTCGGGTTGATGCCACCAAAGTGGACGGCTGTGCGTCACAGGTCTGGATTGTGCCAAAAATCGAAGGGCAGGGGCCAGATGCGATTTTCCGCTTTCAGGGGGAAAGTGACGCGATGATCGTGCGCGGGCTGATCGCCATTCTGCTGGCGCTGTTTAACAACACCCGTTTGCAGGATGTGGTGGACACAGATGCGGCCGCCGCTTTTGCCCAACTGGGGCTGGATCAACACCTTTCCGCCCAACGTTCCAACGGCTTGCGGGCGATGATCGTTCGCATTCAATCTTTGGCGCAGCAAAATATCGCGTCAGATTCATAATCGTTATGTTTAGAAAGAGTTTGCGCCAGTGCAGTCCATGTGACACGGAGGCGTAAGCCGACTATTTCGGTCGCGCGCGGAGCATTATATGTCTGAAAAACTACAGAAACTTCTGGATACCCAAGGCTGGATCCTGACCGATGGCGCAACAGGGACGAACCTGTTCAACATGGGGTTGGAAGCCGGCGAAGCCCCTGAGATGTGGAATGAATGGCATCCAGACCGGATTGCCAAATTGTATCAGGGTGCCGTGGATGCGGGTTCGGATATGTTTCTGACCAACAGTTTTGGCGGCAATGCAGCGCGTTTGAAACTGCACAATGCGCAAAGCCGTGCGCGGGAATTGTCACGGATTGCAGCTGAAATTGGCCGTGAAGTGGCCGATAAAGCGGGCCGTGATGTGATTGTTGCAGGGTCTATGGGGCCAACGGGTGATATCATGCTGCCTGTGGGCACGCTGTCCCACGCCGATGCGGTTGAAATCTTTGAAGAGCAAGCCACGGGCCTGATGGAAGGCGGCGCGGATGTTCTTTGGGTGGAAACCATTTCCGCCCCCGAAGAATACGCCGCCGCTGCCGAAGCCATTGGCAACATCGGCGCGCCTTGGTGTGGCACCATGAGCTTTGACACGGCTGGGCGCACCATGATGGGCGTCACCTCTAACGGTATGGTCGATATGATCAACACCATGGAGAACAAACCTTTTGCTTTTGGTGCGAACTGCGGGGTCGGCGCTTCTGATCTGCTGCGCACCATTCTGGGGATGGCTGCGGCCAATCCGGATCGTCCTTTGATTGCCAAGGGCAATGCGGGAATTCCGAAATATGTTGACGGTCATATTCACTATGACGGCACGCCGACTTTGATGGCGGAATATGCGGTGCTGGCACGGGACTGCGGTGCGTCGTTTATCGGCGGGTGTTGTGGCACCATGCCTGAACATCTCGCGGCTATGCGCAAATCGCTGGAAAACACGCCAAAAGGCGAAACGCCCGAGCTTTCTGTGATTGCAGAGCGTATGGGCGCGTTTTCCTCGGCGGATGACGGCACGGCTGGACCGGCAGGGGAGCCGCGCGTGCGGCGTCGTCGGCGGGACTAAGAAGACTGCAAATAAGCGCAACGGTCGGAATGTGAAACGCATGTGTCGCTATTCTTGCAGAATGAAAAGCCTCTGCGCTTAAACGTGGATACATAGTCACCTTATTCTAGGTGCTGAAATTATTGGGATTTTGCCAAATGTCTGACGAAGAAGACGAAATCATCCTGTCCGAGCTAAGCGACGACGAACTAGTACTGCAAATGCATGATGATCTTTATGATGGCCTGAAAGAGGAAATCGAAGAAGGCGTCAACATTTTGCTGGGCCGTGGCTGGCAGCCGTATGACGTGCTGACCAAGGCGCTGGTTGAAGGCATGCGCATTGTGGGCATCGATTTCCGCGACGGTATCCTGTTTGTGCCAGAGGTTCTGCTGGCGGCAAACGCTATGAAGGGTGGCATGTTCATCCTGAAACCTTTGCTGGCCGAAACCGGCGCACCCCGTTTGGGCAATATGGTGATCGGCACGGTCAAAGGCGATATCCACGATATCGGCAAGAACCTTGTGACCATGATGATGGAAGGCGCGGGATTCGAGGTCAAAGACCTTGGCATCAACAACCCCGTTGAAAACTACATCGAAGCGCTGGAAACCGGTCAATATGACATTCTGGGCATGTCTGCCCTGCTGACGACTACGATGCCTTATATGAAAGTCGTGATCGACACGATGATCGAAAAAGGCATGCGCGACGACTTTACTGTTCTGGTTGGTGGTGCTCCGTTGAACGAAGAGTTCGGCAAGGCCATTGGCGCAGATGCCTATTGCCGCGATGCGGCCGTTGCTGTGGAAACCGCCAAAGAATTCATGGCGAAGAAGCACAACATGATGAACGCGTAGCACGCTATGCTGGTTGATGATGCCACATTAACCGAAGAAGGTCTGGATGCGCGCGGGGCTGACCCTGCGCGCATTCTCGTTTTGGCCTGTGGTGCATTGGCACGGGAAATTCTGGCCCTGTTCAAGTTGAACAACTGGGACCACATGGACCTGACCTGTCTGCCCGCAAAGCTGCATCTTTACCCCGATAAAATCACTGATGCTGTGGCCGAGGCCGTGGAAAAACATCGCGGCACCTACAGCCGGATTTTCGTCGCCTATGCGGATTGTGGCACGGGCGGGTTGTTACAGGCAAAATGCGATGAACTGGGGGTCGAAATGATCGCCGGTCCCCATTGTTATTCCTTCTTTGAAGGAAACGACGCCTTTGCGGGGATTGCCGAAGACGAATTCACCGCCTTTTATCTGACCGATTTTCTGGTCAAACAGTTTGATGCCTTTATCTGGCGCCCCATGGGGCTGGACCGTCACCCGCAACTGCGTGACATGCTTTTTGGCAATTACACCAAGATGATCTATCAGGC
Organism: Amylibacter sp.; assembly: GCA_034670045.1. Taxonomy (GTDB): domain Bacteria; phylum Pseudomonadota; class Alphaproteobacteria; order Rhodobacterales; family Rhodobacteraceae; genus Amylibacter. Next base: position 51,070 of record JAXMOF010000027.1, on the reverse strand, counting down.
GCAAACAAACGATCCCGCGCTGGATGCCAAGGCGCAAGCCTGCGCCGACAAGCTGGGCCTGCCGCTGGAACGCCGCTTTACCGGCTATGGTGATCTGCAAGTGGCGTTAAGCAAGCTGCCTGCCAAAGCCTGAGCCACTGCGACTGGCTTGTAATACTTTCCCTGCGATGTTTAATTGACCGTATTCCTATTTTCTTCGGTCAGATTTAAAGCAATTGGAAATATTTTCATGAGGTTTCAATACACAGAAAAATCCCCGGCAGTTTTCAGACATTCATAGCCAGGGAAATCTATGCGGCCTCTGACAGCAAGCGGCATTTTTGGCAACTTGAAACTGATACCCCGGATCCGTCTGTCACAATTACTACCGGATTGGCCGATGATCCGATGGTGCGGTTCCACGGCACGGGTATTGCGTTGGATGGTGACAGGGTTTCAGGCACTGTCACTTCGATTGAAATCTTCAAAGTGGCGTCCTTGAACAGGGCTGTCTCTGTTTTGGATGTGAATTTGGATCTGGGCGCTTTGCAATTGGCTGCAGAGCATTTGGCCAATGTATATGGTACGCAGGAATATCGGGATTTTCTGGACCTGTTTATGGGGGATACGGGGCTTACACTGAGCGGTTCGAAAAACGATGATGTTATCGAAGCAGGGCAAAACGGTGATACACTTTGGGGCGGTGACGGCGATGACGTGTTTTATCTTATTGCGAATGCGGACCCCGAAGTGCGGGACGTTATTGACGGTGGCGCCGGGGAAAACTCGGTTATGGCGCTTGATCTGGACAGCCCGATTATCCTGAACCTTGCGACGGGTGTCTTGCGGTATCAGGTGGGCGATAAAATGGTTCCCCTTGCCGAGCTGACCCATGTAGATAAGGGTTTTGCCACCGTTTTTGATGACATTCTAAAGGGGAACAGCAACGATAACAGGGTCTTTGGCCATGATGGTGACGATGTAATCTTGTCAAAAAACGGCGCGGATACAAACTTTGGCGGAGAGGGAAAGGACCTGATCCGCGGGGGGCGAGGCAGGGATTATAACGATGGTGGCGGGGGCCGTGACCTGATTTACGGCGGCAAAGGTGGTGATGACCTTGCCGGCTACACCGGCGATGACAGGCTTTTTGGCGGTGCTGGCGCAGACTGGATCAGCGGCGGCGCTGCGAATGACATTCTGGAAGGGGGCATCGGGGACGACGTGTTGTGGGGTGGGTCTGGTCAGGATCAATTTGTCTTTACTCATCGGGGGGGTAAAGCGGGCACGGGGCAGGATGTAATCAACGATTTCGGACCCTACGGAGACACAATCCTGATCAATTCAGGTGGGGCGACTGTTACGGTCGAAGTGTCAAATAACGGCACAGACACAACCATCGACTTTGAATTCGGGGCTGTGACCCTGATGGGGCAACTGCTGCAACAGGATCAGATTGATATCGTCTATACAGACGGTATTTGACCTGCCGAAGGCAAACAGCCCTCGGCAGGGTCTAAAGGGTTGTAAGGGTCAGCCCACGTAATTGCTGCGGCTTAACCCGTATTTCGCCATTTTTTCGTTCAACGTGCGGCGGGGCAGGGACAGTTCTTCCATCACAGACTGGATAGACCCTTTGTGGCGGCGCATGGTGTTGTCGATCAACATGCGCTCAAACGCCTCGACGTATTCTTTCAGGGGTTTGCCTTCGGAAATCACATCAGGGGTCGGCTCGGACGCGTCATCCATCAGCAGGTTGGCGATGGAATAGCTGCCGCGACGGTGCTGCAGCACGGCCCGCTCTGCCAGATTGATCAACTGACGGATGTTGCCAGGCCAGGGCGCTTGCAGCAGTTGGGCGGCGTCTTTGGCCGATACATCAGGGCCTTCACAGCCGTATTCATCGGCAAAGGTTTCCACGTAACGGTTGAACAGGTTCAGGATATCCTCACCGCGCGAGCGCAGTGGCGGCGGGGTGATTTGCATGGCGGCCAGACGGAAATACAGATCCTGACGGATGGATTCCTCAAGCGGGGTGTTCGGATCGGGTTCATTGGAAATCGCGATGATCCGCAAGGGCGAGGTATCGGCCCCGCGGTCATGGTCTTCCAGCGCGCCAATCAGACGGGCCTGAACCGAGGTGGGCAGGCTTTCCACGTCTTCCAGACACAAGGTTCCCCCAAGCGAGGCTTCAAGCGCAGGGGTTCCGTCATCCATCGGGCCGAACAGGCGGCGGGCCAGTTCTTCTTCGGTGAAGGCGGCGCAGTTGAGCATGATGAATTTCTTGCCCTGACGGGGCCCGCAAGCGTGCAGCGCATGGGCGATCAGGCTTTTGCCTGTGCCCGTTTCACCAGACACCAGAATATGCCCGTCGGCCTGCGCCAGATCGAGGATATCTTCGCGCAGCCGTTCCATGATCGGGCTGGACCCCATCAGTTTACGCAGCAATACCGTGCCGTCTGACAGTTCACGGCGCAAAGTGCGGTTGTCCAGCGTCAGGCGGCGGGTGTGGACCGCACGTTTGGTCAGTTCGGCCATCCGTTCGGGATCAAAGGGCTTTTCAAGGAAATCATAGGCCCCGATGCGCATGGCTTCAACTGCCATGGACACGTCTCCGTGGCCTGTGATCATGATCACGGGCAACTGGTTGTCGATGCTTTGTAGCCGCTTCAGAAAGGTGATCCCGTCCATGCCGGGCATCTTGATATCCGAGATGAAAATCCCCGGAAAATCCCCGTCGATGTTTTTCAGCGCCTCTTCCGCGCTGGAAAACGTCTGGGTGCGGTAGCCGGACAGGGTCAACCACTGGGAAATGCTTTCGCGCATGTCCTGTTCGTCGTCCACAATCGCGATGGTCATTTGTTCTGCCATGGGGCTCTCTATTCTGCTGCCTGTGTCTTAATCTGTGATTTATCTAGCTCGGGTAGCCAAAACTCAAATACTGCGCCACCCGATTGTGCATTTCGGGCAATAAGTCGCCCACCGAGGTCTTTGGCAATGCCCGAAGAAATCGCCAGGCCAAGCCCGACACCGTCGCCGGGCTTTTTGGTGGTATAAAAAGGTTCAAACAATTCATCGAGGTTTTCAATCCCCTGACCGTTGTCTTCCACCGACAGCTTAATGGTGCTGCCCCCCGTCAGGGTGATTTCAATGCGGCGGTCTTCTTGCAGTTTGGTGGCATCAAGCGCGTTGCGCAGCAAGTTGACGATCACCTGTTCCACGCGCACCCGATCCGCCAGAACCATCACAGGATCCTGTGGCAGGGTGGTGACAATTTCCACTTTCATCTGGCTCAACTGGGGCGACATCATCGACAAAGACGCATTGGCCGCATCGCGCATATCCACCGCAATCAGGTCATCGCCGCCTTTGCGGGCATAAGATTTCAACTGTTTGGTGATAGACCCCATCCGTTCGATCAGATCGTCAATCCGCTGGAAGGAGGACATGGCCTCGGCGGGTCGGCGGCGTTGCAACAGCAGTTTCGCGCCTGCCAGATAGGTGCGCATGGCCGCAAGGGGCTGGTTCAGTTCATGGCTGACAGCCGCAGACATTTCCCCCAAGGCCGCCAGTTTTGACGATTGCGCAAGGCTTTGCTCGGCCACTTCAAGGTCTTTTTCCACCCGTTCCCGTTCGGCAATTTCATTTTGCAGACGTTCGTTCAACGCGCGCAATTCGCGGCTTTCGGCCTGAAACAGAAAGGACTGGCGAATGGCGCGGCGGGACAGATAGTAGAACCCCAAAGCGGTGACAATCGCCAGAACCATCAGTTCCAGCGCCAGCACCGCATTCACCCGTGCGCGGACTTCTTCGAAAGAGGCAAGATAACTGAGCTTCCAGCCCTGAAACGGAATTTTCTGATCCAGACGGAACAGGGGCTGACCCTGAAAATTGGCGTTCACCACCGTCTGGTTCCAATCCCCCGTGGCCCGCCAGGCCCGTTCGACGGGCGACAGGGCAGGCTGGTTGGCCAGTGCCGCCTCGAGGGTCTGGTGACGGAACTGACGTTCGGTGCTCAGGATGATGATGCCCTGGCTGTCGGATACAAAAATGATGCTGTCCTGCGTCGACCAGCGGTCAAACAACTGGTCCAGATCCACCTCGATCAGGATAACCCCGACGGTTTCCTTGCCGCTTTGCATCTTGCGCGAATAATAGAACCCAAGCGCGCCCTCTTTGACGCCAGAGGTGGTGAACACCGTATCCGGAGAGCGTAAGGCTTCGATAAAGAAGGTGGATTCGCGCAACACAGTGCCAAGTTCGCGGCGGTCCGATGCGGCGACGATACGGCCGGCATCATCCAGCAGCACAATGGATTTCGCGCCGATTTCCTCTTTGTAGGAAATCAGACGTTGCGAGGTTCCGACAAAATCATCCGTGTTCAGCGCGGAAATCAGCGTGGGATCACGGGACAACAGCAGCGGCACAACGGAATTACGATGCAGTTCACTGACCAGACGGCCCGAATACAGCGTCATCTGTTCTTCTGCATCCGCGCGGGTGGCTTCGGAAAACCGCTGGGTGAAATACAGATTGGACAACCAGATCACCACACCAGTGGCCACCAGAAAAAAGAGCACACCGACGCGAAGCATCCAATGGCTGCGCCCGCGTGGTTCTGGCGTGGTTGTGTTCATCGGGCCAATCTAGGCCGCAGCGCCCGTTTGCTCAAGCATTGCTTGCGGGTCAGGCAGAAACCAGCGCATCGGCAATGCCTTCAAAGAAACGAACCCCGTCTGTGCCGCCCAGCAAAGCATCATTGCGCCGTTCCGGGTGGGGCATCATGCCCAGAACCCGCTTGTTGGCAGACAGAATGCCTGCAATGTCGTCCATGGCACCATTCGGGGTGTTTACGTATTTGAACGCAATGCGATCTTCGCCAGACAGCCGTTTCAGGGTGTCCGCATCCGCGGAATAATTGCCATCGTGGTGGGCTACGGGCACGGTCACGATCTCGCCTTTTTTATAAAGCGTTGTGAAAGGCGATGCGGTGGTTTCGACCCGGAGGTCCACGTCTTTGCAGATGTATTTCAGCCCCGCATTGCGCATCAAAACCCCCGGAAGCAGGCCGGATTCGGTCAGGATTTGAAAGCCGTTGCACAGGCCAAAGACATAGCCGCCCTTATTGGCGAAATCCACAACCGCGTCCATAATCGGAGAGCGCGCCGCGATCGCGCCGCAGCGCAGGTAATCGCCAAAGGAAAACCCGCCGGGAATGCCGATGACATCCAGGCCTTTGGGCAGCTCTGCGTCTTTGTGCCAAACCATGGAAACATTCTTTGCACCACCAGCCACATTCGCCAGTGCCACAGCCATGTCCCGATCACAGTTGGAGCCGGGAAACTGGATAACTGCCGCGCGCATCAGAGAATCTCGACCGAGTAGTTTTCGATCACTGTATTGGCCAGCAGCTTGTCACACATCAGTTTGACGCTGGCTTCTGCGGTGGCTTTGTCGGTTTCGGCCAGGTCCAGTTCGATTACCTTGCCTTGGCGCACATCGTTGACGCCTTCAAAGCCAAGCGCCCCGAGCGAGTGGGCAACAGCGGCCCCTTGCGGGTCAAGAACACCGTTTTTCAGGGTAACGTGAACACGAGCTTTCATCAGGGGAATCCTTTGGCCAAGAGGTATGGCGGCGTGATAGCGCCAAGCCGCGTTTGAAGCAAGAGGAACGGGTGTCGCGGCTTGATATAGCGGCTTTTGGTCCTCGGGCGGATCGAAACCCGCCCGAGAGAGTTGTGGTGTTTCGGGGCTGTCCCGAAACCCCTTAGTTCACCAGTTTCGGGCCTTCGGTCACATTGTTCGTGGGCATCAGGCCCAGACGACGCGCGACTTCGGTATAAGCGTCTGCCAGATCACCAAGATCGCGGCGGAAAACGTCTTTGTCCAGTTTCTGGCCGGTTTTCATATCCCACAAGCGACAGCTGTCTGGGGAAATTTCATCGGCAACCACAAGGCGCTGGTAATCGCCTTCGAACTGACGGCCGATTTCAATTTTGAAATCCACCAGTTTGATGCCGACACCATACATCAGACCGGACATAAAATCGTTCACCCGCAGGGCGATTGCGACCATGTCGTCCAGATCTTGCTGGCTGGCCCAATTGAACGCAAGGATATGTTCCTCGGAGACCAGTGGATCGCCCAGAGCATCGTCTTTGTAGCAGAATTCTACGATCGGGCGGGGCAGTTGTGTGCCCTCTTCAATCCCGAGCATTTTGGAAAGCGATCCCGCCGCCACATTGCGCACGATGATTTCCAGCGGGATGATTTCAACCTGATGGCACAATTGCTCGCGCATGTTCAGGCGTTTGATAAAGTGGTTCGGAATACCCAGCGCGGTCAAACCGTTCATGAAATATTCACACAGACGGTTGTTCAACACGCCTTTGCCTTCGATCACGTCTTTCTTCTGGGCGTTAAAGGCAGTCGCATCATCTTTGTAATACTGCACGATGGTTCCCGGCTCCGGGCCTTCGTACAGGATTTTTGCTTTGCCTTCGTAAATTTTTGTGCGTCGGGCCATTGTGGGTTCCATCGTATGGGGCCAAGTTTGCTTGCTCTATAGGGTTTGTTGGCTTTCGCAGCAAGCGGTTTGGCCCCGCCCAACCGCGGTGTTTCCGCACGTTTCGGCGATTTGGGGGCGTTAACGGCTGGATAAATGCAAATTGTTACCTGATCCCAAAGGTCTAAAAATCGCTTAGTGGTTCCATTTCGCAAGTGGGCACCCTAAATTACACATTACGGCATTCACAAGGAGACACCGGCAATGAGCACATTTGATAACCGTGAGAAGGCGTTCGAAAACAAATTCGCCCATGACGCGGAAATGCAATTCCGCGCCGAGGCCCGTCGCAACAAGCTGTTGGGCCTTTGGGCGGCAGGTCTGATGGGCAAAACGGGCGATGATGCAGCGGCTTATGCGGCTGAAGTTGTCAAATCCGATTTTGAAGAAGCAGGTGACGAAGACGTCTATCGCAAGGTTTCCGGCGATTTGGGTGCGGCGGCTGACGAAGCCACCATTCGCGCCCAGATGGAGGCTTTGAAAATTCAGGCCAAAGCGGAAATCATGACCGAAATCAAAGCCTAGAATTCTACGCGGTCCCCAAGGTTTCAAAAAGGGGCCGCGCAGATTTCGATTTAGGCGCTAATACAAAATTGGCCCCAGCTAAAAAGCTGAGGCCATTTTCTTAACTAAAAGTCGGTATAAGCGACACAACACGCCAGCCACTGAAGCCCAATTCCTCGAAAGTCAGTCACCCGACCCCCAACACCGACTGAAAATAAGTCTGCCTAAAAAAGGTATGCCTTAAGGGTAGCTTTTTTAGGGGGGATGATAAGTGACGAAAATCACTCTTTCCTAATATATTTATCAAGTAGTATAAAATTTACCCGCCTTTTCAGTTGAAAAGGCGGGTTATTGAGACTTTTTATTTGGGTATTAGATGGCTCGTGGCTGGACGGCCAAGAATCAGTCCTTGAAAACACGTTTGAAAATCGTGTCCACATGCTTGGTATGATAGCCCAGATCGAACTTTTCTTCGATTTCTTCAGCGGATAGGGCGGCCAGAACTTCGTCATCTGCCAGCAGTTCGGTTTTGAAATCTTTGCCTTCTTCCCAGACTTTCATGGCATTGCGCTGTACCAGCTTGTAGCTGTCTTCGCGCGACACGCCTGCTTGGGTCAGGGCCAGAAGCACCCGTTGTGACATCACCAGCCCGCTGAATTTATTCATGTTGGCCAGCATGTTTTCAGGATAGATCAGCATCTTGTCGATCACACCTGTCAGACGGTTCAGCGCAAAATCCAGCGTGATTGTCGTGTCTGGCCCGATGGCCCGTTCTACGCTGGAATGGGAAATATCCCGCTCGTGCCACAGGGTGACGTTTTCCATTGCAGGGATCACGGCCATGCGCACGGTGCGGGCCAGACCTGTCAGGTTTTCGGTCAGGATCGGGTTTTTCTTATGGGGCATCGCAGAGGACCCTTTTTGACCTGCCGAGAAGAATTCAGCCCCCTCCAGCACTTCGGTGCGCTGCATGTGGCGCACTTCGGTTGCGATGTTTTCGATGGAACTGGCGATCAGGCCAAGCGCTGCAAAGAACGCAGCGTGGCGGTCGCGGGGGATCACCTGGGTGCTGATCGGTTCCGGTGTCAGGCCCAGTTGGGCGCAAACATGTTCTTCAACGGCGGGATCTACGTTGGCAAATGTGCCAATCGCACCGGAAATTGCACCGGTCGAAATTTCTTCCCGTGCGGTTTTCATCCGGCGCAGGTTGCGATCCATTTCCGCATAAAAGCGCGCGAAGGTCAGGCCCATTGTGGTGGGTTCTGCGTGAATACCGTGGCTGCGGCCCACGCGAACCGTGTCTTTATGTTCGATCGCGCGGCGTTTCAGGGCGGCCAGCAGAGCTTCCAGATCCTTGATCAGAATATCGGAAGCCCGCACCAGTTGTACGTTGAAACAGGTGTCGAGCACATCGGAAGAGGTCATGCCCTGATGGACAAAGCGGGCCTCGTCACTGCCCACATGTTCTGCAAGGTGGGTCAGAAAGGCGATGACGTCATGTTTGGTAACCGCTTCGATTTCATCAATGCGGGCCACGTCGAATTCGACGTCTTTGGCTTTCCAGACCGCGTCTGCGTTTTCGCGAGGGATGACACCGATGTTGGCCATCGCGTCACAAGCGTGGGCTTCGATTTCATACCAGATTTTGAATTTCGTTTCCGGAGACCAAATGGCGACCATTTCAGGGCGGGAATAACGTGGTATCATCTGGGAAGCGTCCTTTTCGACAGGCTAAAGCAAATACGGGCAGATTGGGGCGGTTTAGACCGAGATGTGCCAAGAAACAAGCGCGTGAGGTGTCGCAGAAGGAATTGACCTAGGAGGCCGGCAGATGCGCTTGGCAGGGGGCTGCCAAGCGCGTGTGGGATTATAACTTTGGGGGCTGGGGGGCGTGACAGACGGCTTCGATGTTGTTGCCGTCAAGGTCGCGCACAAAGGCCCCGTAATAATGTTCATGGTAGTGCGGGCGCGGACCGGGTTTGCCATTGTCCACCCCGCCTGCGGCTATGGCGGCGGCATAAAACGCATCGACCTGTGCGTGATCGGTGGCGCGAAAGGCGAAATGCAGGGGCGGTTTTTGAACGCCGTTTTCGCTGATCCAAAAACTGGGGCTGTCAACGCCGAAGCCCGCGACCTTTACTCCATTGGTGTGTTCTGTCGGGACTTCCATCAGCAAACTGCCGTTCAACGGGGCCAGTGCGGCCAGATAAAAGGATTTTGCGGCGTCGAAATCGGAAACGCTAATACCTGAGTGGTCAATCATCGGATGCTCCTGTCTGGGGTTGATGGCGCTACCTTACACCGGAGTGCTGACAATTTCTGTCAGCAGCAAAGCGGGGCAGTTTGGTTGCCAAAACGCGGCGGAAGGGGTTAGATCGACGGGAATAAAAAGCAGACTGAATAAATGTGGGGTTAGATTTGCAAACAGAATTTCTGCTGCTGGCGTTGTTGTGCGTAGTGATCCTTTGGGCGCTGTCGGCGGCCCGCCTTAGCCGCACAGTCATCACCCTGCCGATGATCTTTACCGCTGTCGGCTTTGCCATGACCATTCCCATTGGCCTGCTGGCCGAAGGCCCTGCGCTGATGCGGATTGCCCGTGTCGTGGCCGAGGTGACATTGATCATCGTGCTGTTTGCCGATGCCAGCCATTTCCGCTTTCAGACCCTTGCCGCCAGTGTGGTACTGCCCCTGCGGATGCTGGTGATCGGCATGCCGCTGACCATCGGGCTGGGCACGCTGGTGGCTTATGCGATCACCCCGTCGGGCAGTTGGGCGGTGGCCTTGCTGACAGCGGCTGTGCTGACCCCGACAGACGCGGCTTTGGGGGCCAGTGTGGTCGGCTCGAAAGATATGCCCGAACGGCTGACCCAGACCATCAATGTGGAAAGCGGTCTGAATGACGGGCTGGCACTGCCGTTTGTGCTGTTTGGCGCGATAATGGCGGGGATGGGGGCGGGTGGGGCCGATCACATCGTACAAAACGCCTTGTTGCAGGTGACCTTGGGGCCACTGGCGGGGGCATTTGCGGGCTGGGGGATTGCCTCGGCGATGAACCGCGCGCAGCAATATGGCTGGGCCAATGACAGCAGCGAGGCGATTGTCTTTCTGGCGACGGCCTTTGCCGCTTATCTGCTGGCCACCGCCATCGGCGGCAACGGGTTTATCGCAGCCTTTGTGGCGGGGGCGGTATTTGGCAATGTCTACCGCTATGACACGTTATTCATTACCGAATTTATGGAAAGTCAGGGGCAGTTGGTCACCATTGCCGCCTTTGTGATCTTCGGCGCGGTGCTGTTGCCTGTGGGGATTGCCCATATCAGCCTTGTGGCTTGCGGGATTGCGGTTCTGTTCCTTACCGTGGTGCGGATGCTGCCGATTTACCTGTCGCTGCTGGGCACAAAAACCACCCCGCGTGAACGGGTCTTCTTAGGCTGGTTTGGCCCCCGCGGTTTGGCCTCTGTCCTGTTCGCGCTGTTGGTGGTGGATGAATATGACATCCCCTATGAGGCTGAATTTCAGGCCTGTGTCGTGGTCACCGTGTTCTTGTCCATTCTGGTCCACGGCATTTCATCGGCCCCTTTGGCGCGGGCCTTTGCGCAAAAGGATCAGCGCCCTTCAGGACCGGAATAAGCCCGTTCCACCTTTGCAACGCGCAGGGTGTAATAGTCATACCATCTTTCGCGGCCCAGTTTTTGCGCCAGTAGATGTTCGGAAACCTGTTTCCAGTTTTTCAATGCCGCTTCATCTGCCCAGTAGGATACGGTAATGCCCAGACCATCGGTATCGCGGGTGGATTCCACGCCCAGATACCCCGATTGCTGTTGCGCAAGCCGAACCATCTTTTCCGCCATCGCCCCGTATCCCGCATCCGCGCCTGTGCGTTGTGCGGTGAAGATTACCGCATAATATGGCGGGTCCGGCAGGGGGGCGAAACGGCTCATCCGCAAAATATCCTTGCGATTGTGCCTGTTTCACCAATCAGGAAATTCAGGCGATCGGCATTATAATCCAGTGTCACGGCAGAATTATGCCGGATGACGCGGGTGTTTCCGGTCAGTCCCATGACCTGCAGCGTGCTTTCGGATTTGCCCACAAGATACTGCAGCTCTTGTGCTTGGCAATTCCGCTTGTCACGGGCCGATGTCTGGACTTTCGGCATGGAAAGAGGCTGCGGGTTTTCGTGCTGGCAGGCAGCAAGCATTACGGCAGCAAGGGGGATCAGAAAGATTTTCATGCAGACTAGGTAGCCCGCAAAAGCGAAAGGCACAAGAGATCAGCGCGCCTTTTACGGGCCAGACAAAAGGTCCGGCCCGAAGGCCCTTTTTACAGGGGGGGCAGCGCTATTCTGCGGCGATTTAATCACAGGTTCCATCTGGTCCAGCCAGTTCTGCGCCAGATGGCATTTGATCTGCTGGCTGCCTGCCAGATCCCGCATGGGCGGGATTTCTGTTTCGCACAGGTTGTTTGGCACGTTGACCTTGTGATTGCAGCGGGTCTGGAACGGGCAGCCGGGCGGCGGATTCATCGCCGAGGGGATATCCCCGTCCAGCACGATCCGCTTCTTTTGCACGCTGGTGTCGGCGATCGGGACGGCAGACAGCAATGCCTCGGTATAGGGGTGATAGGGGGGGGAGAAGACCTCCTCTGTGGTGCCCATTTCAACCACATGGCCCAGATACATCACCATCACCCGATCCGCCAGATAGCGCACAATGGACAGATCATGGCTGATGAACAGCAGCGTGGTTTTATTCTCGCGCTGTATTTCCATTAACAGATCGGTCACCGCTGCCTGCACCGACACATCAAGCGCAGATACGGGTTCATCGGCCACAACAATCTGTGCCGATCCTGCAAAAGCGCGTGCAATGCCGACCCGCTGTTTCTGCCCGCCAGACAATTGGCGCGGCATGCGATCCGCAAAGGCGCGGGGCAGTTTGACCAGATCCAGCAGTTCCAGCATCCGCTGGCGGCGCTCTGCGGCGGTGTCACCCACCTTAAAGATTTCCAGTGCACGGATGATCTGGCTGCCCACGGTCATAGACGGGTTCAACGTGTCAAACGGGTTTTGAAACACCATCTGGATCGACGAGACCGTCTTGGTGTCGCGCCCTTCGATCGGCAGGTTTTCGATGTTGCCGCCGTTCAGCGTGACCGTGCCATCCGTGGCGGTTTCCAGCCCCATCAAGACTTTGGCCAGCGTGGATTTCCCGCAGCCCGATTCCCCCACAATGGCCAGCGTTTCGCTTTCGCGGGCTTCAAATGACAGGGTTTCATTGGCTTTCACCACCCGCACATCGCCACCGCCGAAAATGGCATTTGCAGCCACTTCGTAATATTTTTTAAGGTTTTCCACCTTAAGAACCACTTTGCCCGGTTCGGTCTTGGCAGAATTGTCCCCTGCCACCAGCGGGGCTTTCCAGTCGATTTCGCGCACCTTCAGACAGCGGCTTTCGTGGCGGTCGCGCCCGCCGCCTTCGACCGGATCCATCATGATCTGGCCTTTGTTGCAGCGCCCTTTTTCAAAGTAATCGCAGCGCGGGCCAAAGTTACAGCCGCTTGGCCGTTCATGGGGCAAGGGAAAATTGCCCGGAATCGCCACGAGGGGGGCCGCATTTTTATCCGCTCCCGGCAGCGGGATCGAACGGAACAGCGCCTGCGTATAGGGGTGGCGCATTTTATCAAACACGTCTTCGATGGAACCGGTTTCCACGGCCTCGCCCGAGTACATCACACACAGGCGGTCACAGGTGTCCAGCACCAGTCCCAGATTATGGGAAATAAATAGCATCGAAGTGCCGTATTTTTCGCCCAGACCTTTGACCAGATCAACAATCCCCGCTTCAACCGTCACATCCAGCGCGGTGGTGGGTTCGTCCAGAATAAGCAGTGACGGTTTGGACATCAAAGCCATCGCAATCACGATGCGCTGTTGCTGCCCGCCCGAAAGCTGGTGGGGGTAACTGTCCAGAATCCGCTCAGGATCGGGCAGTTTCACATCGGTTACTACCTCTATCGCCATTTTGCGCGCCTGTGCTTTGGTCACGCCTTCATGGATGATCGGCACCTCCATCAACTGCTGGCCAATGCGCATGGCAGGGTTCAGGGATGCCATCGGTTCCTGATAAATCATCGCGATTTCAGACCCGCGCAGATCGCGTAGTTCTTCCTCGGACATTTCATTCAGATTGCGGCCCTTGAATTTGATAGAGCCGCTGACGATTTCGCCGTTTTTGCCAAGGTCCTGCATCACCCCAAGGGCCACGGTGGATTTACCGCAGCCAGATTCGCCGACCAGCCCCATGGCTTCGCCCGGCATCACGGTGGTGGAAAAATCCATCACCGCCGGAATTTCGCCTGCGCGAGTGAAAAACGAAATCGACAGGTTCTCGATTTCAAGAATTGGGCCGTCATAATCCCATTTTGCCATTCCGGTATCTCCCTTAATCTTTAAGTGATTGTTCGCGCAGGCCATCGGCCAGCAGGTTCAACCCCAGCACCATAGACATCAGTGCAAGGGCAGGGATCAGGGCGGGGTAGGGCGTCAGGCTTAGCAGTTTGCGCCCTTCATTGATGGTGGACCCCCAGTCCGGACTTTCGGGTGACAGGCCAAGGCCGAAGAAACCCAAAGTGCCCAAAAGGATGGTGGTATAGCCAATGCGCAGGCAGAAATCCACGATCAGCGGGCCACGGGCGTTAGGCAGGATTTCCCACAGCATAATGTACCACGGACCTTCACCACGGGTTTGGGCGGCGGCTACGTAATCCCGCGTCTGGATGTCCATCGCAAGGCCGCGCACAATACGGTAAACCGTGGGCGAGTTCACAAACACCACCGATACAAAGATATTCAGCAGGTTCGGGTCCATGCCTAAAATCCCCAACGGATCGGCGTTGAAGGTCAGGCCGGAATACATCCACGCCCCCAGCAGCAGCACGCCAATCACCAGAATGTTGCGCAGCTTGGGCTGGGTGAAAAAGCGCGACTGAAACAGGATCAGCAAAAATACGATGGGGAACAGAAACAGGATGGCAGCCAGCAGGTTGGGTATGGATGTAACCCAGGTCTTGCCGCCCCAGATCTGGACTTCCGTACCGGCAGCGCGGATTTCCGGCGTGACCAGCAGGTAGAACAGCAGGATCACGGGGAAAGCCAGCACAAGGTTGGCAAGGAAAGACAGAACCGTGTCTGTGCGCCCGCCGAAATATCCCGCTGGCAAGCCCAGCGTGATGCCGACCATAAAGGCAAAAAGCGTGGCAGTCGGTGCGATAATCAGCACGATCTGCGATCCGGCCACCATGCGCGAAAAGACATCCCGCGCAAGGTTGTCACCACCAAACAGATACCATTGGAAATCATCCACGCCTGCGCCGCGCAAAGGCGTGCCCGGTGCTTTGAATTTCATACCCGATGCGGTTTCCAGCGCCGCATGGGTCATGATCGCATCTGCAAAAATGGCCGTCAGCACCCAGAATAGCACCAGCGCAAAGCCAGCCATGCCAATGGGGCTGTCAAACAGCTTGCCGTATAGCCCGGTCTTGTTCTTGGTCATGATCGACAGGGCGAAAATGACTAACATGCCAACCCAAACAGGCAGGAATTGTTGTAACACATACCCGAGGATTTGAAGGGATGAGAGAGGTTCCATAGATGTAATCCCTTCCTTAGCTGACGCGAATGCGCGGGTTGAGGTAAACATATCCGATGTCGGATATAAGCTGTGTCACCAGCACGACGAGCACGGCAACGACAGATACCCCCAGCAGCAGTTCGATGTCGTTGTTGCCGGCGGCCTGCACCAGCGTCCAGCCAAAGCCCTTGTAGTTGAACAGGGTCTCGACGATCACAACACCAGTCAGCAGCCACGGAATTTGCAGCATAATCACCGTAAACGGCGCGATCAGCGCATTGCGCAACGCGTGTTTCAGCACGATGTTGCGAAAGCTGACACCCTTCAGGCGGGCGGTGCGGATGTATTGCGCGGTCATCACCTCGGCCATAGAGGCCCGTGTCATCCGCGCGATATAGCCCACCCCGTAAAGCGCCAGCGCCATCACAGGCAGGGTGAAATTGGCGAAGGTAATGTCGTTCACCGCAGTAGAGGCCAACCCCTTGAAGAGCGTACCTTTCTCGATCAGGCCCCATTCTTTGAATAGCGGCGATAGCCCCGCCTTTGACGAGGCAAACAACACCACCAAAATCACACCGGACACATATTCGGGGGTCGCAGTGGTGGCGATAGCCAAGGTAGAGAGTGATCTATCCGTGCGCGAGCCTTCGCGCATCCCCGCCAGCACGCCGATCAGCAGCGCAAGGGGCACCATTACAATAAGAACAAAGAACATCAGCCACCCCGTCAAGGCCAGCCTTTTGGCGATAATTTCGGACACATCGCCTTTGAACACGGTGGAAAATCCGAAATTCCCCTGCAACAACCCGCAATATCGTCCGATCTGGTCATCTGGAACACCCGGTCTCGAACAGCGGGTGTAAATCTCGCCGTTGGCCTCGATCTTGGGGGACGGCAGGGCACCAAGCCACTGCCCGTACTTCAAGAACACATTCTGGGTATAGCCGCGATTGACCAGCCAGCTTTCAACCTGATCGTCGGTCATGCGCATGCTGGCCTCGGTTTTGGCCAGCTTTTCCAGATTGGGGTAAAGATTGGTCATGAAGAAGACGATGAAAGTCAGGCAAAGGGCTGTCAGCAACATGACCCCTGTTCGCCGGAGAATAAAACTTCCCATAGATTTCCCTGTCGTTGAGTATTGCGGTCACGTTTTCATCCGCGTGAGCAGAGTCTCGGACCTTAGCATTCTTGTTTGGCAGTCAGAGGCAGAGGTGAAAAAGGCCAGAGGGTTGCTCTGGCCTTTTTCCGGTTTCACTTAGGCAGCGAAGCCGATCTTATGGACGTGAATTTCAAACTGCGGGTGCATTTCGCCCCCCACAACCCCGTCGCGGTAGAACCGGTTCAGGCTTTGCCAATAAGGCTGGATGATCACACCGTCATCGACTAGCATTTGTTCCAGCTTGGCCATAACGACACGGCGTTTTTCAACGTCGGCAATCGCCATGGCTTCGGTAACGGCTGCGTCGAATTCAGGGTTGGCATAGGCACTTTCGTTCCATGCTTCGCCTGAACGGAAGGCAAGGGCCAGAACCTGAATCCCCAGCGGGCGCTGGTTCCAGTTGGTGGTTGAAAACGGGTATTTTGCCCAGTCATTCCAAAAGGTTGACCCTGGCAGAACAGTCCGTTTGATCTTGATCCCGGCCTGACGGATCTGGTCACCGATCGCATCGGTAGAATCCTTGCGCCAGTCGCTGTCAAGGGACGTCAGTTCGTGTTCGAAATCGGCCATGCCTGCTTCTTCCATCAGGGCTTTGGCGCCTTCCGGATCGTGTACATGGGGGCCGATATCCGCATATTCGGGGTGAATAGGCGAAACCTGATGGTTGGCGGCAACCACACCGTTGTTGCCAAAGCCCAGTTCCAGCACAACCGCATTGTCTACGGCCATAGCCAGCGCCTTGCGCACCCGCTTGTCTGCATAAGGGACTTTGCCGTCCACTTCGGCCACCTGGTTGCAGCGGGCCACAATTGTGTTGGCTGTCACAGTGGTAGAGCGGTTCCAGCCGTCGAGCGTTTCAAACACATCAATGTATTCGCCGTCTGTGCGGTAGCCCAGATCGTATTCTTCGGATTCTGCCCCAGCGATCCACGCTGCAGGTTCGCCCCCGAAGTCGATGTATTCGATGCGGTCGCAGTAAGGACCGTTTTCTTCGGCATCCCACCATGTGTGGCCTTCGGCCCGCACAACAACACCTTTGACGCCCGGCTCATAGGATACCGGCACATAGGGGCCGGTCCCGATTGCGTTGCCAATCATGTCTTCCGCATCAAACGAGGAGTGGACGATGGCAGCAGGGTAATCTGCCATGCCCGGAATAAGCGTGATGTCCGGAACTGAGGGTTTCAACACAACTGTGTGGGAATCGGTAACGGTGATCGCACCGTCGATGATGTTGCCATCGGCATCCATCAATGTGGCCATGCGTCCGGCCATCGAGTTGCCTTCAACGGATTTATCACACCAGCCCCGAATGTTGCGGGCCACGTCTTCGGCGTCAAATGCGTCGCCATTGTTCCATGTCACGCCCTTGCGCACGTTCAATGTGATGACAGTTGCATCATCGTTGGATTCCCAGCTTTCCAGCAGGCGGCCTTCGAATGAGCCATCCGCGTTGATCTGCACCAGATATTCCAGCCAGCCGCGGGTTACGTTTGCCAGTTCAGACCAGTCATAGGCCCGCGGGTCTTTCAGGGCTTTACAGGTCATCTGGATGCGCATTGTGCCGCCCATTTTGGGCTTAGCGCCATGGGCAGCCGCATCTGCCATCGGTGCGCCGATCAACGCATAGGACGCAGCCGCAGTGGCCCCCAAAGCCGTCGCACGCGACAGGAACTCGCGGCGGGACAATTGGCCAGCCTTGTGTTCGTCTGCGTACATTTTTACTGCTGGATGCAGTTTTTTATGTGTCGAGGTCATATTTTTCTCCCTGATAGACCAAGTCTTATTATCAGATGAATATAGCACAAATTGTGTAACAACCCAAGTCAGGTCGCCCTGTGCTATCTCGGTTAGGCACTGATTTTATTGGCGACGTTGCTGCCGCATTGGTAAAAACGTTGGATTAGGACACTCGTTTTATACCGAAATTGGCGGATAGTTAGCGACATAACCTGTCGCTTTTGCGACATCCGCACCTAAGAAATCTAACGAGGAGGTGAATTCAGTTCACGAAGGGGCAAATGCAGCCCGACCCAAAGGCGGGCAAATCTGTGCAAGTCCCCGAGAAAGACCGACTAAGCGATTATCAACGATTACCAGCGATTATTTTTGTGCGGTTTGGCGAAAGGCTTTGGGGGTTTGCCCCTGTTTGGCCGAAAACAGCCGCGTGAAATAGGCGGGAGAGGAAAAGCCGAGTTGATTGGAAATTTCCAGAATTTTATGATCGGTATTGCTTAGCATCATGCGTGCTTCGGCCAAAACCCGTTCCTGAATCAGCCGCGATGCAGATTTTCCGTTCACCTGCTGGCAGACCCGCGTCAGGTGAGTCGGGGTTACCCCCAGAACTTTGGCGTAATCGGCCAGCGTGCGCCCAGTGCGATAGTCTTTTTCCAGCATGTTCACAAAGGCTTCCATCAGGCGCTGGGCCGCGTTGGTTTGCGGTTCCTTAAAGTGTTTTTGCGCCATACGGGCCAGATGTACAGACAGCAGGCCCACCAGATATTCCACCGCCAGATTGCGCCCGATGCCAGAGGTGTTGAATTCGGCAAAAATCCGGTCAAAGCGGTTGGCGATCTGTTTTTGATCCATCAGGTTCAGGATCGGCATGAAAACGGAATGGTCGGGCAGCACCACGCTGACATCGGGATCAACCGTCACCACCACGCCGTAAACATTGGCAGAGAGTTCCAGACGATGGGGCACATTATGGGGGATGAATATCACGGTGTTCGGGCCGAAAGACCGCGTCACCCCGTTGATCATACAACGCCCGTTGCCCTTGGTGATCCAAAAGAACTTGTGCAAACCGTTCACACTGTCCAGCCGCAATTCCGGATGACAAGACCGCAAACTGCCCGCAAGTGATCCAACGAAGACCCGTTGTTCGGAATCCTTGATCAATGTGGGTGTTTCTTCATGCATGGTCTGCTCACTTCAGGTTTTGCTTTGTTGGGGCTTTGCCCGGACCTAGGCTCGGCCCCGAACATGGCCCCGGATCGGGGATGAATGTTAACAGGGACAGTGTGGCTATATTAAAGGTCAAATAAGAGGCGTAATCAAGAAAAGGTTGAGGCAATTTTGTGAAGCTGTTGATCTGACGGCATTTGTTCCGGATCAATCACGGTCCAGTCCCGCATCCGTTTGCGAAACCACGTGCGCTGGCGTTTGGCGAACTGGCGGGTCTGGTCCTTGGCCAGCGTGATTGCCTTGTCCAGATCAAGTGTGCCTTGCAGGGTTTGCACCAGTTCCTTGGCCCCGATCGCTTGGGCAGAGGGCAGGGTGGGATCCCACCCGTCGGCAATATAGGCCGTGACTTCATCCATTGCGCCCTGATCCATCATCAGATCGAAGCGGCGTTCAATCCGTCTGGCCAGCCAGTCCCGATCCGCGTTCAGGTGCAGGGTGATGGCTTGTGTCGGGTCTACCAAAGGGGGCGGGGTATCGGCCTGCCAGCGGGACAGGCCTGTGCCTGTGGCGCGCAGTACCTCCCATGCCCGTTGTAGGCGGGCGGGATTATTGGCGTCGATCTTGGCCAGCGTTTCAGGGTCGTCGCGGGCAAGATCGTCAATAAAACCGTCCTTGCCATGTTCCATCCTGCGGCGGTTTGCTTCAGTGCGCACGGCTTCGGGGGTCGCAGGGATTTCGGCCAGCCCTTGGGTCAGGGCCGCAAAATAAAGCCCCGTGCCGCCAATGATGATCGGGCGCAATTCGGCGTCTCGGGCGGTTTTCAGACAGGCGGCCACATCCCGCAGCCAATGGCCGGTGGAATAACTGTCGTATTTACCGATATGCCCGTACAGGTAATGGGGGGCTTGGGCGGTTTCGCTGGCATCCGGGCGGGCCGACAGCACCGACCAGCAGTCATAGACCTGAATTGCATCCGCATTGATAATGCAGCCGCCGGTCAATGCCGCCAGCCGCAAAGCAAGCGCGGATTTCCCCGAAGCCGTGGGGCCAGCGATTAAAATTGGGGCAGAACTTGGGGTCATATCACAGGGTCATCTTTGTTACGGGCCTCCTCATACGCCAGTTGCGCGCAATTTGCCATTGAAACGCGGGCGATTTTCGGACAGTTTGCCGCGAAGCATCAACATCAAGGAATCGCGCATGGCTGACGCATCGCATGACGAGAAGAAACCGTCGTATAAACGTGTCCTTCTAAAAATTTCCGGCGAAGCGTTAATGGGCGATCAAGGGTTTGGGCTGCATCCCCCCACGGTCGAAAGAATTGCCAACGAGATCAAATCGGTCCACGACCTTGGCGTCGAGATTTGTCTGGTGATCGGCGGCGGGAACATCTTTCGCGGTCTGCAGGGCAGCGCGCAGGGGATGGAACGCACCACAGCCGATTACATGGGCATGCTTGCCACTGTCATGAACGCACTGGCGATGCAGGGCGCACTTGAAAGTCTCGGGGTGTTTACCCGTGTGATCAGCGCGATCCCGATGGATCAGGTCTGTGAACCCTACATCCGCCGCCGCGCCGTGCGCCACCTTGAAAAGAAACGGGTTTGCGTTTTTGCTGCGGGCACAGGCAACCCCTATTTCACCACAGATACCGCCGCGACTCTGCGCGCCAATGAAATGTCTTGCGAAGCAATCTTCAAAGGCACCCAGGTGGACGGTGTTTATGACAAAGACCCCAAAAAACATGCAGATGCCGTGCGATATGATACAGTATCTTACGATGAAGTGCTGCAAAAGCACCTGAAAGTCATGGATGCGTCTGCAATCGCTCTGGCGCGGGACAACCACAAACCGATTGTGGTATTCTCACTGGATGAACCGGGCGGCTTTGCTGGTATTTTGCGCGGCGAAGGCACATATACAAAAGTAGGCTAAGACCTACACTTGGAGACAGAACTATGAGTGACGACATCGAAATTGACGTAGACGCATTGAAACGCCGTATGGACGGGGCAATGGGTGCTTTGAAAACAGAATTCGCGTCTTTGCGCACCGGCCGCGCTTCGGCTTCGATTCTGGAACCCGTTATGGTGGACGCCTATGGGTCCATGATGCCGTTGAACCAATGTGGCACTGTGAATGTTCCCGAACCGCGGATGATTACCGTGACGGTCTGGGACAAGGGCTTGTTGAACGCTGTGGAAAAGGCGATCCGCAATTCCGGCCTTGGGATTAACCCTGTTGGCGACGGGATGACCCTGCGCCTGCCGATCCCCGAATTGAACGAGGAACGTCGGCAAGATCTCGCCAAAGTGGCGGGCAGCTATGCAGAACACGCCCGTGTGGCTGTACGCAACGTGCGCCGTGATGGTATGGATCAAGTCAAGAAAGCCAAAAATTCTGGCATGGGTGAGGACGACCAGAAAATCTGGTCCGACGAAATCCAGACCATGACAGATGCGGCAATTGTAAATATTGATAAGGCTCTAGAAGCCAAACAAGCAGAGATTATGCAGGTGTAAACCGGATAAACCGGACGCGCAGGTACGGTCTGAGATAGCAGGCAAAAGATGCAAAACACAGACCAGGTAACCCATGCAGATCACGTTGCGGTCATTATGGATGGCAACGGGCGCTGGGCGACTGCGCGCGGACTGGAGCGGCTTAAAGGTCATGTCAAAGGCGTGGACCGCGTGCGCGATGTCGTGCGGGCGGCCCCGAAGTTTGGCATTGATTTCCTGACGGTTTTTGCCTTTTCCACAGAAAACTGGAAGCGTTCGGAACGGGAAGTCACCGGACTGATGAACCTGTTCAAACGTTATATTCGCGGTGAAGCGGCCACATTGGACGAAGACAATGTGCGCGTGCGTTTTATCGGTGATCGCGGCCCGCTGGATCGCAAGCTGCGCTCTTTGATGGACGAGTTGGAACGGCTGACCGAAACCAACACAGGCCTGAAGCTGACCATCGCGCTGAACTACGGCGGACGGGACGAAATCACCCGCGCTGTGGGGCGGATTGCAAAGGCGGCCAAAATGGGGATGATCGCCCCCGAGGATGTGTCCGAGCAGATGATCTCTAACTTTCTGGATACGTCGGAACTGCCGGACCCTGATCTGGTGATCCGCACGTCGGGCGAATGCCGTACGTCAAATTTCCTGCCCTGGCAGGCGTGTTACGCGGAATATGTGTTCACAGATACCGCATGGCCCGATTTTACCGTGGCTGAAATGGTGAAAATCCTGACCCAGTTCCGCGCCCGGGACCGCCGTTTTGGCGCTGTCGCCTTAAAATGAGCAGGGCTGCGGATTTTTCCGACCTGCGCACGCGGATCATCTCTGCGGTCGCTTTGGTGTTTATCGGTCTTAGTCTGGTCTGGGTCGGGGGCGATGCCTTTGGCGTCTTGCTGATCATTGCGTCCGGGTTGATGGGCTGGGAAACCAGCCGGATGCACGCAAGCGCCCCTTTGATCAATTATGTGTTCGGCCTTGTGCTGGCGGCACTTGTGTTGTCGGTGATGTTCCTGCCAATGACCTGGTCGCTTGTTCTGGCCGTGATTGCGCTGGGCGCAGTGTTTCTGGGGCATAAACGCCCGCTGGTGGTTTTACTGGCCGCACTGGCCATTGGTGCAGGCTGTGTAACGCTGGAGATTTTGCGCGCCAATTACGGTCTGGGTTGGACCCTGTGGCTGTTGGTGGTTGTGGTGGCCAGCGATGTTGGCGGCTATTTCGCAGGCAAGATGATTGGTGGTCCGAAAATCCTGCCCCGTATCAGCCCCAAGAAAACATGGTCCGGCACGCTGGGCGGCTGGGCACTGGCGGCATTGGTTGGCTACGGCGCAGTGCTTTCGGGCATGGGCGGGATGGGGATTGTAGGTCTATCCGTCCTCGTGGCTATTGCTGCGCAAATCGGTGATCTGCTGGAATCTGCCATGAAGCGGCGGGCAGGGATCAAGGACAGCAGCAATCTTATTCCGGGTCATGGCGGTCTTTGGGACCGGTTTGACGGAACCGTCGGTGCGGCCTGTGCCTTGGGTCTGGTTTTGGCGCTTGGCGGTGCCGGAGCCGTAGGATTGGCGTGATGCGCCGCGTGTCCGTTTTTGGCGCGACGGGATCGGTTGGACAAAACACCATCGACCTGATTGCGCGGCGTCCCGATGATTTTGATGTTGTGGCGATCAGCGGTGGGGCAAATGTGGCTTTGCTGGCGGCGCAAGCCAAGCTGCTGCGTGCAGATTTGGCGGTGATTGCCCGGGATGACCTTCTGTCAGACCTGCAGGACGCTTTGGCGGGGACGGGTATAAAAGCCGCCGCAGGGCGCGTGGCATTGCTGGATGCCGCCGCGATCCCTGTGGATTGGGCCATGTCGGCGGTCGTGGGCTTTGCCGGACTGGAAATCAGTCTTGCCATAGCGAAAAACACCCGCACGCTGGCGCTGGCCAACAAAGAAAGTCTGGTTTGCGGCGGTGCCTTGCTGCAAAAGGTCTGCGCCGATCATCAGACCCGTTTGCTGCCTGTAGACAGTGAACATTCCGCTATTTTCCAATGTATTGCAGGGGCTGACAAGCTGGTGGAGCGGGTGATCCTGACCGCCTCTGGCGGACCGTTTTTGAAATCTTCCCTGGCTGCGATGGAACAGGCGACACCCGAACAGGCCGTGGCCCATCCCAATTGGGATATGGGCCAGCGGATTTCCATCGACAGCGCCTCTATGTTCAACAAAGCGATGGAGGTTCTGGAAACCCACGCATTGTTTGACGTGAAGCCCGATCAGATAGAGGTGATTATTCACCCCCAGTCCATCGTGCATTCCATGGTCGGCTTTACCGACGGCGCGATCATGGCCCACCTCGGGCCTGCTGACATGCGCGGCCCTATCGGCTTTGCCTTGAATTGGCCCGAAAGGGCTGATTTACCCGTTGAACGGCTGGATTTCGGGGCGCTTGGCGCGCTTAGCTTTCAGCATCCTGACCCGGCGCAATTCCCGGCGCTGGGGCTGGCGGAACAGACCATGCAGATGGGCGGATTGGCTGGCGCAGCATTTAACGCCGCCAAAGAAGCCGCGCTTGATCTGTTTCTGGCCCGCCAAATCGGGTTTCTGGATATGGCCCGTGTGGTGCAAGCGGTGCTGGCGCAGACAGATGCGGCGGGCAATGATATACTATGTGTCGAGGCTGTGATTGCCGCTGATGCAATCGCGAGAGTAAAAGCGGGTGAAGCCGCACAGAAAGGGTTTTAGTTAATGTTCGATTTCCTGTCCTATGTTCCACTGATCGGGGGAACGCTTACCTTTCTGGTGCCGTTCATCATTGTGCTTAGCATCGTGATTTTCATCCATGAATTCGGCCATTACATCGTGGGCCGCTGGTGTGGCATCCACGCCGAGGCGTTTTCCATGGGCTTTGGTCCCGTGCTGAAAACATGGACAGACAAACGGGGCACCCGCTGGCAGATTGCCGCCTTGCCTTTTGGCGGCTTTGTAAAGTTTCTGGGCGATGCCAATGCGGCCAGCGGCAATGCGGACCGCTCCGCCATCGACGCCATGCCGGAATCCCTGCGCGCCCGCACATTCGAAGCTGCCGCCCTGTGGAAGCGGGCTTTGACTGTCTTTGCAGGGCCGGGGGCGAATTTCATCCTGTCCATTGTGATCTTCGGGCTGATCGCGGTTGGATCGGGGCGCCCGTCCGGTGATCTGGTGGTCGGAGAGATCAAATCCATTCCAGGAGAGGCCATAGGCTTGCGGTCGGGCGATCTGATCAAAACCTTTAACGGCAAACCTGTCACCCGCTGGCAGGATTTTGAAGATTTCAAATACCGTGCAGGAGAAGACAGCACACCCACCTATGGCGTCTTGCGCGACGGTGAAGAACAATCGGTCAGCGGGCCTTTCCCGTGGTTGCCGATTGTGTCTTCGGTCAATCCGGTCACACCTGCGGCCAAAGCAGGGGTTAAGAAAGACGATCTGGTGGTGATGCTGGACGGCAAGGCCATAACATCTTTCTTTGAACTGCAAACCATCGTGCAGCAAATGACTTCTCGTGAGGTGGTTATGAAAGTGCTGCGCGGCACAGAGGTGGTTGATCTGAACATCACACCCCGTGCCATGGCCTATGAAAAGGACGACGGCAGCTTTGGCGAGCGTATGATGATCGGCATCGGCGCTGGCCTGTCCGTGTCGCCTGTCTATGAAACAGTCGGACTGTTGGGTGCGCTGGATGCGGGTGTCGGGTCGGTCTGGCATCTGGCAAAAGTTTTTGTGCGCACGATTACAGAACTGGTGACGGGTGGTTTGTCGGTCAAGAACCTGCAAGGGCCAGTGGGCATTGCGGTTGCATCCGGGGACAGTGCCTCGCAGGGGCCACTGGAACTGGTGTTCATGATTGCCTTTATTTCCACTGCTATTGGCCTGATGAACCTGCTGCCCATCCCCATTCTGGACGGCGGACATCTGGTGATTTTCGCCTATCAGGCCATATTCCGACGCGCACCAAGCGACCGTGCGCTGCAAGTGGCCATGGGGGTCGGATTGTCTTTGTTGCTGATGTTGATGATTTTCGCCACCTTTAACGACATAATGCGCCTTTGATTTCGCAACAGGTTGGATTAGAAAGGGTGCAGAAAAATAGAGGTTACTTCTAAGACCTTGGGGGTTTGGGACAGTATGAAGAATTCGCGGATAACGGCGTATGTGAAGCGCGGCTTGAAACAAGGGGGTGCAGTTTTTGCCCTCGGGGTGGCTGTGGTGCCAAGCTACAGCATTTTAACCATTGAAAATTCAATGGCTTACGCGCAGGCAACCGCGAGGTTTTCACGGGTTGACGTATCGGGCAATCAACGGATTGCATCAGACACGGTCCGATCCATCGCCGGAATTAGCGCTGGTGTGAACGTCACACCCGGCCAAATCAACGGCGCAGTGCAGAATCTTTACGAATCCGGCCTGTTTGAAACAGTCGATGTCCGCCCCGAGCGGGGACGGTTGGTGATTGAAGTTGCGGAATATCCGACGATCAATGAAATTTCGCTTGAAGGCAACCGCCGCCTGAAAGACGAAGACCTGATCGGGTTGGTCGGCTCGATCCCGCGCCGCGCCTATTCCCCGTCACAAGCCGAGGCTGATACACAAGCCATTACCGATGCCTATGCCGCTGCAGGTCGTCTGGCAGCGCGGGTCGAACCTAAAATCATCCGCCGTTCCGACAACCGTGTCGATCTGGTGTTTGAAATCCGCGAAGGCCGCGTGATTGAGGTGAACCGCATCAGCTTTACCGGCAACCGCAAATATTCCGACCGCCGCTTGCGCAGTTCTTTGGAAACCAAACAGGCGGGGATCTTCCGCGCTTTGGTGCGCAAAGACACCTTCATTCCAGAGCGGGTGGAGTTTGACAAAGAGAAACTGCGGAATTTCTACCTGAAGCGGGGCTATATCGACGCGGAAATCCTGTCGTCTTCGGCTGATTTCGCACGGGAACGCAATGCCTTCGGGGTGAATTTTCAGGTGCAGGAAGGCCAGCAATACAGCTTTGGCACGCTAACGCTCTCCAGTCCTGAACCGGACGTAAATGTTGATGACTTCCAAAAGGCGATGAAAATCCGTCAGGGCCGGACCTATAATCCCGACCTTGTGAACACCACGCTGGAACGGCTGGATGTGATCGCTGCGGAAAAAGGTCTGCCCTTTGTGCAGGCCCGCCCACGGGTGACGCGCAACGATGACACCCGTACGCTGGACATTGAATTCGAACTGGCGCGCGGTGAGAAAATCTTTGTGGAACGTATCGACATCGAAGGCAACAGCACGACACTTGACCGTGTGATCCGCCGCGAATTCGAAACCGTTGAAGGTGACCCTTTCAATGCCCGCAAGGTGCAGGAAGCCACGGATCGCATCCGTGCGCTGGGATTCTTCACCAAAGTTGACGTGCAAACCCGTGAAGGCTCTGCGCCGGATCAGGTGGTGATCGACGTCAATGTGGAAGAACAGCCAACGGGGACACTCGGGTTCGGGGTCGGTTTCGGGACAGATGACGGCCTGAGCGGGAATATCACCCTGACCGAGGAAAACTTTCTCGGACGCGGTCAATCCATTGGCCTGACGGTCAGCACAAGCACGGACAACCGGATTTTCTCGTTCAATTTCACCGAGCCCAAGCTGTTTGACCGCGATCTGGCCGCAGGGATTGCGTTTTCCTACGCGACCACCAATGACGATGATCTGACTTTCAACACCTCGCGGGCGTCTTTCCGTCCAAGTCTGGAATTCCCGATCGGTGAATATTCCCGCCTCAATACCTCCTTGCTGTTCAGCAGCGACAAGGTCATCGCGGATACAGATTCATCGCCGCTGATCGTTGCCGAAACGGGCCGTCGTTCGACCATGGGCATTGGACTTGGCTATACGTTTGACCGGCGGAACTCTCCGGTTGATCCGACAGGCGGGTTTATCTTTAGCATCGACCAGACGCTGGCGGGTTTTGCAGGCGACAACAAATACTACAAAGCGGTTGCCAACGCCAAAGCCTATCGCAGCATTTTCAACGAGGAAGTCGTCCTGTCTGCTGAGCTGGAAGGGGGCTACCTGAAAGGTTTGGGCGGCAATTCGACCAGCATTATCGACCGTTTCCAACTGGGCGGTAACACGCTGCGCGGCTTTGAATCCTACGGGATTGGTCCACGGGATGTGGGGCTTGATACAAACGGCGATTCCTATGATGCGGCCCTTGGCGGTAACTTTTACGCGCTTGCCCGCCTAGAGGCCAGTTTCCCAATTGGTCTGCCAGAAGAATACGGCATCCACGGTGGTCTGTTCTTTGACGTGGGCAGTGTCTGGGGCTTGGACAATACAACAGCCACCAGCGGCGGGAATACGTCTACGGCTTCTTCTGCTGATTTTGAACTGCGCTCGGCTATTGGTGTCTCGATCTTCTGGGATACGGCGCTTGGGCCACTTCGGTTCAACTTTGCCAAACCTTTGGAGTATGTTGAAGGCGTTGACAGCACGGAATCGTTCAACTTTACCATCGACACGCGCTTCTAAGCGATGAAACGGGTTACACGCAGGGCGTTTGGACTCGGGATTGCCCTATCATTTTCCTGCTGGTCTGCCATAGCGCAGACCGGCAGTTTTCCGATCTATGACCCGACTTTGCCGATTGTCAGCATCAACCGCGAAGCTCTGTTTCAGCGGTCCGATCTGGGCAATCAACTGAGCGAGGTTCTGTCCAAACGGCAGGCGGCATTGGTTGCCGAAAATGACAGGTTGGCAGCGACGCTGGAACAGGAAGAGCTGGAGCTGACAGAGTTGCGCAAAACGCTGAGCGCGGAAAAATTTGCTCCGATGGCCGAAGCTTTCGACGAAAAAGTTAAAAATGTGCGGCGGGTGCAGGATCAAAAATCGGTGGATCTGGCCAAGGCGCTGGAATCCATGCGGTTTCGGTTTTTCCGTCAGGCCGAAAGTGTGATTGCCCAGATGATGCAGGACTCCGGCATTCTGTTTGTGCTGGATGAAAAAGCCATTTGGATGAGCAAAGGTGGCGATGTTACAAACACTGTCATAGAACGGATGAATGCCGCCTATGCTGCAGGTGAAATATCAATCGAATAAGCCCTCCACCGCCGATCAGGCACGTGATCCTCTGGAACACGATCAAAAGGCAGGTTAGGGTTGGAACTCTATAATTGAAGGAAGAAGTAATGGCTGACGGCGAGACCGGTAACGTGTTGTTAACTGCGGATATTCAGGACATCAAACGGATGATCCCCCATCGCTATCCGTTTTTGTTAATTGATCGCGTCAAAGAGATCGACCTGAACAAAAGCGCGGTGGGCATCAAGAATGTCACCTATAACGAGCCGCATTTTCAGGGCCATTTTCCGGCCAGCCCGATTATGCCGGGTGTTACCATCGTCGAAGCAATGGCCCAGACGGCTGCAGTTCTGGTGGTGATGACGCTGGATATGATCGACAACGACATGCTGGTCTATTTCCTGTCCATCGACAAATGTAAATTCCGCAAACCCGTTACACCGGGCGATCAACTGGAACTGCATGTAAAAGTGATCCGTGGTCGCGGAAAGTTGTGGCGCTTTTCCGGTGAAGCTCGTGTAGACGGCTCTGTAGTGGCCGAAGCAGAGTTTAACGCAATGATGGTTCCACCAGAGGATCAATAAAATGGCAGTTCATGAAAGTGCTATTGTCCACCGCATGGCGGTGGTCGAAGACGGGGCGATTATCGGACCCAACTGTAAGATCGGCGCTTTCGCGGTGGTCGGCCCGGAAGTGACGCTTGGCGAAGGGGTTGAACTGAAATCCCACGCGGTTGTCGAGGGCTGGACCGAAATCGGTGACGGTACGGTCATTTTCCCCTTCGCCAGTATCGGCCATATGCCGCAGGATTTGAAATTCGGCGGCGAACGGACCAAGCTGGAAATCGGCAAACGCAACCGCATCCGCGAGCATGTTACCATGAACCCTGGAACCGAGGGTGGCGGCGGTCTGACCAAAGTCGGCGATGATGGTTTGTTCATGATGAGCGTGCACATCGGGCATGACTGTATTGTGGGCAATAACGTTGTGCTGGCCAATAATGCGTCACTCGGCGGGCATTGCGTCATCGAAGACAACGTAGTGCTGGG
This sequence comes from Amylibacter sp., assembly GCA_034670045.1. Taxonomy (GTDB): domain Bacteria; phylum Pseudomonadota; class Alphaproteobacteria; order Rhodobacterales; family Rhodobacteraceae; genus Amylibacter. Next base: position 21,692 of record JAXMOF010000027.1, on the reverse strand, counting down.
GGCCTTGTCTGGCGTTCACCAGTTCTGCCGGATCGGGCGGGGCGCTATGGTTGGCGGTCTGGCTGCGGTGGCAGCGGATGTTATTCCTTATGGTACGGTCCTTGGGGATCGGGCCACTTTGGAGGGGCTGAACCTTGTCGGGTTAAAGCGGCGCGGCTATGACAAGACCACAATCAACGGCATGCGCAGTGCGTTTCGGTTGCTGTTCAACGGTACAGGGTCGTTACGGGAACGGGCGGCTAGCCTGCAACTGGAATATGCCTCGAATGCGCTGGTACAGGATGTGACTGATTTCATCCTCGAAGACAGCAACCGCCATATGACCACGCCCAAAGGGGGGTAATCCCAATGGGCGCGGCGGAAAATTCTGCACTGATGAATACAGGCCCACTGGCCATTGTGGCGGGGGACGGCGATCTGCCAAAGCTGTTGGTGGACGAGTGCCAGCGCAACGACCGCGCCTATATCGTCGTGTTGTTTGCAGGATTTGCACCGGATTGGGCGGAGGGGCTGCCCCGTCTGGAGGCTGAATTCGAAAAGCCTGCCCGTATGTTCAAAGCTCTGCACAAGGGCGGTTTCACCTGCGTTACCTTTGCGGGGGCGATGCAGCGCCCGCATCTGCGGCCGCTGAAGTTCGACTGGAAATTCCTGAAACTGGCGCCCACCTTGTTGCCTGCGATGAAGTCCGGTGACGATGTCACCCTGCGCACCATCACTGCGATTTTCGAATCCGAAGGCCTGCAGGTTGTCGGCGCCCATGATGTGCTTGAATCCCTTCTGGCCCCAAGTGGCGTGCAAACTGTGGCGAAACTGTCCAAAATGGATTGGTCGGATATCAAACGCGGATTTGACATTGCGCAGGCGTCCGGACGGCTGGATGTGGGGCAGGGCGCTGTCGTGGCGCAGGGCATTTGTCTGGCGGTCGAAAGTATTCAGGGGACTGATGCCATGCTGCGGTTTGTGGCGGAAACAGGGGATGCCTATCGCCTTGATCGCAATGCGGCGCGCGGTGTCTTGTGCAAGGTTCCCAAACCCGGACAAGACTGGCGGGTGGATTTGCCCAGCATCGGCCCAGCCACGGTCGAAGCCGCCGCACGGGCAGGGCTGGCGGGGGTCGCGGTGCAAGCGGGCGGTGTTCTGGTGTTAGGGCTGGAACAAACCATCGCGAAAGCCGATGAACTGGGCCTGTTTCTGGTCGGGGTCGGGCGCGACGCCGCCGCCCCCGTCGAGGCGGAGTCGTGAAGGTCTTTATCCTGGCGGGGGAGCCATCCGGCGACAAGCTGGGCGGGGCGCTGATGGCGGGGCTGCGCGCGTTGGAACCTGTTGAATTCGCAGGGGTTGGCGGCGGGGCCATGCAGGCGCAGGGGCTGGAAAGCCTGTTTGATATGAATGACTTATCGGTGATGGGCCTGCTCGAGGTTCTGCCCCGTATCCCCAAGTTGCTGCGGCGGATCAAACAGACTGTTGCTGCCGCCGATGCCTTTACACCGGATGTTCTAATTACCATCGACAGCCCCGATTTCTGCCTGCGGGTGGCAGAGAAGCTAAAAGTCCTACGCCCGGATTTGAAGGTGGTGCATTACGTTGCGCCCTCGGTCTGGGCATGGCGACCCGAGCGGGCGGAAAAGATGGCGCGTCATGTGGATCACGTGCTGGCGCTGCTGCCGTTTGAACCGCCTTACATGACCGCGGCAGGGATGAGCTGTGATTTTGTCGGCCACCCGATCGTGGCCGAGCCGCAGCCAGGCCCGCAAGAAACCGCCGTGTTTGCTTCGGACTTGGGACTGAATGTTCAGGCCCCAATTGTGTGCCTGCTGCCCGGATCGCGCAAGGGAGAGCTGTCCCGTATGGGGCCGATCCATGCAGAGGTCGCCCGACGAATTGCCGATCAGGTGCAAGATGTGCAGTTCATCCTGCCCGCCGCAGGGGCTGTTGTGACACAGGCTGAAAAAATGGTGCGGGATTGGGACGTGCGCCCCGTTATCCTTGATCCGCGCGGGTTAAGCGTGGCGCAAAGCGAGCACCGCAAACGCATGGTGTTTGCCATGAGTACGGCGGCGCTGGCCACTTCGGGCACTGTTGCGCTGGAACTGGCAGCAGCGGATTGTCCGATGGTTGTGGGCTATAAAGCGAATTATCTGACCACGCGGATGGTCAAGAAACTGGCGCAGATCGACACAGCGAATCTGATCAATATCGTTACCAATACTCGCGAAATACCCGAGTTTCTGTTTGATGAATGTCGCGCGGATAAAATTACCCCCGCGCTGCTGGCCCTGTTGAAAGACCGCGCTGTCGAGCAAGGACAACGCGCGGTCTGTGCACAAACGATGCAGGCTTTGGGTTTGGGGGGCGCTGATCCGGGGCTGCGGGCGGCCCGGTCGGTTCTGGCGTTTCTGGGGCGGGGCTAAGGGCCTGCCGGCCCTCTTGCGCCTTGCGCAATTCACCCGCGGATATTTTTCCAAAAAGAGAGATTTGGGGTACGGTTACGGGGTTAGGGTGAAATCCCGAACGGTGGCTTGGGTGATTTCGACCAGTGTTTCCGGGTAAATGGCAAAGACGTGACGCGGGGTTCCTGCGGCGGCCCATGCCGTGTCAAATTCCAGCAGGCGCGGGTCCATAAATGTTTTGATCGGGTTCAGGTGGCCTATGGGGGACACGCCCCCGATGGCAAAACCTGTCTGGCTGCGGATCAGCGCGGCATCGGCCTTGCCCAAAGGCTCACCCGCCAGCGCAGCGGCTTTATCCGCGTCCACGCGGTTGCCGCCTGCGGTCAGGAACAGGATTGCCGCACCGCTGGTTTCCCCCCGGAAAATGATGGATTTGGCGATTTGATCCACCGCGCAGCCTTGGGATTGCGCGGCTTGGGCGGCGGTGTGGGTGTCGATGGCGGTTTCCACAACCACAATATCAAGGCCGAGTTGTTCGGCGTGACGTTTGACCCGTTTCAGACTTTTGCTCATGGGGGATATTTGCGCGGATAAAGCACGAAATGCAACTGCGACTTGACGCTTTATGGGGGACAGCGCAAACATGGGATATGACATTGGAAACACAGCTTAAATCCGCTCCCGTCCCCTATAACCCCGAATTGGCAGTCGAGGTGCTGGACCGCTTTGCCAGCCATGCGCCGCTGACCCGTGATCTTGTTGGGGGGATGGCAGGGTGCAGCAGCTATTTGCGTGGTCTGCTGGAACGGGAAGCCGATTGGTTTGAAGCGGCTTTGGATCAAGATCCGGCGGCCTGTTTCGACGCTCTGCTTGCGGCGGTTGATGTGCAGGATCATGCAGGACTGGGCGCGGCTTTGCGCGTGGCCAAGCGGCGGGTTGCGCTGTTGTTGGCGGCCTGTGATCTGGGCGGGATCTGGGCCTTGGAAGATGTGACGGGGCGGCTGACGCAATTTGCGGATTTCGCCACGGATGCGGCTTTGCGGGCCGAGGTTTCCACCTTGATTGCAAGACGCAAACTGCCCGGCTGCGGGCCACAGGATGTGGCGGATTGTGCGGGGATTTCCGTGCTCGCCATGGGGAAAATGGGCGCGTTCGAGCTGAATTATTCCTCTGATATTGATTTGATTGTGTTGTTTGACGACGAACGCCACAGTGGTGACACCATCGACGAGGTGCGTATGGCGTTCCAGCGGGCCACGCGCAATATGGCCAAGATGCTGTCGGATGTAACCGCCGAGGGTTACGTGTTTCGCACCGATCTGCGGCTGCGGCCCAATCCTTCGGTGACGCCGGTCTGTGTGCCGATGGATGCAGCCGAACGCTATTACGAAAGCGAGGGGCGCACATGGGAGCGAGCGGCCTTTATCAAGGCGCGTCCCAGTGCGGGGGACATCAAAGCAGGTGATGCGTTCTTGCAGCGGATTACGCCTTTTGTCTGGCGGCGCCATCTGGATTTCGCGGCGATTCAGGACGCCCATGACATGCGTTTGCGTATTCGCGAACATAAAGGGTTGGGCGGGCCGATTGATCTGTCCGGCCATGATATGAAACTGGGGCGCGGTGGCATTCGCGAGATTGAATTTTTTGCCCAGACCCAGCAGTTGATTGCGGGCGGGCGGGACCCTGCGTTGCGCAGTTCCAAAACGGTGGAGGCTTTGGCCGCGCTTGCCGATAAGAAATGGGTGTCTCGCGAGGTGGCGACAGCGTTGTCTGACGCCTACCGCGCCCATCGCACCACCGAACATCGCATCCAGATGCTGCGCGATGCACAGACCCATGTGATGCCCGCAAATGCCGAAGGTCTGGCGCAGGTGGCGAACCTGTCGGGCTGGTCGGATGTGGCGGCTTTTGTGGCAGATCAAGAGGCGCGGTTGCAGGACGTGCATGACCGGATCGAAACCCTATACACCCCCGTTGCGCGCCCCGCAGTGGCCGAGGAAAGCGTTGTGCTTGATGCTGCTCTGCGCGAGCAAATGGACAGTTGGGCGGCTTTGCCTGCCTTACGGTCGCGGCGGTCTGTGCAGATTTTTGAACGGCTGCGCCCCGAAATAGAACGGCGGATCGCAAGAGGCGCCTGGCCGGAGTTTACCCTTGGCCAGCTCGATTCTTTTATCCGTAAACTACCCGCAGGGGTGCAGTTGTTTTCGCTGTTTGACGCCAACCCGCAAATCCTTGATTTATTGCTGGATATTTGTTCAACCGCGCCAGGGCTGGCGCAGTATCTGTCACGCAATACGGGGGTGTTTGATGCGGTGCTGAGCGGGCAGTTTTTTGCTGCGCTGCCCGATGCGGACGGCTATTTGCAAGGCGCTCAGGCCGCCCTGCGGGAGGTCTCGGATTATGAAGATGCGCTGAACACGGCGCGGCGGTGGCAAAAAGAGCAACACTTTCGCATCGGTGTCCTGATGCTGCGCAGGCTGGCAGGGCTGGAGGAAGTGGAGCATGCCTATTCCGATCTGGCGACGGCCGTTTTGCAGGTGCTGTTGCCGTGGATCGAGGGCGATATCATCCGCCGCTACGGGCGGTTTGAACAGCAATCTGTCAGCATACTGGCCATGGGTAAGCTGGGCTCGCGCCAGATGACTGCCAGCAGCGATCTGGATTTGATCCTGCTTTATGATGTGACGGGCGATGCGTCGGACGGGCGCAAGGGATTGTCACCGTCCCAGTATTTCGCGCGGCTGACTCAGGCGATGATTATGGCGCTTTCCTCTCCTATGGCGGAAGGCCAGTTGTACGAGGTGGACATGCGCTTGCGGCCCAGCGGGCGGCAGGGGCCTGTGGCCACGTCTATGGCGGGATTTGCGGCCTATCAACGGGATGAAGCCTGGACTTGGGAGCATCTGGCCCTGACCCGCGGGCGAGTGGTTGCGGGGGATGCGACGCAGGTGGATGAAATCCGCAAGGCAGTGATTGCGCGGCCCCGCGACGGCGCGCAAGTGCGTCAGGATGTGGCCACCATGCGGGCGCGGCTTGCGTCTGCCAAGGGCGGCAGTGCGTCGGTCTGGGAAGTCAAGGATCTGGCGGGCGGTATCCTTGATATCGAACTGATCGCCCAGATGGTTGGATTGCTTGGGGGCAGCGATGCCCGTGATCCACGGGCGCAACTGGACGCGGCTGTTGGCGGGGAAACAGCAGGTCTGGCCGATGTGCATCGCATGTTGTGTACCGTACAACAGGCGCAACGGCTGGTGGTGGATGGTAAGTTCAACCCTGACAAGCTGGGCAAAGACGGCATGGGCTTTGTGGTCGGGTTTGCGGGTTTTGAAACGGTGGATGCTTTGGAACAGGCGATTTTAGAGGGTTGTGCCAGCGCCGCGGCTGCAATCGAGCGGATTTTGGATGCAAAGTGACGCCATTGGAATTGTTTTTCGCCCGACCTGCTGGTAACGCGGATATAAAACTAGGAGACGTCAGTATGGTTTTCAAAGGTAATCTGGATATTGATCCACGGGGTTTGATCTATGAGGCCTATCGTCTGGATATCGGTCCCGAGGAAAGCCGCAGTATTTTTCTCGACTGGGCTATGGGCACACAATTGGGCGCGGATATGACCGCTATGTTGAACGCGCTGTTAGAAGAATATGCCACCAAATCCCCGGATCACGCGATGACAGCGGTTTTGCACGAAGGTCTGAAAAAAATGGACCGCCCGTTGGGGCGTCAGGGTGGTCGGGCAAAGCGGGTCGGCTAGGCTGGTTTACCGACTTTGGGAACTGAAAAAGGCGACATCGGGTGATTTCCGTTGCCGCCTTTTGTGTTTTTAGGGCTGCGTCTGTGGAATTAGCGGGACAAAGCGTCCAGAATGCGGGCCCAACTGCGCACACCTTTGTGGAAGGAGCGCAGGTCGTATTTTTCGTTGGGGCTGTGGATTTGATCGTCGTCCTGACCAAAGCCGATCAACATGGATTGCGTGCCGATAATTTTCTGGAAATGCCCCGCAATCGGGATCGACCCGCCGCAGCCCACATAAACTCCGTCATTTTCCCATTCGTCCGACAGGGCTGTGCGGGCGGATTCAAAGGCGGGATGGGTGATTTCCATGTTTGACGCAGGGGCCGCTCCGTAATCGGTAAAGGTTACGGTGCAATCCGCTGGCAGATGGGCGCGCATATGGGCCTGAAATGCGGCGCGGATTTTCAGCGGGTCTTGGGTTCCCACAAGGCGAAAGCTGATTTTAGCGTGGGCTTGTGACGGGATCACGGTTTTGGACCCTTCGCCTGTGTAGCCCCCCCAGATGCCGTTCACATCACAGGTGGGGCGGGACCAGATTTGTTCCAGACCAGAGCGGTCCTTTTCGCCTGCAGGGATACTCAGCCCCACATCACCAAGAAAACTTTCGCTGCTCCAGTCCAGATTTTTCCACTGCTCGGCCACTTGGTCCGGCAGTTCTGGCACGCCTTCGTAAAAGCCGGGCAGGGTGACTGCGCCATCGTCGTCATGTAGGGCCGCCAGAGCCTTGTTCAGCACACGGATCGGGTTGCGGGCAGGGCCGCCGAACATGCCGGAATGCAGGTCTTTGTTGGGACCGGTGATGGTCACTTGCTGGCCCACCAAACCGCGCAACATAGTAACAATTGACGGTGTTTTTGGCGTCACCATGCCTGTGTCGCAGATCAGCGTTATGTCTGATTTCAGTTCTTCGGCGTTGGCTTCCAGAAACGGCACAAGAGAGGGGGAACCGGATTCCTCTTCGCCTTCAAAGAAGATCGAAACCTTGATGGGCAGCGACCCTGTAACAGCTTTCCACGCGCGGCAGGCCTCTAGGAAGGTCATCAACTGGCCTTTGTCATCGGCTGCGCCGCGCCCGCGGATTACCTTGCCATTGGGGGTGTCTTCAACAGCGGGTTCAAACGGGGGGGAGTCCCAAAGATCAAGCGGATCAACGGGTTGCACGTCATAATGACCGTAAAACATTACATGGGTGCCGCTGCCGTCCTGATGGCCGATCACCATCGGATGCCCTGGTGTTGGGCGTTTTGAGGCGTCAAACCCGAGACTTTCCAGATCAGCCACCAACCAATCCGCCGCCGCGTCGCATTGCGCTTTATACGCGGAATCCGTTGAAATGGACTGGATGCGCAAGAGGTCTAAAAGACGGTCCAATGCGTTATCCTGATCGGCGTCAATATGGGCGAGAACGGAGTCGAGTGACATGCTGCGGCCTTTCGGTGTTTGTATTCGGTTTGGAAAAACTACACACTGTTTCAAGCGGGATTAAAAGTGCAATTGGCAAAAGGCAGCTGAAATGTTCACACGATTTGGGGTTGGGATTTTCTTATGGGTTGCAGCCGGTAGTGCAGCGGCTGATCCCGTGTTGCAGCAGCCTATTGATTGCAGATTGGGGGAAACCTGCGAGATCCAGCAATTCATGGATCATGACTCTGAAGCGGGCGAACAGGACTTTGCCTGTGGAGCGGCCAGTTATGACGGCCACAAGGGAACGGATTTTCGGATCAATGTGCCTGACATGGACAAAGGTGTTGCGGTTCTGGCCGCCGCTGACGGCGTTGTCGCAGGGCTGCGGGATGCGATGACCGACCGCCGCGTTGTGCTGCCCGAAGACAGAAGTGCCGTTGAAGGCAAGGAATGTGGCAATGGTGTTGTGTTGCGCCACGGCGATGGCTGGGAAACCCAATATTGCCACATGAAGCTTGGTTCATTGGTGGTGAGCAAGGGGCAGACGGTGAGCGCGGGGCAAAAACTGGGGGAGGTCGGGCTTTCGGGAAAGACCCAATTCCCCCATTTGCATCTTTCTGTGCGCAAGGACGGCGTGCCTGTTGATCCTTTCGCGCCCGAACGGGACGCGCAAACCTGTGCGTATAATGCAGAGCACACGCTTTGGACCGAAGAATTTGCCAGGGGATTCGTCTATCAACCCGGTAAGGTGATCGACGTTGGTCTGGCAGACCGCGGACCGGATATGGCAGATGTGGTTGACGGGCGCTGGTCGGATTTTGTTGCGGACCCCAATGCGCCGCTGGTGGTGTTCGGGCTGGCTGTAAATGGTCTGGCGGGGGATCAAATGCAGTTAATACTGAACGGGCCTGACGGAGAAGTGGTGCATGTCACGCAGGATCCGCTGGGCAAACAACAGGCGCAATGGTTCGCCTTTGCAGGGAAACGTGCGCCCAAGGGCGGCTGGACAGCCGGAGACTATGATCTGGCTGTCCGCGTTTTACGTGATGGCAGGCTGTTGCACGAGCGGAAGGCGCAGGTGCGATTAACCCGTTAAGGATCTGGTGGATGCAGGCGTTTTATTTGGATATTTGACCCAAAAAGAGCCGCAGCCCGCGCGAAAAAATTACAATGTTATCTTAGGCTTTGGCGGATTTTGCCACGAGTCCGGGCAGGCGGATTTCTGCGAGCAAGGCGGTCAGGACGCGGATGTGTTCTTGGACGCTGTATCCGGCTGTTCCTGCTGTGCGGTTGGTTTCCAGTTCTGACTCCCGAAACAAAAGGGTCTCGATCGCGGCGTCGCGGGGGGGCGTTTTTGTGGTGCGTGTGATGAACCGCAAATCCGCCTCGCGCTTGTATCCGGCCATCCCGAGTCGGGCGGCGCGGATCAGGATTTTGGGGCGGCGCAAATTGTTTAAGATTTGGTGTGTATCAAGCATTCTGTGCTCCTTTCCTGTCTTTTCTAAAACAGGAATAACAACCGTTGCGTGAATAGTTTTCCACAGAACGGTGTTTAAATCTAATTTTATCGTTTGGAAACAATAGCTGCATAATGTGGATAACTTTAACTAAGTTTTCAACAATTCAACCCTTAGTAGATTATTCACTCGCTATTTCAGGGTAGGCTAAAAAATGGGATCAACGAATATGCCAATGCAACAAGAACCTTTAGGACAGAACAACAAACGGGGTAATCTGGAGGAGGCTGCAGCCAGCTATCTTGCCCATGTGGTTGAAGGAAAAAGTATCCGATCTATCGCACAGGGGACGTCGGTCCACCCCTCTACGATCATGCGGCGGATTCGCAAGATCGAGGGGCTGCGGGATGATCCTGTGCTGGATCAATATCTGAACGCGGCGGTGGTGCGGGGTAAAAAAGTGGTCATGGCGAACCGTCCCGCGCTGGCTGGGACGGGGCCGGAAAAACTGTCAGCCGAAGAAATGACCATGTTGCGCAGGCTGGGGGAAACAGGGGCCAATCTTGTGGTGTCCAAGGGGCTGAAAAAGGCCATGGTGATGCGCACAAATCTGGATGGGAAACAAACGCGCACGGCGGTGGTGAACGCCCATCTGGCGGGGGCCTGTGTGATCAAGGACTGGTTGCGCTGTGTGCATTCCGGGCGGGTTTCCTTGTATGAAATCACCGATGTGGGGCGCGCCGCCCTGAAACGGGCCATAGCGGAAGATACCGTTAAAGGGCGCGCGCCGACCGGCTTTGCCGAAGCGCCCAGCAGTTTTTCCGAGCAACATAAAGACTGGGACGAGCGGGTTATTCATGATCCCGAAGCCGGCCGTCTGACCAAGCGGGTGAACCTGCGGGAAAGCCCGTTAACCACTTTGGCACGAAAGAAAGATCGCGATGGGCGTGCTTTTCTGGGCAGTGATTTGATTGAAGCAGGCGACCGTCTGCGCGAAGATTTTGAACTGGCGCAAATGGGGCCTCGGGTCGGGCAGAACTGGGAAAGATTTCTGACGGGGGGCAATCGTGGCAGTTTCGGGTCGTCAGAGGGGGGGCTGAGTGCGGCACAGGATCGGCTGAGCGCCGCGTTGAAAGCACTCGGGCCTGGTCTGGGCGACATTGTGTTGCGCTGTTGTTGCTTTCTGGAGGGTATGGAAACCGCCGAGAAACGGCTCGGCTGGTCGGCGCGATCCGGCAAAGTGGTTTTGCGCATCGCCTTGCAACGTCTGCGCCATCACTATGACACGCAGACCAGTGCCGATGAACGCATGATCGGGTGAGGTTCAGGCGCTAAGTGCCTGAACAATCGCAGAAAAGTCGGAGGCCTTTAACGAGGCTCCGCCAACCAGCCCGCCGTCTACATTGGCAATGTCTGCTATGTCGGTTGCATTTTTCGGGTTCATGGAACCACCATACAGGATCCGCATTTCAAGGCCATCCGCCCCGAAACGGGATTGCAGCTTTTCACGGATAAAGCCGTGGACTTCGGCGATTTCATCCAGTGTCGGGGTTTTGCCGGTGCCAATGGCCCAGACGGGTTCATAGGCGATGACAAGCGTGGCGGGGGTGGCCCCTTCTGGTACGGACCCTGCAAGCTGGTCGCCGACGACGTGCAGGGTTTTGCCCGATTCACGCTCGTCCAATGTTTCCCCGATACACACGATTGCGGTCAGCCCTGCGTCCCATGCGGCGCGGGTCTTGGCGTTGATCTGGTCGTCGGTTTCTGCGTAACTTGCGCGGCGTTCGGAATGGCCAAGGATCACATAACGGGCGCCGGTATCTGCCAGCATGGGGGCGGAAATATCACCGGTATGCGCGCCCGAAGTGTTTTCATGGCAATCCTGACCGCCCACTTCGATCTTCATATCTGCGCAGGTTTTCACCATGGACCGCATCAGCGTGGCAGGCGGACAAATCACGACGTCGCAGGAAGGATCAGGGCAGGCGGCATGAAGGGCTTGCACCTCGCTTAGGGCCTGACGCAGACCGTTCATTTTCCAATTTCCAGCGGCAAGTTTCTTTGGCATGTCTATCCGTTTGATATTAATGATTTTCGGGCCCAGTCGCAGGCTTCATCAGGATCGTCTAACGCAGAATCGGGCAGGGTCCAATAGGGCAGCGCCACCAGCTTGCCGGATTTCTTGTTGGAATAGGTGAACTGGCTGGACCCGAGCGCCTGTAGTTCGGCGGCCAGATCATCGGTCGCTTTGATCATCAACTGGCCTGTGCTGAACATCATGGCAAAGATTTGCCCGCCCGAATAGATCGACAGGCCGCCCATCATCTTACGGGTGGACAGCGGTGCAAGCGGGGCGAAAAGATCGGTGACGAAATCTATTTCTGCCCTGCCAACGGCCATTACATGCCTTCGAATTTAATGGATTCGCCGCAGCCGCAGGCCTCGGTCACATTGGGGTTGTTGAACTTGAAACCCGCTTCAAGCAAGGACACTTCATAGTCGATTTCCGTGCCGAACAGGAACATTTGTGCCATCGGTGCGATCATCACGCGTGCGCCTGCCTGTTCCACGACTTCGTCCATCGGGTCCACGGCGTCCACGTATTCCATCGTGTATTCCATCCCCGCGCAGCCGCCCTTTTTCACGCCGATGCGCAGGCCTTTTTTATCGCCTGTGTTCATCAGCTTTACGATTTGGGCTGCCGCTTTGTCGGTGATCGACACAGCTTGTTTTCCGGGAATGCCAAACATGTCCGTTCTTTCGAATGTTGTTACAGGTCTGAATATAGTGTTCCCTGCCAAAAAGAGAACCCCGCAGCGGACTGCGGGGCCAATTGGTAACGCGACTGTGCATGCGGGGCAAGCGGCAAAGCCTGCCGTGTTGCGCCTAGCTGGGGTTTTTCAGGTCCATGCAATTGGCATAATAAGTCACAGTTGCGGGCCAGTCCGAGAACATGCCCGCGATGCCCACCTGTTGGGCCAGCACGTCCAGAACTTCGAAATACATACCGTCATTGCTGACCGCGTCTTTCACCGATTGAAAGTACCAGCCACCGCCCGTGTTCAACGGACCAGAGCGTTCAAGCGACCATGCGATCATCTTCAGATCGGCGGCTTTGGCTTGTTCAGCATAGGCACTTGGCACGATTTTGCCGTCTTCCAGCGTCAGCATCATCCAGATTGGCGGGGCGATGTAATTCACGCCCATGGCTTTCAGTTCAGCCATTGACGGTTTGAACGTGGCCGGATCATTGGGGTCGATTTGGCCCTCATCATCGTCCCATGCTTCATAACGGTCATCCAGATAAACCGCTTGTTTGCCGAATTCCGGTTCGTTTTCAATCCAGTACAACACATCGCTTAGATCAAAAGACTGCGCCCAGACATCTGATGCAGGCACATCTGCGGCTTTATAGTCGTCGATCAGTTTCTGGGCGTAATCGGCTTGGGTGAAACCGTCAAAGGGCATGGAAACCGACGGGGCTTTCAGTTCCGGCGTGAATTTCACGTCCAGTGATTTCAACAGGCCGATGGATTCTGCGTGGGTCATCAGGGTGCCCGTGGTGGCATAAAGATCGGTGCGCCAGCCTGCGGTGCCCTTCAGGTAGTCCTGCGGGGTTTTGGCGGCTTTATTGGCGCCGTCCATCTTGCCGTTCAGGGTTTTGAATTCGGCCAGTGTGATGTCCGACGCGCGGCATTCCGCAGCAGCTTTTTCCGCGTCGTTGGCAGGGGTGAACCCTGTGGTGCATTTGGCGCCAAGGTCGGTGGCCACAATATTGGTGGTTGTGTGCAGGTCATTCTGGGCGTGGCGGCAAACCAGTTCTTTGTCGGCGGTGAAGGTCACGTCACATTCCACAATTCCGGCGCCCATTGTGGCGGCGGCTTTGTAGGATTGGGCGGTGTGTTCGGGGAACATCATGGCCGCGCCGCGGTGGCCGATGGAAAAATCGTGGGTTTTGAAATCCATGCCTGCGCAAGACTGCAGCTTTGTTTTCAACGGGCTGTCCGCCATCTGGTCGATCAGATAGGCGGGACGGGGGCCAAGTTGTGCCGAATCTGCCAAAGCGATTGCGGGGACGAGGGAAAGAATAAGGGTGGATGCGCGCAGCATCAAAGACTCCTGTGTTCACTGGTGTCGCCAGATAGACGGTGCAGTGTGACAGGCAGGATGCGGCGCTGTAACCTTTGTGTAAACTTTTGAAAGGTTTACATAAAACCCAGTTCAAGGCGGGCTTCGTCCGACATCATGTCCATGCCCCATTGGGGTTCCCACACCAGATGCACATTGGCCGCCTGAACACCCGGCACAGCCATGACCGCGTCTTCGACCCAGCCCGGCATTTCACCTGCAACAGGACACCCCGGTGCGGTCAGGGTCATCAGGATATCCACAATGCCAGCGTCGCTGATTTCAATTGTGTAAATCAGACCCAGGTCAAAGATATTCACAGGGATTTCAGGGTCATGCACGGTGCGGCATGCCTCGGTGATAGGCTCGTGCAACGGATGTTCCGTTGTCGATGGCTTGATCAGTGGTTGACCTTCAAGAGGGGGATTTTCAGCATTCATAGCAGGGGGCCTGATGTTTTATTCCTGACAGTTCTTATATGAAATCTAAGTCAGAGTGTCCAGAATACAAGGAACGCGGGGCTGCGGCGTATCCGCCCCGATGGGGTTGGGGCGGAAAGAGGGGCGCAAACGGGCGGTTACAGATTCTTGCGCGACGGGGCGGGGCGCACACGGCGCTCGATATGGTCCATCAATTTGCCAGCAATGTTGCGTTCGGTGGCTTTTTCGATGCCTTCCAACCCGGGGGAGGAGTTTACCTCCAGCACTTTTGGCCCTTCGTTAGAGCGCAACAAATCCACACCTGCGAAGTTCAGCTTCATGGCACGGGCGGCGCGCAGGGCGGTTTCGCGCTCTTGCTTGGTGATTTTCACCGCTTCTGCCACCCCCCCCTGATGCAGGTTGGACCGGAATTCCCCCGCTGCTGCCTTGCGCCTTATGGCCGCGACCACTTTGCCGCCGATCACCAGACAGCGCACATCTTCGCCTGCGGCTTCTTTCACAAAATGTTGCACCAGAAAATCGGCCTTCAGCCCGCGAAATGCGGAAATCACGCTTTCGGCAGCTTTCTGGGTTTCCGCCAGAACGACGCCTTTGCCTTGCGTGCTTTCCAGCAGTTTCACAATCAGCGGTGTCGACCCCGCAATGGAAATCAGGTTTTTGGTGTCCTTGGGCGAGGAGGCGAAAGCCGTTGTGGGTGTGCCGATCTTATAGCTGGCCAGAATCTGATGGGCATGCAGCTTGTCGCGGCTTGCGGTGATCCCGTCCGACCCGTTCACACAATAGGTGCCGATGGTTTCAAACTGGCGCACAACCGCCGTGCCGTAAGATGTGATCGACGCGCCAATCCGCGGAATGATCGCATCATAGCGGGGCAGGATTTTACCGTCGTAATGCACCTCGGGCGCGGTGGTGCGGATGTTCATATAACAGCGCGTGGTGTCGATGGTTTCGATCACATGGTCGCGGGACTCGGCCTCTTCGATCAGGCGGCGGGTGGAGTAATTATCCGGCTCACGTGTCAGAATTGCGATACGCAAGGGGCGTTTTGGCACGTTTACCAGTGATTTCTTGTACAAATCGAACGAAAGTTCGGGCTGGTTGAAACCTTCGGCAGGGTTGATGATTGTCCCCAGCGGAAAGGCCTGACGGCCCAGCAACATGCGATAAGCCATGTTCTTGCGGTCGGACAAGGTGATTTCTATCGGCCAGGATTGATCGCCGAACTGCACGCGGGTCTGGATCACGATGCGGGATTCGCGCTCGCCGTTGGAACTGGTCACTTCCCGCTGGTCAATCACATCGGCAGAGCAGATGACCTCAATGTCGTCCCGTTCCGGGATGGGGTTGATGCCAAAGCGCACACGCGGGCGCGCGGCGGTGCCGAATTTTTCAATATTAAACGCATGAAGCGCCGAGGTCCGTGCCCCGGTGTCCACTTTGGCCTTAAGCGCGGGCAGTCCCAGATCGGGGAGGGAAAGCCATTCTTCCCAACCCAAGGTAAAGGATGCGTCAGTTGTGTTCTCGGAATCTGCCATCTGTGCGTCCCTTTGTTCGTGTCATTTTTAGCTTGATTTCGTGGGCCATAGCGATAGAGGGGCGCTATGTCTAATACATTCGGTTTCACCATTTCCGCCCGCCAAGGTCGCGCCCGCACTGGGGTAGTGTCAACACCCAAGGGTGATATTCGCACGCCAGCCTTTATGCCTGTGGGCACAGCGGCAACAGTCAAGGCGATGATGCCAGAGAACGTGCGCGCAACGGGCGCAGACATTCTGCTGGGCAACACCTATCATCTTATGCTGCGCCCCGGTGCAGAAAGAATCCACAATCTGGGCGGGCTGCATAAGTTCATGAATTGGGACCGCCCGATTCTGACGGACAGTGGCGGGTTTCAGGTTATGAGCCTGACCGATCTACGCAAACTTAGCGAAGAAGGTGTTAAGTTTCGCAGCCATATCGACGGGTCGGAACATAATTTAACGCCTGAACGCTCGATGGAAATCCAAAAGCTGCTCGGCAGTGACATTGTCATGTGTTTTGACGAATGCCCTGCGTTGCCCGCAGATCGCAAACGGATCGAGGAAAGCATGCAGCTGTCTATGCGGTGGGCGCAACGGTCGCGGGACGCCTTTGGCGATCGGCCCGGCTATGCGCTGTTTGGCATCCAGCAAGGCGGCCTAGAAGAAGACATGCGTGGCCAAAGTGCGGAAGCCTTGAAAGCCATCGAATTTGACGGATATGCCATCGGCGGCTTGGCCGTAGGCGAGGGCCAAGAGGCGATGTTCGGGTGTTTGGATTACGCCCCCGGCCAATTGCCAGACGACAAGCCCCGTTACCTGATGGGCGTGGGCAAGCCGGATGATATTGTGGGTGCGGTACAACGGGGCGTGGATATGTTCGACTGCGTTTTGCCCAGCCGATCGGGTCGCACGGGGCAGGGGCAAACCCGCATGGGCGCGGTCAATCTGCGCAATGCCCGCCACAAAGACGACCCGCGCCCGCTGGATGCGGAATGCTCCTGCCCGGCCTGCACAAACTATTCCCGCGCCTATCTGCACCACGTGGTGAAATCGCAGGAAATCATCGGGTCCATGCTGCTGACTTGGCACAATCTGCATTATTACCAAGAACTTATGGCAAGTTTGCGGGATGCAATTTCAACAGGGCAGCTGGACGCATTCGTGGCCGATTTCCACGCCCGCCGCGCTGTCGGGGATATTGAACCCGTTTGACGGGTTCAATCAGGGCGTATCGCCTGACAATTGCCGCAGCAATTCGGCGTTTGCCACCATCATATCCACAAGGTCAAACGGGTCTACAGAGCGGATCGACAACCTGCCGTCTTCAAGTTTGATCATATGGCTAAGGGCCAGGGTGCCTTGTTCGACAAAGCCCATTTGCCAATCGGGCAGGCGGCGTCTTTTTATATCCCCGCGGTGCAGAATGGTCAGGTCCTTGTGGCGCCAGTCATCGGACAGACGCACCATCAGGGCGTCGATCTGTGGCAGCGGGCCTTCGATGTACTGAATGAAATTATCCGGTTCACGGTGCAAGAACCCCGTGATGTCATCCCGTTTGTTGCAGCGGTAGCTTGAGATTAAAATACTGTCATGTTCTTTGGATTTGCGAGGGATCAGCGCGGTACTTTGGTAGATCAGATAATGCAAATGTGTCGGCCTCCGGAAAGTAGCTATGAAGTTGATTGTTAGGCATTTCGGATTGGTATTGGGCTGGTGTCGAGGCAGGTAGACGGGGGCTGGCGCAACGGATCAGCCCGATCGCAGCTTGGGTGGCCCTTAAAACTGTAATTGTCAGGGTCGATCGGCGCAATACCGGGCATTTGGAAACGGAGTTTTTCACGAAGCGCACTTGCGCGTAATCCTACATCACGTAAGAATGACACCCAACAATTCGGCGGTGCTTGACGATCTCTTAATCCGATACCACATACATAGGCCGAGAACAGAAGAAGCGGTGTGTTGCTGGAATTCCGGGGCCTGATGCTTCTTGCTAAATAAAGGACGATAAAATGACCGACGCGAGCAGCGTTTCCTACCCAGTACTCCCGTTGCGCGACATTGTCGTGTTCCCCCACATGATCGTGCCGCTTTTTGTTGGCCGCGAAAAATCTGTGCGCGCACTTGAGGCTGTTATGGCCGACAACAAGGAAATCCTGTTGTCCAGCCAGATCGACCCGTCAGAAGACGAACCCTCCGAAGACAGCATCTATGAAACAGGGGTTCTTGCCTCGGTTCTGCAATTGCTGAAACTGCCGGACGGCACCGTCAAAGTGCTGGTCGAAGGCCGCGAACGGGTGCGCATCACCGAATATCTGCACAACCCAGATTATTTTGAAGCAAATGCGGATATCCTTAGCGAAACCGTTAAAGAACCCGAAACCATCGAAGCCCTGAGCAACGCCGTTGCCAAGGAATTCGACCGCTATTCCAAGCTGAATAAAAACGTTCCCGAAGAAGCCCTGAGTGCGGTTGCCGAAAGCGACAGCCCTGCCAAACTGGTGGATACCATTGCGGGTCATCTGAATGTGCGCGTGGACCAAAAGCAGGAACTTCTGGAAGAACTGGATCTGTCGGAACGGCTGGAAAAGGTCTTTGGTCTGATGCAGGGCGAAATGTCCGTGCTCAAGGTCGAGAAAAAGATCAAATCCCGTGTTAAAAACCAGATGGAACGCACCCAGCGCGAATATTATCTGAACGAACAGATGAAAGCCATTCAGCAAGAGCTGGGCGATGGCGAGCAGGGCGGCGACGAACTGGCCGAGCTGGAACAGAAAATCAACACCGTAAAGCTGAGCAAGGAAGCCAAAGAAAAGGCTGACGGCGAGTTGAAAAAGCTCAAGCACATGTCCCCCATGTCTGCCGAAGCCACCGTGGTGCGCAACTATCTGGACTGGATGTTGTCGATCCCGTGGGGCGTGAAATCCCGCGTGAAAAAAGACCTGAACAAGGCGCAAGAGGTTCTGGACAAGGATCACTACGGTCTTGAAAAGGTTAAAGAACGCATCGTGGAATATCTGGCCGTGCAACAGCGCAGTGCCAAGTTGAAAGGCCCGATCCTGTGTCTCGTTGGTCCTCCGGGTGTTGGTAAAACCTCGCTCGGGAAATCTGTGGCCAAGGCGACAGGGCGCGAATTTATCCGTATTTCGCTGGGCGGTGTGCGCGACGAATCCGAAATCCGTGGTCACCGTCGGACTTACATCGGCTCTATGCCGGGTAAGATCATCCAGGCGATGAAAAAGGCGAAAACCACCAACCCGTTGATCTTGCTCGATGAAATCGACAAGATGGGGCAGGATTTCCGCGGCGACCCTGCCAGTGCAATGCTCGAGGTTCTGGACCCGGAGCAAAATGCCACCTTCACGGACCACTATATGGAGGTGGAATATGACCTCTCTAACGTGATGTTCCTGACCACGGCGAACAGCTATAACATGCCAGGGCCACTGCTGGACCGGATGGAAATCATCACCCTGTCGGGCTATACCGAGGATGAAAAATCCGAGATCGCCAAACAGCACCTGATTAACAAACAGGTTAAGAACCACGGTCTGCGCAAAGGTGAATTCGAACTGGGCGACGAAGCCTTGCTGGAAATGGTACGCACCTATACCCGCGAAGCGGGGGTTCGGAATCTGGAACGGGAAATCGCGAAACTCTGCCGCAAGGCCCTGACCAAAATCGTCAGAGGCGTTGAAAAGACCGTAAGCGTAACCAAAGACAACCTGGAGGATTTTCTGGGCGTCAAACGGTTCAAATACGGTCTGGCCGAAGAAGAGGATCAGGTTGGCGTTGTCACCGGTCTGGCATGGACCTCTGTCGGCGGTGAATTGCTGTCGATCGAGGCGCTGAAACTGCCGGGCAAAGGGCGGATGAAAACCACGGGTAAACTGGGCGACGTGATGAAAGAAAGCATCGACGCTGCCAGCTCTTATGTGCGTTCCATCAGTCCTGATGTGGGGGTGAAACCGACCGAATTCGAAAAGATCGACATCCACGTTCACGTGCCCGAAGGGGCCACACCCAAAGACGGCCCGTCAGCCGGGGTTGGCATGGTGACGTCGATTGTATCGGTGCTGACAGGCATCCCCGTACGCAAGGATATCGCCATGACCGGCGAGGTGACATTGCGCGGGAATGTATTGCCCATTGGCGGATTGAAGGAAAAACTTCTTGCAGCCCTGCGCGGTGGAATCAAAACCGTGCTGATCCCCAAGGACAATGAAAAAGACCTGCCGGATATTCCCGATAACGTGAAATCCGGTCTGGAAATCATCCCTGTGCGCAATGTGCGCGAGGTGATCAAACATGCATTGATCCGCGAACCCGAAGCAATCGAATGGGACGAGGCAGCGGAAGAAGCCGCCGCCGCTGCCGCGCTGAAATCCGCAGCCGGAGGCGATGCCCAGACAATCGCCCATTAAGTCACCGAAAGCCAAGACTTGACGATCTAACTATCCAACGCCACATCCATTTAATGGTTGTGGCGTTGGTGTTTTCACCCAATACTAAGGTGCAAGCGTCGCAATGCGCGCCAAGGTCGCTCCAATTGTGGTTCGACGTAAATCCAAAGATCATTTAACCGAAAGACGAGGCACTAGCGTGGCAATTGAGAACACAACGGCAGACGATCAAATCGACTCGAATACCGAACTGCACGATCAAGACACACTTGGCGAATCTCCGGAGTTTGACGGAAAAATCCGCAAAAAAGACATTTATGACCATGTGACCGTGACAACCGGCCTGCGCAAACGCGAAGTGCGCGAAGCCGTTGATGCGACTCTGGCGTATTTTCACAAATGTCTGTCCGATGGTCATGACCTGCAAGTGCCGCCATTGGGAAAAATCCGCAGTATTTCCCGTGGTGAAGGCGAAAATGCCAAGCTAATTCATAAAGTTATGCTGCAAAATCCGAAATCGGAAAAAAAAGTTGATGATGAGGGCAAAGAAGCCCTTGCGGACACTGAAAACGCAGACTAAAAGCGCCGCTATCGGGTCGTTAGCTCAGTTGGTAGAGCGCTTCGTTTACACCGAAGATGTCGGGAGTTCGAGCCTCTCACGACCCACCATTCTATCCTGTTGATAACAAAGAAAACCCTTGCGGTGCAGGGGTTTTGTCCGTTTTAAGGTTACAACTTCGGTAACAAAACGGATTTGGCATGGCCGGTAAGATTAGGCATTTGGTTAACCGCAACGGTCGTTATCACGCCCGTTTGGTTGTTCCTAATGAATTGCGTGGAATCATCGGTAAAACCGAAT
This sequence comes from Amylibacter sp., assembly GCA_034670045.1. Taxonomy (GTDB): domain Bacteria; phylum Pseudomonadota; class Alphaproteobacteria; order Rhodobacterales; family Rhodobacteraceae; genus Amylibacter. Next base: position 1,299 of record JAXMOF010000027.1, on the reverse strand, counting down.
TGCGAATGCCTTTAGGTGGCGATCGGCGTGAAGCGCTCAAGCGGCATCCAGAAGCCGTAACGCAGCTTCAGCTACAGATGCTTCCGCAGAGCGTAAACTGGGGCAGGGCGCTCCACAGTCGCCCTCAGCGCGGTATCTCCTGACGGCCGAACAACTTGCCCATAGCCATTACTTGCAGCGGCTTGCGTTTGACGGCCAACTTAGAGACGATCCTCGGTATGCATCTATAGGAATTGATGACCTATTGGTTCACAGGTTGCGTGAGGCGCTCGCTGGTCGTGCTGACAATGCCGAGCTGTTCCAGCTGGTCGGCCACGAGATAGAACGGTTCCGAGCCGCCGGAAACATTGATGCCCTTAAGGGAGCGATGAATGGAGGGGTATTGCGCGTGCTTTATGTCATGCCGAGCTTGAGGCGCTTGCACGGGCAGCAGAGCGGGATGAAGGAGATTACTCGGGCCAACCCGTTGATCCGATCATTGGTGATGCGCAGCCGCCAGAAGCTTTTGAAGAGCCCGTGAGCCTGTCAAAGCTTTGGGATGAATATGTGGCTGTGCGTGAGCAAGCCGGCTTCATGCGAGATGGTGGAAAACGACAAGGCGTCGCCGTCAAAAGTTTACGAAAATTTCTGAAGCACGACAATGCAGCACGAATTACAAAAAAGGACATATTGGCTTGGCGCGATCATTTGATGGAAACCAAAGCTGCGAAGACAGTGAGCGATGTCGATCTCGCCACAGTGCGGTCATTATTCCGTTGGGCTGTTGAAAATGACCGATTGCTTAAGAATGTTGCAGAGGATGTGAAACAGCCGAAACCTCGGAAGTTGCGTTCTCGTGAAAAGGGATATCAACTTGATGAAGCGGTAAAGATCCTGCGGGCTTCCAGGGTTTATGAGCTAAATCGAGACGTAAACGGCTATGTTCGGGAGAAGCCGAACCTTGTCTCGGCGGAACAATGGGTGCCATTGATATGCGCCTTTTCTGGCGCACGCGTGTCTGAGATTACACAGTTGAATAACCCCTAGTATTGTAGACGCTTTCTTCCCTAATTTTGAGGCAAGGAGGTCGATATGGGAAAGAGTAATTACAGCGAAGATTTCAAGCGTGATGCGGTCAGAGGATATCCGGTTCGAGAGGTTTCTCGACGTTTGGGGGTCAGCATACATTCTCTGTGACCTGCTCCCCAATGAGTCCGCTAATTTAAGTTAGCTCTGTTCAGGTTTTGGTCTTCCTTTGACCGGTTAACATATTCGACTGGTGTTAGGCCAGCGAGGCTTGTGTGTGGGCGGTTATGGTTG
>JAXMOF010000026.1:0-59340 GCA_034670045.1 Amylibacter sp. | reverse complement strand
GGTAAAAAATATATCAATGCCAGCAACGGGTTACAGATTCCTTGACTGAAAAGGTGCGTCAGTGCGGTTTGACTTAGACATTATTAACGAAAAGGGCCTGCATGCACGCGCGTCGGCCAAGTTCGTCGAGACAGTGGAGTCTTTTGATGCCGAGGCTTTGGTTTCAAAAGACGGCATGGAAGTGGGCGGTGACAGCATAATGGGGCTGATGATGCTGGCGGCTTCCAAAGGCTGCCAAATTGGTGTAGAGACCAGCGGAAACCAATCACAAGAGCTGGCAGAGGCACTTACCGCACTGGTGGGTGACTTTTTCGGCGAAGGGAAGTGATGACAGAACAGCAAAGTGTGATTCTGCAGGCTACAGGCGGAACAGAACCGTATAAAGCCTCTGAACTGACTTATGCTGGATCGTTCGACTCGCCGGTAAAGCGGTGTCTGATCCGGATTATTGAAAACGTGACAGGCCGCCTGAAGCTGTTGTGGCTGGTGCGCCAGTGGGAGCGGGACGAAAACCGTGATCCCGATTTCTGGAAGTCCGTTCTGGACCGGCTGGATATCAAGCTGACCACCCCGCAGGAACAGTTGGATTCGATCCCGAAAGAGGGGCCTTTGGTGGTGGTGTCGAACCATCCGCACGGGTTGGTCGACGGGATTGTGATGGCGCATTTGTTAAGCCATGCGCGCGATGACTACAAAATCCTTGCCCGTGCCTTTCTGCGCCATGTGCCACGCATCGACAAATATCTGTTGCCCGTGGCGTTTCCACATGAACCCGATGCCATCCAGACCAATATCCGGATGCGTAAAGAGGCTATTTCCCATCTGAAAGAGGGCGGCTGTATTGCGCTGTTTCCAGCCGGAACCGTCGCGACCAGTGATACGTGGTTCGGCCCTGTGGTCGATCCTGAATGGATGCCCTTTACCGCCAAGATGATCCGCCAGTCAGGGGCGCAGGTGTTGCCGGTGTTTTTCCCGGGCTCGAACAGCCGTGCCTATCAGATTGCCAATAAATTGTCGGTCACCCTGCGCCAGTCCTTGTTGTTGCATGAAATCAAACATGCAATGCACAAGGATCAGGGCGTTGTGGTTGGAGAATTGATCTCTCCGGAGGTGTTGAAGTCCTTTGAAAAGGACGGGCCGGGGCTGATGAAATTCCTTAAGCAGAAATCCTATGATCTGAAACCTGCCTAGGGTTTTCGAGTATTTAGCGAACATTGAAACGGGGCGTCAGATGTCCCCCGACCGGTCGCCCAGTAAAAAAATCGGGGGCCGGTGCCGCGTTTTGCGGCCTTGTCTGCGGGATTGTACAAAGCGCAGGATTTAAGCGAGAGACAACCGCAGCCGATACAACTGTCCAGTTTGTCGCGCATGTTTTGCAGGGTCTCGATTTTTGCATCGAGCACTTTGCCAAAGTGGTTTGCGATCTTGCTCCAATCCCGTTTGGTTGGGGTGCGCCCCTCTGGCAGGCGGGTAAGTTCGGTTTTTATCTGTTCGATGCTAAAGCCGAATTGCTGGGCAATCAGAATGAAAGACACACGGCGGATGTCGGCGCGTAAAAAGCGCCGTTGGCCGCCCGAGTTGCGTTCCGGATGCAGCAGGTTTTGGGTTTCGTAGTAGCGCAAGGCCGATACCGCGACGCCTGTTCTTTCGGATAACATACCGATAGATATAGTTTTTTCGACTTTCTGGATCATTTTATATTATTCTTTGACCTAAAGTTAGGTTCAGCTTGTAGCCTGATCATAACAGAAATCTTTATCAAAGAGGAGTGGTCATGAGTGAAGTTATATTGGAGCACGCAAATGTGTCTGTCAGCGATCCGGAGCGTACTGCCAGAATGTTACAAGACGTTTTTGGCTGGGGCATTCGTTGGGAAGGGCCGTCAAAGGACGGGGGGCGAACCATTCATGTGGGCGGGCGTGACAGTTACATTGCAGTGTATCGTCAGGCCGCATCCAAAGCATCCACAGAGGACAGCTACAGCACCATAGGCGGATTGAATCATCTGGCTGTGGTGGTGGATGATCTGGATGCGGTTGAAGCAAAGGTGGTGGCGGCCGGATATTCCCCCGGCGAACATTATGACTATGAACCGGGGGAGCGGTTCTATTTTCTGGACCACGATGGCATCGAATTTGAAGTGGTGTGTTACGCCTAGGGGGCTGATCCGGCGTGTTTGGGCAGGTCATCGTCCAAATGCAGCCAGGTCAGTCTGCTGTTATAGTGGACATGGAACGCTGGTGTGAAATCCTGCGGCTGTGTCAGCGTTGCCGCATACAAGTGGATTTCACCCGCATAATGATCCGCCTGAAACGCCATCGGGGTGCCGCAGGTATCGCAAAAATGACGTGTGACACCTTTGGAGGAGTTGAATTGTTTCGGGGTTTGCCCCGTCCATTCAAAGCCATCAAGGGGTGTGCCCAAAAAGGTGACAACCGGAGCGGCGCAGTTGCGGCGGCAATCTGAACAATGGCAGTGGCAGGCCCATGTTTGAGGGCCGGTGAAGGCGAAGGTAACTTTGCCACAAAAACAGTGGCCTGTGGTGGCTTGGGGCATAACGGACCTTTGTGCTGGGGGCTGCCTGTCCTGTGCGGTTCAGAGCGGTTTTTCCATGGTGATTGACGTGGGGCGCGAAAAGCCTGCGTGGGCGGTTTCTGCTGTTTTGATAAAGCCGAGGCGGGCAAAAGTTGCGTGATTTTCGGACAGTTCGATCCGCGTTTCAAGTCGCAGTTTTGGCAGGGCGTTTTGGGTTGCGATCCGTTCGGCCTGCGCAACCAGCGCGCGGGCGTGGCCTTGTCCTGTGTGATCGGGGTGGGTGGCGAGTTTGCCGAGGTAAAGGTGATCCGGCTGGAAGGTCAGGAACAGGCAGGCGACGGGACTGTTTGCCTGTTCGATGGTCAGCAGCCTGTGCTGTGCCGCGTGATTTTCGATCTGCTGCGTTGTCAGGCGGTGCAGGGAGGAGGGCGGATCAATGCGCGGCTCCATATAGGCAAAAGCCTTGTGCAGCAGGGTCAGAACCGCCTGCCAGTCATAGGGGGCTTTGGCGGTGATAATGCTCACCGCAGTTCCTCTAGGGTGGCTTTGGCGGAGTTGGATTTCGGGGTCCAGAGGCCGCGCTCGATCGCTTCGATCAGGCGGTCTGCAATTTCACGCAGGGCGGGGGCGTTGTGATCATTGATAAAGTCGCGGGTGTCTTCGTCTTCGATGAATGCGGCGTAGACCAGATCGAAATGGTGGGATTTGACCGCGCCTGTGGTGGCGGAAAAGGCGAACATGTAATCGACCGTGGCGGCAATTTCGAACGCACCTTTATAGCCGTGGCGTTTCACCCCGTCGATCCATTTCGGGTTCACCACGCGCGAGCGTACCACGCGGGAGATTTCTTCGTCCAGCGTGCGGATGATAGGCCGTTCGGGGCGGGAGTGGTCGTTGTGATAAATCGGGCGGTCAACGCCCTGAAGGGTGGAAATGGCCGCCGCAGCACCGCCTTCGAACTGGTAGTAATCGTCGGAATCCAGCAGGTCGTGTTCGCGGTTGTCCTGATTTTGTACGATGGCTTCGGTTTGGGAAAGGCGGGTCTTCAACGCCTCTTTCGCCCGCGTTCCGTCGGATTTTGCACCGTAGGCATAGCCGCCCCATTCCAGATAGGCTTCGCCCAGATCGGCTTTGTTGGCCCAAAGCCGTTCGTCGATCATGGCTTGCAGGCCCGCGCCGTATGCGCCCGGTTTTGATCCGAACACGCGGTAGGCGGCTTCCTCGGTGCCTTCGGATTTCAGGCGGGCGGCGGCGGGGTTCTGATCGGCGGGTTCATCAAGCGCCATGACAGCGCGGGCGGCGGAATCCACCAGTGCCATTTGTTGTGGGAAAGCGTCGCGGAAGAAGCCTGACACGCGCAGGGTGACATCGACGCGGGGGCGGGCGAGCACGGAGAGCGGCATGATTTCAAAGCCCGTGACGCGGCGGTTGGCGGAATCCCATTGGGGTTTCGCGCCCATAAGCGCGAGGGCTTGGGCGATGTCGTCGCCCCCTGTGCGCATGTTGGCGGTGCCCCAAGCGGTGATCAGCAGGCTGCGCGGCCAGTCCCCGTGATCCTGAAGGTGGCGTTCAATCAACAGGTTGGCGGATTTCCAGCCGAGCTTCCATGCGGTGGGCGTGGGAACAGCGCGTGAATCGACCGAGTAGAAGTTGCGGCCTGTGGGAAGTACATCCATGCGCCCGCGGGTTGGTGCGCCTGAGGGGGCGGGGGCGACGAACTGACCGGACAGCGCGGTCAAAAGACCTGTGGTTTCCGCAGGGCCGCAGGCGCGAACGGTGGGGCGGATGTGAGTCTTGATGTGATCAAGGACGCAGTTCGCGATTGGTAAATCCGTGGTGGCCGTGCCGTCAATCATGGCTGTGGCAAGCAGTTCAATCCGTTCAACCGTATCGCCCGTGGTGCGCCATGTACTGTGGTCCAGCGTGGCGAGGATTTCGGGCCGTGGCCCTGTCCAGACATCGGCCATGGCGCAATCAAGAGGGTCGAAGTCCAGCCCCAGATCGCTGGCAATCGCCCGTTGCAAAGACGCATTGCCGCCTTTCGCATCGCCGCGTGGCACGCGGACAAGGGCGGCAATCAGGTCGGTTTCCAGCCGCTCGGTCGGGGATTGGCCAAAGATGTGCAGACCGTCGCGGATTTGGGCCTCTTTGAGTTCGCACAGGTATTCGTCCAGTTTGGCGAGGTCGGAATCCTCATCCCCCGAGGTCATGCCTGCGTCGGTGTCGATGCCTGTGGCGGAGGTCAGGGCGAGGATTTCGCGGCGCAAGTGCGTCAGGCGGCGGGGATCAACGCCCGCTGCTTCATAGTATTCATCGACGAGGGCTTCGAGGTCGCGCAGCGGACCGTAGGTCTCGGCGCGGGTCAGCGGCGGGGTCAGGTGGTCGATGATCACTGCCTGGGCACGGCGTTTGGCCTGTGTGCCTTCGCCCGGATCATTGACGATGAAAGGGTAGATGTGGGGCACGGGGCCGAGTACGGCTTCGGGCAGGCAGGTTTCGGACAGGGCCAGCGCCTTGCCCGGCAACCATTCCAGATTGCCGTGTTTGCCCATATGGACGATGGCATCTGCGCGGAACTGGTTGCGCAGATAAAAGTAGAAGGCGAGGTAATTGTGGGGCGGCACCAGATCGGGGGAGTGATAGGTCTCGGTCGGGTCTATGTTATAGCCCCGTGCGGGTTGCACGCCGACCACGGCGTTACCAAAGTGAAAGATGGACAGGGCGAAGTGGCCGCAATCCAGTTCTCCTGCGGTATAAAACGGATCGGCTTCGGGTTTGCCCCAGCGCTCTTCGATCTGGGCGCGCACATCATAGGGCAGTTGGCCATAGGCGATCTGGTAGTCGGCCATGGACATTTCAACGCCGCCTGTGCGGTCTGCGCGGTCGGTCAGCCAGTTGGTCGGGCCGGCCATGATTTGTGTCATCAATGCGTCGGAATCGGCAGGAATATTGCGGATGCTGTAGCCTGCGGCATCCAGCGAATTCAGCGCCTCGACCGTGGCGGCGGGGGTGTCGAGCCCAACGCCATTTGCCAGCCGCCCGTCCTTGTTGGGATAATTGGCCAAAACCAGCGCGGCGCGGCGGTTTTCGGCGGGCGTGTGGCGCAATCTTGCCCAGTTCTTGGCCAGTTGGGTAACGAAATCAATCCTATCGCCTACCGCGCGGTAGGTGGCGATGGGGCATTCGGTGGCGTCGTCGAAATAGGCTTCGCCCTTGAAAGACACTGCGCGGGACAGAATACGGCCGTCTACTTCGGGCAGGGCGACGTTCATGGCGATATCGCGGGCCGACAGGCCGTTGAGGCCAGAGGCCCAGCTTTCCTCGGAGGCGCCAGACAGGACCACTTGGAAAATCGGCGCGTTGTTGGCAAAGGGCGCGGCCAGCGGGTTGGTTGTGGGCGCGTCGTCTGCATGGGGAGAGCCGACTGCAAAAGATGTGCAGTTGAGGATCACGCTGGGGGGCGCGGCGGTGAACAGTGAGTCCAGCGTGGCGGTGGAAATCGGGTCTTTCAGCGAGGCGACAAAAACCGGCATCGGGTTCAGCCCTGCACGCAGCAGGGATTTTGTCAGGCGGTTGATCGGGTGCAGCCCCGCGCCCTGGACCAGAGCGCGGTAAAACACCAGCGGGACGACGGGGGCGTCGGGCGTCCAGTTTTCCCGCAGGGTGTTAAGGTCGGTTAGCCCCGCGCCCGGCCAGTACAGGCCCGCGCGCAGCAAGGGTTTGGCCGCGCCGGGTTTTTCGGTGTCTTCCACCATCGCCTTGGCATAAGTCAGGAAATTCGCGTTATTTTCAGGGCCGCCTTCGACCATATAGGCCCAGAGGTTTTCCCAATCCGCGCGGGGGATTGTTGACAGGCGCCACAGGTCTTCGTCGGGTTTATCGTCACCGGGAAGGGCGGCGAAGGGGATGCCGGCCTGACCCAAGTGGATGGCGTATTGTTCCAGCCCGTATTTCCAATAGCCCGTGCCGCCCAAGCACCGTGCGATGACCAGTCTGGATTTACTGGCGCAGGATTCGATGTGCAGGTCCACCGACATGGGGTGTTGCAGGTGGGTCAGGTTTGCAAGGCGCAGGCTGGGGGGATCAGCCAGTTCCGAACGCGCCTCGGACAGGCCCGCAAGTTCGGTGTCGGCGGCAGAGATGAACACCACATCGGCAGGAGATTGGCCGAGGTCTACGGGTTCATTGTCGTCGATTGTGCCGGGCTGGGCGTTCAAAAGGTGCATATATAGGGCGCTTTGCTTGGGGATTATGAGTATTTGGGGAACATTGAAGCAGTTGGGTTACAAGCTGCGTTCCATGAAAAGACTGGCGGGATGTTCGTGGTAGTCGCCAAAGGGGCCGCGGAAGGTGAAGCCGTGTTTTTGGTAGAGTTTATGGGCGGCGGTCAAGGTGTCGCCGGTTTCCAGACGGATCACGGGCAGGTTTTGGGCGCGTGCGGTTTTTATCAATGCGCCGATCAGTGCGTCGGCAGCGCCTTTGCCACGGGCGGCGGGGTCGGTGAACATGGATTTCAGCTCCCCGTAGGGGCCTTTATTGGCCAGCGCGCCGCAGCCTATGGTCTGATCGCCGTCGCGCACCACAAGGAAGGTGATTTCTGGTGTGCAGAGGTCGTCAATTTCCAGATAGTGGCAGCTTTCGGCCGGGAAAAGGCTTTGCATCAGGGCGTGGCTGGCTTCCAGCAGCCGTGTGGCTGCCGGATCGCGGGGATCCCCGATTTGAACGGTGAGGGTCATGCGGACAGGGCTTGTGTGATGGCGCTCTGATCCAGACCGGATTCGCCGATCACCACAAGGCGGGTGGTGCGGGGTTCGTCTGTGGCAAAGGCGCGGTCGAAATAGGTGTCCACGCGGGGGCCGACGGCCTGCACGGTCAGGCGCATGGGTTTTCCGCTGACAGCGGCAAAGCCTTTCAGACGCAGGATATCGTGTTGGCGGATCACATCTGCGACGTGTTTGGCAAAAGCGGCCGGATCGGTGATTTCGGCGCGTTCCACCACGAAGGATTCAAATTCGTCGTGGCCATGTTCGTGGTGATGATGGTCGTTATCGTCGTGGTGGTCGTCGTCGTCATCATGGTGGTGATGGTGGTGGACCTCGTGGCGGGCGTCCAGATCGTCTTCGGCGGCGATGCCCTGGCCAAGCAGTACATCCACGGGAAGGGCACCCATTGCGGTTTTGACCACTTGCACGCCCGCGCGGCTTTCGGATTTCAGCTTGCTGACAAGGGCGGTGCTTTCATCATCGGACAGAAGATCCGATTTATTCACAACGATCATGTCAGCGCAGGCGATTTGGTCTTCGAACAGTTCGGACAGTGGTGTTTCGTGGTCGAGGTTTTCATCCAGTGCGCGCTGTGCGTCTACGGCGGCGACGTTATGGGCGAAACGGCCCTCGGTCACGGCTTTGCCATCTACTACGGTGACAACCCCGTCTACGGTGACACGGGTGCGGATTTCGGGCCAGTTGAACGCGCGCACCAGCGGTTGGGGCAGGGCAAGGCCCGAGGTTTCGATCACGATATGATCCGGCGCATTTTCGCGGTTCAGCAGTTTTTCCATAGCGGGGATGAAATCATCAGCCACGGTGCAGCAGATACACCCGTTGGACAGTTCCATCACATCGTCTTCGGTGCAGGTCTCGTCGCCGCAGCCTTTCAGAATGTCGCCGTCTACGCCCAGATCGCCGAATTCATTGATGATCAGCGCGATGCGTTTGCCGTTTGCGTTTTGCAGCATGTGGCGGATGAGGGTGGTTTTGCCTGCGCCCAGAAAACCTGTGACGACTGTGGCGGGGATTTTAGCGGGCATGGATTGATCCGATATTGTTGGTGAATGGGCTTTGCGCTATGCGCAGTTGTGTAGGGGTTTAACGCGGGAGGCAGCTTTGCGCCATAGGGTGATCGTCTGCACAACATGTCGTGCAAAAGGAGAGGCTGCGCCGCGTGGGGCGGCACTGGCCGAGGCCCTGCGGGGGGAGTTCGCCAGTGATCCCGCATTGCAGGATTTTGCGGTTGAAACCCACGCGTGCATGTCGGCCTGTGCCACACCCAATGCGGTTTCGTTTCGCGCAACTGGCAAGGCGGTGTATTTGTTTGGCGGGGTTGATCCTGAAACAGACCGCGCGGATGTTGCCGCATTTGCCCGCCTGTATGCCGCCGCACCCGACGGCTGGATCGAAGATGCGCGTCCTGCGGGACGGTTGCGGTTTTGCCTGATCGGGCGGGTGCCAGCGTAGACCAAGGGCGTTTGCAGCTTCACGGGGCCGTCACTTTCATTTCCACACGCACGGGTTTGCCATCGACGTTGATCGGGCTGTGGTTGTTGGCGTTCAGTTCAACGGCGATCAGGTGTTCGCCTGCTGTCAGGCTGCCGATGTGAAACCACGGGCCATAAACGCGGGCCAGTTTGACCCCGTCCACATAGATATGGGCGTGGCCTTGGTTCGCGACATTGTCCTGATTGACGGCTTCCGGGCTGAAGGTGAAGTTCCGGGTCTGGATTTCAAGGTTCCAGCCTGACACAGCGTCCGGATGCAGGCTTGCTGTGACAGAGGGTGCGGTGCCGTCGTTTGCCATGGAAACGGCCTGCATCTGGCTGTGATCATGGGCGGCCATTTCGGCCGTTGCACCGGAACTGGCGCCGTGGCCTGTTGCGTGGTCATGGCCGTCCAGCGTGATCCCTTGCGAGGCAGCCCAGAGAAATCCGAGGCCTGTTCCAAAGAACAGGCCGATGATCAGAAAAGCGATAGGGTTGCGCATGGGTCAGGCCTCTTTATTCCAGAAATATCCTGCGAGCATGCCAAGGACAGCCCAGCTTGCCAAGCCGACAGCCAAGGCGCGGGCGGCGAATTGGGCGGCGATTTCCGGCGGGACAGGGCCGACAAAGGCGTCGGGATGGGGCGCGCCGATCACATGGGGAACTGCAAGGCAGATCAGGGCAACGGCCCAGATCACCGGCGATTTGCCAAAGGCGATCAACCACAGGCCGAGCGCTGTCAGGGCCACTGTGCCAAACCACCAGACCTGACGGGGGGCGACATCGGCAGCAGCAGCACCGGGGAGTTCGGGGGGCAGGCCGGCGGCGGGGGCCAGTTGCAAGGCGACAAAGCCCGCGATGCCCCAGATGATGCCACTGCGTGCGGAAATTTCGTGGCCACGCTCGCTGGCCATGGCGATGGCTGCGACCAGAAGAAACGCATAGCCTGTGTAGATAATGGCAGTGAACAGAACACTGAGCCCGTCACGCAGGGGATCAAAGCTGGGCAAATCCGCATGGGCAGGGGTGCCGGCACCTGTGGGGCCAAAGTGGATAAGACTGCCGTTTTCGAACAATTCAGCGTGCAGCAGCAGGGGTTGCACCAGCAGGAATTGCAGTAAAGCAGCAACCAGTGCGGTAATAAATCCGGCGAAAATCGCCGTGGTTATGATACGGGTGAGCATTGTAAAATCCATAGCTTCCGCACAAGACGGCGCAGCGAATGCGACCGGCCTTTGGCGGGATTACTGTCTGACAGCACCCGAGAGGACACGCCTGTCCTTCGATCATCAGACCGGATGGAACATGGCTGCGCAGCCAGCACGCAGATGCGAACCGGCTGAAACTGTCGGGTGTCTTTAGGACGGGTGACGCGACGGGGCGTCAGCGCCACAGCAGGTTTAGTGGCAGGGAAAGCCGGTTGCGTGACGGACATCATGTGCGGCGTCGTGCAATGTGGTTGCCTGAACGTGACCCGCGATTGTGATCATGCCAAGGCCGACAAAGGCAGCAAAGGCAATTGCCAGAACATTGCTGCTGATCAGGGCTTGGGGTTTTACGGCTGCTTGAGCTTGGGTCTTCATATGTTGGTCTCCTTTTGCCGCCACTCCCGACAGCATGGGTTAAGGTCCGGTGCCGGGCTGGTCTCCTGACTTGCGGGTCACGGCTTTGTTCGACCTTCCCGAGGCGCACCCCAGTGGTTTTTTCGAACATCGCTCGCCGCACACAGTCGCGGGGGCGGTTGCGGTTTCAGGCCCCGGAGTTCGGTCTGCCTTGTCCACATTCCCAATTAATCCCCGACGCTTGGCGTCTTGATGGGGAACCTTGCCCGACCTTTGTGCCTGCAAATAGCCCTTCGGGTCAAGTCGGATTGCGACAGGGCGAATTGTTTTTACGGCGCTGTTGGATGTGCTCGGCGGCGGGTTTTGGGCCTGAAAACACCAATATCTTGTGGATAACTTGGCTGGATCGCCCAAATACAGGGGTTTATGGTTGACTCGTAGGGCAGTGGCCAAGAATTTGGACTGCAACACAGAATCAACGGGGTCAGCGCAGCTTGCAGTTTTCCAAAATCCGTCTCACGGGCTTTAAAAGCTTTGTGGACCCGACCGAGCTGATCATCTCGGACGGGTTGACGGGGGTTGTGGGGCCGAACGGCTGTGGCAAATCCAATCTGCTGGAAGCCCTGCGCTGGGTGATGGGGGAAAACCGACCCACGGCCATGCGGGGCGGTGGCATGGAGGATGTGATCTTTGCGGGTGCGGCATCGCGCCCCGCACGCAATTACGCCGAAGTGATGCTGACGCTGGACAACCGCGAACGGCTGGCACCTGCGGCCTTTAACGATGCGGATACGCTGGATGTGGTGCGGCGGATTACGCGGGATGCGGGCTCTGCCTATAAGACCAACGGCAAGGAAGCGCGCGCACGCGATGTGCAGATGCTGTTTGCCGATGCCTCGACCGGGGCGCATAGTCCGGCACTGGTGCGTCAGGGGCAGATTTCTGAGCTGATCAACGCCAAGCCCAAAAGCCGCCGCCGCGTGCTGGAAGAGGCTGCAGGGATTTCCGGTCTGTACCAGCGCCGCCATGAGGCAGAACTGAAGCTTAACGGGGCCGAGGGCAACCTGACCCGTTTGGACGATGTAATCGAACAACTGGAAAGCCAGTTGAACGCGCTGGCCCGTCAGGCGCGGCAAGCTGCGCGGTATCGCTCTATTCTGGATGAGCTGCGCCAGTCCGAAGGCCTGTTGTTATACCGGCGCTGGCGCGAGGCCGATCTGGCCATGGCCGCCGCCGCAGAGCAGTTGCTGGCAGCAACGCAACTGGCAGCCAGCGGGCAAAGCGGTGCATCCAAAGCTGCGCGCTTGCGGTTGGAGCTGGAGGGGAAAGTCCCCCCCCTGCGTGAAGAAGAGGCAATCGCCGGCGCTATTTTACAACGCCTGTCTGTGGAACGGGATGCGCTTGGCGATCAGGAAAGCCGTGCGCGGGCAACGATTGATACTTTGCGCGCGCGGATTGACCAGCTTGGCAAGGACATCGACCGCGAAACAGGCCTGAACCGCGATGCGGAAGACACTATAAAGCGGCTTGACTGGGAACAGGAAGCGCTGGCCAAAGCATCCGAAGGTCAGGATCAAAAGATCGAAGATGCGGGTATCGAAGCTCAGGATGCTGCCGGTGTGATGCAGGAAAAAGAGGCCGATCTGGACCGCTATAACGAAGATGTAGCGCGCCTGTCCGCGCGGCATCAATCGGCCCATCGCCTGTTGCAGGATGTGCAATCGGCACAGGGCAGACGCGAAGAACAGGCACAGGCTGCGGCGCAAGCTGTGACGCAGGCCAAAATGGGTATGGCCGAGGCCGAGGCCCGTTTGGCAGAAGCCAGCGCGACACATGCTATTGCGCAAGAAGCGGCTTTGCGGGCGGATGCACAGCTTGGTGAAATAGAAGAACGCCGCGCCGAAGAACAGGCCAGAGACAGCGACGCACGGGCGGATCTGTCCGAGGCGGAGGGTGAAGCCAATGCGCTGAACGCCGAAGTGGGCGCGCTGGAGCGGGTCATTGCGCGGGATCAATCCGGCGGGGCGCAAGTGCTGGACGAAGTGCGGGCCAATAAAGGCTATGAAGCTGCGCTTGGGGCGTCGCTGGCGGATGATCTGAAGGCACCGATTGTGGGCGCGGATGGTGTGTCCGGCTGGGCGCAAATGCCTGCCTATTCCGGGGTGGCCGACCTGCCTGCTGGGGTTGTGCCCCTCGCAGAACACGTTAACGCCCCTGATGTATTATCCCGCAGATTAAGCCAGACAGGCGTTGTGGCGCAAAGCGACGGGGCGCGGTTGCAGGCGGATTTGAAGCCGGGGCAACGGCTGGTCAGTGTTGAAGGCGATCTTTGGCGCTGGGACGGGTTTCGCGCGGGCGCAGACGACGCCCCATCGGCGGCGGCGTTGCGCTTGCAGCAAATCAACCGACTGGATGACCTGCGCAAGGCCCATGAAACCGCAGCAGATTCTGCCGCGGAGGCCCGTGAGGTGTTCGAAGCGGTGCATGCGTCCCTGCAAGCCACAATCGCTGCGGATCAAGAGGCCCGTCGCGCCCGTAAAGTGGCCGATGAAACGGCCAATATCTCCACCCGCGCCCTTAGCCGCGCCGAGGCGGATCGGGATATGCTGTCGGGCAAGGTGGAAACGCTGACCCAGACGCTAGCCCGCTTGCAAGAAGAGGCTTTGGCAGCGGCAGCGGCTGTGAAAGAGGCCGAGGCGGGCGTGCGGGAATTGGGGGATTTATCCTCGGCCCGCGAAACGGTTGAGGCGATGAAGGTCGCGGTCGAAGCGGCGCGGATGACCATGCTGACCAAACGCAGCCTTTACGACGAACAGCGCCGAGACGGTGATGCGCGGATCAAACGGCGTCAGGAAATCACCAAAGAGATCAGCGGCTGGCGTCATCGCCTTGAAACCGCAGAAGCGCGGATCGAAGAACTGGCATCGCGCAAGGAAGCATCCGAAGCGGAACTGAAAGAAGCCACCGCAGCCCCCGAAGAAATCAAAGCCAAACGGGAAGAGTTGGGCCGTGAAATCGAAAAGGCAGAGGCGCGGTTGGAAGCGGCTTCGGACGGGTTGTCCATTGCGGAAACCAACCTGCGTCAGGCCGAGCAGGGCGAGCGGGATGCTGAACGGGCCGCATCAGACGCACGCGAGGCCCGTGCCCGTGCGGATGCTGTGGCTGATTCAGCGCGGATACAGGTGGACGCCGCAGCGGATCGCATTCGTGAAGAGCTGGAAATCTCACCCGAAAAACTGTTGGAACAGCTTCAGGCCGATCCCGATGACATGCCCCCAGCAGGGGTGATCGAAAACGACGTGGCCCGCCTGCGCCGTCAGCGTGATGCGCTGGGCGCGGTAAACCTGCGCGCCGAAGAGGACGCCAAAGAGGTGGCCGAAGAACGCGATACATTGGTGAGCGAAAAATCCGATCTGGAAGAGGCAATCAAGAAACTGCGCAGCGGAATTGCCAGCCTCAACAAGGAAGGCCGCGAGCGGTTGCTGGCGGCATTCGACGAGGTGAATTCAAACTTTGCAGTGCTGTTCAAACACCTGTTCGGTGGTGGTGATGCCAATCTGGTTCTGGTGGAAAGCGATGACCCGCTGGAAGCCGGTCTTGAAATCATGTGCCAGCCGCCAGGTAAAAAACTTAGCACGCTCAGCCTGTTGTCAGGCGGAGAGCAGACCTTGACCGCGCTTTCGCTGATTTTTGCGGTGTTTCTGGCCAATCCATCCCCGATCTGTGTGCTGGACGAGGTGGACGCGCCGCTGGACGATGCGAACGTCACGCGGTTCTGCGATCTGCTGGATGAAATGACCCGCCGCACCAACACTCGGTTCCTGATCATCACCCACCACGCCGTCACCATGAGCCGGATGGACCGCCTGTTTGGCGTGACAATGGCTGAACTGGGCGTCAGCCAGTTGGTCAGCGTCGATCTGCGTCAGGCGGAAACTTTGATCGGCTGACAACGCCAATTAAAAGTCTTGAACGCAAAGGGGAGATGGATTCTAACAGGGTCAGCGATTGCCGCAGGAGCCTGACATTTTTTCAACGTTAACCATTGATCAAGCAAAGTCCGATACATGGGATGTTATCATCGCCGGATCGAGTTTTGCAGCTATGTTTTTCCTGCGGGGGCTACCCAAAAAACTGCGGGTTCTGGTGGTGGAAAAAGGCGCGCTGCAATCCCATGGGGATCAGGTGCAAAACGGCACCCGTATCGAAGAAAACATCAATACAGACAACCGCACCGAAGATGGTAAGAAATGGGTGGCGCATACGCTGTTTGGTGGGAATTCAAACTGTTGGTGGGCCTGTACGCCGCGGTTCCATCCCAATGATTTCCGTCTGAAAAGCCTTTACGGTGTCGGGCAGGATTGGCCGATATCCTATGACACGCTAGAGCCGCTGTATGGCGAGGTTGAAGCGGTGATGGAGATCGCGGGCGGAGGTTCGGATCATATTTTGCCCCGTAGCACCCCGTTCCCCTTTCCGCCGCATGTGCCCAGCCGCTCGGATGTTGCACTGCAAGCCCATTCGCGTAACTGGTTTGCCCAGCCGACGGCCCGATCCAACGGCGGGCGGCGGGCGCAATGTTGCACAAATGGTGTGTGCAGCCTGTGCCCGGTCGATGCAAAGTTTTCAATTCCCAACAGTGTTGATCTGTTTGAACGGGACGGCGTTTCGCTGTTGCTTGGGGCCGAAGTGCGGGCTGTGAACACCGAAGCAGGCGTTGCCCGTGGCGTGCATATTCTGGATGCCGATGGGGCCGCCCATGATCTGAAAGCCGACCTTGTCGCCCTTGGGACCAATGCGGTTTTCAATGCGGGGATTTTACAGCGCAGTGGCGTGACATCTGCGGCTTTGGGGCGGTACTTGCATGAACAAGTGGCTTTGGTGGTGGTTCTCGATCTGGGCGCGGGGCAACGGAATTATTTTGGGGGCACGTCGATTACGGGGCATGGATATGATCTGTATGACGGGGCGCACCGCGCGCAATATGGCGCGGTTTTAATGGAAAACCACAATGCGCCAGTGGCTGTGCGGCCCGAACTGGGACGCTGGACCGAACGGCTGCGCCTTAAGCTGATTGCCGAGGATCTACCCCAAGCCGAAAACCGTGTGCTGTTGCGCGACGATGAGGTGATGACCGAATGGTTTGGACATTCCAGCTATGGGATGACCGCGCTGGATGCGGCAGTGGCCCGTTTGCCCGAGATCCTGCCGTTTGATATCGAAAACCAGTTTGTCAGCCCGCCACTGATAACCGAAGCGCATATTCAGGGTACGCACCGCTTGGGCGATGATCCGGATCAGTCAGTGGTGGATTCCAACCTGAAGTGCCACGGGATTCGCAATGTTCTGGCATTGGGGGCAGGGTCTTTTCCGACGGCCTCGGCAGCCAATCCGACGTTAACCTTATCCGCTTTGTCGCTGCGCGCAGGACGGGCTGTGTGATGGCGCTGTCCCGCAGAGCCTTGCTGCTGTCAGGTGTGGCCCTGCTGGGGGGCGGTGCGTTCACGGCGTTTCAAATGCGCCCCCAAGGGTTCGTCGATATCGGGCGGGCGGTTCTGTTGCGGGTGTATGGCCCCGCAGCCGTGGCTGGTGCGGGGGAGGATTTCTTGCGCGATGCCGATGCTTTTTTGCGTCGTGAAACCCGTTTGCACAAATTACAGACGCTGCATTACATGCAGCTCGGCCTTGGGGGGGACGACTGGTCAACTGCAAAAAAGCAGGTGGAAGATTTCATGATCCAGCGTTTTGCCATGTCCAGCACGATTGTTGCCGCAACCGAAACCGGCGAGCCGGTTGAATACATTGGCTTCTTTGATCCTTATTCCGGCCCCTGCAGCAACCAGCTATCGGCCTTCAACGCCCCTGTTTAAAACTGCGTTTACAGTTTTGACAGCAGCGTTTTTGTCGGCCAGGCATCCGCCGGAAGCCCCTGCCGGATCTGCTCTTTACGGACTGCACTACGGGTTTTCGCCCCTAGAATGCCGTCGATCTTGCCCACGTCATACCCTTTTTGGGTCAGCTTTTTTTGCAAGGATTTCATCTGGCTGTCAGACAGGCCCGGGTCCGGATTGCCTTCATCAAAGCGCGGGGCGCCAGCCAGTCGGGTGGCAAAATAGGCGGCCGTGGTGACATAGACCAGGGATTGGTTCCATTCAAAGTAAACCTTGAAATTGGGCAGTGCCAGAAACGCAGGCCCTTTGCGCCCTTGTGGCAGCAGGATTGAGGTTTGCAAATCCCCCGCAGGCATATTCACCCCGCGTGCCTTCACCCCAAGGGCCGCCCAGTCGGACACAGGTTTTGAAGTTTCTAACCCTGTTTGCGTCCAGTCGAGCCTGTCTGGCACCGTGACCTCAACCAGCCAGGGTTCATTCGCCTGCCAGCCATGATGGGCGATCACATTGGCCCCGGACATCAGCGCATCAGCCGCCGAGGTTTTCAGCGTGACATGCCCGTCCCCGTCACCGTCCACCCCCCGCGCGATGATATCGGCGGGCAGCATTTGCACCATGCCGATTTCCCCGGCCCATGCGCCTGTTGTCTTCGTTGGGGAAAAATCTCCCCGTTCGAACAAGGTTAAAGCGGCGAAAATCTGCGGGCGAAACAAGTCGGGGCGACGGCAGTCATGGCTAAGGGTCAGCAATGCGTTCAACGTGTTGAAATCCCCCTGAAACGCGCCGTAGTCGGTTTCAAGTGCCCAAAAGGCCAGCATGACCGAGGGATCAACGCCGTAGGTCTGTTGGACTTTAGCGAATGTATCCGCATATTTCTTGCGGTTGCGCTGCCCTTTTGACATGCGATCCGCTGAAATCACGCGTTTGGCGAAATCTGTGAAATTCAGCTTGAACACACCCTGTGCGCGGTCTGCCGAGATGACTTTCTTGTCAATCCTTGCATGGGCCAGAAACTGATCCACGGCGGCGGCCTGATGGCCTGCGGCGACCGCTTCGGCTTTGATGCCTGCCAGAAAACTGCTGAAGGAGCCACCGCAGGTGTTGGCCAATAGCGGGCTGGCGAAGGTACAAAATAACGCGGCAGTCAGAATGGATTTCATCGGTAAATCGGTCCTTTGAATAAGCTGGGGCAGATCTGCGGAAAACAACACAGGCAGGCCGTCAAACGCAAGGATAATCGCGAAACGCCAAGGGAATCGGCAAAAGGCAATGGTTTATCCGGTCAATCCGCATGGCCCCTGTTTGGCCCTTGAAATTTCCCCGACAGAAGCAGAAACTGACGCCAACTCAACTTTGACATAGGAGAAGACTATGGGTTTGCGGATCAATGATGTGGTGCCGAATTTCACGGCAGAAACCGATCAGGGCAGCTTTCAGTTTCACGACTGGATCGGCGATAGCTGGGCGATTCTGTTTTCACATCCCAAAGATTTCACCCCTGTTTGCACAACAGAATTCGGCGCTGTAGCGCAACTGGCGGACGAATGGGAAAAACGTGGCACCAAAGTGATGGGCGTGTCTGTGGACGGCGTGCCAGAGCATAAGAAATGGAAAGTGGACATTGAAAAAGTGTCCGGCGCCAAAGCAGGGTTCCCGATCATCGCGGATGAGGGTTTGGAGGTGTCCAAAGCCTTTGATATGCTGCCCGCCGAGGCTTATATGCCCGACGGCCGCACACCAGCCCATAGTGCGACAGTGCGGTCTGTTTTCATCATCGGGCCTGACAAGCAGCTTAAGCTGTCGATGACCTATCCGATGACTGTTGGCCGTAACTTTGCCGAGATTTTGCGCGCGCTTGATGCCTTGCAAACCACGGCGAAACACGGGGTTGCTACGGGTGCAAACTGGACAACCAGCGACGATGTTATCATCCCGCCAGCCGTGTCCGACGAAGACGCCAAGGCGAAATTCGGTGAATTCACCAGTGTTCTGCCCTATCTGCGCACAACAAAACTGCCAAGCTAAGACCTGCCGCGCGCGTTGATCTTTTCAACGCGCGCGCTTGCCTGTCCCCCCGCTATTTGCCCCTGCGGATTCCGGCTGGGGTTTGTAACTGGCGCGCCTGTCATTTATTAAAGCATGCAAACTGTGAAAAGACCGTCTAAAATCGGTTGAACGCCACGCTGACAAGGACGCCTGAGTGCCAGAGCTTTTCGTCACCAATTTCAACCCGAATTTCACTGGCGTATCCGCAACGGCTGCGGGCGTACTGGGCGTGCAGAAAGGCCAGTTCGATCTGGCGCTTGTGGGCGAACCTTTGCCCGATTGCCCCGATCCGATCAGCCGCAAAGCGGCATTGAAACTGTCCAAAACACCCCCTGCGGGTCGGCCTTTTGCAATCTGGCATGTCAGGCGCAATCCAGAAATGCGGGTGGCGATCTGGGCGCGGGATATG
Organism: Amylibacter sp.; assembly: GCA_034670045.1. Taxonomy (GTDB): domain Bacteria; phylum Pseudomonadota; class Alphaproteobacteria; order Rhodobacterales; family Rhodobacteraceae; genus Amylibacter. The sequence goes on along the minus strand of JAXMOF010000026.1, from coordinate 40,641 downwards.
CTGCGCCGTCCCATCAGGATTGTATTCACATCTGCGGCGCAGCGGTATCATTCGGCCTATCCCCGTTGGTTGATCAACCGGATGGACGCTGTGATCGCAACAACGCCCGAAGCCGCGAAATATGTCCCGCATGTGCAGGCTGTGGTGCCTCACGGGGTTGATGTGACACGGTTTTCCCCCGGCACAGATCGTGCAGCGGATTGGGCCGCGCTTGGGTATGGCGGTAAGGTGGGGCTGGCGACCGTGGGTCGTGTGCGCCCTGAAAAAGGCACTGATTTATTTGTGGATACGATGATTGCCGCCTTGCCTGACCAACCCGAGGCGGTTGCACTGGTGGTGGGCCGTGCTGCGCACGAGCATCGTGGATTTGAACAGGGGCTCAAGGATCGGGTTGCTGCGGCGGGGCTATCGGATCGTATTCTGTTTGTGGGGGAGTTGCCGCCCGAAAACCTGCCTGCTTTGATGCGGGGGCTGTCATTGCTGGTGGCGATGCCGCGCTACGAGGGCTATGGTATGACCCCGCTTGAAGCCATGGCCTCGGGCGCGCCCTTTGTGGCCAGTGACGCGGGGTATTACCGCGCGTTTTCGGGGAGTGGGGCGGCGGGGATTGTTGTGCCCCAAGAGGATACCCGCGCCGCTGCTGCTGCGGTGACAGAGTTGTTGAACACGCCGACCCGTCTGGCACAAATGTCTGCGGCGGCTGTTGCGCGGGCGGCGTCGGACTATAGTATTTTGCGCGAAGCCAAGGGCATTGCACAGGTGTATGAGGCATTATGGCGGCAAGGATAGAAACCCTGATCATCCATCTGGCGCGGGCCACCGCACGGCGGGAGCAGGTGGATTCTTTGCTGGCAGGCACGCCCTATCCCGCAGGGGTGATCGCGGCTGTGGATGGCCGTGAAATGAGCGCTGCGCAAAAGGCGGCAGTGATTTCCGACCAGCCGCTTTTCACCCCGAAATACCCGTTTGCGCTGAGTGACGGAGAGGTCGGTTGTTTTCTTAGCCACCGTGCGGCGTGGCGGGCGATTGTGGACGGCGGGCTTGATGCGGGGTTGATCCTTGAAGATGATCTGGCGCTGGTCACGGGGTTTGATGCAGCAGTTGCCTGCGCTGCGCAAAATGTGGCTGATCTTGGCTATGTGCAATTTCAGGTTCGAGAGATTGCAGAAAGCACAGTGGCCGTGCAGGGCGATAATGTTCGAATTCTACAGCCAGCCGTGACGCCTCTGCGCACATCGGCGCAGATGGTCAGCCGTGGGGCGGCGCAAAAGCTGCTGGATATGACGGCGCAGATTGATCGCCCAGTGGATACGTTTTTACAAAGTCATTGGCACACGGGTCTGCATCTGTGCTGCGTTGTACCCTCGGGGGTTGAGGATCGCACGGCGCAAACGGGAGGCAGTACCATTTCCACGCGCAAACCGTTCAGCGAAAAAATCACGCGGGAGTGGAAGCGGGCGCGGTATCGTCGCGCAGTCAAACGGCTATCTTAGGGTCCATTGTTCCCAGACAAAGGGATAATCCCAGTCGCAATCATGGGTTTGAGCCAGCGAGCGCCGGATCTCATCCCTGCGGGCGATATCTGCTTCGGAGTAGAGATGGAACTGGATTTGCAGCACTTTGATATGCTGTAACCATCCCGCTTGTTCCAGTGCGGGCAGCAGATCGTATTCCCCGCCTTCGATGTTGATCTTGGCCAGCGCCACAGGTGGTTCGATCTGTGACAGGAAATCGCCTGCCTCGCGGATTTTCCCGCTAACCGCGCTGCCCGCTGAAACATGGCTGGAAGAGGCATCGCCGTCATCCGATAATTCTAAGGTGCCGTCCGCAGAGCCGAGCGCCATTGTGTGGCAATGTACTTTTTCCCTGCCTGCAAAGCGTTTTTCGATATCTGCCGCAAAGACGGGATGGGGTTCGAATATATGGATTTCAGGGTGGTTATGGGCATAGGCGTGTTCCGCCCAAGCACCTTCGAAGCCACCAAAATCCAGAACCGTGTCACCTGACTGCAGGAAGCTTAAATTCATACGGCGTGCTTCCATTTTATCGGCACGGTACTTGTAATAGGCGGTCCAGAAAACCTTGCGCCAGGGTTCACGCCACAGGCGATAATAGTGCAGGGGGGAAATTTTCACAAAAAAATCCTTCGGAATCGCTTTGCGGTGTCAGTTTGTGCGTACGGTGTTTTCTAGCACCTTCGCGCGTGCTAGAGCAACGTAAACAGCGGCAAACCCCATAAGAGGGAGGCGCTTTGATCCGAAGTTTCCATCAAGCCAGAGTGAGAGGACGCCTTATGATTTCTACACGTATTCGGGGCGGGCTGGGGAACCAGTTGTTTCAATATTGCGCTGGTCGTGCTCTGGCGTTGCGGCTGGGGGCGGATCTGTCACTGGATCTGCGGGACTACGACAAGCCCAAGGCTTTTAAAGTGGGGTTGGATCACTTCAATATTTCCGTGGTGCCGCCTGTAGGCTTGCCTGCGGCAAAGGAAGACGGGGCGGCCAGGGCTTTGTTCAAAATCCTGCGGGGCGGAGGGTTGAAAACCTACCGTGAAGGCTCGCTTGGCTATGACACAGGTTTTGAAGCATTGGGGGATAATACGCATCTGAAAGGCTATTGGCAGTCAGAGCGGTACTTTCAGGCATGTGAGGCGCAAATCCGTGCCGATCTGCAAATTGTAACCCCGCCAAGCGCGCAAAATACGGCGATGCTGGCGGATATTGCCGGCTGCACTGCGGTGTCTTTGCATATCCGTCGGGGCGATTATGTCAGCAATGAAAAGTACAATGCAGCCCATGGCACATGCGATCTCGGCTATTACGAGCGGGCGGCGGCCTTTGTGGCTGAGCAGGTAGAAAACCCTGTAATTTATGCGTTTTCGGATGATCCCGCTTGGGTGGCCGAGCATCTGAAACTGCCGTTTAAGGTGCGCTATGTGGGCCATAATGACGGGGACACCAACTATGAAGATTTGCGTTTGATGGCGGCGTGCCAGCATCACATCATCGCAAATTCGTCGTTTTCCTGGTGGGGGGCGTGGTTGAACCCCGACCCTGACAAGATCGTGGTTGCCCCAAGCCGATGGTACGCTGATCCCAACAAACAGAACCCTGATATTCTGCCCAAATCGTGGTTAACCGTTTAGCGGCGCTTGTCTTTTCTGCGCTTGCGCAGGCGGGCGAGGTTTAGGTCGAAATTCGGGGCAACGCTTTGGATTGTGCGGCGTATCAGCATTTCGGGAAGACTGCCGCGCCCGCCTTTTTCAGGCCAGAGCGCGCGTTCAGCGTGAATGATGCGGGATGTTGATGGTTCGGCGGGGGCGGTCATTGCGTCTTTGGTTAACCGTGCGAACAACCCCAAAGTGTTAAAGTCTTCCAGCAGCAAGCTTCTGGCCTGGTCAAGGGTGCTCAGGCGATCCGACCAGAGGTCAGTCTTGCGCGCCTGCATCATGATGTTAATTGCGGTTTCGGGATCATCCAGATCAAGGGGCACAATACAGTCGGCAGGCAGTTCGTCGGCCACATTGGTGCAGCCCGCATAAAACGGCAGGGCCCAGCACAGTAGCGGGTCTGCCAGTTTTTCCGTCCACGTGTAGCGCCCCGCGCCGTTTTCCAGTGAGATATGGTATTTATGGGGTAAAAGCGCGCCCATCTTATCGTCTACGGGTTTGAAACCACGCCCGTAGAGTTCGATGTGTTCAGGGATGCGGTCCTTTAGAACCTCAATAAAAGCCAGTCGCTTGCGGTGGTAGTCGGTGCTGGCTTTGGTGCTGGTGACAATCGAAATCCTGTCGTCTTTTGGCGGTGGTTGCAGGGCTTTGAAATAGTCATAGCCAAGCGCTGTGTCGAGGCTTTGGAAGTTCACGCCGGCAAACCAAAGCAGGCAGTAGCAGTGGTTTAACCGTGTGGTGGTCAATGCCTTGTTTCCCGGTGCAACGATGGTGCCGAACTGGTTCAGAAAGGCGGCGGAATAGGGATGAATGTCTTCAGGTTCACCCGCAACAAAAGCGGTGCGGGTCTGTGGCAGCCGCGTTGGCACCGACCAGGATGCGCGGGTGTAGATGATCAACACATCCGCAGCGGGGTCCACATCCAGCCCGAAGGTAAAGCGGACGCCGTGAAATTCGGGTGACTTGTCAGGCGCTTGTTTCAGGAACATGCGCGGGTCGATGTCCGTCAGGATATGGGCGTGTGGGGGCATGTTGGATCGCTGAACCGGTTTATATGGGGCGAAACGCGCAAGTGCTTTGCGGTTTCCAAAGGGATTTGTAGTTTAGCGGGCCCGTTCAGGCAAGTTACACCTGTATCGTGCAGATTTCGGGGGGGGGAGGGGCCACAAAAAAGGCCCCGCAGATGTGCGGGGCCTTTCGTAATTTTCAAACAGGGCACCGGAAGTGATCCAGCGCGGACTGTTTTATTCTTCGTCAGAAACTTCTTCGCCGGTTTCCTGATTGACCACTTTCATGGACAGGCGCACCTTGCCACGATCGTCAAAGCCCATCAGTTTGACCTTTACGGACTGACCTTCGGACACAACGTCCTTGGGGTGGCCAACACGTTCAGTGGCCATTTGGGATACGTGCACAAGGCCGTCCCGTTTGCCAAAGAAGTTCACGAATGCGCCGAAGTCCATGACTTTCACAACAGTACCCGTGTAGATCGTACCGACCTCGGGTTCTGCGGCGATCGACATGATCATTTCGCGGGCAGCTTCGATTTGGGCACCGTTTGAAGAGGCGATTTTGATCACGCCGTCGTCGTTGATGTCCACTTTAGCGCCGGATGTTTCGACGATTTCACGGATCACTTTACCGCCAGACCCGATGACTTCACGAATTTTGTCAGGGTTGATCTGGATGGTTTCGATGCGCGGTGCATGCTCTGAGAAAGACCCGGTCTCGGACAGGGCTTTGTTCATTTCTTCAAGGATATGCAAACGGCCGTCTTTGGCCTGAGCCAAGGCTTTTTCCATGATTTCGGTGGTGATACCGGCAACTTTGATGTCCATTTGCAGGGACGTGATGCCGCTTTCTGTACCAGCTACCTTAAAGTCCATGTCGCCGAGATGGTCTTCGTCGCCAAGGATGTCTGTCAGAACAGCGTATTTGCCGTCGTCTTCAAGGATCAAGCCCATCGCAACACCCGCAACAGGTGCTTTCAATGGCACGCCTGCGTCCATCATGGACAGGGAGCCACCACAAACCGACGCCATGGAAGAGGAGCCGTTTGATTCCGTGATTTCCGACACGATGCGAATTGTGTAGGGGAAATCCGTTGGCGCAGGCAGAACAGCCTGCAGCGCGCGCCATGCCAGTTTGCCGTGACCGATTTCACGACGGCCCGGGCCCATCATACGACCACATTCACCAACCGAGTAGGGAGGGAAGTTGTAGTGCAGCATGAAGTTGGAGCGGAACATACCTGTCAGCGCGTCGATCATTTGCTCGTCGTCGCCTGTGCCCAGTGTTGTTACGGCCAGCGCTTGTGTTTCGCCGCGTGTGAACAGGGCAGAACCATGTGTGCGTGGCAGCAAGCCGGTTTCGCCAACGATAGAGCGTACAGTGGAAAGATCGCGACCGTCGATGCGTTTGCCGGTGTTGACGATGTCGCCGCGAACAACCTTGCTTTCCAGCTTTTTCATGGCTGTGGACAGGTTGCCGTCTTCGAGTTCTTCTTCGGTCAGGCCCGCTTTGATCACGTCACGTGCAGCAGCGATCGCAGTTGTGCGCTCTTGCTTGTCTGTGATGGCGAATGCTGCGCGAACGTCTTTTTCACCGATTGTGGTGATTTTCGCCAGCAGTTCAGAGTAATCTGGTGCCTGGAAATCAAACGGTTCTTTGGCGCATTCTTCGGCCATGTCGATGATCAGGTCGATCACAGGCTGGATGCTTTGGTGTGCGAATTGAACAGCGCCCAGCATTTCTGCTTCGCTCAGTTCATAGGCTTCGGATTCAACCATCATCACAGCGTCTTTGGTGCCAGCGACAACCAGATCAAGGCGTTGTTCTGGGTTGTTGCGCAGCTCGTGCATGTCATCCACAGACGGGTTCAGCACATATTCGCCGTTCACAAAGCCCACACGACAGTTCGCGATCGGACCCATGAAAGGGGCGCCTGACAGTGTCAGCGCAGCAGAGGCTGCGATCATTGCCACCATGTCAGGATCGTTTTCCAGATCGTGGGACAGAACAGTCAGGGTGACTTGAGTTTCGTTTTTGAAGCCTGGCAGAAACAGCGGGCGGATCGGACGGTCGATCAGACGCGCGGTCAGTGTTTCTTTTTCAGTCGGGCGGGCTTCGCGTTTGAAAAATCCACCAGGGATTTTACCAGCGGCATAATATTTTTCTTGGTAGTTAACAGTCAGCGGGAAGAAATCCATTCCCGGTTTTTCTTTTTTGGCGAACACAACAGCGGCCAGAACAGATGTTTCGCCCAAAGTGGCGATCACGGTGCTGTCGGCCTGGCGTGCAATTTTGCCAGTCTCCAGAGTCAGCGTTTCGCCGCCCCATTCAATTGATTTTTTGACTTCGTCAAACATGTCGTTTCCTGTCTAAGCTATGGGGCCTTCCCACATAGCCATAGTTGTTTGGGTGCCCCATTGCACCCCGCCCCATACCATCATTTGCAGCGGTGGGGCCGTAACACTGCATTTCAGATTGCGCTGCGATACACGAGGTTGAGCAGAAAGGAAAGCAAAAGGGAAAATGCACTGGAAAATGGCGGGTTTTCCCTGCTGACGGCACGGTCACGAGTTTACTATCTGCTGTGACCGGAAGTTTTATTCAGTCTGGTGGGCAATGGCGGTATCGACGGGGCAAACAGATCTTCCTTACGAAAGCCGTTAATATGACTTCTCTTCAAACTGTCCCGTCGGGGCGGATGCCGAATGCGCTGCTCTTGCCCATTCTTCTGTCGGGGCTGATCGGCGAGATAGTCTTTGAGGCCTATGCCTGGCTTGTTTCCCCGTTGCTGTTCGGTTTTGCGTTGCAGCCCTCTAATCTGGTGATTGCACTGGCGGCGAAACTGTTCGGGCTTTCGTTGGATCACTCCACAGCTTTTGTGGTGCATTTTCTGGTGGGCAGTCTGGGGTTCGGCCTGTTCGTCTATCTGGTCCGTGTGACGTTGAACCTGCGGGTCTGGATGACAGGGGCTGTTGCCGGCATTGCCTTGTGGTTTGTGGCCCAAGGCCTGTTGGCCCCTTTCATCGGACGCAGTTTCATGATGAATTTCGGGCCTTACACACAATCCTCGTTCATCGGGCATGTGGGTATGACGCTGGTTATGGCCTTTTTGCTTGCGTGGTTTTTGCAGCGGTTTCGGGCGGAATAGCTAAATTCAGCGAGGCAGTCTTGCGTGGCGTGACCATGCAAACACTGCTGTGGGTGTCAGTACCAATAGCGCCATCATGCCAAAGGCGAGCCGGTATTTCAGAGGATCTGCGAGGCTGCCGGAATGTTCGATCACAATACCAAATAAGGTTTGAAACACCGGAATCGCCGTCACGCCCACTATGGTATAGAGGCTGGTGGCACGACCAATAGCGGCATCCGGTACCACTTGGCGCAGTTGGGCGATCAGGGGCACATAGAACTGCTGGGCAAAGATCATAATGAACAGCAATAGATTGGCCCCCCACAGCGGAACATCGGGTGTCAGCGCCAGTGTCGCGAGACTTGCTGTTGAAATCAATGCGCCCGTAAGAATGACCGAGTGGCGGCGGAACCCCGTCCAGCGGTCAATCAGCCCGTAGACAATCCCCGAGGCCATGGTGGCGCAGAAAAACAGCATCTGGAACAGGCCGGTTTCTTCAAGCGACAGGCCATGGATGGCTTTGTAATACGGGCCGCCCCAAAGCCCGGTGATTGCGGTGATCGGTGCCCAAATGACAAAGGCCATGAACAGCAGGGGCTGGACGCGCTTGTCGGTGACCAGATCCCAATAGCGGATCGTGGGGGCGGTTTCTTTGGGGGCGTCGGCTGGCTCTTTCTGCGCGGTCAGAAAAATCGTGCCTGCCATCAGGGTGGTGAACAGGGCAAGACCGATAAACACATTGGTCCAGCCGAACCGCGCAATTCCGAAGGCCAGCGGATAGGTGGCGGCCAAGCCTCCAAAGCCGCCCAGCGTCACCATCAGACCGTTAAGATACCCGAACTGGCTGGCATCAAAGTTGCGCGCTAGCAACATATACATGCCGACCCCGCCTACAGACAAGCCGATGCCCAGAACGATGCGGGCCAGCACCAGACCGATAAAATTGTTGGCAAAAATACAGGCCAACGTGCCTGCGGCGAGGATCAGAAGGAACAGGCTGATGATGCGGCGGGGGCCGATTCTGTCCAGCAGGGTTCCGATAAACCCCTGGGCAAAGATATTCACGATAAAGATCACCGAGATGACAAATCCCAGTTGATCCGCATTGAGCGAGAATTGCTCTTGCCAGACGGGGGCGACAATCGCACCGGCGGCACGGTGGAACTGGCCCATGCCGAACAGAAAGGTGCAGATGGTCAGAACGATGATGGACTGTAGGCTGACAAGCGAAGGATTTTTGGCCATGGCCGGACGCTATCCAGAAACAGAAAACGCCGCAATCCGAAACCGGATCGCGGCGTTAAAACTGTCAGTCCGTTGGACTTAGCGGCGAATGCCAAGACGCTTGATCAGGTCCTGATAGCGCGCTTCGTCTTTCGCTTTGGTGTAGTCTAGCAGTTTACGACGCAGGGCAACCAGCTTCAAAAGGCCACGACGGGAGTGGTTGTCTTTTTTGTGGGTTTTAAAGTGCTCTGTCAGCGTAGTGATACGGGATGTCAGGATTGCAACCTGTACTTCGGGCGAACCTGTGTCGCCTTCTTTGGTTGCGTATTCTTTCATCAGTTGAGCTTTAAGCTCTGGAGTAATCGACATCGGGGTCTCCTTCATAAGGTTAAGGGTTATGGCGCAAGCCGGGATGTCGTCCAGCAGGGCCCGTGGAGTATCCACGCGGGGCGCGGATGCGGGTCTATAGGCGGGATTTCTGGGAAAGGAAAGGAAAAAGGCAGGCTGCGGCGGCGGGGAGAAGATTTCTTGGGTGAATTCGTTAAGGCGCGTTAACCATAGTGCGTTGAAATCCTGTCATTTTTACCACGGATTTGCTATGCGCTGTCAACCCCGGCTGCGACACCTGCGGCCTGTGTAACGAGGTAGCCAATGATTGAAGTCTTGATTCTGTCCATGCTTGGGCTTGCCGGAACGGCACTGGGCAGCGCAATTTCCGGCGAAGATGACAGCGACCATATGGATGAAAGCAGCCATGACGCAAATGCGACGGAAATGGATGATGATAGCGGTGTCGCTGACACAACACTGTTGATGGGCCATGACGATGTCATGGCGGCTGATGACGCGGCTGATAATGGCGCAAGCGAACTGCATGGAACCGAAGGGGCTGACAGTCTTGACGGGACTGTGGGGGATGACCTGTTGATGGGATACGCCGGCGATGATGATCTGTCCGGCGGCGACGGGGACGATGGGCTTTATGGTGGTGAAGGGGATGATACCCTGACCGACTGGACCGGAGACAACCAACTGTTTGGCGGCGCAGGCGACGATCGGGTTCAAGGCGGCTTTGACACGAAAGGCACGACCGAGGCTTATGGCGACGCGGGACATGATACCATCACGGATGGGGACAGTGATGCCACGATTTATGGCGGGGACGGTGATGACCTGATCGTATCGGGCCACGGTACGGGCGAAATTTTTGGCGGTTCAGGGGATGATGTGGTCGAAACAGGTATCGACACGGATACCGTGTTTGGCGGAGATGGGAATGACAGATTAACAACTGTGGGCACGCAGGAAGATGGTGCCGTGGACCGGATTTACGGTGGCGACGGCGACGATGTTCTGCACGCCTATGGCACTGCGGAATTATATGGCGGGGACGGATCGGATCACTTTGCAACCTACGCCAACACTTGGGTCGAAGACGCGCCAGTCATTCAGGATTTCAACCCCGCAGAGGATACTCTGGAGGTTGAGATTGACAGCCATGAAGGATTGCAAGGCCTTGGCGATTTCGATGTCCGCGTTGAAGATTTCAAAGACGGCACAGGCGCATCGGTCTTTGTGGATGGTCACGAAGTTATGCGCGTGCCAGGTGCACAGGGGTTGGACCTGTCGGATGTGCAACTGACACTGGTTTAGTCGCTTGGTTCAATCTGTTTCAGGTTGCCCTAACGTGCCGTCAGGACAATTTCCACCCAGCCGTTTGAGGTAAAATCAGACAGGGCAGCGGCATTTACCATCCCGTTGGCCGAGACGCGGGATGTATCGAGTTTTCCTGTGGAAATCAGGCTTTTGGCAACGGAAACCGCCCGACTGTGACTCTTCGTCCAGCTGTCTTTGGCCGTCTCGGTATCGGTGGTGTAGTTATCAACCCGTATCATCCAGTCCAGTCCTTCGGGAACCCGTGAAACGGTGTCTTTCAGGATTGCGGCCAATTCATTCAGACGCACGGCTTCGGATTTTTGAATTTTTGCAGAGTCGTCAGAGAACAACACAGCCGCAGGGATAATCAGACGTTCGCTAAAGGTTGAAGTATCCGCGCCGGGCGCCGAATTGCGTAATGCACTGCGCATTTCAGCATTTAAATCCGCCAAAATTGCTGCAGTCTGGATTGCACGTTGGCGCTGCTGCGCCCGCAGTATGGATTGCGCGCCTTCAAAGGCTGATTTTGCGCGATCCACCTCCGTATGCAGATCCGCCATGCGGTTTGCCGCGCTGGTTTGGTTCGCCGCAATTTCCTGCATGGCCAGAGATTCATTTTGCAGGATTTTTTGTTGGGCTTCCAAGTCTTCCTGTGCTGCATTCATTTCGGTGGTGATCTCGGCAATCAGCGCATCGCGTGCGTCTTTTTCCACCTGCCGTTTGGCCTGATGCTTTTTATAGTCTTCATCCGCAGCGGCGAACTTTTTATAGGCCCCTGCTTCGGCCTGTTTTGCGTATTCAAGCTGTTCTTCCGCTTTTAACAGACGCTCGGCCACTTGGGTTTGCCGTGTGCGGGTGGCCTCTAAGGCGTTTTGGGCGTCTTGTTCGTATTGCCGGGCATTTTCCGCCTGTTTCAAAGCATCTTTGAAGAAGTCGGATTCCAGATCGGTTTCGCCGCCGCCGTTTTCCGAATTGTTGCTGGCGATAACCTCTTGCGCCGATTTCACGGCTTCAACCAAAACCTGCGCGGCGCTATGGGCGGCCTTGGCGGCGGCAGCGGCGTTTTTCAAACCCTTGGCTGTCGATCCCAGCCGTTCATGTTCCGAAGACAGCGCGCTTATGTCTTTTTGCAATTGCTCGGACGCAGAAATGGCCGTGTTAAGGTCGGATTGCGTTTCAAGCAGGGTTTGCGCCAGGGCTTCACCTTTTGGGTCCGTGTCATTTGTATCGACCTTGGACAAACGGTTCTTGGCCTCGGCCACTTTCAAAACCGCGGCATTCAGGCCGGCCTTTGCGCTGTCGGTTTTCGCCTGTTGCTCTGCTGTTGCCAAAGCCAAAGCGTTAACGGATGTTTCATAGTCCCGCTGGGCCGCAATCGCACCGTTCAGCAGGTCTTTCTTTTTCTGCCAGTCGGAAATCAGGGCCGTATATTCCGATAATGGCGGCGGTGTCAGGCTGACTGATTGTGCGAAACTGGCGGCAGGGGCCAAAGCGCAAAGCGTAAAAATGACAGAGAAAGTGCTGATTGGGTTTTTCGACGCCTGTCGTTCACTGGTTAATAGTGCCACTCGGTAAATCCCGCTTGTTGCTTCAAATTCTTTGTGTCGGGGACTGCCACAGTTTTGCGCACTGGTGTGTTCAACATGGTCCCCCGATCATGTTTAATAGGGAATTCAGTAGACAGCTTTTTGCGTGTCGTCAACGAATCCGGGGCGGATGTAGGGACTGGGTTGACCCCGTGGCGGGGGGGCACCGATCAATTTTTGACGCGGCTCGTTTTAACCCAAAGTCTGGATGTGATTTTTTCCGAACGGCATTGGCGCGGAACGATCAGCCTGTACCGGTTTAACGCGGGTTTGGAAAAGCTGAAGCAGACGGCGCGCTATGATGAAATCATGTCACGCCGTCTGGATGTTTTGGGAACGAAACCGCTAGCGGACCCGTCTGTGGGCGGCTTATTCCGCCAGATGCCGTGCCCTTGCGCCCCGTTCAATGGCAGCACCGTGCAGACGGTCGATGTTCAGCTCGTACCGGGTCTCTTCGAGAAAGCGCAATTCGCTTTCGCGCAGGCGGCCATCGGATGCGGCCACATCACAGCAGAGCGCATAGGCGGTTTCGTGAAATTTTTCAGGGACGGCATCCCGAACCAAGCCGAAAAGCGCATCAAGGCCGTCTTCCTCTTCGAGGAGGTCAAAAACGGTTTGGGAAATGCCGCGAATCCTGTCGGCGTCGTAATTGCCAAAGATCGGAAGGTGGTTAACGATGCGCTCGATGGACAGCAGTTCCAGCGTCCGGATCAGTTCATCCGACACCGAAGTGGCCACCATCATGGCCACCAATCCGTCCTGAAGGTTCCACAAGCTGTCGGTTGTATCGGTTCTGGTCATCTTTTCGGCCTTTGAAGGTTATTCGACGTGATAATATTGACGGTGGCGGGAAGGGGCAATAGGGAGTGGACGTTGAACCCCTTTAAAACCGGATGATAAAAATGTCTGACCTTCGCGATCTTGCACTCAGCTCCAAAGCTTGGCCCTTTGAAGAAGCACGCAAGATTTTGAAACGGTATGAAAAGGCGCCGCCTGAAAAGGGCTATGTGCTGTTTGAAACCGGCTATGGTCCGTCGGGCCTGCCCCATATCGGCACCTTTGGCGAAGTTGCGCGTACTACAATGGTGCGCCGCGCCTTTGAGGTGATGTCTGATATTCCCACACGGCTTGTCTGTTTTTCCGACGATCTGGACGGGATGCGCAAGGTTCCGGGCAACGTGCCGAATTCTGAAAGTCTGGTTGAACATTTGCAGCGGCCGCTGACCTCGGTCCCTGATCCGTTTGGCACGCATGATAGTTTCGGCGCCCATAACAATGCGATGTTGAACCGCTTTCTGGATACTTTCGGGTTCGAGTATGAATTCATCAGCTCAACCGAATTCTACCGTGAAGGCAAGTTCGACAAGGTTCTGCTGCTTGCGGCCGAACGCTATGACGATGTGATGAAAGTGATGCTGAAGTCCCTGCGGGATGAACGTAAAGAAACCTATTCCATCTTCCTGCCGATCCACCCCGATACAGGGCGGGTACTGTATGTGCCGATGAAACACGTAGACGGCAAGAACGGCACCATCACCTTTGATGATGAAACAGGTCGCGAGATCACCTTGCCCGTCACCGGTGGCAATGTGAAATTGCAGTGGAAGCCGGATTTCGGCGCGCGCTGGGCGGCGCTGGATGTGGACTTTGAAATGTATGGCAAGGACCATTCCACCAATACGCCGATTTACGACCGCATCTGTGAAATTCTGGGTGGCCGTAAACCGGAACATTTCACCTATGAGCTGTTTTTGGATGAAGACGGCCACAAGATTTCCAAAACCTCGGGCAATGGGGTGTCCATTGACGAATGGCTGACCTATGCCTCGGCTGAATCCCTGTCGTATTTCATGTATCTTAAACCGAAGACGGCGAAGCGGATGCATTTTGATGTGATCCCCAAGGCGGTAGATGAATATCACCAGCAGTTGCGGGCTTATGAAACGCAGGACGGGGCGGCGCGGTTGAACAACCCTGTGTTCCATATCCACGGCGCGGATGTGCCCAAAAGCGATATGGTTGTGCCCTTTGCCATGCTGTTGAATCTGGCATCGGTTTCCAGTGCCGAAACCAAGGACGGTTTGTGGGGCTTTATCAATAAATACGCGCCTGATGCATCGCCCGAGTCGAACCCCACGCTGGATTCGGCTGCGGGGTTTGCGGTGCGCTATTATCATGACTTTGTGAAGCCGAACAAAAAATTCCGCGCGCCGAGCGATCAGGAAAAAGCGGCCCTGCAAGATCTGGTGGCGGCCTTGCGTGATGTGGATGTGGCCAAGGCCATGATTGACAAGAAAAACGCGGCGATGGGGAAAGGCGATGCGCCTGTTGAAAGCCTGAATTACAACGATGCGGACGATCTGCAATCCATCGTTTTTGCGGTTGGTAAGAACCACGGGTTTGAACCGCTGCGCGATTGGTTCACTGCGATTTACGAGGTCCTGCTGGGCGCATCCCAAGGGCCCCGGTTTGGCGGGTTTATCGCGCTTTACGGTGTAGATGAAACCATCGCACTGATCGAGGCTGGTTTGGCAGGCGAACTGGCTTAACCGCTGGCAATATTGGCAAATTGAAAGGCGACTCCTGCTGGGGGTCGCCTTTTTTGTCAGGGCTGTGCTGCGGGTTTGGGGTTTGGATATTATTAGAAAGAAGAAGCCGCGGGCTTGCTGGGATTAGGCGAGGTCTTGGGCGGTGAGGTTGTAAGCCTTTCCAAAGCCGCCGTTCAGCGCAGCAGAGGTGATGGTGAGCCGCACGAAATTGAAGTCTGCGAAGTCGATGTAGAGTTTCGATTTCGGATGGGATTTCAGATAAGACGCGCGGGTTTCCGGAAAATCTGGATCGTCGCGGTTCAAGAAGGTTGCGGTGGCCTGAATCGACAGGCGCGGGTGGGTTAACGGGTCGCCTTTGGGACCAGGTTCGCCCAGCATCAGGCCGCAGGCGGGAGTGTTTCGCAGGGCTTTTGTATGGGCGGCGAGGTCCGAAACCAGCGTGAGAGGTGTGCCCTTCAGGTCGGTTCCGATGGCGATGCGGGTGACAAGGGGCGTTTGTGTTTCGGGGTGCAGCACGCCGAGCGCCCCGAAGGTTGCTTTTGCGATCAAGGATTTGGCGAGGGTTATAGCCTCGTCATCGGTAGGGCGGATCGGGTCAACTGGCATTCTGTGCTCGGGGTTATGAAGGGTTGCGCAGATGTACCTTCTGGCGTGGCAGAGATAAAGCCTGCGGGGGCCGGTTTGACGCGGTGCGCCGTTGATCTAGCTTATCCTTATCAAAGGGGAGTTTGATGATGCGAATATTAGCTACAACTGTTGCCATTTTTATGGCCGCCGCGCCGATAGAAGCGCAGCAGGACGAAATCAAGTCAGTGATTTCAAGCCAGATACAATCATTCATGAAAGATGATTTCGCCACGGCCTTTACCTTTGCCGCGCCCAATATCAAAGAGATTTTCCAGACCTCTGACAGGTTTGGCCAAATGGTGCGGCACAGCTATCCGATGGTGCATCACCCCGCAGAGGTGGTGTTTCAAGAGCTTCGCGATGAAGCCGGCACGATGGAGCAAAATGTGTTGATCCGCGATCTGCAGGGGCAGTATTTTGTCGCCCGCTACTCCATGGTACAAGTGAACGGGGATTGGCAAATCAGCGGTGTCAGTATTGAACAATCCCCCGGTGTCGGGGCCTAAAATATCACTTTTTGACTGTGGCGTTGCGTTCGTATTCCACCCTGCGAACGGGCCTGTCAGGCTGCGTTAGCCTTCTGTTGTTACCTCTCATCCAAGCGCGGTTGGTTTCAGTCGCCTTAGCATTTTGCGACGTTTTCATAAGGAAAGCGGCGATGGCGGGCCTGTGTGCCTGATGGATTTGAAAGGAATTTTCATGAACAAGGCTCTTACCGACGGTTTGCAACTGATGCCCCCTGCCTTTGAATTCGGGTTGGATGTCTGGTCCAGCGAAGACGGCACACCCGGATCGGACACCTATGATGGCGCAGGAAATGCCACGCTGATTGCGGCGGATGCGGATTTTGGCGGCTGTCTGGAACTGACGAAAACATCTGGCACGCAAAAGCTGCGGTATACGGGCAATACGCCTATGCAGCCGGGCTGTTACTGGCAAATTCGGGCGCGGATCAAGGCGGTAAGCGGGCCGCTGCCGTCGGTGCGCATTGCGGCTTGGGCAGGCAAATTGGGCGGAGGGCATCTGTCCGGAGTGGTGGAAACGGGGCCGTCACAGGCACTGGAAACCTATGGCGAGGTGATTGAAGTGACGGCCATTGTCGGGTCGGGAACACGGGGCGGGGTGGATATGGTCTGGGGGCAGAACGCCACCTTTGGCCATTTCGGCATTGATCTGACGGGAGTGAATGACGGCGTTGTGCGCATCGACGATATCATCATTGAAGACGTCAGCAGCATTTACACACGCTCTATGCTGGATGTGGTGGATGTGAAGGATTATGGTGCTGTGGGGGATGGCACGACCAATAATGTGGCCGCGTTCGAAGCCGCCGATGCTGCGGCCAACGGGCGTACCGTTCTGGTGCCTGACGGAGAATTCCGGTTGAACGGGTCGATCACCATAGCCTCTGAAATTCGGTTTCAGGGCACGGTCAGCATGCCGGATTCAGCGCTGTTTCAACTGTTGCAGAACTTTGACTTTCCAACATATTTTACGGCTTTCGGCGATGAGGAACTGGCCTTTAAGAAGGCGGTTCAGGCGTTGTTCAATTTTACCGATCACGATTCACTGGATCTTAAGGGACGGTCTGTAGACATTAGCGGGCCGATTGATGTGCAAGCGGCGGTTGGCAATAAAACTTCTTATTCGACACGGCGGGTGATCCGGAACGGGCGAATTTCGGCGTCTTCCAGTTCTGAATGGGATGTCAGTTCGGTAACCCGCTCTGCCAGTTATGATTCAGATGAACCCAACAAGCTGACGGGGGTTTCAAATCCAGGTGGGGTAAAGCCTGGGTCTTTGGTCACGGGCACCGGCGTCGGGCGGGAAATTTATGTGCGCAGTGTGAATACCAGTACGGGGGTGATTACGCTGTCCAGTCCGTTGTGGGGCGCGCCTGCGAACCAAAGCTATACATTTACGCGGTTCCAATACCTGTTGGATTTTTCTGGCTTTTCCAATCTTGCACGGTTCACGCTGGAAAATATCGAATTCGCCTGTAACGGTCGGGCCAGCGGGATTATGTTGGCGGATGCGGGGCTGATTTTTCATGTGAAGGACTGTTTCTTCACCTCTCCGAAGGATCGCGGGCTGACCTCGGCCGGGGCGGGTTGTGCTGGCATGACGCTGGATCGCAATCAATGGCTGTCAAATGAACAACCGCTTGCAGTCTCTGCCCGGGAAACGATTGGATTTAATTGCAACAGCAACGATCTAAAGCTGCGCCACAATCGCGCGTTGCGGTTCTTGCATTGGGCGATCATCGGGGGATCGGGCGGGATCATTTCGGGCAACCACTTTTTTCAGGATGATCCGACCGGCGGGAATATCCGTTCTGCAGGTATCGTGATCACCAACAACCACCCCAAAATGACCATCGTCGGGAACTACGTGGACAATGCCTTTATCGACTGGACCAATGAACATGACGGCACGCCCAGTATTACCAGCGGATTTTCATTTGGCGGGCTGACCATCACCGGCAATCATTTCACTGCCTCTGGTACGGCGGCTTGGTTCCGGTTCATTTCGCTAAAACCCCATGGGACGGGGCATTTTATCAACGGGCTGAACATCAGTGGCAATGTTTTCAAAGCCTTTAACGGGCCCTCTTTGCAGCGGGTGGAAATGGTCGATACGTCGGTGGCGACCCTAAATCCGGATAAATTCCGAAATATTACAATTGAAGGGAATACGTTTAACAATGTGGATTCACCTTTTATGAATCCTGCAACCGTGGGGATAGAGCGGACCAGCGTGTCGAACAGTTGGCGTACCAATCTGGACCAACACATGCCTTTTGAATCAAAGGCGCGGTTTGTGACCGGACTGGTGCCGGATGGCCCGATCCGGAACAGTTCAAACGTTAAAGTGTATACACAGCCCTATTTTGAAGGGGGGACCGGATCAGGCGACACCAGTTTTGATATCAACTGGTCTGATAATGTGAAGGGGAAGGTGCGCGCTACTGTGCGGTGTGACGACACAATTTAACCGGATTGAAATAGCCTAATTTTTTTTTAACCCCCGCCCTTTATCAAGGGGCGGGGTTTTGTCAGAATTTCCGCTTTTGGCTTTTGCCTTTATACATGCGCATACCTGCTTTGCCTGCTGTCGAGCGCCCTGCGGTTTTCTGCGCGGCTTCGGATGCGGCTTGTACGGCAGATTGGCGGGCCAGCGGGTCATCGGCCACGGCCAATTCTACGGCTTCCAGACGTTTTACCTCGTCGCGCAGGCGTGCGGCCTCTTCGAACTCAAGGTTTTCTGCGGCCTTCAGCATATCTTTACGAAGCCCGTCAAGGTGGGTTTGCAGGTTAGAGCCGAACATGGGTTTATCCACCTTGGCCGTAACCCGTGACATATCTGTGTCGCCATCATAAAGGCCGGAAAGGACATCTTCGACGTTCTTTTTCACTGTAGCAGGGGTGATGCCGTGTTCCAGATTGTAGGCATGTTGCTTTTCGCGGCGCCGGTTGGTTTCCCCGATCGCCCGTTCCATGGACCCTGTGATGCGATCTGCGTACATGATGACGCGGCCGTCCTGGTTTCGCGCGGCCCGCCCGATGGTTTGTACAAGCGAGGTTTCGGAGCGTAGAAAACCCTCTTTATCGGCATCCAGAATCGCCACCAGTTTGCATTCTGGAATATCCAACCCCTCGCGCAGAAGGTTAATCCCGATCAAGACGTCAAAGGTGCCAAGACGCAAATCGCGCAGGATTTCGATCCGTTCCAAAGTGTCGATGTCCGAGTGCATGTAGCGAACACGGATGCCCTGTTCGTGCATGTATTCGGTCAGATCCTCGGACATGCGTTTGGTTAATGTGGTGACCAGAACGCGCCCGCCATCAAGGGCGACTTTGCGCACCTCATCCAGCAGGTCGTCCACCTGGGTTTCCACGGGACGGATTTCCACAGGGGGGTCAAGCAGACCTGTAGGGCGGATGATCTGTTCGGCAAAGACCCCGCCGGACTGTTCCAGTTCCCATTTTTGCGGAGTGGCCGATACAAACACCGATTGCGGGCGCATGGCGTCCCATTCCTCGAATTTTAACGGGCGGTTGTCCATGCAAGACGGCAGGCGAAACCCGTGTTCTGCCAAAGTGAATTTCCGCCGGTAGTCGCCTTTGTACATGCCGCCGATTTGGGGCACGGAAACATGGGATTCATCTGCAAAAACAATGGCATTGTCGGGGATATATTCAAACAGGGTCGGGGGCGGTTCGCCGGGGGCGCGGCCTGTCAGATAGCGGGAATAGTTTTCGATACCGTTGCAGACGCCTGTGGCCTCCAGCATTTCCAGATCGAAATTCGTGCGCTGTTCCAGACGTTGGGCTTCAAGCAGTTTCCCCTCGTCTCCTAGTTGTTTCAGGCGGATGCCCAGCTCTTCTTTGATTTTCTTGATCGCCTGATTTAACGTCGGGCGCGGGGTCACATAGTGACTGTTGGCATAGACGCGCACCTTGTCGAGGCTGGCATGTTTTTCCCCCGTCAGCGTGTCAAATTCGACGATGCTTTCCAGTTCCTCACCAAAAAAGGACAGCCGCCACCCGCGATCTTCAAGGTGGGCCGGCCAGATTTCCAGACTGTCGCCGCGCACCCTGAAAGAGCCGCGGGTGAAAGAATTATCGTTGCGTTTGTATTGCTGCGCTACCAGATCAGCCATGACACCGCGTTGGTCGTATTCGCTGCCTGTTATCAGATCCAGCGTCATTGCCGTATAGGTTTCCACCGAACCGATACCATAAATACAGGACACGGATGCGACGATGATCACATCGTCCCGTTCCATCAACGCCCGGGTGGCCGAGTGGCGCATCCGGTCGATCTGTTCGTTTATCTGGCTTTCTTTTTCGATATAGGTGTCAGAACGGGCGACGTAGGCCTCTGGCTGGTAGTAATCATAGAAGCTGACAAAATATTCCACCGCATTATCTGGAAAAAATGACTTAAATTCTCCGTATAATTGGGCTGCGAGGGTTTTGTTGGGTGCCAGAATGATCGCGGGGCGTTGGGTTTCTTCAATGACTTTGGCCATGGTAAACGTCTTGCCAGTGCCCGTGGCACCCAGCAAAACCTGATCCCTTTCGCCATCGCGCACGCCGCCCACCAACTCGCGAATCGCTGTGGGCTGGTCCCCTGCGGGCGAGAATTCTGTGTGCATAACAATTTTACGCCCGCCCTCCATCTTGGCACGATTGGCAGGCGGTGCATTGGCGAGTGAACTGGCGGTCTGGGTCATGGCGAATCCTTTGACGGTATTAAATGACCGTCTTTTCTGCGTCTTCAAGGCTTGCCTAGCTGATTTTCCGCTAACCCGCCATATCAGGGCTGCCGTTCCGTGGTTTCTGCTGACAAAACCTGTCACGGATTGAAAAAAATGCAGCAGGGCCAGTGCATGTTAAGGTTTTGTTTACTCTCCTTTCGAATAGTGAATACGGGTCGGCAACAGGCTGATCCTTGCAGAGAAGATCCCTGTGTCGAGCAGTGAATGGTAGAACTTGCGTGCAATCAAGAGTTGTGAGTATTTAGTAAAGGACAACTTTATGGGATATTTTTATTGCATTTGAGATCCACTAATGTTTGGGTGTCAATGCAAGCAACACGACCGGCTACTGACCGGGTGCATATCACCCACCCACCCCTCGCTCCCATGCGCGCGGTCGGTAGCCACAAACCCCCTCGAAATCAGCACCTCGACTGTGGCACCACGCGTTAAGTTATCGGTTGAGCCGTCGAAACCTTTACGTAAGGATTTCGTCATAAACTGCCCTTGAACAAAAGTTGGGGCGTGGGAATGAAAGCTGGGAACCGAAATCTGCTGGGCGTTGGATTAAGCTTTATCAGCGCTTTGGCAGCCGCAGTCGCGATGACCCTGGTTATTGTGAATGATCGCTCTGCGCCGCGCAACGATCAGGCGCTGACTTCGGAATTGGCTGCTAATGTGCTGAACCTTGAACGGGCGTTGGGCTATGGCGGGTTGATCCACAATTTTAAAAATTACCTGCTGCGCCCGAATGAAACGCTGTATCGGG
Source organism: Amylibacter sp. (assembly GCA_034670045.1). Lineage (GTDB taxonomy): Bacteria > Pseudomonadota > Alphaproteobacteria > Rhodobacterales > Rhodobacteraceae > Amylibacter. Next base: position 19,657 of record JAXMOF010000026.1, on the reverse strand, counting down.
ACGTGGCACGTGAAAATGTCGATCAAATTCTTATCGGGTTAAGTGGCTTGTCGGATCTGGTCCGGCAACTGGATCTGGATGGCGGCTTTGCTGCGATGGAAGAAGTTGTTCAATTGTACGGGGCGGCGATCGACAATGTTGAAAATCTGCATAATGCGGGTTTATCGCCACAAAAGATCGATTCCATGGTGCGCATTGACGACCGGAATGCGTTTCAGGAAATTGAAACAGCGGCCGCTGCAGCGCAGAGTGTTTTGGCGCAGCGCGCCGCAGAACAATCCCGACGGAATTCCACCTATTTAATTGCCATCAACCTGTTGCTGGCTGCTTTTGCAATTTCGATTGCATCGGCATTTATCGTTTTATTCGCAGACAGGCGCCGCCGCGGGCGTGAATTGATTGCTGCAAACAACTACGCCGATGACCTTGAGGATATGGCCCGTATTGCGACCCACGACATTCGTTCCCCATTGAAACAAATTGCTTTTTTGGTAGAGGAAGTGCTTAACAACAGTTTGCGGAACGACGGGCATTTAAGCGAAGAAGGGCTTGAAGATTTAGCCCTTATCAAACAGCGCACCCTGCGTGTTGATGCTATGGTTGAAGAAACCCTCGGCTTGATGCGGACGAGTACGTTGGTTGGCGAGCGTGAGGTCGTGGATCTTCGCGATCTGGTGCGATCTATCGTTGAAATTGATGCCCCCCCAACGCTGCCGATCACGATCGAAGGCGGGGATAAGGTCCGCGTGGACAAGGCGAAATTGACAATTGTTTTGCGCAACCTGATTTCAAATGCTGTCAAACATGGAAAAACCAGTGACCCCCATCTGAAAATCAGGATGGTAGAGAGCCGGAAATCCGTGGAAATTTCAGTTGAAGACAACGGGCCCGGTATCGCCGAAGAACATCGGGATCGCATTTTCACCCTTTTTGCCACACTCGGAGACGGGGGCGAAGGGGAGAAAGTTGACGGCGTTGGTCTTGCGATGGTGCGGAAAATTGTCCGGCGACTCGGGGGTGATGTCAGCGTGGCGGAGTCGGCACTGGGCGGGGCGGCATTTTGTGTGACATTGCCCAAATAATAATTCTGAGTGATTTTTTCTGCCAATACGTTATTATACAGATGAATAATGTTTTAACCGATGTAAAAATTTAATATCCTACCTTTTGTCAGTGCAAATTATGCGCTAGATCACCCCAAATGGGAGAGTTGAGGAAACCAATGCTGGCACGAATTTATCAACCTGCACGAAATGCAATGACCTCCGGTCAAGCGAAAACCAAAACCTGGGTTCTGGAATTCAGCCCCGAAGAAGCCCGTGGTATTGACCCATTGATGGGCTGGACCAGTTCAAGCGACATGAACAGCCAGATCAGGCTTATGTTTGAAAGCAAAGACGCCGCTGTGGATTATGCTGCGTCCAACGGCATCCCATACACAGTGACCGATCCCCACAAACGCAAGCAAAATTTGCGAAGTGGCGGTTATGGTGACAACTTTGCCACAAACCGGCGCGCTGTCTGGACCCATTGAGGGGCTTGCAAAGGCTGCCTTTTTTGGCCAAAACGCCCCCAGTGGTCCCATAGCTCAACTGGATAGAGCACCTGCCTTCTAAGCAGGGGGTTTCAGGTTCGAGTCCTGATGGGATCGCCACACCCGATAGTTGATATGGCAATGCAGACTCTCTACGCGTGATGGTTGCTGTTTTTGGTAAGTAATTGTTTTCCTATCAGAAAAATAATTTTCCTCACCATGGCGATTTTGCCGAAATTACTCTGAGTAAAATAGCAAAAATTGTGGGTGTTTTACGGTAAACATCTCTGAAAATTCGTCTGTTTTATACGGAAAACGCACGTCACTGACGCGTCGAACCACCTAGGGTTGCAAGTGGTTTTTCGATGAAGGTGCTGCTTAGCGCCATGATTAAAAATAATTATTTGGCGATTTTGCCGTTTATTGGCCACTTTCACAGCTTATAAAGCCTTAAGTCTACGACTCATCTGGAGGCGGCTGTTGGCCACGAATTCTAAACAAGACGAAATTTTGGCGTTTAGAAAAATATTTGATGAAGCATTCCGGGTTAAGGGGTCCGAACCGGGCCCCGATGACTGGTCCACGTGCTATTCCATAGTAGAAATACGCTGGACCAGCCTTGCACTTGCAGCACAATACCGCAAAGACGGGGACCGCCTGAAAGTGCAAAAGCTTGAGGAAAAGGCCGAAGAATGCCAGCAGGTATTCTCGGATCTGGCGGCCTATCTTGCCGAAGAACGGCTGCAATAACACCGCCAGATCGTGATTTCGCGCGGGGGTTAGCGCGGCGCCATACGGATGGCACCGTCCAGACGGATCACCTCACCATTCAGCATCCGGTTTTCCACGATATGGGCAACCAATGCGGCGAACTCTTTGGGATCGCCCAGACGGGACGGGAAAGGAACCTGTGCCCCGAGACTGTCCTGAACCTCTTGTGGCAATCCTTCGAGCAGTGGCGTTCTGAACAAGCCGGGCGCGATTGTTGCCACGCGCACCCCTTTATCCGCCAAATCGCGGGCCATGGGCAAAGTCATCCCGACAATTCCGCCTTTGGATGCTGCATAGGCGACCTGGCCGACCTGACCTTCATAGGCTGCAACCGAAGCGGTGTTGATGATCACGCCGCGTTCGCCGTCAGGGGCACTCGGGTCTGCGGCGACCATGCCCGCCGCCGCATTGGAAGCGCAATAAAACGAGCCTAACAGGTTCACGCCGATGACCTTGGCAAAAAGCGCAGGGTCATGAGGCGCGCCGCGCGATACGGTTTTGGAGGCTGGCCCGATGCCTGCGCAATTCACCAGAATGCTTTCCTGTCCCTGTACGGCGCGGGCTTTTTCAAACCCTTCGGCGACGCTTTCAGGGTTGGAAACGTCAACCTGCTGCCATGTCGCGCCAATTTTAGCGGCCGTCGCCACAGCCGCATCTGCGTTCATGTCAAAAAGACAGACTTTAGCGCCAAGGCTGGCCAAATGGGTGGCCACAGCGGCCCCAAGTCCGGATGCCCCCCCGGTTACGATAGCTGATTTGTCTGAAAGGCTGGTCATTCTGCATATCCTTGAATGTTGTCTTGTGCGTGTCTTTGTGGGAGATGTTACCGAACGAATACAGCCAGCGAAAGGGCAGGGTAAGATGGTTTCCAGAATAGTTAAGGTGAACGACGCTGCGTTGCATTGCCAGATCGAAGGGCCATCGGATGCGCCTGCGCTGGTTTTTTCAAATTCGCTTGGCACGGATTTCAGGATTTGGGATGCGGTTGTGGCCGATCTGGCGCAGGATTACCGGATTCTGCGCTACGATAAGCGGGGTCATGGCCTGTCGGAAGATCCGGACAACGGGTGGTCTATGGGCGAGCTGGTGGGCGATGTTGCGGGGCTGATGGACCACTTTGGTCTGAAGGGCGCCGCGGTTGTGGGTCTGTCTGTCGGGGGCTTGATCGCGCAGGGTCTGGCGGCGGAACGCCCCGATCTGGTGCGCCTGATGGTACTGGCGGATACGGCCGCGCGGATTGGCAACGAGGATTTGTGGAACGACCGGATCGCGCAGGTGAAATCTGCCGGGATCGGGTCTATGGCGGATGCGATTCTAGAGCGTTGGTTTGCACCCGACTTTCACGCTGACAGCAATTTTGCCATGTGGCGCAATATGTTGGTACGTACCAGCGATCAGGGCTATGCCCGTGTGTCCGCCGCAATTCGCGATACGGATCTGGTGACCAGCACCTCTGGTTTAACCCTGCCGACTTTGGCGGTTGTGGGGGATCGGGACGGGGCGACGCCGCCGGATCTGGTGCGCGAAACGGCCGAGTTGATTGCGGGATCGCAATTTGAAATCATTCGGGGGGCGGGGCATTTGCCCTGCGTGGAAAAACCCCAGGTCTTTACGCGTGTTTTACGAGATTTCCTTAAATCCCATCATCATGGTTGATGGCAGGTAAACTGAACCTGTGTCCGCTACCCCATAACAGCAAGCCCGCATGATAGGGGGCTTGGGGGCCGTTTGACGGTTTTTGTTTTACAATTTCGCGTGGAAAATACACCGAAACGGGAAAACGTCGCGCAATCAACGTCTGGTGGTCTTGCACCTGCGGGGAAACTCGGCTTGGGTGTGACGACTCATATTGCAGGTACTTTCAATGACTTCCGAACCGTTGCAACCCACTTATGGCCGCCCTTGGGTGGGCATTTGCTGGATGCTTCTAACGGGGTTCCTGTTTGTCGGCGTCACTGGAATTGTGCGCTACGTCGGTTCTGACGTGCCAGCCCCCGAAGCTGCCTTTATCCGCTATGCGTTCGGGACTTTGTTTATCCTGCCTTTCATGGGGCGGAAATGGACCCAAGTGTTAACGGGCGGTCTGTTTGGTGTGTTTGCCCTGCGTGGCTTGTGCCATGCGATGGGGGTGATCCTGTGGTTCTATGCCATGGCGCGGATACCAATCGCCGAGGTGACGGCCATTGGCTATCTTGCGCCGATTTACATCGCGATTGGGGCGGCGGTTTTTCTGGGGGAAAAGCTGGCCGCACGGCGGATTGCGGCGATTATTGCGGCCTTTATCGGGGCGATGGTGATCCTGCGCCCGGGCATTCAGGAAATCAGCAACGGGCAATTGGCGCAAGTGATGGCGGCCCCGCTGTTTGCGGTGTCCTATCTGGTGGCCAAACGGTTGACCGCGCGCGCAAACCCGTCGCTTGTTGTTGGAATGCTTAGCATTTTTGTCACTATCGGGATTGCTCCCTTTGCCTATGCCGTCTGGATCACGCCGTCCCTGACAGAGGTCATGTGGCTGGCAACTGTGGGCGTTTTGGCCACTACGGGGCATTTCACCATGACCAAAGCCATCCATGCCGCACCTTTGGCGGTGACCCAGCCGGTGACCTTCCTGCAACTGATCTGGGCCACGATTTTAGGCCTTGTGATGTTTGGCGAGGCGGTGGACTTCTGGGTTCTTTTGGGCGGTGGTATTATCATTGGCGCGGTCAGTTTCATTTCCTACAGGGAATGGGTTCTGTCCCGTCGTGAACGGACACCTGCGGCTTTGGCGATAAAATATTAACTTTCTTACGGGTGCTGTTGGGCGCATCGTCGGGTCTCCGGCGGGGATATTTTCGGGAAAGAAGAAGGCTGGGCGGATTTTGCCGAATGCGATTGACGGCTTTCAAAGAGGCAGGCTAACGTCTGGCAAATAACCCCACTTAGGAGCCTATGATGAAGCGGATTGATAACCATTTGCCGACAGCAGATTTGCAGCGATTGGATGCGGCCCATCACATGCATCCTTTTACCAATGGGGCAGAGCTGAATGAAAAAGGTGCGCGGGTTATTACGCGGGCCAATGGCGTTATGTTGACAGACAGCGAAGGGGTTGAAATCCTTGATGCGATGGCTGGTTTGTGGTGTGTGAATCTGGGCTACGGGCGTAAGGAACTGGCGGATGTGGCCGCAGCGCAAATGCTGCAACTGCCGTTTTACAACACGTTTTTCCAAACCACCCACCCGCCTGTTGTGGCGCTGGCGGCGCGGATTGCCGAACTGACGCCAGGTGATTTGAACCATACGTTTTTTGCCGGTTCAGGGTCTGAAGCGAATGACACGAATATCCGTCTGGTGCGCCAGTATTGGGCCTTGATGGGCAAGCCGGACAAAAAGGTAATTATCAGCCGCAAGAACGCCTATCACGGATCGTCCATGGGCAGCGGATCACTGGGCGGTATGGCAGGGATGCATGCGCAGGGCGGCATGCCGATCCCTGATATCACCCATATCGACCAGCCCTATTGGTATAGCGAAGGCGGCGATATGGATCCTGCTGAATTCGGTCTGGAACGGGCTCGCCAGCTGGAGGCCGAGATCGAGCGTGTGGGTGAAGGCAATGTTGCGGCCTTTATCGCAGAACCTATTCAGGGTGCGGGTGCGGTGATCATTCCGCCCGAAACCTATTGGCCCGAAATCCAGCGTATTTGTGATGCCCATGACATTCTGCTGATCGCGGATGAAGTGATCTGCGGGTTCGGGCGCACTGGCAACTGGTTCGGGTCGCAAACTCTGGGTATTCGCCCTGACATCATGACCATCGCCAAAGGTCTGTCGAGCGGCTATCAGCCCATCGGTGGTTCCGTGATTAGTGATCCGATTGCCGAAGTTATAAATTCTGACGAATTTGCCCACGGCTATACCTATTCGGGTCATCCCGTGGCCTGCGCCGTGGCGCTGGAAAACCTGCGTCTGTTGGATGAAGACGGGATTATCGACCACGCCCGTGATGTGGCGGGGCCGTATCTGGCGCAAAAATGGGCCGAGCTGGGCAATCACCCGTTGGTGGGCGAAGCGCGGATCATTGGTATGATGGCAGCATTGGAACTGACACCGAACAAAGCCACACGGGCGCCGTTCAGGGCCGAGGCCGGCACGGTTGGTCTGCGCTGCCGCGAACGGTGTTTTGCCAATGGGGTGATTATGCGTCACGTGCGCGATACGATGATTATCTCGCCGCCGCTGATCATGACCAAAGACGACATTGATATGTTGTTCGATCGGGCCGTGAAATCCCTGGACGAGACCCTTGCGGGTCTCAAGTCCGATGGTTTAATGGCGTAAAGCCGGTTCAGGGAACCATTTTGTCGCGAAAGACATAAGCGACGATCTGGTTCCGTGAAATGCCGTATTTGCTGTGCAGTGTGGCGTCATCCATGGCTTGCATTTCCGAGATGATCTCAGAGCGGGATGCCGCTTTGGAGACGTCTTCGAAAAATTGCACGATGGTTGAGGCCACGCTGTAAAGTACTGAAACGACGGTTGCGCCGAAGCTGTTTTTGTTTTCTGAAATATAAGCCATTTGTAATCCTTCCGATCCGGTCTTGGGCCGATGCCCTGTGCTTGACCCGTAAATGGGAGTCAGGCGGGTTTTGAACAAGCGCCAATCTGCGAAGGCCGCTATGTGTCTGGCGCATGGCTGTTACAAGTCTTTGACCTTTATGATAAAATTCTGTGATCTTGGGGCGTGTTCCAATGGGGTTGACCCTGGGTCACTCCGCTTGTTTGCAGGCTTTGAACCCTTTAGCCCCACAATATCGTTGAGCCTTTAGTCTGAATATTGCATGCATTCGGCTAAGGGAGTCGTTGATATGCTGGACGCAAAAATCGAAGCCATTCTGGATACGCTTAGTGTTGCGGTGTTTGTCGTGGACAACAACCAGACCATTGTGTTTCGCAATGAATCTGCGGTCAGCCTGTTCGGGACGGGCATTCAGGGTCGGAAGCTGGCCCATTATGTGCCCAACAAACGGTGTATTCGCGCGGTTGAGGAAACCATCGACGGGGGGGATCGCGCGCGGGTTGATGTGCGGCTGCAACTGGTGGTGCCCACAACGTTTGCCATGACCGCTGTGCGGGTTGATCCGGATGTGACGCGCGATGATGCGATGGTTGTGGTCAGTTTTGAAGACGTCAGCCACATTCAGGAAGCCGAACAAATGCGCAGTGATTTTGTGGCCAATGTCAGCCACGAATTGCGGTCCCCGCTGACGGCGCTTTACGGGTTTATTGAAACATTACAGGGGCCTGCGCGGGCGGATCAGCAGGCGTCCGACAGGTTCCTATACCTGATGGAAAAAGAGGCCGCACGCATGGCGCGGTTGATTGACGATCTATTGTCCCTGTCAAAACTGCAATCCGAAGAAAAATATGCCCCGACGACCACCGTGGACCTGCGCCCGATTTTGGAACGGTTGAGCGCCTCGCTCGAGCCGATACTTGAGCGGGAAGAAACCAGAGTCACGCTGGAAATTCCACAGGATCTGCCGCGGGTTGTCGGGGTTGCGGATGAATTGACGCAAGTGTTTTCCAATCTGATTGAAAACGCTGCAAAATATTCGCGCAACGGGGCCAAGGTAACCGTTGTTGCAGGGGTGGACAGCAAAGAACCGGATATGGTGCGCGTGTCGGTCAGTGATCAGGGCGAAGGCATTGCCCCTGAACACATCGCCCGCCTGACAGAGCGGTTTTATCGGATCGACAAGGGGCGTTCGCGCGATAAAGGCGGCACCGGTCTGGGGCTAGCGATTGTGAAACACATCCTGATGCGCCACCGCGGGCGGTTGCAGATTGACAGTGTTCTGGGCGAAGGCAGCCGTTTTTCCGTTGTGGTGCCCCGCGCCCTTTAACACCTGCCCTTTAAGGCGTGAATAATCCGTTAATCCCCTTCAAGGCCTACGGTTGTGTTTGACACAGCCGTGGGTTCTGCCGTCTGATGTATCCCGATACTGCGGTTTTACGTTGATTTGAGGATTTATTAAGATGCATTTCGTCTGGGGAGCACCAAGCCAAAAGAATGTTGAAAACGGCTATCTTGACTGGTTCGATCACGTCTATCAGCCGGGCAGTGCCGGGGCCGAGGGCTATCGCATTCTGCTGGTGCGCATCAAACCGTCAGGTCAACCTGCGAGTCTTTTGAACACACTGATCTGGCTACAAGGCAAAGTCGACGGGGCAGGGGCGGATTCGGACTTTTTGATGGATAACGTGGAACGGGACAGATTGGACAGGCTGTTGGCCGATCCGCCCGCTGCACCGAATGCGCCTGATCTGTTCCTGCATGTGAAAAAAACGCTCACCGATTTTGCAGGGATATATGCGGACTGGCTGATCCCGCTGCCCCATGGTGCCGGGCGGCCGGTTTTGCCCGTGGTGCCGCGCCCTGTGGCAAGCCCGCCGCCAACGCCGATTGTTGCGGTGATTGACGATGCGATCGGCTTTTTGAACGCGCGGTTTACCACCGGCCCACAGGAACAGCGCAAAACGCGGCTGCACGCCGTTTGGGTGCAGACCGAGGATCGGCTGGTTGAAAACGGTGCGCATTATTCCATGCAAAACGGCAGACAGATCACGGCCGCGCAGATTGATGCCTTGCTTGCGCAGGGAGAGGCGCTGGATGAAAGCGCGCAGTATACCGCGCTGAACAACGCATTGTTTGACAAGCAGATCAGCCCTGTGTGGCACGGGATTACGGCGGGTGCGGGTTCGGAACTGGCAGGCACCCATGGCACGATGGTCGGGGATATCGCGGGCGGGGCTGACCCTGTTCAGGGCACTGATCCGCTGCGGGATTGTCCGATGCTTGCGGTGCAACTGCCGCCCCAAGCGGTCGAGGATACGTCGGGAACAAAGCTGCAACCCTATGTGGTGCGGGCATTGCGGTGGATTATTGCGCAGGCGGATCAGATGCAGTTGAACGGGGTGCATCGCCCGCTGATTGTAAATATCTCGCTTGGGGTTTTGGCGGGATCAAAAGATGGCACCAGTCTGATCGAACGGCAGGTGGCGGCAGAGGTGCTGCGCCGTGAAGCCCGCACCGCCAGTCCGATGCGGGTGGTTTTTGCCTTTGGAAATGACAATCTGACCCGCCAGATCGGCTATATGGAACTGGAACCGAACGGTTCTGAAATGGTGACACTGCGGGTGCAGTCCGAGGATTATACCCCGAGCTTTGTGGAATTGCGCGGCGCGCGACCCGAAGATTTGCAATTGAAAATCGAAAGCCTGCGGTCCGCACCACTGCCCCTAGGGACCATCCCGCAGGGCAGTTGCGTGTCTTTGGCCCATGGCAACGGTCCTGCCGTGGCGCGGGTCTATTCCATTGCGGGCGAACCGCTGGAAGGTGGCGGCACGACAGCACCCTATTATCTGTTGGCCATCGCTCCGACAGCCACATTCGAAGGGGGCAAATCCCTTGCGCCCAGTGGGGTGTGGCGGCTGCATTTGGGAACAACAGGCGCGGCGCAAACCGTGCGGATCGGGGTGCAGCGTGATGATCGCCCGCTGGGGTTTCAGGTGCTGGCGCGGCAATCCTATCTGGACGACCCCGCGCTGTGGCAGTGGAAACCACCGCAGAAAACCCCTTATGCGCCGCCTGCAGACGGGCCGGTGACCGCGATTGGAAGCCATTCTGCCTGGCTGTCGGCCGATATGCCTGCACAGATTTATTCCGTTGGCGCAGGCCTAAGCGACACCGGATTTGCTGCGCCTTACAGCGCCACAGGGGCGCCCTATCTGCGGCCCGAACCAACTGTTTCCGCTGTTGGCGACAGCAGTTGGACCCTGCGCGGGGTGCTGGCCAGCGGCACGCTCAGCGGGTCGAACACGGTCATGTCCGGAACCTCGGTTGCAGCACCACAGATCACCCGACAATTGGCGGTATTATTCACTGGCGGGCCGGATATCGGCCCGTGGAATCCGCCAGAGTTGAATGCACAAAGAGAAATGGAAGGACTGGCCGCGCTCGACTGGTCTTATGCGCCGACTTATCAACTGGATCAGCTTGGCCCGCTGAACGTGGCCCAACAGGCAGGGCTGCGGGCGCGACTGGACAGCGGGCTTGCGCCTTAGGGGCGCAAGCCCTGAATTTTCCGGGCGCTTACTGCTCCCATTCTTTCGCCGCCGCATCCCAAAGTTTTGACAGCAGATTAACACGGTCTGTTGTGGGCAGGGTGACCTCGGATTGTGTGATGGTGGGGCTGGCACTGCCGGGCATGGTTTCGCCTAGCAGGGTCAGGTTGAAATCCCCCTCAAACGCGCCGCCGTTGAAGGCATAGCATGATGTCTTTGGGGCCTGACGGCTGTAGTTGATTATGAACTCTGCGATGGCGATGCCAAGGGTTGCGCCTGCCACACTATCGGTGGGGAAATGCACCCCTGCCACTGTGCGGTTCAGCGCTATGCGCGCGGACAGGCGATAGGCCGGCAGTTGGGCGTTCACGGCTTGCACCGGATTTTGAAAGTTCGGATCGCTTAGGCAGGCCATCAGCGTGGCGGTGGCGAAACTTTCGGTGGCGTGACCACTGGGCCAAGTGGGATGCCCCGGCGTCGGGATCATCGGCTGCACCTCTTGCGCGAAGGCAATAGGGCGGGGGCAGTCGAACAGTTGCTTCAACCGCATTTCGCAAACCTGACAGGTGCGCGTGATCAGGGCGATCAGTTCCAGCGTCCATTTATGGGTTTCGGGTGACAAATAGCTAAGCGCGCTGAAATAGGGGGTCAGATCGCCCACTTGCGACTGGATTTCCGCCTGACGGTCAAACCGCAAATCCGCCGTAGTGCGCAGGTAATAAAGCTGCTCTTTGAACTGGTCGAGACTGGGGCGGGACAGTTCCACAATCGGGGTCAGCCCTGCGCCGTCCCAAAAGCTGACGCCTGCTTCATTGTGGGTGACGGTGGTGTCCACCCGCAACAGCCCCATGATTTCAGCCAGAATAGCGGCCGAGCGGGGGTAGGTGCCCATTTTCTTAAAGGTTCGCCACTGTCGGCTGGCCGTGCTGCCGTTGCCTGTTTCATAGGTGACGGGGCGTTTGGGATCGCCGTCCCAGAACCGCTGCGTGCCGTCGCGCGTGGTGATAAGCCCCGTGCTGAGATAAGGCGAGGCGCTTGATCCTTGTGGCCCTTGGGGGCCCTGTGGACCTTGGGGTGTTTGTGGGCCCTGCGGTCCTTGTGGGCCTTGGGGCCCCTGCGGTCCTTGCGGTGTATAAACTGACATCAAGAAATCTCCCTGCTACAATAGTATGATTGAATGAACTGCTGCCTATTAAGTCAAATGTTCGCTACGTTTGCACAAGAATATTCACGTTTTTTTCACAAATTCGCAAAAAGACCTGCTAACATGCCACCGTAGGGTGAGAGTGGGCTTTAGGGGCGTCATCCGAAAACACCTAAGATCGAAGATGGGCGTCGTGACGAAGACGATAAAAATTCAAACCATTGGGCCGCTGCAGGTTACGGGTCCGAACGGGGAAAACCTTGCCCCGACAGGCGCTAAATCCTGCGCCTTATTGGCGATTCTTGCGCTGACCGATGGAAAGTCACGCCCACGCCGTTTTCTGGAAGAAAAATTATGGAGCGGGCGCGCACCCGAACAGGCCGGACAAAGCCTGCGTCAGGAATTGACCCAAATCCGTCGGGCGTTTGGTGCCTATAAAGACTGTTTTGTCGTGGATCGGCTGTCCGTCTGCCTTAATCCTGAACTGGTCGTGGTGGATTATGACACAGCTGAAATCCGGGTCACTGAAACCCGTGATCTGCTGGAAGGGCTGGTTGTGCGCGACGCCGCCTTTGAAAGCTGGCTGGCCGAGGTCCGCGAGGCTTTTGAGAGGCGCAAGACGGCCATTGCTGCCAAAGACAAAGGGCTGGTTCTGCGCACCCGTCCGGCACTGGCGGGCAGCGGCTCGCAGGGTATTCTGGGCGAGGTTCTGGCAGATCAAATCGGCCAGAACATCGCCGAACAGGTGCGGGCATGGCGGCAGGTCAGCGTGCGTATGGCCGAAAATGATCAGGATGCGGCCGAAATCGAAATTGACGCCCATGTCGTGGAAGAAGGCGGCAAAAGCCTTGCGTTTATTCGTCTGATCCACCCCGAAACGGGCCGCGTGCTGTACACCCAAAAGGCCCAAGTGGACGCAGGCTCCATGCAGGTCGCAAGCGAGGATTTGCTGGCGGATATTACCGTCGAAGCAGCGGAAAAAACGCTGGATGCACTGGCCAAAGTCTTTTCGTCGGAACGCCCCGAGTTGGCCTCGGCGGCAATGGCGCGCCGCGCGGTGCGCGAGATGGAGAGCTTTGAAGGAAGCCGTCTGGATGTGGCAGAACGTCTGCTGCGCGGGGCCTATGACATTGATCGAAACGGGTTGTTTCTGGCGTGGCAAAGCCTGTTAAAAACCATCCAGCTGACAGAGCTACTAAGCACGGACGGGGATGCCGATCGCGCGCTTATTCAGGAATTGAACCGCAAGGCGATGGAGCAGGACGGTGAAAACCCCCTGGTTCAGGCATTGGTCAGTCAGGTGCAGGTGTTGATGTTCGCGGATCTGGGGGCAGCCAATTCCGTGGCGCAACAGCGGCTGAATCCCAATCTTTCCGGTGCGTTTTCAATGGTTTCCCTGGCCAGCGCCAATATGTGGGATGGCGACAGCGAGGCAGCCTATGCGCTGACCAAAATGGCCACTTCGGTTGCGGGGCGGTCCAGTTTCCATCATTGGTGGGACACATTCCATTGCATCAGTTGCATTGCGTCGCGGCGATTTGACGAGGCGATTAAATTCGGGGAATCCGCCACCAAAGCCGCGCCGAATTTCCGCCCGCCGCTGCGTCATTTGCTGGCGCTTTATGCCCACACAGGTCAGCATGAAAAAATGCACCTTGTGGCGGAACGGCTGAAACGGCTGGAACCGGGGTTCTCGCTTGATAAGTTCAAATCGGACGAGGCATACCCCGTGCGCACCCTGCGACACGCCCGATTGCTGGATTTCCCCACGGACGGCTAGGCGAAGGCTCTTGCCTTTTAGCGCCGATTTGCAAATGCTGCCTTCAACCAATTGGAGGCAGAACATGGCACTAGAAGACGCAGCAAAAGTGATCGACGAGGCAGTTACGCGCAAAGGTTACCGCGGCCACGGGTTTGAAGCGACCTACGCGGGCGCGACTTCGTTTTTGCGCCGCACCTACAGCAAAGACCTAAGCGATGTGGATCTGGCGGTTACGGGTATTCCGTTTGATTGCGCGGTGACAAACCGTCCCGGAACACGGCTTGGCCCCCGTGCTGTGCGGGAGGCATCCTGCCTGCAATCCCCCGATGCGCCGTATGGCTGGGACGTGGACCCGATGACGGAATTCAACGTGGCCGATTACGGCGATGTGGCCTTTGATCATGCCAAAACATGGGAATTCCCCAAGGCGTTGCAGGACCATATCGCGGGGATTCTGGCCAGTGATACCGCTTGCCTGTCGCTGGGCGGCGATCATTATGTGACCTATCCGATCCTGAAGGCCCATGTGGAAAAACACGGGCCTGTGTCGCTGCTGCAATTTGATGCGCATAGCGACACATGGGTGGATGATGACCCCGAGCGGATCGACCATGGCACGATGTTTTACAAGGCGGTGAAGGATGGTCTGGTGATCCCTGAACGTTCTGTTCAGGTGGGGATTCGCACCACAAATGAAGATACTCTTGGCGTGCATATCATCGACGCGCCCGAAGTGCACCGCATCGGGGCCGAGGCCACAGTGGCGCGGATCAAGTCGGTTCTGGGCGATCACAAAACCTATGTCACCTTTGATATCGACGCGCTTGATCCGGCCTTTGCCCCGGGCACTGGCACGCCTGTTTGGGGCGGTTTGTCCAGCGCGCAAGCGGCGGCCATCATCCGTGGTCTGGCGGGGATCAATGTGGTGGGCATGGATGTTGTCGAAGTCTCGCCACAATATGACGTAAGTGGCGCTACTGCGATTGCGGGGGCTCATGTAGCGGTGGAACTGATGTGTTTGTGGGCCCATCGCCAAAAGTTCGGAGCCAAAAATGTATAACCAACCCCTAGGCGGAAACGAGATGCCGCGCTTTGCAGGGCCTGGCACCTTTATGCGCCTGCCCACGGCGGACTCTGCGGCGGGGCTGGACGTTGGATTTATCGGGATTCCGATGGATATCGGCACCAGTTGGCGGTCGGGCACGCGGTTCGGACCGAAACAGATTCGCGCCGAAAGTAACATGCTGCGCCCCTATAACATGTGGACCCGCGCCGCCCCTTTCGAAAGCCTGCAATGCGCCGATCTGGGCGATGTACCGATCAATACCTTTGATCTGAAAGACTCGGTCCGGCGGATAACAGACTATTATGATACGGTTTTACAGCATGATGTGATCCCGATGACGCTGGGCGGGGATCATACGCTGACCCTGCCTGTGTTGCGCGCGATTGCCAAAAAACACGGCCCCGTGGCGCTGGTGCATGTAGATGCCCATGCGGATATCAACGAACATATGTTTGGCGAGCAGATCGCCCATGGCACCCCGTTCCGCCGCGCCCACGAAGAGGGTTTGTTGCAAGATGACAAGGTGTTCCAGATCGGTTTACGCGGCACAGGCTACGCCGCTGATGACTTTGACGAGGCACGGCGTTGGGGTTTTACCGTGGTACAGGCAGAGGAAATCTGGCACAAATCCCTGACCCCGCTGGCCACCCAGATCCGCGCCCATATTGGCGACACCCCCTGTTACATCACCTATGATATCGACAGCCTTGACCCTGCCTATGCGCCGGGCACCGGAACGCCTGAAATCTGCGGGCTGACGCCGCCCCAAGCGGTGGAACTGATCCGTGGACTGCAGGGGCTCAACATCGTTGGCGCTGATCTGGTCGAGGTGTCCCCCCCCTATGATCCCAGCGGCAACACAGCCCTTGTGGCGGCAAACCTGCTTTATGAAATGTTATGCATTCTGCCCGGTGTGAAAACCGGAACCTGACACGAAAACAAAGGAAAATCCCATGAAAGCAGCCGTCTGTCGCGCGTTTGGCAAAGAACTGAGCATCGAGGACATCACCCTGTTGCCGCCCGAAAAAGGGCAGGTTCAGGTAAAGCTCGAAGCCTGCGCCATCTGCCATTCGGATATTTCCTATATAGAGGGCGCATGGGGCGGGCATCTGCCAGCGGTCTATGGCCATGAAGCAGCGGGGCGGATTTCGGCGCTTGGCGAAGGTGTTGTCGGCTATGAAATCGGTGATGCTGTTCTGGTGACACTGATCAAATCCTGTGGCACCTGCCCGACCTGTTCGGACGGGCATCCGGTAAATTGCGAAACTGGCACGGATCGCGTGGCCCAATCGCCGATCCGTCTGGAAAACGGGGATGTGGCTGAACACGGACTGGTCACAGGGGCCTTTGCCGAAGAAGTGGTGGTGGACCAAAGCCAGATCGCACGCCTGCCCGATGACATCGCCATGGATGTGGCCAGCCTGTTGTCTTGCGGCGTGATCACAGGGCTTGGCGCTGTGGTGAATACCGCAGGCGTGCGCCCCGGTGCATCAGTGGTGGTGATCGGGGCTGGCGGCGTGGGGCTGAACGCCATTCAAGGCGCGCGGATCGCAGGGGCCAGCACAATCATCGCGCTTGATCTTGAAGATGAAAAACTGGAAGGCGCATTGGAATTCGGCGCCACCCATGCGCTGAATGCAGGGGCTGAAAAGCTGGTGAAACAGGTGCGCAATCTGACAGGCGGGCGCGGTGCGGATTATGTCTTTATTACCGTTGGCGCCATTCAGGTGTTCGAAACCGCCCCCCGCTATCTTGCGGCGCGCGGGCAGATGGTGATGGTTGGGATGCCGCCTTCGGGGGCAAAAGCCAGCTATGAACCCGTTGTTCTGTCTGCGCTGAGCCAATCCATCATAGGGTCGCTTATGGGCGGGACAGTTTTGAAACGGGATATTCCCTGGCTGATCGACCTGTACCGCCAAGGCAGCCTGAAACTGGATGAATTGATCACAAACCGCTATTCTCTGGATCAGATAAACGAGGCAATTGCCGATACCAAAGCGGGCAGGTCGCGGCGCAATGTGATTGTTTTCTGATCTGCTCCGCAGGGGATATTTGAAAAACAAAAAGCCGAGGTATTCCTGCTGTTTGTGCGGAAATACCTCGGCCGTTGGGGGCAGTGCCCGCGGGTTTAGTGGCCGCCGATCCGGCCCAGTTGGATGTCGTAATCCACTGACAGGCGGTAATCGGGATCATCGTCTGTATCCACCATCAACTGTCCTGCTTTGGTCAGCAACTGGTGACAGTCACGGCTAAGATGGCGCAGCATCAGGCGTTTTCCGGCTTCGTTATATTTGGCGGCAACCGCTTCGATGGCTTGCAGGGCGGATTGGTCCACCACGCGGGAGCCTGCGAAATCGAGGATGACGACTTCGGGGTCTTCTTCGGGGTGGAACAATTCCTGAAAGCGGGTGGCAGAGCCAAAGAACAGGGGGCCGTTGATGTCATAAACCCGCGCGCCCGGTTCGGATTTGCTTTCGTGATGGGTGGCAGAAATCCGCGATGCGGCATTCCAGGCGTAGACCAGCGCGGATACGATCACGCCGACAACGACGGCGATGGCCAGATCCTCGAATACGGTAACCACGGTGACCAGCAGGATGACAAAGGCATCGGCCAGTGGCACGCGGGCCAGAATGCGCAGGGATTGCCATGCGAATGTGCCGATCACCACCATGAACATCACGCCCACAAGGGCGGCCAGCGGGATCAGTTCGATGATCGACGACCCCACAAGGATAAAGGCCAGCAGGAACAGCGCCGCAGAAATACCGGACAAGCGCCCGCGCCCGCCCGAGTTCACGTTGATCATCGACTGGCCGATCATCGCACAACCGCCCATGCCGCCAAAGAAACCGGTGACGGTATTGGCAGCCCCTTGGGCGATACATTCACGGGATGCCCCGCCGCGTTGGTTGGTGATTTCCCCCACAAGGTTCAGGGTCAGCAGGCTTTCGATCAGGCCGATGGCGGCCAGAATGACTGCGTAGGGCAGGATGATCCACAGTGTTTCCAGCGTGAAGGGCACCGACGGGATGGCAAAAGCAGGCAAGCCACCTTCGACAGAGGCCAGATCGCCGACGCGCGGGACGGGAATATCAAACAGGATCACCACAGCGGCGACGATGCCGATCGCAGCAAGCGGCGCTGGAAAGGCGCGGGTCAGGCGCGGCGTGAGCCAGATAATCCCCATGGTTGCGGCCACAAGGATCAGCGTGATCCAAAGGGTGCTGCCGGACATCCATTGCGTGTTTCCAGCGCTGTCGGTCACGCGGAACTGTTCCATCTGCGCGAGGAAAATCACGATTGCCAGACCGTTTACAAAGCCAAGCATCACGGGATGGGGCACCATCCGGATGAACTTACCAAGCCGGAACACCCCCGCCGCGATCTGGATCAGGCCCATCAGCACAACAGTGGCAAACAGGTATTGCACGCCATGTGCGGCCACCAGCGAAACCATTACAACCGCCAGCGCGCCCGTGGCACCGGAAATCATCCCAGGCCGCCCGCCAAAAGCTGCGGTAATCAGCCCGACAATAAAGGCGGCGTACAGTCCGACCAGCGGTTCGACACCTGCAACAAAGGAAAAGGCCACAGCCTCTGGCACAAGTGCCAGTGCTACGGTCAGACCCGACAGGATATCCGTACGGGATTGCGGTAAATTCAGGGTGCGGGTTTGCGAAAAAAAGGTGTTTTCGCGAATGCGCGCGGCGAAATCGGAAATAGGTGTGCTTTTGGTCACTTTGGCTTTGTCCTGCTGTCGGTGTTTGGCGGAGGCTTAGGCGGTTCGGGGTCAAAGGGAAAGGGTGGTTTTGCCCAGACAGGCCCTATGCTGCGCGAATAGGTCGAAATAAAGCGTAAACAGGCTGGAATCGGCGGGCAAGGCAGGTCACTGTGGCAAAAACACAAGGGGAGTGGCCACAGATGAAACTGGCAGATCTAGAGATTTTTGTGGTGGGTAACCCACCGCCGGGCTGGGGCGGGCGTTATTTTATCTTTGTCAAACTGACCACAGATAACGGCATTGTCGGCTATGGCGAGGTCTATGCCGCCGCTGTCGGACCCGAAGCCATGAGCGCCGTGATCCGCGACGTGTTTGAACGCCATATGGCAGGCGAGAACCCCGAGAACATCGAGAAGATGTTCCGTCGCGTCTATTCCAGCGGTTTTACCCAGCGCCCCGATCCGACAATGATCGGCGCGTTTTCAGGGATGGAAATGGCCTGTTGGGATATTCTGGGCAAGGCGCATGACCGTCCTGCCTATGCCCTGCTGGGCGGTTTGATGAACGAGCGGATCAGGTCCTACACTTATCTGTACCCGATGGATCATCACGACCAAACCAGCTTCTGGTCGGACCCTGATGCGGCTGCCGAAACGGCGGTTGAAATGGTGCGGCTGGGCTTTACAGCGGTGAAATTCGATCCCGCCGGCCCTTATACCATGCGCGGCGGGCATATGCCCTCTATGGCCGATATTGCCCAGTCGGTGGCGTTTTGCAAAGCCATCCGTGCGGCGGTTGGTGATAAGGCCGATCTGCTGTTTGGCACCCACGGGCAGTTCAGTTCGGCAGGCGCGATCCGTCTGGGGCAGGCGCTGGAACCCTATCAGCCCTTGTGGTTCGAGGAACCCGTGCCGCCGGACAATGTTGAAGACATGGCCAAAGTGGCCCGCGCGGTGCGAATCCCTGTGGCAACGGGCGAGCGTCTGACCACCAAGGCCGAGTTCGCCCCTGTGCTGCGCGCTGGTGCTGCCACGATCCTGCAACCTGCGCTGGGGCGGTCGGGCGGTCTTCTGGAAACCAAGAAAATCGCTGCCATGGCCGAGGTCTATAACGTGCAACTGTCCCCCCATCTGTATGCGGGGCCTGTGGAATGGGCGGCGAATATCCAGTTGGCGGCGAATATTCCGAACCTGCTGATGGCGGAAACCATCCAGACGGGTGGTGCGTTTCACATGGCGCTGATCAAGAATTCGATCACATGGGAGGACGGGTACATCCTTGCCCCCACCGCGCCGGGGTTGGGGATCGAGTTCGACGAGGATCTGGCCCGTGCCAATCCGTGGACGGGGCAGGGCCTGCATCTGGAAATGCAGGAAGAACCCTGCCGCTATGATGCGCCCAACGGGTTTGCAGGCGGGGCCGCGGATTAAGCGGCTTGCCTGACGGGACGGCAGTTTTCTACTGTATTGTCCCCGCTGATTTCATGGCTTAGAACATCCTGAATTTATTCAGGATGTCGCCCCATGAGCCATCGCAGAGCCATTTAT
>JAXMOF010000025.1:0-59517 GCA_034670045.1 Amylibacter sp. | reverse complement strand
GACGTTGAACCCGACACACAACACAGCTACATCACCACTCTAAACTGTCGCGGGGTGGAGCAGCCCGGTAGCTCGTCAGGCTCATAACCTGAAGGTCGTAGGTTCAAATCCTACCCCCGCAACCAAAAATTACGGTTTTAAAACAGTCGCTTAGTAGCCGCCCTCGGGCGGCTTCTTGCGTTGGTGAACCGCCCGTGGAAGAGCTCTGGAAGAATGCGGCGACAGAATCACGTGTGATAAATACGCAACTGAGACTCGAACGGCAGCTACGGGCAAGATAACGACCGTTGCAAAGTCACGCTGTGAGCGTGCCCTTGAGGGCAAACTCGGCCCATTGCTGCCGTTGCCCGAAGAACCAAACGCTGCCGTTCGACACCTGACGCGGCAAATTTGTCAGCCCAAGGTCTGCAATGGGGACTTTGATTTCTAAGTATTGATTGTCCGTTCTTCATACAATTAGCCCACGTCCTCGGAGCATCGAAACGAAAACCTAGCCACCGAATGCGGAAGCGTATTTGATTTCGCCCTTAGCTTTTTCTGGGCCAAAAGAGAGTGCCAGAACGTACTCCACGGGAACTTCGCCAAATGTTAGGTCGCACGAAGACGAGAAACCGAAACGTTCGTAGTAGGCTGGATCACCCAGAAGAACGCAGCCCGCTGCATCAAGTGATCGCAAACGCTGCAAACCAGTTTCGACCAGTTGCCGCCCAATACCCGCCCGTTGTTGTTCTGGATGTACCGAGACGGGCCCAAGGCCGAACCATACACCGCTCGATTCCGATACAGTCACGGGTGAAAAGGCGATGTGGCCAACAATCTGGTTATGATCCAAAACAACAAGTGAGAGCGTAAGATCGCTATTCTTGCGGCGCCGATCAATAATCATTGGCTCGCTGCCATCGCTCCTCTCAATAGGTGCGAAGGCGATTTTCGTCAGCTCATGTATCGCTGTCTCATCGCCGGGAATTTCATTACGTAGTTTCATAACGGTCCTATTAGCATTGAACTGCTTACTATAAGCCAGTTCCCAATAGCGCCAGTTGCGTTGCAAAGCAGTCGTTCTATCATCTTGCAGCATCAAGCATGTTAGGCTCAAAGCCGACTTGCGGCAATGCAGCGCTTGGTTTTTGCGCAAAATGCCCTGCCACCAGCCTGAGCGATCACACCGGATGATTGCTGTCTGCCCAGTTACAACATTCATGCAAGGTGCGGCACAGACCAGGCTGCATTTGCACAGGTTTCTCGAAAGCGGTCGTTCAAGTCTTTTCAGTTATGTAATGCAAGCGTGCAGTTGGCACCCGAGCACCGATGGCGATCCCGCAGGGACCAAACCAGAGATGGTCATTAGACTTCGTGTCTGACAACCTGTCGTGCGGACGCCGGTCCCCATTCTGAATGTGAATGACGACATCCGCCCCGATTGCCTTGCGCCTGTGGTTGATACGTCTCTGTCTGGTGACCGCGTTGCGCGTGAATTGGATCGTATTGCCAAGATACGCGCCTACCCCTGCATGGTGGTCAGCGATAACGTCCTATGCGCGACAAATGCCTGAATGAGCACCTGTTCGATAACCTACGCTATGCCCGCAACCTGATCGCAGCGTGGCGTGCCGATTTTAACCATCACGGCCCACACACAAGCCTCGCTGGCCCGCCGCCAGCGGAATATGTTAACGGGTCAAAGGAAGAGCAATACATGAACAGAGCTAACCTAAAATGTGTCGGTTTTTGCGAACACTCTGGTAAAGCTACTTTGGAGTAGCTGATCCGAGCAAAAAACATTGACACCACTTGGTATTCTCGCCCTTATGCAGTCATAGGTTGAGTTTGTAGGTTAGTTTAATTGAATATTTTTGGCTTCTTAAAGGAAGTTTTAAGAAGAGCAATCCAGGTATTGCTGCTGCTTGCACTGTTTCTGGCTCCGATCTCTGCCCTGAGAAACTGGAGCGCGTTGACTACCCATACGCTTGCCAAGTTTGTTAGTAAGGTCGAGCAAGAAGTCGATTACAAATTTTTTCAGAACGAACGTCCCACTTCCGATAGAAATATTAATCTTATGCAGCGCTTTAGGTATGCGCGAGCCTTTCGGAAGTTTCCAGATTATCAGTCATGCCTTCTAAATAACAGTGAGCGCGTAAACTGGAAGAAAATGAGAACGCGGGAGCAGGCCTATGTATGCTTATTTCAAATGGCTGCACACTTCAAAGACACGGAAAAAGTCTCAAGAAAACTTGAGCAAGAAGGTTTTGTTACGCACTATAATCCTAGTGGTGGATCGCGTGGGTATGCCAGATCCTATTGGAATATCGAAAAAAATGGGAAACTTTCGCCATTTAGCCTCTTTTCTGAATTTGGGATAGCCGAATTCGACCCGACTACTAGTAAAGAACAAGGGGTGCATGTCAATTTGACCTTCGATGCCAATAGCGACATCATCATCCGTTATAATATTTATTTTAATAGCCTTTTAATTTAGGAGCCCAACCCTTCAGGAAGGCGACTTGTTTCTGAAACCACTTAATAGCGTGCGTTGCTTGCAATGCATTGATAGGTGGCCCACTGAAGTGGTCCTGCTTTTCTGTACTGATTTTCCGGACCACTTCAGCAGGTCTGAAACCAGACCTGCCGCAAAAAGATTTATGCGGGTCGTCGGGCTTTAATGACCCATGTAGGCTGGCAACCACAGGGAAAAAGCCGGAATAGCGACAAGTAGCACCATGATGATCACTTCGCAGGCGAAGAACCAGCTTACGCCGCGATCTGGCCCCTTTTTACTCTGCGATTGTCTGGTGGATGCGGGAACCGCTGATGGTCGGGTCCGAAGACCTCTGGCTTGGGCGCTTTCACGAACGGCTTCATATCTCTACTCGTCAGTACGCACGGCTTGTCCGTGAATGGGTGACATCCATCGGTTTGGAGGCCAGCGCCGACGGCACACACGCGATGCGGCGCACCAAGGTGACTCAAGCCTACAAGAAGACGGGCAACCTGCGGGCAGTCCAACTGCTCTTGGGTCATACCGAGATGGACAGCACTGTCAGATACCTTGGTGTTGAACTTGAAGATGCGCTGACAATCGCAGAAGCTATCGAATTCTAGGCATTTGGGCCGTGCGTCATGGGCGGCCCTAAGCCGCCGTTTGTCACGATCAAACCCTTTCTGTGATGATATCTCGTTTAGCGATAGCGCGACCCGCAGCAATATGATGCCAAGATAGAAGGACAGCAGATGCGCCAGTTGCAAGAACGACAACAAACGGGGTTTTCCACAAGATCAAGACGGCCAAGAGAAGCCTCAACGCGATTTCGGGTCGATTGATTTTTACTCTGTCGAACCGCGCCAATGCTGATGCCAGTAAGTAGAGCGATAGGGCTAGACGCAGTAGGAGTAGACCCAAATGGCCCCAATCCGTTTGTCTGGAATATCCTTCCAAAAGTACTTTTTGGCCTGCATCATTGGTGATCGTTACAGCCTCTTCGATTAACAAGATTTCTGGATACCACGCAAAGACGAAGGGAATGGCGAACATGACAATCCCGACGCGGACAGCAGCAACGCCAGTGCGCATAGGTTCCCCGCCTGTGATGGACGCGGCGGCAAATGCGGCCACTGCAACGGGTGGGGTGATGGCAGAGGCAACGGCGAAATAGAACACGAACATATGTGCGGTGAAGAAACTGACGCCAAGATTCGCCAGCAACGGCCCCAACAGAAGTGCTACGTTCACATAAGCGGGGACTGTTGGCATACCCATGCCGAGCATAATCGCGCAAAACATCGCACAGGTCAGCGCCAGCATCAGATAAACCCCGCCGACAATTGGAATTTCCAAACCGAACAGGCGCAACATATCTGCGTTTTCCAGCCAAGTAGTCACAGCGCGGGTCAATTCGCCTGTCAGGCCGCTTTCATTAAGAAACGCCGCGATGATGGAAACTGCGAACAGCAGCAAGAAAAGGCGCGAGATCAGAATCCCGCCTTCGCCGAGCGAAACCAGTACCTTAACGGGTCTGGCCCGCGTGTCGGGGTCAAGAAATAGCAGAGGTATCAAGACAGCGACCGCCCACCACCCCGCCGAGGTCGCATCACCTGTGGCGTTGACAATCGTTTGCAGAACGCCGCTCCGCTCTGTCACGACGCGGACGCCGTCCCGCAGTTCAGTTTCAGCTCCCAAAATCCAGCCCATTGGCCCTGCGCCAACAGCATCTTTATTGCCGAGGAGCAAAAGCAGGATCGTCAAGATGGGCAGGAAGATGATGATCAGGTTTACCCAATCCTGACGGTACATGACCAAATCGTCAGGAACTTCGCGCATGGCTTCAACTTTTTCGCGGCGGGCTTGAAACATCACAGCCAAGAAGATCGAGAAGAAAAAACACATCGCCGGCAGGAACGCTGCCGTGATGACCTTTGTGTAGGGTACGGCAGTGAGAGCCACGAGCACGAAGGCCGCAACCCCCATGACAGGCGGCATGATTTGCCCGCCGGATGACGCCGCGGCTTCGACCCCGCCTGCGAAGTACTTATTGAACCCGTTGCGACGCATCATCGGAATGGTCAGCCGCCCTGTGGACAGCACGTTCGTCACCGGACCGCCTGTAATCGTGCCAAACATCGCGGATGACACAATTGCGGCATGGGCCGGACCGCCGCGCAGATTACGTGTCAACCGCACAGCCAGTTTGATAAGGGATGTGCCCCCAGCGGATGTCCCGAACAGGGCGCCTAGGATCACATAGGGGAAGACCTGATTTACGACGATATCCATAAACCGCCCCATGAACCCGTCCGGCGAAATGAAGATATTCGTCGCCTTCTGCGTCGCTGCGGCAACCACATCCCCGCCGTCCGCGCCAAGCTTTGTCAAAAGGAAGTTGTTGTCGGACAGATCGAACACCCAGATCAGGGTGGTGGCGACAGTGTAGAGCACGACGATGCTGGCCACGACCACCAGCGGCAGCCCCCAAACCCGCACGTTATATAGAAAAAACAGCGTGATGATCGTGAATAGCAGAGGGATCGTCCAACTGCCGAACCGCGCTTGGCACGAGGGCACTTCGGCGGCGAAGGAGATGCCCGGGATCACATCGGATCGCTCTGCGGCATCAGCAATAAGCCGTGCGCGTTCGCCAGTGATCTGGTCGATCAGACACACACTGTCAATTTCGACAAGATAGCCGAATGCACCAAGGGCCGCCCCGAGCAATAGGCCTGCATCCAGCAATAGGCCAAGCCAGGCCTTTTGTGGCTTCTCGATCTTCCACGCGCGGTAAATGCTGGCGTCAAACACGACGATAGTCATCATCAGCATGAACATCGGCGGGAAAAAATACTCGGTCGGAAAACCCGAAACACGGAAGAAAGGCTGGCCAGTAAACTCGCGCGCCCAGTTTTGCAGCCCTGCGATCTCGGGCATTGTGTTCAACATCCCGAAGAAGACCAGACCCAGCGCAAATACAATGGCTATGTTTTTAGAGGTTGTGCGTCTGGGAGGCGTGGCATCGGTCACGGTAAACGTCCTGTTCGGTCTTGGGGGCAGGGATGGTCCGGCGAGCAACGCCGGACCTGATTTTTTACGAACGCAGGCAGTCGGCAACCGTATGGCCGGCAGCCTCGTAGGCGCGAATGGCACCCGGGTGCATCTTGATCTGCACCACGCCACATGCGCCTTGGCTCACGCCATCAATATCACCGAACGTCAGCGCGAGGTTGGGCCCGATTGGGGACCCTTGCTCGAAGCGGTCTCGCGCACCAAGAAACGCCGTCACGATGTCAAACGCCAACTGTTCATCCATGCTGTCGGAGGTGATTTCAGCGAATGCGGTGACATAGCTGTCAAACGTATCGTCATCGGTGACGATAGTAATGTCATTGCCCGCATAGGCCGCGCGGTACTTCTCAACGGGCATCGAAAACGGCGCATGTCCGGGGGCCGCTACAATTTGCTGGCCAAGTTCGCTCGCCAACAAATCGGATGGCACATCATAAAGCGTGATCCCGCCTGCTGCTGCCAACTGGATTTGACGACCGGACGGGACGCCATCGGGGGACGTCCATGCGTCGGCACCACCGCCAGTTATGGTTGCAACTGTGTCGGGCCAAGGGTTTTGAATGCCTTCGTAGCCCTCTCCGTCTTTCAAGCCAGACAACAACTGCACCATAGCGCGACCGGATGTCAGGGCAGCACCGCGTGGCGGCCCGTTCCAAATACGTAGCCCCTCAAGATTGCGAATGTCATCAATCGGCGCAGAGTTGTAATGGCCAAATATTTGATGGGATCCGGCATGGAAAAACAGAACCCGAATGCCATCGGCCAAATCGGCCCCGTCCTCGGCACCTACACCGCTGTATGGGCCAATGCCTCGCGACAACAGAAACGGCAAAATCATCGGTGCAGAGGCCATATCAAGGCGACCTTCAGCGACAGCCTGAACCGAATTGGTCAGCGTCGCGCCTTCGGTTACCTGAACCGTGGCAACGCCTGCGCTGTCTAGGACGGCGGCCAATGTGGTGTCCACGTAATGTGGCGAAGACCCTACGCTTGAGGTTTCAGATGTCAGTGTGACCTGCGCAGCCACGGCAAGTGGTGCCAAAGCGACAGCCACACCTGCGAATGCAGATTTCATCATAATTTTCTCTCCCTAATATGCGCCCCTCCCGAGACGCAGCGCCCCGAGTCAGAGGCTGCTGATAAAAACGTTGCAGAAAGTATATGACTTGTCACGAATTATTTTTCGGTGTTTAAGTTTGAGAGGGAGATTTTGACGATGAAAACACCAGCCGAGCCTCAGGAAGAGCGGATCAAGCAGCGACGCGCGCGCGAGGAAAACAACTTGTTTTCACGCCTACCGGCGACCTATGCGGCGTCACGTCTGCAGGGGCAGCGCATTCTTCAACGCGCAAGCGGTTTGTCGATTGTTGAATGGCGTGTTCTTTGGGATTTGTCCGAAGCAGGGCCCATGACGATCCGCGATTTAGCTGATGTCCAGCGCATTGATCACTCTCAACTCAGTCGCGCGCTGCCAGCCATGCGGGACAAGGGGTATGTGACAATGGCGCGTAATGGTACGGACGGCCGGAAGGTTCTGGTAACTTTAGCGCCCGCGGGAATAGCGGTCTACGAGCAAACCGCGCCAGTGATGAAACAGCGGCGCGATGCACTCAAGGCGACCTTTACCGATGAAGAATTAAAGACTTTTATTGGCCTCCTCGACCGCCTTGAAGACTTCCTTCGCCAACCGATTGACACAATACTTGAAAGTGAACCTGCCCAGTGACCGATACACCAAATGTTCTGTGGATTATGGCGGACCAACTGCGGTTCGATTACCTGAGCTGTTACGGGCACCCGCATCTGCACACACCCCATATTGATGCACTGGCAAAGCGGGGCGTGCGGTTCAATAAAACTTATGTTCAGTCACCCGTATGCGGTCCGTCCCGCATGTCTGCCTATACGGGGCGCTACGTGCGCAGCCATGGATCGACCTGGAACGGGATGCCGCTGCGCGTGGGGGAGCCGACGCTCGGGGATCACCTGCGCCAAGCAGGTGCGCGTGCTGTTTTAGTGGGCAAGACCCATATGGTCGCCGATCAGGAAGGCATGGCGTGGCTTGGAATTGACCCCGATTCCGAAATCGGCGTGCGTGTGTCCGAATGCGGGTTTGAAGCGTTTGAGCGAGACGACGGGTTGCACCCCGATAGCGCGCGGCAAAGATGGTCGGCATACGACGACTATTTGGTCAACTTGGGCTACACATCTGAAAACCCGTGGGAAGACTTCGCAAATTCGGGCGTGGATGCAGACGGAGAGCTTCTGTCCGCGTGGTTGCTGAAAAACTCTCGACTTGCGGCGAATGTGCCTGAAGAGCATTCGGAAACCGCCTATATGACCGATCGCGCAATGGATTTCATGGCGCAAGCACAGGCAGACGGTCAGCCGTGGATGTGCCACCTTAGCTATATCAAACCCCATTGGCCCTACATCGTCCCGGCGCCCTATCATAATATGTACGGACCAGAGCACATCATCGATCCGATCCGCTCGGACGCCGAGCGCGATGTCGACCATCCCTTGTTGCGCGCCTATCAGAACGCCCGCGTCTGCAAAAGTTTCAGCCGCGATCATGTGCGTGAACACGTCATTCCGGCCTACATGGGATTGATCAAACAGCTTGATGATAATCTTGGCCGCCTGTTCGCATGGATGGACGAAACAGGGATCAGCGAGAACACAATCATCGCCTTCACCTCCGATCACGGCGATTACATGGGTGACCACTGGATGGGGGATAAGGACTTCTATCACGAGGTTGCAGCCAAGGTGCCGTTGATCATCTGTGATCCGCGCCCGGAGGCGGATTCAACACGCGGTACAGTGACAGATGAACTGGTCGAAATGATCGACCTTGCGCCAACGTTTCTGAACGCCCTTGGGGGGAAACCCAAACCGCATATCCTTGAGGGGCGCGATCTCACTCCGCTGCTACACGGCACGACGGGATTTTCACGGCGCTATGCGATCAGCGAGCATGACTATTCCAGTTTTGAAATGGCGCAAGCACTTAACGTTCCGCAAGAGGATGCGCGCACTGTCATGATTCACGACGGACGTTGGAAGTATATCCGCTGCGAAGGCTTCGCGCCTGTGATGTTCGATCTCGAGGCGGACCCGCAAGAACTGCACAACATCGGCAGCTCGGATGACGAGGAACATATCGCAGCCCGCGCCGAAATGGAGCAGGCCTTGACTGCATGGGCGTTGCAACACCACACCCGCATCACTGCGACAGAAAACGTACTGGCAGGGCAACGAAAGTCGGCAGAGACTGGAATTTTGATCGGTTTCTGGGACGAGGCGGAGTACGAGGCGGCCACAGGCCAACCGTTTGATGGACTGATCCCGGTCGGCAAGCCAGGCAAATCTTAAGGCGCAACGGCTCGGCCCATGAACTCAAAGAACCCGTCTTCCACCACTTCCGAAACCGCGGCGCGGGTGACGAACAGGCCGAGTATCTGGCAGTCGAGTTCGCGTATTTTGCGGTCGGATTGCGTTGACAACTTCTGACGGTAGAATCCCGCAGCGCTGTTTGTTGAGATCGGGGTCTATTGTGTCTGTAGAGTTGCGCTATAGCTCTTGCGTTGGCCAGCGGGCGCGGTTGCTGTCGGGAGGTGGAAATGGACATTTTGCCCAAAGCCGCACGCAACAATGGTTGCAAGGGGGGATAGAACTGGTGGTGGCCGGATGGTGTCTTAGCGCAACTAAGCTGGAGAGAATGTTTGCTTAGTCGGTTAGGAACTTCCTTATCCACGCGAAGCCGTTACATAGCCTGCACAATAATAAACGGCGACAGGTAAAGAGCATTATGATCACGCATCCCATTCCTTTTAATGAAGAGTCGAGGGTTCAGGCCACGTTGAATGTGCCCGGGTTGACCCGTGAGAATGAGGTGCTGTTTGACACGCTGTGTTCTGCGGCGGCTTCGCTTTTGGGCTGCCCGATTTCCCATATCAGTGTGGTTGAAGAAAGCACGCAGTGGTATAAATCTGTGGTGGGAATTGCGCTGGACGAGATGCCGAAAAACAACTCGTTCTGTACCCATACGATCATGTCGGGCGCGCCTATGGTGATCCCTGATCTAAGCAAGGACCCGAAATTCATGGACCACCCTATGGTGGCTGAAGGCGGGCCGCAGGCGCGGTATTATGCGGGTGTGCCTTTGATTCTGTCCTCTGGATTTCGGTTTGGCAGCCTGTGTGTGCTGGATTTTGTACCCCATGACAGGCCGACAGACAGTGAACTGGCAACGCTGGAACATCTGGGTCGCGCTGTTGTGGCCGCGCTGGAGAAAGCTCCTGCGGCCCCGGCAGCGGAGGTTTCCGATTCTGTGGAGGATACATTTCTGACCTTGGTGGGGCATGAATTGCGCACCCCTTTGACGGTGATTCACGGGGCAATCGGCATGTTGGATGCGCGTATGACGGATCCTCTTAACAAAAAATTATCCACCAGTGCGGTAAAGTCGAGCCAACATCTTTCAAAGTTGATTTCGACGATTCTGGATTTTAGCGACCTGCGCACGGGGGAGCTTCGTTTGAATGAGGAGGCAACGGACCTGAATGATCTGGCAGGTGAACTGCATCAGGACCACGCTGCTGCGACGATCGCGGCGGGCAAAACATTTGCGCCGCCGGTTTGCGATATTGCACAGCCGGTTCTGGTTGATGCGGCGCATATTAAGGTCTGTGTGATTTCGTTGTTGATGAACTCCGTGCTGCATGGCGGGACGTCAATTGACCTGAATGTCGGGCGGGATGCAGGGGGCAATGTGGAAATTCGAGTCAGGGATGACGGGAAAATTGATGACAGTGTAGAACTGTCACGGCTGTACAAACCTTTTATTGTGGGCGGTGGTCTTAACAATCGCGGCACGCAGGGCGGGCTTGGGCTGGGGTTGCCGCTGACCCGCCGTTTGACCGAACTACACGGGGGAGAGTTCGAGGTGATGGTCAGTGACGCTGGCACCACGGCCTGTATTCGTCTGCCAAAATGGCGCATTATGGCCTGAAGCAGCGCAGAGCAGACACGCCGTGGAGGTTTTGCCAAGCCCTGCCACGGGGGCTGCGCAGGACAGCGGGTGTCTGGCGGGGCGTGTCTGGCGGGGGGGTGGCCGTCTTAAAATCGCTGGATTACACAGATGTAATATAGCGGGCAGGTGATTGTCATATCCGGTTTCCAGATCTCTAGAGAAGAGAAAAGGAGACTGGGATATGGAGAAGATAAAATCAGGAGTGGCCCGCGGTCTGACCGCGATGGTTCTTTTGGCGGGCTTGGGCCTTAGCGTGATGATGTTGGGGTTTGCCCTTATTCTGGGCGGCGTTCTGGCCCTTGCCCTGCGCTTGGGCGTGGGCGCAGCGTTCCTGCAATCAGACCCGCCCCGTGCAAAGCCGGACGCGCGGGATCAGGGCCGTGACATGCACGGAGAGGCCGCCCCTGTTTAAGCCCGCAGCCCCGCACTTTCGAAAAGGCGGCGAGGTGACTTGCCGCCTTTTGCTGTGTTGCTTGGATCTTTGACACCATCACGGGGTTGAAGGGTATTGGGCCGCGTTTGATGACAGCATAAGCAGAAGGGCAAATCCCGTGATTGGCGCGGATGCCGGCTGTGGCAAACCCCAAATGGAACACCCTGCCGCAATCGGGGAGGGCAGAGGCAGGTGAGGGTGGTTTACAATCCTTGCAGGACGGTTATAGCCCTATGTGTTTCTACAGGAGTTCACCGTGACAAGCACCGAATTGCCAAGCCCGCAAGACAGAGCAGAGCTCTGGAACCATCGGCTGTTCCTGTTGACGATTCTTGGCAAAGGCCTGCTGGGGGTGATCCAGCTTGCCACGGCGGTTGCGATCCAGATGGGCCTTATTCAGGCGCTGCCTGCGATTGCGAAATGGGTGTTCAAGGAAGAACTGGCAGACGATCCGAAAGATTTTCTTGCCACCAAGATTGTTGAACTGGCGGGGATAATTCCCCAGTCGGAACTGACTTTTTACACGGTGTATTTTGCTGCACACGGGGCCTTGCACGTCGTCGTGGTTGCGGCGCTTTTATATGGCGCCAGATGGGCATATCACGCGGCGATTTTTGTTCTGGCCGCCTTTGTTGTCTATCAGATGATTGAATGGTTTTCGGTCGGCGGGCCGTTGCTTTTGGTGCTGACCGCGATTGACCTGGTGGTGATTTACCTGACGGTTCTGGAAGAAAAGCGCAAAGAAAAGCACGGGCTGAATATGGCCGCAAAAAGCGCACCGAATAACCTGTCAGCTTAGGGCGACCGGCAAGGTCGGTGGTCTGCCAGATATGGCATGGGGCTGTCTTTCTATGCGTGCAAACGCTCTGCGGTTCAGGCTGGAATACCCCACCAGATCAAGGTGCTGCGCAAATGGGCGCGGATCGCAGAGAGGGTTGCTTCGGTGTCGCGGGCTTCCAGAGCGGCGATGATTGTCAGGTGTTCGTCCATGGCCGATACAATGCGATTGGACAGGAAGGGGCGGGTGTTCTGGATAATGGAAATCCGCTCGCGGTTTTCAGCGTAAAGCCGCGTGGCAAGGGGCGATTCGTTGCCGGCTGCCAGTGCATTGTGCAGCGAAAGATCGGTTTTTATCGCGCGCAGGGTCAGTTCAGGGCTCATCCGGGTTTGGGCCGCGTCGCGCAGGTCTTCATGGGCGTCGCGAAGTTCGGCAAGGGGGATGTTTTCGGCCTGTTCAATCAAACGGCGCGCACCCTCGCAATCAAAAACCATCCGCAGTTCCATACATTCGCGGGTGGTGTCCGGCCCTGCGTCCATAATCATCACGCCCCGTTTGGGAATGACGGTGACCAGCCCGCCCGCCTCGGCCCGTTTGACGGCGTCGCGCACAGCCGCGATGGGCAGTTCCAGACGGGTCACCAGCACGGGCATGGATAAAAACGTGCCACTGCTTAGCCGCCCGTCGCGCAATTGCGCAAGCAGCGCCTGATAGGCTTGTTCGGTCATCAAATCCGGCGGGGGTGAACCCGAATTATCTGGCATTAGCTGAAAGTCCTTCTGGATTTTAGAGTGTATCGCCTGATAGAGATATTATCTAACATTTTAGATGCAATAGCACGTAAAATCTGGGGAAACATTCCAACTCGTTAGGAATCGATTAAGCGGATAAAGCATTGAAATATAATCCGTAATGTCAATTTTGGCACTGCGGCTGTGCCCGTTTCTGCTGGATATCCTACCCCGATCCAGCAGGGGCCAGCCCGATGGGCCGTTAAAAAACAAAAGACAAGGGAGTCTCAATATGGACAGCACGACAGCAGGAAACATGACGGGTGACGGGGGCGGCAGCGACGCGCTGCGGCCTGTGGCGCCGGATCAAAAGACGTGGGGCTGGTTTGCCATTTTCAACATCTGGGCCAATGATATTCAATCGCTGTTCGGCTATTCGCTGGTGGCCTCGTTGTTCATTTCGTATGGCGTCAGCGGTTGGACAGCTTTTGCCGCGCTGATTGTGGCGGGATTGTTGGTGATGTTTCTGGTGAACCTGTCCGGTGCCGCGGGCGAGCGGTACGGGATTCCCTATCCGGTCTTTGCGCGGGCCAGTATGGGGACGGCGGGGGCCAGGCTGCCTGCGGTTCTGCGCGCCACAGTTGCGGTGTTCTGGTACGGCGTGCAGGTTTATTTTGCGTCCACGGCGGTGGCTTTGCTGATCCAGTCTGTCACAGGGGCCAGTGGCGGGGCCGAGTTTTTGGGCCTGACGGGAATCGACTGGCTGTCGTTTGTCATCGTCTGGGGCTTTCACATCGTGATTTTCTGGCGCGGCATGGACTGGGTTGAAACCTTTTTGAATATCGCGGGTCCGTTTGTCTATCTGGTGATGATCGGCCTTTTGGCAATTCTCTGGGTGAAATCCGACGGCCAGTTGCTGTCACAGGCACAGACGATTTTTGTGAATTCGGACGCAACTTGGGGAACCGAGTTTACCGGCTTCATCGCAATTATCGGCACGATGGTGGCCTATTTCGCCGCTGTAATGATCAACTTTAGCGATTTTTCCCGATACGCGCGGGATAAATCCGCAATGGTAAAGGGCAATCTGGCGGGGCTGCCGTTCAATATGATCCTGTTTTCGGCACTGGCTTTGCTGACAACGGCGGGGGCTGCGGTGGTTTACGGTGAAAAAATCACCAATCCGACAGAAATTGTCGCCCGCACGGATAGTGTTTTGCTGGGTGTGATTGCGGCGATCACCTTTTTTGCGGCAACGGTCGGGATCAATCTGGTGGCCAATTTTATCCCTGCGGTGAACGGGATTGCCAACCTGAACCCGACCAAGATCAGCTTTCGCAAGGCGGGGTTGATTACCTCGGGTTTTGCACTGGTAATTGGCGGGTTGTGGACGGCCTTTATCAGCCAGTTCGGCATTGGCGGCTTTGTGAATACGCTGGGGGCGACCCTTGCGCCGCTGTACGGGATTTTGATCGTGGATTACTACATCTTGCGGAAGCAAGAGCTGAAACGCGATGATCTCTACAATATGCAGGGCGGGGCATATCACTATGGCAACGGTTGGAACGATCATGCTCTGGTGGCTTTCGCCATTGCGGCAGT
Organism: Amylibacter sp.; assembly: GCA_034670045.1. GTDB lineage: Bacteria > Pseudomonadota > Alphaproteobacteria > Rhodobacterales > Rhodobacteraceae > Amylibacter. Next base: position 45,384 of record JAXMOF010000025.1, on the reverse strand, counting down.
GTTTTCCGTGGCCGCAGTCTGGGTGCCGATGCTGAGCCAGTTGTCCGGTTATGCCTGGATCATCGGGTCCATTCTGGGCGGGGTGATATACTACCTGCGCAGCCGGAAATCCTTTGGGGTTTAACAAAAACGACCACCGGCCCGATCCCGTTCAGGATTGGGCCGGTGCGTTAAACAGGGTCAGGGCTGACTCAACCGATGCGATGATCGGGTCGATAACGCGGATGGTCAGAGCGGATTCCATTTCCGCCGCAAGCCCCCCCATGCCCGCACAGCCCAGAACGATGGTTTTGATGTCGGGATGTTCGACCAACAGTGTTTTTGCCGCTGTAATCAGGCGGTGCGCGGCGGCTTGGCGGTTGGATTCAAAATCCAGAACCGCAATTGTGCTGGCGCGGATGCAGACCAGATGGGTTTCCACGCTATAGGTCCGCGCGTTTTCTACCAGAACCGGAACCGACAGTTCGGATGTGGTCAGAACCGCATAGGGCTGGCCCAGTGAATCGGCTTTTCGCATGGCGGCTTCGCCCAGCCCGATGACTGAACCTTTCGGGGTTTGGGCAAGGCCTGTATCGTCAAAACAGCCGATCACCGCCGCGTCGAATTCGGTTTCAGCCAGCAGGTCCAAGGTGCCGGGCAGGGCTGCCAACCCGTCGGCGTGACCCTGAATCGAGGCAGGGCCAGCCAGATTGGTGCGCAGGACCAGATCAATGCCTTCTGGCAGATGGCGCAGGGTCTCGGCGCCGATTCGATCGGTCATTTCCGCGGTGGCATTGGGGTTCAGGACCAGCAGGCGCATGGGCATTATTCGGCTGGAACAGGTTGCTGCGCAGCGCGCCATTCGGGTTCGGACGGGGTGGCCAGATCAAAGGTTTCAGTGCTGCGGCAATAACCGTGGCCGCCCATTCGCCCAAGCGCGTCAAGGGCGACGGGGTCCACGTGGTAGCGGTCATTCACAAGGCCGGGGCGGGCGTGCATGGCAAGGACTTCGCCCAGGATGATTTCGCGGGATTTGCCGATGTTCAGGGTAACATGGCGTTTGCATTCAAAGCGGATCGGGGCCTCGGCGATTTGCGGGCATTTGACGAATTCACCGGGGATCATGGTCAGGCCCGCCGCGTCGATTTCATTCACATCTGCTGCGAAATTCACCGCTGTGGTGTTCATGGTGTGCAGATTTGCGTAATCCACGATGTTGACGGTAAATTCTTCGGTGACGCGGATGTTGTGGCCGGTGTCTTTGAAGCGCATGTCTTCGTGGTTTTCGACACCGAGGGCAAGGATTGCGGGGTCTGACGACAGGCAGTTGAAAAAGCTGAACGGCGCGGCATTGGGGCGGCCTGCGGCGTCAACGGTTGTGACCCAGGCAATCGGGCGGGGCACAACCGACCCGATCAGCAGCTTGTAGCGGTCCCGTGCGGCAAGTTTAGAAAAGTCAAAACGGTCGGATTTTGAGTCGGACTGGTCCATGAATACACCCATAAGTTAGCGAAAATGAAAGAAAAGATGTGCGGAATCAGGCGTTTGGCGTGACGTAGCGCGCAAGGATGTCGCTGACGTTGTCTTTGTCCTGATCATCGGGGTTCAGCAGGGCGCGGTCTTGTACGCCGTGCAGATGCTGGTGCATCTGACTGATGGCCCGTTCTGCATCGCCCGCTTCAATGGCGGCGATGATTTCCGTGTGTTCATCCAGCCCGCATTTGGCCGAATGGGCCTGTGCAAACCGCGCAAGAACCAAGGAACAGCGGGACACGATTTCATTGACGTAATTGGCAAGGATCTTTGATCCCGTCAGTTCCGCCAGCAAAATATGAAACTCTCCGGCCAGACGGATAGAGCGTGTGGTGTCCACGTGCAGGTATTTCTTTTCCTCGGCCAGATGGGATTTCAGCGCCTTGATGATGGGTTTTGCATCCATCTTGCACAGGCGCTGCATGACCTCGCGTTCCAGACATTGACGCATTTCGAAAATGTCATGGGCTTCTTCGATCGTTGGCACCGCAACAGAGGCCCCGCGATTGGGTTGCAGGTCTACCAGTCCCTCGGCGTCCAGACGGACCAAGGCGCTGCGCACGGTGGTGCGACTGACGCTGAAAGTGTCACCGATCGAATCCTCGGGCAGCTTTACGCCAGGCTTGAGCGCTTGCTCGATAATCGCCTGTCGAAGCGAATCGTATACCGGAAAACTGCGAGTCGAAGATTTGTACATGTGGAACCTATATCATATCCGCCAAAAACATTGTCAGCGATTGTGGTCAGAGTATTGGATACAATGATTGAATACAATCTTTTATTTTTTTGTAGCCAAATCGAATTTTTGACCCTAACGTCCCATGGTTATAGGGCTGTATTGCGAATCTTGGCGCCGATAACACCAGTGGCGCCCTGTGTGAGACAGCTCTTTCAATAAAACATGTATACAAACTGTGATTAATTTGTGTGCAATAACAGGGAAGACGAAACTATGAACTTGTCACAAAAACTACACCGCGCTGCTTTGGGGGGGATTGCTGCTGCACTGCTTGCGACCTCTGCTTCTGCTGAAACCATTCGCTGGGGCGCGCCGCGTGATATCGTGTCGCTGGACCCGTATTCTTATGGCGACAGCTATACAATCAACTTTCTGAACCACATCTATGAAGGTTTGGTGCGGTATAACCGCGATTTGCAGATCGAACCGGCGCTGGCCACCGGTTGGGAAATCGTGTCCCCGACCACATGGCGCTTTACCCTGCGCGAGGGTGTGAAGTTCCACGATGGCGCGGATTTCACCGCCGAGGATGTGCTGGCCAGTCTGCAACGGGTCAGTGATGATACCTCGCCTTTGAAGGGCAATCTGCCTGCCTATAAAAGCGCCACTGTTGTGGATGACCACACGATTGATATCGAACTGACAGGGGCCTATCCGCTGTTGTTGAACGATCTGACCAACATCCATATTTTTGACAAAAGCTGGCTGGTGGCCAATAACGCCGAAAAACCGACGGACGTCAGCGCGGGCGTAGAAGGCTATGCCACGTTCAACACCAATGGCACCGGCCCGTTCATGCTGGAATCCCGCACCCCCGAGGCGCAAACCATTCTGACAGTGAATGAAAACTGGTGGGATGAGGCGAAACACAATCTGACGCGGATCGAATTCCAGCCGATTTCATCTGCCGCTACGCGGGTCGCGGCCCTGTTGTCGGGCGAGGTTGATTTCGTGGATTCCGCCCCTGTGCAGGATTTGCCCCGCCTTGCCGCTGCAGATAATCTGGATGTGCTGGAACGCACCGATCTGCGCACGGTGATGCTGGGCTTTAATCGCCGCGACGAACTGGTTGCGGGTGGTGAAAACCCGATGAATGATCTGCGGGTGCGTCAGGCCATGCAAATGTCTGTGGATATGGATTTGATCCAGGCCAAAGTGATGCGCGGCAAATCCCGCAATGCAGGCACGCTGGTTGCCCCGTCCATTCCGGGTTATTCCGAAGCATTGGATACCCCCGCCGCCTATGATCCCGATCAGGCCAAGACCCTGCTGGCGGATGCAGGCTATCCAGACGGATTTGAATTTGATTTTGTTTGCACCAACGAAAGCTATGTGAACGAGGAACAATTCTGTCAGGCAATTGCGTCCATGTGGTCGCGCATCGGGCTGAAGCCGAAACTGGATATCGGGCCGACCGCCAAACAAACCCCGAAACGGGCCAATGGCAAGGCGGATGTCTATACGCTGGGCTGGGCGACGCTGCCGATGTTGGACACCTATTCGATCCTTGTGCAGGTTTTGCATTCCAAAGACGGCAATTCCGGCGTGTTCAACTGGGGGGACTGGTCTTATCCCGAACTGGATAAACTGACCCAATCCGCTGCGGTTGAACTGGATCGGGACACCCGTTTGCAGATGGAAACAGACGCGCTGAAGATCGCCAAGGATGAGGTCATCATGATGCCGTTGCACCAGCAGCCGATGGCTTGGGCCGTGTCCAAAGGGTTCAGTGATCTGCCACAGTTCCCCGACAACAAGCCGCGGATGTGGTACGTTACCAAGTAATTCTCCCCCCCTGGGGCGGCGCAGAACCGTCGCCCCTTTTTTCCTCTGATTTCAGGGATTTTTGATATGCTGGCTTTTATTATCAAACGCCTCGCCAATGCCGTCTTTGTCATGCTCTCGGTGACGTTTCTGGCTTTTGTTATCTTTCGCTTTGTCGGCGATCCTGTGGATCAGATGCTGAACGAACAAGCCACCCAGGAACAGCGCGACGATCTGCGCGAACGTCTGGGGCTGGATAAGCCGTTTCTGATGCAATTCACGACCTTTGTCGGGCGTGCTGCAACGGGTGATTTCGGAATTTCCTTCCGCAACCAGCGTGATGTGCTGGATATGATTTCTGAACGTTTCCCCGCCACTTTCGAACTGGTTCTGGTGGCCACGTTCATATCGCTGATCGTCGGGGTGCCCATGGGGGTGATCACCGCGATCAAACGGCAAAGCTGGTACGCCGAAACCATGCAATTTACGTCTATTATCGGCATATCCCTGCCCAGTTTTGTTGTGGGGATCGGGTTGATCCTTGTGTTTTCGGTCTGGCTTGGCTGGTTCCCAGCATTCGGGCGTGGCGATACGGTGGATCTGGGCTGGTGGACCACGGGGCTGCTGTCTTCTTCAGGGCGGATGTCTATTGTGTTGCCCGCGCTGTCTCTTTCGCTGTTCCAGATCACTTTGGTGATGCGACTGGTGCGCGCGGAAATGCTGGAAGTGCTGCGGTCCGACTTTATCAAATTTGCTCGCGCGCGGGGTATTCCGGCGCGATCCATCCACTTCCGCCATGCGCTGCGCAATTGTCTGATGCCGGTTGTGACCATGACCGCCATGCAGATCGGCGGGCTGATCGCCTTTGCGCTGGTCACCGAGACCGTGTTCCAATGGCCCGGAATGGGACTGCTGTTCATTCAGGCGGTGACCTTTGTGGATGTGCCGATCATGGCCGCATACCTGTGTATCGTGGCGCTGATCTTTGTGGTGCTGAATGCCATCGTCGATATGACCTATGCCGTGATTGACCCCCGCCTGCGAGGAGCCGAAAAATGAGCGACCAAACCTCTGGTAAAGCCGTGCCGACACGGATGGAACGTTTTTGGGAAAGTGATCTGTGGTGGTCTTTCAAATCCCACAAATCCGCAGTGGGGGCCGCGATTGTCCTGTTGCTGGTGATCATTACCGCCTTTCTGGCGCCAGTTCTGTCCCCCCAGAACCCCTACGATCTGGCTGCGCTGGAACTGTGGAACGCCGAACTGCCACCCATCTGGATGGAGGGCGGGCAGATGCCGTTCCTTTTGGGAACAGACGTGCAGGGGCGGGATATTCTTTCAGGTATTCTGTATGGCACGCGGATTTCGATCATCATCGGCATTGCATCGGTTGCGGTGTCTTTGGTGGTGGGTATCGGGCTGGGTCTGATGGCGGGCTATTATGGCGGCTGGATCGACAATGTGCTGATGCGGATTGGCGATGTGCTGCTGTCGATTCCGATCGTTCTGGTGGCGATCCTTGTCAGCTCGGTTGCGCAGCAGTTCCTGCCGCCTGCGTTTCGTGAAATTGGTGTGGCGGCGGTGCTGGTGCTGGCAATTGCGATGTATTCCTGGGTGCAATACGCCCGTGTGGTGCGCGCCCAGACCATGGTGGAGCGGCGTAAGGAATACGTCATGGCCTCACGCTTGGTCGGCACCCCTGCGCGGCGTTTGATGCTGAAACATATCCTGCCCAACACGCTGACACCGATCTTTGTGGCGGCCACGCTGAACTTTGGTCTGGCCATCCTGATCGAAGCGACCCTGTCGTTTCTGGGTGTCGGAATGCCGCCCAACCAACCCTCGCTTGGCACGTTGATCCGTGTGGGCAATCAATACCTGTTTTCAGGGTCGTGGTGGATCGTGCTGTTCCCGTCGATCCAGCTTTGCATCCTTGTGGTTGCTGTGAATATGCTGGGCGATTGGCTGCGCGACGCGCTGAACCCTAAACTGCGCTAAAGGACTGAAACCGATGACAAACCTACTGATTAAAAACCTGCGTGTGATGGATGGCGCGCCGACCGATCTGCTGATCGAAAACGGGCGGATTGCCAAGATCGCCCCTGATCTGGACGCAGGCGCCACACCTGTAGAAGACGCAGGCGGGCGCATCGCGATCCCTGCATTGAGTGAGGCGCATACCCATCTGGATAAATCCCTGCTGGGCTATCCGTGGTATCACAACGATGTGGGCGGCGGCAATCTGATGGCGATGATCGACAACGAACGCCAGATGAAAACCCGCCTTGGTATGGACCCCCATGTGCAATCCATGCGCCATGCGTTGAAAACGGCAGGATATGGTGCGACCCTGATCCGCAGCCATGTGGACATCGACACCACAGGCGGGCTGCGCGCGCTGGAAGGCGTGATGGAAACCGCAGAAAAACTGGCCGATGTGGTGGAAATCCAGACCGTGGCCTTTCCCCAATCGGGTCTGATGATCAGCCCCGGCACCGCCGAACTGCTGGACGAGGCCATGGCCATGGGTGCGGATCTGATGGGGGGGCTGGACCCTTGTGGCGTTGATCACGACCCGAAGGGGCATCTGGATACGATCTTTGCACTGGCTGACAAACACGGCAAAGGCATCGACATTCACCTGCACGAGCGGGGCGAATTGGGTGCGTTTTCCATGGAACAGACCCTTGATCGGGCCGAGGCTTTGGGCATGAAAGGCATGATCAGTATTTCCCATGCCTTCTGTCTGGGGATGCCGGATCAGGCGCGGGTCGAGGGGCTGCTGGAACGGCTCGCCGCGCTGGATGTGGCGATTTTGACCACTGCGCCCACCTCTAGCCCTGCGCCGATGGTGAAACAGTTGCAGGCCCACGGCATCCGCATCGGGGCGGGCAATGACGGGATTCAGGACACTTGGGGCCCCTATGGCAACGGTGACATGCTGGAGCGGGCGAAATTTGTCGGGCTGCGCAATAACCTGCGATCTGACAAGGAAATGTATCAGGCGCTGGATATTTGCGCAGGGGGTGGTGCTGTTGCCATGGGGTTGGAACGGCGCGAATTGAAAGTCGGCGCGCCCGGTGATCTGGTGCTGGTCGAGGGTGTTGCCGTGGCCCATGCCATCGTGTCCCACGCACCGCGCAAGCTGGTTGTGAAGGCGGGCAAAGTTACCGCCCGTGACGGGGCAACCCTGATGGAAGCGCCATAATGCGCTTTGCTGATCTTCCCCTTGGCAAACGCCCCGCTGGTCGTTGGGCCCTAGCCGCTGACTGGATTGTGGTAGACACACCGCAGGGCAGGCGGCTGGTGCATCAGGGCGAGGTGGTGATTGAACACGACCGTATTCTATTCGCCGGCCAGCGGTTTGAAGGCACGGTTTCGGCGCGGTTTGACATGGGCGCGGCCTTGATAGCACCGGGGTTTGTGGATCTGGATGCGCTGTCCGATCTGGATACCACCCTGCTGGCCCATGACAATTGGCCAAGCGAGCAGAAAGGCCGCGTCTGGCCCCAGTCCTATGTGGATCGCGGACCTTACGAAATGTATTCCCCCGAAGAACTGGCCTTTCAGAAACGCTTTGCCTTTGGGCAGTTGCTGTTGAACGGGATCACCTCTGCTGCGCCGATTGCGTCGTTGTTTTACCGCGAATGGGGGGAAACCGTTGCCGAATTCACCGCCGCTGCGGATGCGGCCGAAGATATGGGCCTGCGGGTCTGGCTTGGCCCAGCCTACCGCGCGGGCGGGATGGTGGTGGACGGATCCGGCAAAATGCGCGCGGTCTTTGATGAACCCCGCGGGCTGCAAGGGTTAGAGGATGCCATCGGCTTTGCCCAACAGATGCAGGGGCGCGATCTGGTATCACCGATGCTGGCCCCTGATCGGGTGGAAACCTGCACCGCAGCCCTGTTGAAACGGACCATGACTGCGGCGGAGGATCTGAATTGCCCTGTGCGCCTGCACATGGCGCAGGGTCAGATGGAATTGCAAACCGTGCTGGCGTTGCACGGGATGACCGCACCGCACTGGCTGGATTCTCTGGGGTGTTTGTCGCCGCGATTGCTGGCCCCCCATGCCACGGTGGCAACAGGCACCGATCTGGAACGCTACCGCGACGGCGGCGTGACGGTGGTGCATTGCCCGCTGGTGTCCGCCCGTCACGGCGGCGCGTTGCGCAGCTTTGCCAAGCTGCGTGCGATGGGGATCAATCTGGCCATGGGCACGGATACCGCCCCGCCTGATATGGTGCTGAATATGGCCGTGGGTCTGATGGCCTGCCGCCTGAATGACGGGCTGGAGTCGGTGACCTCGGCCCATATGTTCGATGCGGCCACGCTGAATGGTGCCAAGGCATTGAACCGCGACGACATCGGTGTTTTGCGGGCAGGGGCCAAGGCGGATATTGCGGTGTTTGACATGAATGACGCCTATATGGCGCCGCGGATTGATCCGGTCCAGACCCTGATCCTCGGGGCGACGGGGCGGGTGACGCGGGCCACGATTGTAGACGGGCGTCTGTCCATGCGTGACGGCGCGGTTGCGGGCATCGACATGCCAGCGGCCCGCGCGCAGGTGCAGGCGCAATTCGACGGTTTGATCGAAAAATACCCCGAGCGCACTTTGGGCCATCCCGCAGTGTCGCAGATATTTCCACCGACTTTTCCAATGATGAATGGAGACTAGCATGATGGTTCAGCCCATTCCCGTGCCTGACCAAACAAGTGACACAACGCCCGCGCTGGACGTAGACGGCCTGAGCGTGGAGTTCCCCACACGGCGGGGTGTTCTGACTGCAATTGACAATGTGTCCATGCAGATCGCGCCGGGGGAAATTCTGGGGGTGGTCGGGGAAAGCGGGGCTGGGAAATCCATCACCGGTCTGGCGGTTCTGGGCCTGCTGGAACATCCGGGCCGTATTGCCAAAGGGGCAATCCATGTGGGCGGGCGGCGCGTCGATACCCTGACCGAGGCCGAGCTGACCAAAGTGCGCGGCCGCGAGATGGGCGCGATTTTCCAAGACCCGCTGACCGCGCTGAACCCGCTGTTCACGGTGGGCAAGCAACTGGTGGAAACCATCCGTTTGCACAGTGAAATGACCCGCCCGCAGGCAAACGAGCGTGCGCTGGAGTTGCTGCGCAGTGTCGGCATTCCCGCGCCCGAAGAACGCCTGCGCCAGTATCCGCATCAGTTTTCAGGCGGGATGCGGCAGCGGGTGGTGATCGCGCTTGCGCTGGCGGCGGGGCCGCGGTTGATCATTGCGGATGAACCGACAACGGCGCTTGATGTGTCAATACAGGCGCAAATCACCGCTTTGTTGCGCAAACTGTGTGATGAAACCGGTGTGGGCATCATGCTGGTGACCCATGATATGGGGGTGATTGCCGAAACCGCCGATCGGGTCTGTGTGATGTATTCGGGGCGCGTGGTGGAAAGCGGGCCTGTGAATGACGTGATCCACAATCCGCAGCACCCCTATACCAAAGGCCTGATGGCTGCGATCCCCAGCCTGCATGATCGTGTTGAAATCCTGTCCCAGATTGACGGGTCCATGCCCCGCCTGAACGCGCGTCCTTCGGGCTGTGCCTTTCATCCCCGTTGCCCCCAAGCGGGGCCGAAATGCAGCCTGGAAAACCCCGCGCTTAAGGTGGTGGATACCACGAGTGCCGCCTGCTGGTTACAACAAGGAGGAACCCGATGACTGTTTCCCCAGCCCCCCTCGCACCGGCATTGTCGGTCAGCCATGTCAGCAAGGTTTTTGACGTCTCGGCGCCCTGGCTGAACCGCGTGATCGAACGCCGCCCGAAATTATTCGTCGAAGCGGTGTCGGATATTTCCTTTACCGTGGAAAAAGGCACCTGTTTCAGCATCGTCGGGGAATCCGGCTGTGGCAAATCCACCGTGGCACGGCTGGTGACGGGGCTTTATGCCACGTCAACCGGAGATATCAGCTTTGGCACGGGGGAAACCGGACGCCCGATCAAGGTGCAGATGATCTTTCAAGACCCCCATTCCAGCCTGAATCCCCGCTGGCGGGTAGGGGATATCATTGCCGAACCGATCCGCGAGATGAAGCTGCGCGACAGCGAAAAGGAAACGCTGGATCGGGTGCGCGAGCTGCTGGAAACTGTCGGGCTCGGGGCTGATGACGCGCTGAAATACCCCCATGAATTTTCCGGTGGCCAGCGCCAGCGGATTTCCATTGCCCGTGCGCTGGCCTCTGAACCCGAACTGCTGGTCTGCGACGAGCCGACCTCGGCTTTGGATGTGTCGGTGCAGGCGCAGATCCTGAACCTGATGCGCCGCTTGCAGGATGAACTGGGGCTGACCTATCTGTTTATCAGCCACGACCTGAGCGTGGTGCGCCATATGTCGACCCATATCGCGGTGATGTATCTGGGGCGGATTGTGGAACAGGCCCCTGTCGAGGTGTTGTTCACCAACCCCCAGCATCCCTATTCCAAGTTGTTGCTGGCGACGATCCCTGACATTGAAAACCCCAAACGCCGCGTCGAGGCCCAGGCGGGCGAGCCGCCAAGCCCGCTGAACCCGCCAAGCGGCTGCGCCTTTCACCCCCGTTGCCCTGTGGCCGTGGCCCAATGCAGCGCAGTGGCGCCGGACCTGTTTCAGGCGGCGTCCAGCGGGATGGTGGCCTGTCATCTGGTTGAAAAGGCCTAGGTTTCTGGTAGTTCGGCCTCTGCAAACAGGTTCGGGAACAGGCGTTCGCGGTATTCCAGCGGAAAGGCAAGCCGCACCGGGGTTTTCGGAGAGGCAGAGGTTAAAAACCCTGCCTCTGTCAGGTGTTTTAACGTGTTGCGCGCTGTCCGCTCTGACGTTTTCAAGGCAAATTGCGCCTCGCCCCGCTCTAGTGCGCCATGGCGCAGCACAGCCGAGATCAGATCGGGGGCGCGTTTGTCCTCGACCAGATCCGCGACAAGGCGGCGATAGCGCCTGTCCAGCCCGCCCAGATCAAAGAGTTTGGCCGAAAACGTGACCTGATCCAGCGCCACATTCAAAAACCACGTACAAAAGGTTTTCAACGCTGCTTCGGACAGATTGCCCCGCCCGTCCCTGTCGCCGCGACGGGGACTGTCGGCCATATCCATCATCCGCTTGTATTCTCCCCGATCCGTCAATCCCCGTGCAAGGCCGCGGGAAACGGACCACAGCCCGAGCCCCCCGATGCCCGCATTCAGGGCCATGGCATGGGACATCAAACGGCTGACCCGTCCGTTGCCATCGGGAAACGGGTGGATATAGTTCAGCCGGTGATGGGCCGAGGCAATGGCGATGATCCGCCCGCTGGCAGAGCGGGCGGCCATTTGGAACCGCTTGTCAAAGTGATCCATAAAGGCCGCAACGCGGGCGGAAGAGGGGGGCTGGTGGCGTCCCACTGCGACCTCGGCATCCCCCGCCTGCCGCAATTGGCCGGGCAGGAACGGAGAGGTCGTGCCGTCGGGGTGATGGATGACGCGGAATTCCGCAGGCATTTCATCGTAAAACATCCTGTGTACCCATGTCAGAAACCCGACCGAAGTCGGGGCGGGCAATGTTCCGGCGCGAAACATCTGGTCAATCCGGCGCTGTACGATCACATGGGCGCGGGCCTCCAGGGCCAGAGGGCGGGTTTCCTCTGCCAGTTCCGCCCCTGCAAGCGCCTTTTCAATGTCACGGGGGCGGGTGTTATGACCCTCGATCAGGTTGGAGTAATAGCAGTTCATCACGCGCACGAAATCCGCCAGCTCTGCCGCGCTGTCCGGATGCAGGCCCTGCCCCAACTGTCCGGCCTCCCGTTGCAGATCAACAGAGAGGTCGGCCAGTTCGGTCGGGATATGGTCTTCAAAGAAACAGGGTTCTATCCTGCCCGGAGTTTCCATCATTTTTGCCGATCTTGTGTGTGGTAAAAGTCCAGCAATTATAGGCAGTTTCGCGGGTTTTATGCAAGCCTTTGCCGATATGTGTTGCCGATCTTAGCTGCCGTTCACCACCCCTTTGGTCCGAAGCTGTGCAATGTCATCGGCCCCCAGACCCAGATGATCGCGCAGGATGTCGGCGGTGTTTTCCCCCAGCAGTGCAGGCGGGCCGGCTTGGGACGGGCCCGCGCCGTCAAAGCGGATCGGGCCGCGCACCAGTTTCATCTCGCCGATTTGCGGGTGGGTGACGGTTTCGATCAGCCCCTGTCGGGCCACATGGTCTTGTTCCAGAGCTTCGCCGACGGACAGGATCGGCGCGCTTGGCACATCAAAGGCCACCAGACGGTCCAGCCAGTATTCGGTGGTGTCCTGCATCATGCGCCCGTGGATGATCGGTTCCAGTGCGCTGCGGTTGGTCAGGCGGTCCGCGTAAAGGGAAAAACGCGGGTCGGTGATCAGGTCTTCGCGGTCCAGACTGCGGGCGAAATTATGCCAGAACCGTTCGGTCAGGCAGGCGACGATCACGTGGCCGTCCGATGTGGGGAAAGACCCGTAGGGCACGATGCTGGGGTGCTGTGTGCCGACGGGTTGGGGGCTTTGGCCCGTGACGAAATAGATTTGCGACAGATAGCCTTGCATGGCGATCAAACTGTCGAGCATGGCGACCTCTACGTGGCGGCCCTGACCAGTGGTGTTGCGTTCATGCAGGGCGGCCAGCAGGCCGAACAGGGAAAAGATACTGCCCGCCATATCGCCCATCGGGATGCCCAGTTTGTTGGGTGCCTGACCCGGTTCGCAGTTGATGCTCATCACGCCGGACAGGGCTTGGGCGACGATATCAAAGGCGGGTTTGTCACCGTGGGGGCTGTTCGCGCCAAAGCCGGTGATGGAACAATAGATCAGCCGTTGGTTCACGGCGCGCAGGGCGTCATAGCCAAGGCCAAGGCGGTCCATCACACCGGGGCGAAAGTTTTCCAGAACGATGTCGCTTTGCTGTGCCAGATCCCGGGCGATCTTCTGGCCTTCGGGGGATTTCAGATCAAGCGAGATGCTTTTCTTGCTGCGGTTCAGTGCGATGTAATAATGGCTTAGCCCTGATTGAAAGGGCGGAAAATTGCGGGTCTCGTCGCCTTTTTCAATGGGTTCGACCTTAATGATTTCCGCGCCGAGATCGGCCAGAACCATGCTGGCGTAAGGCCCGGACAGGATGCGCGAAAAGTCGAGAACCTTGATCCCTGCCAAAGGGCCGGATCGGGGGGGTGTGGGCGTATCAGTCATGGGTCTGTCCTGTAGATTGTCCGGTTGGGTTAGAAAGTTTCATCACCGCGGTGGCGGTGGCGATCAGTTGCTCCGCGCAAAGAATTTCAGCATCCACAAAGGCCAGTGTGCGGGTCTTGTGGCGCAGGTTCGCGCGGATTTTCAGAAAGTCCCCGGCCCTGGCCGCGCCGGTAAACCGCGTGTCCATTTGCACGGTAACAACAGGCTGGCGGTCCACCGCCTGCCACGTCACCAGCGCGATCACCTGATCCAGCAGGCTGGTCAGAACGCCACCGTGAATGATGCCCAGATGGTTTTTGTGTCGGGCGTCGGTTTGCAGGCCGAAAGTGTCACGGGCGGGGCTGTTGGTCGGGCGTAACAACTGCCCGATATGGTCCATGAACCCGTCAATTTTCAGCGCCGTCCAATCGGGCGGCGGCGTTTGTCGGGGGGCCTGTGATGGCGTTTGTGTCTTGCTCAAATCCTAACTCCCTGTGTCGATTTGAATGTCTTGAATATTGCTGCGAATGGCTTGCATGGCTTTGGCGAGTTTGGGGATTTGTTTGTCTTTCAGACGCTCTGAAATCCCGATGGCCACGATCGAGCGGGTCATCTTTCCGCTGGGGCCGAACACCGGAACCGCAACCACGGTGACGCCGGAAATATAGCTGCCCTGATCGACGGCATAACCCCGTTCGCGGGACTCGTTTACCTGATCCGTCCACAGATCGAACGACGGCGGGTGATCCCAGACAAGTTTGGAGAATTCATCCCGCAGCGCGGTTTGATCCTTGGCGTTATAGGCCGCAAACAGCCGTCCTGTGGCGCTGATCAGGGCGGGAAAACGGCTGCCCAGATCCACTTGCAGGCGGAAGGGCATGGTGGATTGCGACAGGGCAACCACCACCATCTGGCTGGGTTCGGACAGTTGCGTGGCGATGCTGGTCACGTCGAAACTCTGTGACAATTCGGACAGGCGCGGCTGGACCAAAGTGGAAAATGTATTGCGTTGCAGCGCTGATCTGGCCAGCGGCAGGATGCCGATTCCGATGGAATAGCGTTTGGTGTTCGAATCAAAATCCACCAGACCTTCATCCTGCAGCACGCGCAAAATATGCAGGCAGGTGCTGGGGATCAAATCCAGTTCCCGCGCGATCGGATTGACCCCGATCGGGTCGGGGGATCGGGCCAGAAACCGCAGTATAGCAAGGGCTCTGGTGACGGCGGGCACCTGTCGTTTGGTCGCTGTGGTTTTGTCGTCGGCGGTCATTTTTCTGTCCTTTCGGGTTATGGTTTTGTTGTCTATGTACAATAAAGAAACCATATTGACAATACTTTCCTAAAATCCCTACCATTGTCAACGAACCGAGCAACAGCCTTTCGCAACAGCTTGTCAGGCTGGCTCGCCAGACATTTGAAGAGGGAGACGGGAATGACCCGCCTTACACAATTCACATCTTATGCCGACGCTCAGGCGCAGTATTCCAAAGAGAAACTGTGGGAGCTGTTTGGCGGCGATCGGTCCAGCTTCAACATTGCCCATGAATGTATCGACAGACATGTGGACGGCGAAAACGTGGCGCTGCGGATTGCCCATGCGGATGGCCGCGACGAGGTGATCAGCTTTTCCGAAGTGTCGCGCCGCTCGTCGCAGATTGCCCATTATCTGGACAATCAGGGTGTTCAAAAAGGCGACCGAGTTGCCGTGATGATCGAGCCGTCGCTGGCGTTTTACAGTGCCATGTTCGGGGTGATCAAAAGCGGGGCAGTGGCGGTTCCGATGTTTTCCCTGTTCGGGCCTGACGGCATTGCGCTTCGGGTTGGCGATTGCAAGCCGCAGGTGTTTTTCACCAGCGCTGAAAAAGCCCCTGACGCCACAGCGGGCGGGGCCAGGAATGTGACCGTGGTGGATCAGGATTTCCTGAACGGTCTGGACGATTTGCCTGCGACCTATGACTGGGATACGGCGGGTAGTGATCTTGCGGTGTTGCAATACACCTCGGGCACCACCCGTGCCTTGCCTGCTGCGGTGAAACACAGCCACCAATCCATCGTCACGCTGATGGTTGCCGCGTTATATGCCACGGGCATCCGCCCCGGAGACCGGTTTTTCTGTCCGTCCTCTCCTGCGTGGGGGCATGGGTTGTGGCACGGTACGCTGGCGCCGCTGGCTATGGGGGTGTCTACGGGCACCTACAGCGGCAAGTTTGATGCGGTGCGGTTGTTAAAGGGTCTGCATGACTTCAAGATCACCAATCTGACAGCCGCCGCCACCCACTATCGAATGATGCGCAATTCGGGTGTGGCCGAGTCCTATAGCTATTGTTTTGACAAGCTGTCCTTCACCGGAGAGCCGATCGATTCCGAAACCGCAGCATATGTGGAAGCCATCTTTGGCACCAAAGTGTGTTCCATGTACGGCACCACGGAAATCGGTGTGATCATCGCCAATTACCCCGGCGCAGAGGATCTGGAAATCCGCGACGGGGCCATGGGCAAGGCGGTTCCGGGGGTAGAGGTTCAGGTGCAGCGCCCTGACGGCTCGCCCGCCGACGCAGGGGAAACCGGCGAGTTGATGGTCAGGAAACGGGGCGTCTGGTTCCCGACCAAAGACTTGGGGCGGGTGGATGCAGACGGCTATTTCTATCACGGGGGCCGCGCGGATGATGTGATCATTTCGGCAGGCTGGACCATCGGCGCGGTCGAGGTTGAAGACGCGGTGCTTAGCCATCCTGCTGTGGCCGAATGTGCCGTGATCGGTGCGCCGGATGCGCTGCGCGGCTTGGTGGTCAAGGCCTACATCATCCTTAAAGCGGCTGAAACCGAGGGCCTGACCCAAAGCATTCAGGATCACGTGCGCGCCCGATTGGCCCGCCATGAATATCCCCGCCAGATCGAATTTGTCACCGACCTGCCAAAGACACCCGCAGGCAAGGTGAACCGCAAAATTCTACGGGATCAACAAGCACAGAACAGGGCCGCAGCGGAATAATCCGCAGGTCATCGCATTATCCAAGGAGAACTCAGAATGAATAAAATGGTCCGGAAATTTCCGAAAATAACCCAGGAAGGTATCGACGATCTGCGCAAGCGTATCGGTGTGAAAATCGAGCGCACGGTAGAGCCGTGGTGCTATGAAGCGACCCGCGACAATATCCGCCACTATGCCCATGGCATCGGCGACGACAATCCGCTGTGGTGTGATCCTGATTATGCAAAAACCACCAAATACGGTGATGTGGTTGCGCTGCCCAGCTTTCTGTTTGCCACCAGCCGGATCATTTCAGGCTATGTGGGCGGTCTGCCAGGGGTCCATGCCATGTGGTCTGGTGCCAACTGGATCTGGCACAAACCGATCCTGCGCAACACCGAATTTCGCACCGAAGCCTATCTGAAAGACCTGATCGAGCATGACACCCGTTTCGCGGGCAAGTCGATCCAGCAAATCTATCACGTAGATTTCTATGACGCGAAGACTGGTGAAATGCTGGCCGAGGCTGACAGTTGGTGTTTCCGCACCGACCGCGATCAGGCCCGCGAAAGCGGCACCAAATACACGCAAGCCAAGGAAAAAGGCCGTCGCGTCTATACCCAAGGTGAATTGGACGAATACAATCAATACTACGAGCGCGAAACCGTTCGCGGCGCGGAAACACGCTATTGGGATGATGTGTCCGAAGGCGACGACCTGCCGACCATGGTGAAAGGCCCGATGACGGCCACAGGTTTCATCGCTTATGCGCAGGGCTGGGGCGGTCTGTATATTCGCGCCAACAAACTGGCGTGGAAATTGCAGCAAAAACATCCGAGTGCGGGGATCAAAAACCGCTTTGGCATTCCCGATTGCCCTGAACGGGTGCATTGGGAAGAAGAGTTTGCTTTGGAAGTGGGCGCACCCGGTGCCTATGACTATGGACCGGAGCGCACGTCCTGGCTGACCCATCAAATCACCAACTGGATGGGGGATGACGGGTTTCTGGCACAGGCGAAATGTCAGGTGCGGCGGCATAATCCCGAAGGCGATATCATCCTGATCCACGGTTCTGTGGTGCGCAAGTATGAAGAGGACGGGCGGTATCTGCTTGAAATCCAACAGCGCGCGGAACAGCAGGACGGGGAAATGTCTGCCATCGGCTCTGCCATTGTGGAACTTCCCAAACGCTAAGGGATTTCACTGCACAACCGCTGGGAGGCAAGGTTGCGACACTTTGGAAAAATACTAAGCAAAACAGAGGATATTCTCCATCTCGGGGGGTGCCTCGGCCTTGTCGCGGTGGCGGCGCTGATCAATGCCGATATTCTGCTCCGGTTGATATTCAACCGACCGGTGCAGATCCAGTTCGAAGTCACCGAACTGTACCTGATGCCGATACTGGCCACTTTGTCCCTGTCGCGGGTGTTTCGCGACGGCGGGCATCTGGCGCTGGAATTCATGCCGGAACATTTGCCCGGCCGTATCGGGGGGCTGGTCAGCACCCTGCGTTTGGTGCTGCCAGCCCTGTTCTTTGCAGCCGTCACATGGATGTCGGGAAAATTTGCCCTAGAGGCATTCCTGCACGGTGATGTGGAATACGGGGCGATGGACTGGCCGCTTGGCTGGGCCTATGCCGTGATCCCTTTGGGGTGCGGTGTGCTGGTTCTGCGGCTGCTGTTTGACGCTTTCACACAGGGCAAAGCGGCAAAAACATAAATCAACAACACAACCATAATATTTCACGGGAGGAAGAAATAATGAAACAGTCAAAAGCGATTACAGGCGTCCTTGCCACTGCGGTTACAATTTTGGGGGGATGGGCGCAGGCGGAAACCCTGCGGCTTGGGGATTTTCAATCCACCAGCCATATTGTGTCTTTGGAAGGCACCAGCAAATGGATGGCCGAGGTGACCAAAGCCACTGACGGGGCGATCACATTCGAACATTTCCCATCCCAGCAAGCGGCGAAATCCAAGGCCCAACTGGATGCGGTGAACAACGGTATTCTGGATGCGGCCCTGTTGGGTGCGCTTTACCACGCAGAGGCCTTGCCGCTGAATTCTGTGGTTGGATTGCCGGGGTATTACGGATCGGCGGTGCAGGGCACAACCGCGCTGCAAACCATGTTGAAAGAGGGACCGCTGCGCGATGAAATCATTGCTTCGGGGGTGACGCCGATCTTTGGTTTTGTGCTGCCGCCCTATCAGGTTCTGGCCAAAACCCGTCTGGGGATGCCTGCGGATTGGGATGCACTGGATGTGCGCACTTCGGGATCGACACAGGCGATGACAGCGCGGGGACTGGGCGCGGTGGGGATCTCTATCCCCGGTCCCGAAGTCTATACCGCTGTGGAACGGGGCCGTCTGGACGCGGTGCTTTTCCCGCTCGCTTCGGTTCCCGGATATAAGCTGAACGAGGTGGTCAGCCATATTTCCACCAACGCCTCTTTTGGCGGCTACAGCTTTGTGATGGTGGTGCGCAGCGATCTGTTTGACAGCTTTTCCGACAGTATAAAGGCTGAAATGCTGCGCCTTGGCGATGAGGCCGCCAGCCATGTGGCACAGGCCCAGGACGCATCTGTTGCGGGTCTGATCGACGGTTGGAAAGCCGAAGGCATCGACACCTATGAACTGTCTGGCGAGGAACTGGCTGCTGTGAGCAAATCGCTGACCTCTGTCAGTGCCGATTGGGTTGAGCGGATCAACAACGATCAGGCCAGTGCCGTGCTTGACAGCTATCGCAAGCTGACCAGCGAATAATCCTGCTTTCCCAAGCCCTGCGGCAGTCGCCAGATCGGGCGACTGTCCCCCCTTAAAAAGGCTGCGCCCCGACCATGCTGACATTTATTGCCATTGTTTTCCTGCTTGCCGTTTTGATGGCATTCCGTGTTCCGATTGCCTTTGCCATGGGGATCTCCGGCACCTTTGGGCTGGCCGCGCAACTGGGGTTTAAACCCGCCCTTGCGGTGCTGGAGCGGACGTTTTTTGACACTTCGGCCTCTTTTATTCTTGTGGCGATCCCGCTGTTTATCTTTATGGCCGAACTGCTGACGGCGGGGGATGTGACGCGGCGCGCCATTATTGCCTGCCAATCGTGGATCGGCCATGTCAAAGGCGGGCTGGCCATGGCGACTGTTGCGTCATCTGTGCTGCTGGCCGCCCTTGTGGGCAGTTCAACGGCGGCAACGGCGGCGATGGCCTCCTCTGCCTTTCCCGAAATGCGCCGTCACAATTATTCCGACCGCCTGTCTGCGGCCGTGGTCAGTGTGGGCGGGACTTTGGCGGTGGTGGTGCCTCCGTCCATTGTGCTGGTGGTCTACGGCGTGCTGACCGAAACCTCTATCGGGAAGCTGTTTATCGCGGGGGTTATTCCCGGTCTGTTGACGGCTGTCGGTTTGGCGATTGTGATCAAGATCATTGCCCACACCACGGATCAGGCCCCCGCAGGAGAGCCTTTCGTGTTGAAAAAGGCGGTCAAAAACAGCCGTCACGTGATCCCGATGGTGCTGCTGATGGTTGCGGTGATCGGGGCGATTTATGGTGGTATTGCGTCCCCTTCGGAAGCGGCAGCACTGGGGGTGATGGGGTCGCTGATCATCGTTTTGTTCCAGCGCAGTCTGAAATGGGTTGCCTTTAACCAGTCGATCAGTAGCGCAATTCGCGCTACGGTGATGATTGTGACTATCGTGGCCTGTTCGGCGATCTTTTCCAACTATCTGGCGTTTACGCGGATCACCCACAGCCTGCTGGAATTTGTCGCCACCACCGATATGCCCCGCGAGGTGATTATGGGCATCATCATTCTGACCCTGCTGGTGATGGGTATGTTCATGGACCAACTGGCCATCCTGTCCCTTGCCATGCCGCTGGCCTTTCCCACGGCTATGGCGCTGGACTACAACCCTGTCTGGTTTGGCATTGTGGTGACCAAAACCGTTGAAATCGGTCTGTTGACGCCGCCTTTGGGATTGAACGCCTATGTTGCAGCGGCGCAAACGCGGGTGCCGCTGGGGACGATCTTTCGCGGCATCCTGCCGTTTCTGGGGATGGAGGTGATCGTTCTGATCCTGTTGATGTCCTTCCCGCAGATCACCCTGTTCCTGCCCGAATTGATGGCCCGTTAAGGGCTTGGGGGCCACAGACGAACTGACACAAGGCAGTTCTGGGTGGGTGACAAAGGCGGCGCTTGGGTGCAAAAAGGTGCGGCAAACGCAGGTTTCGCCTTTGATCCCAACAGAAGTGCATTTGAATGGACCTTTCCCCCCCAATTCCGCGCAAATACGGCGATGTGGTGCCGACGGGCGCATTCAGCTATCCGGTGGCTGTCGAAAAAGAGACCCGCTGGTTCGGGTTTCTGCTGCTGCCGGAATTTACCTTGCTGGCCTTCAGTTCCGCGCTGGACCCGCTGCGGATTGCCAATCAACTGGCGCAAAAGCCGCTTTATGGTTGGGTGGTTCTGTCAGAAACCGGCGCTGCGGTCTGTTCGTCCTCGGGGGTGGATGTGGGGGCGCATTGCGGGTTGGACGGGCTGGACGCCGATATGCCGCTTTGGGTCTGCTCGGGCAATCGAGGGACGGAAGTGGCCTCGGATAATGTGCTGAACGTTCTGCGCAAACATGCCCGTTTTGGCGGGCCTGTGGGGGGGATTTGCACTGGGGCGGCCAGTCTGGCGCGGGCGGGATTGCTGAAGGATAGACGCTTTACCCTGCATTGGGAAAACCAGCCCGGATTCATGGAAACCTTTCCCGAACTGACCCCCAGCAACCGTCGATTTGAAGCGGATCACGACCTGTACACCTGTGGAGGCGGGGCGGCGGCGACGGAAATGATGCTGTCGATCATCGCGGATGACTATGGCACCGATTTTGCGGGTGCCGTGTCTGATATGTGTCTGAGCACAGGGGATTTATCCCCCACGCGCGAGCAACGTTCGTCGATTGCCAAAGCGATCAATTCGCGCGATCCCAAGGTTCTGGCGGTGCTGCGGGCCATGTATGAAAACATCGAAACCCCGCTGACCCTGGAAGAACTGGCCGTGCAGGGCGGATTTTCCCGCCGTCAGATGGAACGTCAGTTCAAAAAGCTGTTCGCCGAAACCCCCGCAACCGTCTATCGCAACACACGGCTGGACCGCGCGCGGACCCTGCTGGCGGAAACCAACATGACCGTGACGGAAATCGCCATGGCGGCAGGGTTCAGTTCGGGTGGGTTGTTCACGCGGCATTATAAAGCGCGGTTCAAAGAAACCCCCTACGGTCGGCGCGGCAAGATGCGCGACGCCAAAGCGGGCGGGGAGGGTGATTAACCCCCGCCAGTGCTTTTGGGATCAAACACCGCGCACCATTGATCCAGCAGGGGGCTATCCCCGTGCATCCGCCGCCATTGCCGCAATCCGTTGCGCACGCCCGTCCGACCGACCCGCGTAGACGGTTCCTTCATCGACGCGGGGTCTTGTTTCGCGTCCAGCCCGGCCCAGCAGTCTGATTTCGCTGCCAGATAATCCGGCGCACCCCAGACCTGCAGCAGGTTCTGGAAAGCGTCGAATGCGGCGGGATCAAAGTCTTTGTCTGCGCCCATCGGGCCTTCGACAGGGCTTTTGGGGTAGAATTCACAGCAGGGCACCCAGCCTTCGGGGATCGGTGTATTGGCGGCATGACTGCGCCCCAAACGCAGCATTTTATAAAAAATATGGGTATGTGGCCCCACGGGCGCGGTGCTGTTTGGGTCGGTGCCGCCGATCTTTTGATAGACCTCGATGCGGCCCAGACGGGTCAGGGTCACGCGGTGGGGATGGCTGGCAAAAATTGCGTCCATTGCAGGGTTTTCGGGGTCGGTTATGGCGCGTCCCTGATTGGCACGCAGAACATCCAGCAACTGGGGATCAGCGGTGCGGATGCAAAAATCCAACTGGGGTTGGGCCAGCCCCATGTCAAACAGGATGCCGTTCTGGTCCTGTTCGCGCAGCGCGTCAGTATCGGGGCCAAGTTCGGTCAGGGTAGCGCGGCGGCGCATCAGGGCGTCCTCCAGCGGCAGGCATAAAGCCAGCGCCTGCGTCCAGCGGTTGACCTTCGGGCTGAGCATTTCATAGGCCACAGCCTGAACGCCTGTCAGCAGGGCGATCCGTATGCCGCCCAGATCGGTGATCTGGCAAAGCGGTGCGGCCAGCGCGGGCGGGGTATCGCCCTCTGGATAGCAGAATTGCGCAATTGCCCCGAAAGATCCCATCTTCCAGCCTGCCTTGGCCTGTTGCAGACCGGATTCTAGAATCTGGTGTAGATCAAGCATTGGTATCCTCCGTGAATTTCGCTGGTATCATCCCACCACATGAAGCGGTTGAAAGACCAGCCCCTGCGGTGTGTCTTGCAAAAAGGCGCTGATGCCGAAACTGGTGCGGATCAGCTCGGGCGTCAGCACGTCCAGCGGCGGGCCGTCTGCGGCGATCCCGCCCTTGTCGATCACAATCAGGCGGGTGCAATGGCGGGCGGCCAGACCCAGATCATGCAAAGAAACCACCACTGAATGGCCCTCTTGCGCGAGTGTGCCAAAGGTCTGCATCGTGGCGATCTGATGGGCAGGATCAAGCCCCGCAATCGGTTCATCCACCATCAAAAGCGGGGTTTCCTGTGCCAGCGCACGGGCAATCAGCACCCGCGCCTGTTCGCCGCCCGAAAGCCGCGTGGTGGTGCGGTGGCGAAACGGGGTCAGTTCCATGCGGCGCAGGGCTTTTTCAACGGCGGCGCGGTCGGCATCCTGTGGGCGCTGGCCTGCGCCCAGATGGGGGGTGCGGCCCAGCATGACCAGCGTTTCCACATCTATCGGCCAGGCGATTTCACGGGATTGGGGCATCCAAGCCACGGCGCGGCCTTTGACCCGCGGCGGCATTTCTGCCAGCGAGTTGTGGCCGGTTGCGGCGATCAAGCCAAGGGCGGCGCGCATCAGGGTGGTCTTTCCTGCGCCATTCGGGCCGATGATGCCCACCAGTTCGCCCGCGCCGATGGTCAGGTTTACGTCGGTTAAAATCGCGCGATTGCGGCGGGTCACAGAGAAATTTTTCAGGGTCAGCAGCGTCATAATCCCTGCCTCCGCGTGCGATAGATCAGGTGCAGGAACAGGGGCGCGCCGACCAATGCGGTGACCACACCAAGTTTCAGATCCCGTTCCGGCAGCACGACACGGACCAGAATATCCGCCGCCAGTACCATCAGTGCCCCGCCAAAAGCCGAGGCCCAAAGCAGCCGCCCCGGGCGGGCATTGACCAGCGGGCGCAGCAGGTGGGGCACGACCAGACCGACAAAGCCGATGGTTCCCGCAACAGCGGTCGATGCCCCCACAACAGCGGCGGTGCCAAAGATCAGGGTCAGGCGCAGGCGGCGCAGGTTGATGCCCATGGCCTCGGCGGCGTCTTCGCCCAATGTCAGCGCGTCCAGCCCCCGCGACAGGGTGGTCAGCATCCCCGCGCCGAGCACAATCAGCGGCAGGGCGATCCACACATGGGTCATGGAACGATCCGCCAGTGATCCCATCATCCAGAACACCATTTCATTGGCCGCAAAGGGGTTCGGCGACAGGTTCAGCACCAAAGACGTGAAAGCCCCCGCCAGTGCGGATATGGCAATCCCCGCTAGGATCAGGGTCAGGGAAGACCCCCTTGGGCCCGCCAGCACCAGCACCAGAAACACGCCGATCACCGCCCCCGCCAAGGCGGTCAGGGGCAGGGCAAAGGCAAAGCTGGCCGCCAGTCCGGTCTGGATTGCCAGCACCGCGCCAAGGGCGGCAGAGCTGGACACGCCGATCAGGCCCGGGTCCGCCAGCGGGTTGCGTAGATAGCCTTGCATCGCGGCCCCTGCCAGCCCCAGTGATCCTCCGATCATCACCGCCAATAGCGCACGGGGCAGGCGGATTTCGCGCATCACCAGCGACATGGGGCCTTCATCCCCTGTCAGCAGGGCATTCAGGCTGGGCCAGACGCCGATGTCTGCGGGGCCGATTACAAGGGCGGTGATAAACAGCACGATCAGCAGGGCCGTCAGGGTCACAAAAAGGCGCATCAGGGCTGTCCTGCTTGGGGGGAGGCGTGCAAAGTTTGGCGCAATTTCACCATATCGTCGATGGCGCGCAGCACAAAGGGGGTGCCGCAAATCCAGTCGTGATCTGTCAGCGAAGGGCCTGAAACCGCGCCGCGCAGGGCGGTGATGACGGGGTGGTCCTTGATTTCATCGGCGCGGGATGCGGCGGGGTAGGGGCTGCTGGTGATCACCGTGTCGGGATTTGCCATGGCAAGCACTTCGAGCGGCATCAGACCGCCGGAGGCAAAGCCCGCTTCTGCTGCGATATTGGTTAATCCAGCGGCTTGCAGGATTTGCCCTGCAAGGGTCTTGTCGCCCGACGTGTAGCCGTTTGCGTAATAGAGCGCGACGCGGGGGCTGCTGGATTGCTCTTGTTGATAGTCTGTCAGGCGTTGGTCAAACGCGTCAAACAATGCAGCAGCGCGGGTTTGCTGGCCCAAAACCTCGCCCATTTGCAAAAGTCGTGCGCGCACGTCGTCCAGAGAATAGGCCGCATTGAAAATCGCCACCGGAATATCGAGCCGTTTCAACATATCCACCGTGGCCCGCGCACTGAATTTGCCCGCAAGCACCAGATCGGGTTGCATCAGGTAGATTTCCTCGGCCAGCCCGTGGTTGGTTTCATAGGTGCCCGCCTGTTCCACCATGGCAGAACTGCGCGGATCAGAGGCCAGTTTCGAGACCGCGTAAAGCTGCCCTTTGCCTGCAACCAGCATGGCAAGCTGATCGGTGCACAGGTTCATTGACACAACCCGCAGCGGGCGCGTGTCTGACTGCGCAAAAACCGGAGCGCACCACGCCATCAGGATCAGGCAAAGGGCGCGGATCATATCAGAACCGCGCGCTGAGGCCGACATATGCCGCGCGCCCCCGTGCAGCGTACCCCCAGACATCGACGGCATCTTCGTCAAACAGGTTGGTGATCCGCCCGTTTAGCGACACCGCATCCGTCAACTGATATTGCGCAGCCAGATTGACGGTGGTGTAGCTGGGCAGTTCGACCGTTTGATAGGCCCCCCAGAACTGGGTGTCGGAATTGCCCGCAACATGGCGGATATCTGCGGACACCGCGCCTTTGCCTGCGAATACATCCAAGGTCGCGCCAAGGGCCAGTTCGTGTTTCGGGCGGCGGACTTCTATGCTGTTGTCTGGGTTGCTGGCGTCAATATAAGTATAGGAAAGCCGCAGTTCCAGATCGTCGGTTGCCTGCATGTTTGCCGCGATTTCAATGCCCTGACGGGTGCTGTCGCCCGATTGGTTGATATAGCTGTAGCTGCCGCTCCCTGTGCTGACGTCGGTGATCTCGTCGGTCAGGACTTCGTTGAAATAGGTCAGATCGAGGCTGCCCCGCCCTGCGGCAAAGCTGAATTCCGCGCCCAGATCAAAGCTGCGGTTGCGTTCGGGTTTCAGATCGGGATTGCCCGTGTAGCCAAAGGCATTGGCGTAAAGTTCGAAATATGTTGGGTTCACGATACCTGTCCCCGCTGAAGCATGTAGCCGCACATTGGTCTCGGGGATGGCATAGGACAGGCCGAAAGTCCATGTGGTCGCGTTCTGGAACACTTTGTTGTCGTCAAACCGCAGGCCTGCTTGCAGGTCCAGTCCGTTGGTGAAACTGCCGCGATATTCCAGCGCGGCGGAGGTGGACTGGCGGGAGTATTGCGGGTTTGAGCTGCTGGAATCCTCCTCGTGTTCCAACAGCAGGTTCAACAGGTGATCCGCCTCGGCCACTGCCTGCCCGTCAAGTCCATAACTCAGGCGGTATTTGATCGCGGTGGTCTGTTCCTTTAGCGGTGCGCCACCGTTGAAGGTTGAAATGTAATCGGTTTTTGCAAAAGACAGGCGATGTGTCAGGCGCCCGTCCAGCATGTTATATTCCGCAAGAATACCGGCGGTGCGTTCATCCCGCGTGCTGAACTGGTTGGGGTCATCCACCACATAGCTGTCCGCATCCGTGGCGGTGAACGGGGATGTGTCAAAGGCGTATTCTTCATCTGACCTGCGCAGGGTCAGGCCGAGTTTCAAATCATCCGTCAGCAGGTAATCGGCGGACAGTATGGCGGTTGTGCGTTTCAACCCGTCCTTTTCCCCGCCATCGCCGGATAGATCATAGCCGCGGTCATCGCTGTGGGAAAACGCCAGTGACAGGCCGCCCCGTTCGGTGCGATTGGCCAGAAATGCAGTGGCGGTTGTGGCAGCGCCCAGTTCAAGAGAGGCGGAATAGCTTTGGCCGATGCCGCCTTTGCGGGTGATGATATTCACCACCCCCGCTGATGCGTTTGACCCGTAATAGACCGATTGCGGGCCGCGCAGGACTTCGATTTTTTCGATGTTGCTGGCCTCTAGCCCGCTTAGGTTATAGGCCGCGTCTCCGCCTGCGGCCTCGATCCCGTCGATCAGGATCAGGGTGTGGTTCGCCTCGCCTCCGCGAATGCGCACCTGAATGGAACTGGTGCCGGTGCCGTTGACCGAAACACCCGGCAAGGCGCGCAGCGCATCTTGAACTGTGGTGATGCCGCGATCCTTGATCTGATCGGCAGTGACAACACTGGCGGCGCGGCCAAGGGCGGATTGTGCAATCGGGGACAGCCCGCCGGACAGGATCAATTCCCCCAGATCAAGGGTGTCTTGCGCGAAAACAGGGGTGAACTGGAAGGTGGACAGGGCCAGAGTGGCCAATAAGGTAGAGCGGTGCATAAAAACATCCCTAGGATTTGACCCGAACGGGCCAACAGATACAGACATGTCATCAGAGGGATTTCCCCCCGCAGACGGTGAAAACACCACGAGCGGAAGATCCGCAGTCCAAACGCCCCACGCGCCCAAACAGGGTGATTGCTTCGGCAGGTCTCCTGACTCGCGGGTCTATGCTGGGCCGGCCCTTCCCATTGTGCAGGGCACAACAGTGGTATTTTCCGGCTTCGCTCTCCGCCTACAGTTGCGGGGGCAGTCGTGGATTTGGCGCAGGCCGTACCACGTTCCCTATTATCCAAGCGGCGAACCGCCCGGACCGAAGTGGGGTTTTGATACGCAGAAATTTTGACTTTGGAAAGGGGGTTTTATGGCTTGGGTTGGCAGGGGAGATGCTGGTACAGGGGGACGGCGCGTGCCGCAGGGGGCGGCGATGATCAAGGAAAATACAATGACAACCAGACCCGATGTATATCTGCTGCGCCACGGGGAAACCCAATGGAATAAAACGGGGCGGATACAGGGGCAGATGAATTCCGATCTGACGGAACTGGGGCAGGCGCAGGCCGCGCAGCAGGGCGCGATTTTGCGGCGGCTTGGGGATCAGGTGGCGGGGCTGGATCGTTTCGCCAGCCCGCTGAGCCGCACCCAAGCCACCGCGCGGATTGCCTTTGGCGGGGCGGAGTTCACCAATGACGCGCGGCTGATTGAAATCGGTTGCGGCGGGTGGGAGGGCATTACGCCAGCCCAAAGACAGGCCCGCGATCCTGAATTGGCGGCCCGCAGCATACGGGATCTGGACCTTTATTTTAACGCGCCGGGGGGCGAGGGCTTGCCCGCCTTACGCAGCCGAATAGAGGATTTTTTGAACAGCCTGACCGCGCCTGCGATCATCGTGTCCCATAAGGTCTCTTTGATTGTGATGCGCGCCTGTCTGACGGGGATCACGGATAATCAGATGTATGATCTGACCGCCACACAAGGCACGGTTATCCGGATTTCGGGCGGTGTTGAAACCCATCTGGCCTAAAATGCAGGCCTATAAAATCGGGCCGATTGTGGCGATCACATTGTTCCAGATGCGCCGCATATAGGACCAGTTTTTGACATCCGCATGGGTCACGGAATCAGAGCGGTCGATATAGTCTTTCTGGCGGGCGCGAATTGCCTGGGTCAGGGGGGTGTCCTGAAACAGGATGTTGTTTTCAAAGTTCAAATCGAAACTGCGGATGTCCAGATTGGATGATCCGATCAGGCCGAGATTGTCATCAATCGTCAGGGTTTTTGCATGCAGCAAACCGTCCCTGTATTCAAAGATTTCGCACCCCGCTTCCAGCAGTTTCAGATAATAGCTTTTGCTGGCGGCCGCGACGATTTTACTGTCGTTCTTTTTGGGGAAAACCAGCGTCACCTGCACCCCGCGCAGGGCGGCGGTACAAAGCGCGTCAAGCACGGTTCCGTCTGGCACAAAATAGGGTGTGGACAGGTAAATCCTGTCGCGCGCACTGCTAAGAGCAGTGGAAAATAGCTGCGGTGTGGCGCCGCGGCGTTCGGTTGGCCCGAACCCCAGCGCTTGGGCTGGAAAGCCGCTTTCAAACGGGGCGGCAGGCTGGATCACCGCATTCAGGCTTTCCCCCGTGGCCTGCGCCCAGTCACTGACAAACAACAACTGGTTCTGGGCGACCACAGGGCCTTGGAAACGCAGCATAATATCCACCCAAGGGGCGTATTTTGCTTTGACCAGAAACTCGGGATCGGCAGAATTGCGACTACCGCAATAGGTGATACTGCCGTCGATCACGGTGATTTTCCGGTGATTGCGCAGGTCAAGCCGGCTGGTCAGGATCGTGCGAAACGGGCGGTCCAGTGGCAGGGCCACGGCAAGCTGGACGCCTGCCTGTTTCATCTGCTGCCAGAGCGGCGATTTGATCAGGTGGCGTGATCCCAGCCCGTCTGCCATCGCGCGGCAGGTGACGCCCCGTTTGGTGGCGCGGATGAGCGCTTCCGCCAGTTGGGTGCCGGTGTGATCCTGTAGCCAGATGTAATACAGAACATGCACGTGATCCTGTGCAGCGTCGATGTCTGCCACCATACGCTCCAGCGTTTCAGCCCCGTCTGCCATCAATTGCGCCGTGTTGCCTGTGACGGGAAAAAACCCGTTGATTGACGCCCCGTAGCGAAACACCGCTTGGTGCTGCGGGGTGATCATCCGGTCCAGTTCATCCGCCGCGCCTTTGACCCTGCTGGCACTTTGATGGATGTTTTGAGATATGGAAATCCGCGCCTGTTTGGCCTTTTTGCCCAGATCTATTTCCCCGAACAGAAAGTAAATCGCACTGCCCACAAAAGGCACCACATTCAGCACCACAAACCACGCCAGACGGGCAGGGGGGGACAGGTCGTCGCGCAGTAAAATCCGCAGGGTGAACACCAGAACCACAAGACCGTGGAGAAATAACAAAAGGGACATCAAGGCTCTTTCAACAGGGCGGTTTCGATGACTATGGGCAGGTGGTCTGATGCTCTGGCAGCCAGTTCCGATCGGTGGACCCGACTCGATTTATGGCGGATTTTGCCTTTTAGCACAAAACGATCCAAAGGGGCGGTGGGGCGTGCGGCGTGAAAGCTGTTGCCGGGGCTGACCATTTCACAGCCCGCGCCCAAAGCCTCTATGATGCGGCCATCCCGCGCCCATATGTTAAAGTCCCCTGCCACCAGAACGGGGTGCTGTGCGCGGTCCATATAGGTTTTCAGCGCGCCCAGTTGTTTGGTGCGGATGCCTTTTGTCAGGCCAAGATGGACGCCGATGACTTCAATCCTCGGGGTGGAAAACAGGGCTGAAACCGCGCCGCGGGGTTCCAATGTGGGCAGGTCAATCCGCGTGGTCTGGTCCAGCGTCAATACATCAGGGCGGTAAAGGATCGCATTTCCGTGCCAGCCGTGGCTGTCGGGGCGGGTTGAAAATTCTGCAAAAACATATCCGAGATCCCGTTCAAGCTGGTATTCCGGCAGGACACCGGACCGTTTTCCGACCCGTTTATCGGATTCCTGCACCACCACCACATCCGCGTCGATTTCTTCGAGAACCTGCAAGATGCGATCCGCATCACGGCGCCAGTCCAGCCCTACGGCCTTGCGGATATTATAGCTGGCCACGCGCAAAAGACTGCGGTTTACATCAGGCACAAGACCGTCCTGTTCTGGCCTGTTCCGGCTAAACCTGTCTGTATCACGCGCATATTGTGGCCTTTGAAAGCAAGTATTAAAAGGAATTTCAGTCTGTTATATAAAACACCGGTAAGGCAAGGCAAACCCGCCCCTTATGGCCACGGCTTGCAGCCATGCGGGTTGATTTCCGCCTATGGGGCCACAAGATTTTCGGGGAAAGATTGACTATTCATCCGATCGTGCCTAGCTCTATAGGTATGTTGGACACTGCAGATCATATCCGATTTCCTTTACTCAACCGCCCCTAACCCCGGGCGGTTCGGGCGCATCCGCGCCTGCCACACCATCCGGGGCTTCCTGAACATTGTGTAGCGAAACAGGACGACCCGTCGTCCGAGGAGAAATCATGACCCGTAGCAAGCGGACCCCAGATATATGTGACGAGCGTGACACCCGTGCCGCAGCTTTGCCTGCTGCGCGGTCTGCAACCCTGCCTGCGCTGACGGGCGGATTGCCGGATGTGGATCGGGCGCAATTGCAGCGGCATTTGCGCCAGTGTGAAACTGCGCGGCGTCCGTCGTCCTCGCTGTTGACCGCCGCCTTGAAACGCAAGATTTCAGGGGCGCGGGCCTTGGGCAATGCGCGGCCTGACGATGCGGTCACGGGGGGCTGTGTGGTCAGTTTTTCCATCGACGATGGCCCGCTGCGATCCGGTTTGCTGGTGCATCGGGCCAGACCGGGTGTCGGGGGCGGGGTTATTCCGGTGTCCTCGGTTCTGGGGGCTACGTTGATCGGCATGCGGGTCGGGCAAGACGCCGCGATGGTCTGTGATGACGGCAGCCGCGCCACGGTTCACGTGGCACAGGTTGACGCCCCCGCCTGACCAAAACCACCCTTCCAAAACACGGTTCACGTATAGGGTGCGGCCCCTGCCGCGCCTTTTCAACGTTCCACATTTCACCTTTAAGGAGACAGTACCATGACCCTTCCGGTCACCGAAATTCGCAAAAAACGCACGCCGCGTGCGCCTAAAGTTATCATCAATGCAGACGAGCTGACCCATATTGAATCGCTGGCTGAAGGCGCGATGACCCGCAATCCGGATCTGGCGGACCGTTTGCTGGATGAACTGGGCCGTGCGCGCATTGTAAAACCTGCCAAAATGCCGGAAAATGTTGTCTCTATCGGGCGCACCGTCACCTATCGCGATGAAGCCACAGAGCAGGTGAAATCTGTCACGCTGGTCTATCCGGAAGATGCGGATATTGATCGCCAGAGGGTTTCTGTGATGACGCCTATCGGGGTGGCTTTGCTGGGTTTGACCGAAGGGGCCACCTTCTTTTGGGACACCCGCGAGGGAGAGCGCCGCACTTTGAGCGTGATCAAAGTGGCGCCGGCAGAGGTGTGATCATGGTACGGCATTACACAGGGACCAGTGCCGCGCATGGCATCCCCGAAGAGAGACTTCCGGCGATTTGAACCGCAGGCGGGCTTTCTTCGGGGACCACACAGATTACCCCTTTTCCTGCCTTCCGGAGTCTCCGATGCCCGCTTATTCTTCTGCCTGTCGCACCTGTGCTGCCTGTCAGCAACCCTTGCCCCGCGCCGCCCTTTACAGGTGTCCGCTGTGCCGCGAACCGATCCTTTCCGTGCAAGCGGACATCAATATCCGCTGTCGGACATGTAAATCCTATCTGCCCCGCGCCCATGCCGGAAAATGCCCGATTTGCATCACCAACAGCAGGGCGCGGGCGGCGGGAAAGCGGCTTTCCCTGTCTTAGGGTTTGGATTTGTTAGTAATCTGTTACAGAACTCTGCATACTTACGGGCGAGTCCAGTTCTGAAAGCGGATATGTCAGGCACTACAGAAACCAGCGTTGAAACCAGCACCGACGGCACGACCGACCTTGGCGGAGCACAAACACGGCTGCGCAAGAAAAAGCGGCACGAGCAGATCCTGATGGAGCTGCGCCTTGCCTCCCATGTGCGGGTGTCCGATCTGGCGGCCCGTTTCGGGGTGACCACGGAAACCGTGCGCCGCGACATCGAAGACCTGAACCGTGCGGGGTTGCTGGAAAAATCATACGGCGGGGCGTCTGCCCGATCGCCGGGGGCGCATCGCGGGCTGGATGAACGCCGCCGTGAACGGATCGGCGAGCGGGAATCGCTGGCCCGCCGCGCGGTGGCAATGGTCCGTGACGGGCAAAGCCTGATGGTGGATGCGGGGGCGACAACCATGGAATTCGCCCGCGCGCTGGCACTGGCGGGCACGCAGGTTACGGTGATCACCAACAGTTTGCAGGTGGCGATGATCCTTGGCACCTCGCGCAGTGCCCGAGTGGTTTTGACCCCGGGCGATTACCTGAATGCCGAGGCGGCTTTGGTCGGCCCTGACACTTGCGAATATCTGCACCGGTTTAATGTGGATCGCTGTTTTGTCGGGGCATCTGGGCTAGGCGATGTGGGTGTGACCGAAGCGGTTCAAGGATTTGCCGAAGTGAAACGCGCCATGATGGAACGCAGTCTTGCCCCCACATTCCTGATCGATTCCAGCAAGTTCGGGCAGGTCTATCTGTCCCAGGTTGCCACTGTCAGCGAAATCGGCACGCTAGTTACAGATGCGATACCGACTGACCGTCTGATGAAAACGCTGGAATCACAGGGCGTCGAAATCGTGCGCCCTTAACCAAACCCCTGCCATTTTACCTGAAAATTGTAACGCGGCTTTGGCCGCCCCAAGTCTTTTTGTCGATTATCTGACAGGATACCCCGATTTTGTTGAAAAAATTTTGCATTTGGCAATTTCAGTAATCAATTATGTTGCAACTCCCAACATTTAGTGGTGTCATCCGCGCGACCAAGCCTGCGTTTTCGCGGGCTTAGGCCGTTAGTACTGGAGGAGGAGGAACCCCATTATGCGTAAGGATAAACTTTTAGGCACAGCTTTGCTGGCGATGATGTCACTGGCTGGGCAATCAGCATTTGCCGATGAAACCTGTGCAAGCCGCGGCGATCTGGATGCGATGTATTGCGATGCGAATGGTGATCTGGTGGCGGATGCCCCCACAGATGCCAGCAAATTGCGCGACCCCGGCACGCTGGTTTTCGCCTATACACCGGTTGAAGACCCTGCCATTTACGCCGATATCTGGCAGCCGTTCATTGAACATTTGCAAACTGTAACCGGCAAAAAGGTTCAGTTTTTTGCAGTTCAGTCCAATTCGGCCGAGGTTGAAGCCATGCGTTCGGGCCGTTTGCACATCGCGGGTTTTTCAACGGGGCCAACGCCTTATGCGGTAAACCTTGCAGGCAGCGTGCCTTTTGCGATCATGGGTTCGGATGACGGGCGCTTTGGCTATAAACTGCAGGTTTTCACCCAAGCAGACAGCGACATCAAGGAAATGGCCGACCTTAAAGGCAAGCGGGTTGCCCATACCTCGCCAACGTCGAACTCTGGCAACTTGGCACCACGTGCTCTGTTTCCGGGTCTGGGTGTGACGCCGGATACGGATTACGAAGTGACCTATTCAGGGTCGCATGACCAGTCCATGCTGGGCGTGGTTGCGCGGGATTATGACGCTGCCCCTGTGGCATCGGAAGTGGTGGATCGTATGGCAGAACGGGGTCTTTATGACACCGATGATGTGCGGATGATCTGGGAAAGCGACCCGTTTCCGACAACATCCTACAACATGGCCCACGACCTGACGCCAGAGCTGCAAGACAAGATCC
The DNA here is from genome assembly GCA_034670045.1 of Amylibacter sp. Lineage (GTDB taxonomy): Bacteria > Pseudomonadota > Alphaproteobacteria > Rhodobacterales > Rhodobacteraceae > Amylibacter. Next base: position 11,576 of record JAXMOF010000025.1, on the reverse strand, counting down.
GCGAAGCCTTTTTCAGCTTTGATTTTGCAGGTACGGCTTTGGGTGAAGAATTCAGCGGTGTGCAGAAATTCATCCCGATCACCTATAAAGATCAATGGGCTGTGATCCGTGAAATCCAGAAAGCCAACGGTGTAAAATACACCCCCGAAGGTCTGGCGGCCGAGTAACCTGACGCCCAAGCGGTTCGGCCCGAAACGGGCCGGACCCACAGCGGAGCATTCCCATATGTTAAAAATTACCGACCTTGTGAAACGCTATGGCAGCGGTGAACCGGTCCTGAAGAACCTTGACCTGACGATCGAGGGCGAAAGTGTTGTGTCGATCATCGGCTCGTCCGGGGCGGGCAAATCCACCCTGCTGCGCTGTATCAACAAGCTGGTCGAACCCACATCCGGCAGCATTGATCTGAACGGAACCGAGCTGACAAAGCTGCGCGGCCGTGATCTGCGCAGTGCGCGGCGTAAAATCGGCATGGTGTTTCAGGGGTTCAACCTTGTGGACCGTCTGACTGTGATGGAAAACGTGCAATCGGGTCGGTTGGGCTATATTTCCACATGGGCCGCCGTGACGCGGCGCTATCCCAAAGAGGACATCCGCCGCGCCTTTGAACTCATGGAGCGGGTGGGGATCGCGCAATATGCGGACAAGCGGGCCGATGAACTGTCTGGCGGCGAACGCCAGCGGGTCGGGGTGGTGCGGGCCCTGATGCAGCAGCCTGAAATCCTGTTGGCGGATGAACCGACCGCGTCGCTTGATCCCAAGACATCCGAACAAATCATGGGTCTTTTGCGGGATCTGTCGCGGGAATTGAAACTGCCTGTGCTGATCAATATCCACAACGTGAATGAGGCCAAGCAATACACCGACCGTATCGTCGGCATGCGCTACGGGCGGATTATTTTTGACGATCTTCCCGCCCAACTGGATGAGGCCGCAATGGATGCGATCTATTCCGGAAGCCCCGCTGCCGATCGTGCAGGCGGGTTAAAGGATGCGTCATGACCACCAAAACCCCAGTTGTGCGTGACACATGGCGGCGCCCGCCGTTCATCGCAAATCCGGTTTTGCGCTGGTCGGTTTACATCGGCGTTGCGGTTTATGTGATCTGGATCATGGCCACCCTGCCGATTGACTGGAACCGCGTCAGCGAGGGTCTGACCCGCGCCGCACGGATTTTCAACGGTGCCTTCCCCCCCAGTTTCGAGCGCAGCGGATTGTTGATTGACGGTTTTCTGGAAAGCCTGAAAATCGCCATTCTGGCCACAGCAGCAGGGGTGATCCTGTCGATCCCCATCGCCTTTATGGCCGCGCGCAATGTGGCCCCTTTGCCGGTGTTTTATCTGGGCCGTGCGCTGATCATCATCGCCCGCAGCTTTCATCCGGTGATCGTGGCGATCATCTTCGTCAAAGCTGTCGGTTTTGGCCCCTTTGCAGGGGTGCTGACCCTGATCGTCTATTCCATCGGTTTTGTCGCCAAGATGCTGGCCGAACGGATCGAGGAAATTGATTTCGGTCAGGTAGAGGCCATGCGCGCTGCGGGTGCGCCCTATTTTTCCACCCTGTCTTATGCGATTTTTCCGCAAATCATGCCGCGCCAGATCGGTCTGACGATCTATCAACTGGATAGCAACCTGCGGGCTTCGGCGGTGGTTGGCATTGTCGGGGCAGGGGGGATCGGCTCGACGCTGGCCAATGCCTTCGGGCGTTATGATTATGACTTTGCACTGGCCATCACCATCGTGATCGTCGGCGCCATCCTTATTTCCGAGGCCATCAGCGGCCAGATCAGGAAACGCCTATGACCTTGCCCAAAATATCGCGGGACGACTGGACCCGCTACACGCTGCAACAGCGGCTGCAACGCTATGGAGTTTTCGCGGTGTCCGCGCTGGTTATCGCCTGGGCGCTGGGGTCGATTGATGTGATCTGGGAATGGGTGTGGGATTCCCCCGAACAGATGGGGGATTTGTTCGGGCGGATGTATCCACCGGACCCGACCAATCTGGGCATTATCCTTAAGGTGTTGTGGGAAACGGTAAATATCGCCACCATCGCCACGGGGTTTGCGGTGATCCTGTCACTGCCTGTGGCCTATATGGCGGCGATGAACACCACGCCGAACCGCGCAACCTTGTGGCTGGGGCGGGTGATCCTTGTCTCGTCGCGCTCTATCAACACAATCATCTGGGCGCTGCTGTTTGTGGCGATCTTCGGACCGGGCATTGTGGCCGGGATCGTGGCAATCATGTTCCGCTCTATCGGCTTTGTGGGCAAACTGCTGGGCGAGGCAATCGAGGAAATCGACCCCCGCCCTGTCGAGGCTTTACAGGCTACGGGTGCGTCCCATTTCAAGGTGATCGTCTATGCGATCATTCCGCAGGTTCTGCCCACATTCTGGGCCGTGACCATCCTGCGCTGGGATATCAACCTGCGGGAATCCACTGTGCTGGGGTTGGTGGGCGCTGGCGGGATCGGCATTATTCTGCAAGGGGCCATCGACACGTTCAACTGGCCGGAAGCCGCAACCGTTCTGCTGGCGATCCTTGCGCTGGTGGTGCTGGGCGAAGTGGTTTCAGCCTATCTGCGGCGGCGTATTCTGTGAAGGATTTGCAGGCGGGCGGCGATATGGCGGAATGGGTGTTTCACACCTATGAATCCGTGCGCCACCGCCTGCCATCTGCCCGTTTCGGGGCGAAGTACATTTTTGCCCCGTCACTGGAACAGGTCGCGGCGCCTTTTGATCTGATCCTGTTTGATGCCTACGGGGTGTTGAACGTGGGCGAAACCCCGATTGACGGTGCCGCCGCCCGCATCACTGCACTGCGTGCGGCTGGAAAATCGGTGATGGTGGTGTCCAATTCGGCAGGTTATCCCAAACGGCTGATGATGGAACGCTACGCCCGTTTGGGCTTTGATTTCAGCCCGTCAGAAGTGGTGACAAGCCGTGACGCCTTGTTACATCACCTGTCGCAAATCCCGCCGTGCCATTGGGGGGTGATGCTGAACCCTGCCCATGGAACCGAGGAATTCGAGGCCCATCAGCTGTCCTTCCTTGCGGATGATCCTGCGGTCTATGACAGGGTCGCGGGGTTCTTGCTGGTCGGTTCGGACGGCTGGACGGATGACCGTCAGGCCCTGCTGGAAGCGTCACTGCGCAAAACGCCGCGCCCTGTGATCGTCGGCAATCCCGACATCGTCGCCCCGCGCGAAGGCGGCTTGTCCCGTGAGCCGGGATTTTATGCGCATCGTCTGGCGGATGCCACGGGGATCGCGCCAGTGTTTCTGGGCAAGCCCTTTGCCAGCGTGTTTGAACTGGCCCTGTCGCGTCCTGATCCGCCCGTCAAGAAGACCCGTGTTCTGATGGTGGGGGACACGCTGCAAACCGATATTCTGGGCGGGGGGCTGATGGGGGTTTCCACGGCGCTGGTCACTGGGTTTGGCGCGCATTTCGGGGCTGATCCTGCTGATCTGATCGCCCGTTCAGGCATCGTGCCGGATTTCATCATCCCGCATATCTGACGCTAGGCCGTGCCTGACAGAATGCGTCGGATCAGGGCCACGTCGGTGGGCCGTGACAGGCTGGGGGCGTGCCCGCAGTCTGCGAATTCGGTCAGATCCGCCATCGGGCCGCTGTCACACATCCGCTGTGCAATCCCTTGGGGCAGCATGTCGGAGTCTGCGCCGCGCAGCACATGGGTCGGGGTTTTGATCTGCGCCCATCGCGGCCAACTGGACAGTTCATTGGCGGAAGCGGAAAACTGGATGGTGATCTGCGGGTCGTAGTGCAGGGTCAAATCCCCCTGTGCCGTGCGCCGCAAAGAGGTGCGGGCCATCCGTTGCCAATAGGCGTCTTCGGCCACGCCAAACGGATGATATGCGGCGCGCAGCCAGGATTCGCCCGCAGCAAAGCCGCTGAACCGTGGCAGATCGCCCACATAGGACAGGATGCGGTCAATGGCGGATTTCGGCACCTCGGGGCCGATATCATTGATCACCAGACGGTTGATCCGATCCGCATCATGCCCCGAGGCCAGCCGCATTCCGATCAGCCCGCCCATAGATGTGCCCAGCCACGCCGTGTTGTCCAGCCCGTAGACATCCATCAAATCCGCGCTGATGCCTGCGTAATATTCGATGGAATATTCCGCTTCGGGGTTGGCGGACCAACTGGACAATCCGCGCCCGATCATATCGGGGCACAGCACATAATAGCTGTCAGACAAGGCCCGTGCCAGTTCGTCAAAATCCCGCCCTGTGCGGGCCATGGCGTGGGACATGATCAGCGCAGGGTTGCGTGGATCGCCCCATTCGGTGACGTGGATTTCATGGTCCATCACCGGCACCAAGGCAAATCGGGGCTCTGTCATCCGCGCGCCCCTTTCTGGGTAATCGTGCCAACGATGCCTTTTGGAAAGAAATAGACCAGCAGGATAAAGATGATACCCAGCCAGAACAGCCAGCGATCCGGATTAAGCAGTTCGGGCAGCAGCGGGATGTTCGCGGTGGCTTCGGCGGCCACGCCCATCAAATCACGCAGGTAATATTGCGCGGTGACCATCAGAACCGCGCCAATCACAGCACCCCACATGGTGCCCATGCCGCCAATCACCACCATCAGCAGAATGTCGATCATAATGGCAAAAGACAGGCTGGTGTCAGGGCCGGTGTATTTCAGCCAGACCGCGTAAACCGTCCCTGCCAGCGACGCAATGGCGGCGGACAGGCAGAACACAAAAGTGCGGTAAGCGACAACACGGTAGCCGATCGCCTCGGCACGGGCTTCGTTTTCGCGGATGGCTTTCAGCACGGTGCCAAGGGGCGATCCGACGACCCGCAGCATGACAAAAAACAGCGCGGCGCAACTGACAAAGACGAAGTAATAGGCCGCCAGTTTGCCGTTCAGTTTGACGTCGAACAGCCGCAAAACCTTGCCGTCGCTGTCTGTCAGCAGTTTGACCGATGGCTTGAGGATGTCAGGCGCGCGGTAGGTGATCCCGTCTTCTCCCCCCGTAAATTGCGAGAGTTGCGAGGCCAGCACCAGCGCAACGGAAGCCGCAGCCAGTGTGATCATGGCAAAGAAGATCGCTTTGACCCGCAGGCTAAGCAAGCCGATTGCCGTGGCCACAACAAGGGACACAGCCACGCCTGCCAGTCCCCCCAGCAGCACCGCGTCCCAGCCCGGCCCCATCTGGCGCAGCAGGATCGCGGCCCCGTAAGCGCCAAAGCCGAAGAACATGGTATGGGCGAAACTGACGATACCCGTGTAGCCGATCAGCAGATCGTAGCTGGCCACCAGCACGATAAAGACGCAGATACGGGCGGCGACTTCTAGGGCGCGCACATCCTGAAACAGGAAGGGGGCAAAGCACAGCACGGCCCCGATCAGCAGCACGGTGGCTTTCACGGCCAGATCGCCATAGGTCATTTTATCCAAGTGTTTCATCTACTTCACCGCCGGACGCAGGCCGTTGGGCCGCCACAAAAGGATCAGGGTCATCAGGATCATATTGGACGCCAGCGCCAGTTTGGGCGCCAGAAAGCCAACGTAATTGGCCGTCAGACCAACCAGAATTGCCCCGAGCAATGTGCCCTCTATCGACCCCAACCCGCCGATGATCACGACGATAAAGACGACGATCATCATCTCACCGCCCAAGGCAGGGGTGATCAGGGTCTCATACCCCGCCCACATGGCCCCGCCCACGGCTGCAAGGGCCGATCCGACCATAAAGACGCCGATAAACAGACGGTCGATGCGAAAGCCGAGTGCCTCGACCATTTCACGGTTTTCGACCCCTGCACGGACCAGAAGACCGATGCGGGAACGGTTCAGAACCAGATACAGGCCGATAAAGGCCACCAGCCCCAGTGCAAAGGCAAACAGGCGGTAGATTTCCACGCTGACATTGCCAAGGATGATCGCGCCTTCCAGAAAATGGGGCCGCAATACGGTGATCGGGGTGCCGCCCCACAGGGCCAGAATGATCTGTTCAGACACAATCAACGCGCCCATTGTGATCAGGATCTGGCGCAGGTGATCGTGATAAACAGGACGGATGATCACGGATTCAAAGAACCAGCCCGCCGCCAGACCAAAGGATATCGCGGCCAGCAGGGCAAACACTAGCGCCATGGAGTTCAGGAACACGCTGTCCGCCCCGACCCAACCGCTTAGGGCGGACAGAACGCTGGCGGCAACAAAGGCCCCAAAGCTGATAAAGGCGGAATGGCCGAAGTTCAGCACATCCATCAGCCCGAAAATCAGGCTGAGACCCGAGGCCATCAGAAACACCATCATCCCCATCGCCAGTCCCGCGATGGTCAATGTGGCCCAGGACGAGGGCGCGCCGATCAGCACAAACGCCCCAAGCGACAGGGCGACAGGCAGCAGGTACACCCCGCCGAAACGCCCTAAAATCTGTGAGAGGTTTTCCATGATACTCCTTACGCAGACAGGCTCAGCAGCCGCTCTTGCAATTCAGTGTCAGCGGCGAATTCCGCCATCGGGCCTGCATGGGCCACCAGACCGTCGTCGATCACCGCCATGTCGCGCCCGATGCTTTTGGCAAAGTGAAAGTTCTGCTCCACCAGCAGGATCGTGGCGTTTTGCGAAATCTCGCGGAAGGCCTCGGCCATGGCGGCAACAATTGACGGCGCCAGTCCTTTGGTGGGTTCGTCAATCAGGATCAGGGCGCGGGGTTCAATAATGGCGCGGGCCACGGCAAGCATTTGCTTTTGCCCGCCCGACAGGCTCCAGGCTTGTTTGGTCCAGAACTGTTCCAGTGCGGGAAACAGGGTGTAAATCCGTTTCAAGCGGGTCTGGTCGAAACGGCCTTTGGCGGTGGCGAGGATCAGGTTTTCCTCTACTGTCAGCCCGCCAAAGATGCCCATGTTTTCAGGCACATAGGCGATACCTTTGCGCGCAATTTCGGCAGTGTGCAGGCCGGTGATGTCTTCGCCGCGAAATTTCACCGATCCGGGGGTGGGTTTCCATAGCCCCATGATGGAGCGCAATGTGGTGGTTTTACCCGCCCCGTTGCGCCCCAGCAGCACAAAAACGCCGCCTTCGGGCACGGTCAGGGTGACGCCGTGCAACACCGCATATTGGCCGATGTTGGTTTTCATGGTGTCGATGCTCAGCAAGGTCACGCGGTTTCCTCCGTTGCGGTGCCAAGGTAGACGTCGCGCACGATCTGGCTGGACATCACCGTGTCCGGCGCACCGTCGGCCAGCAATTCGCCGTTGTGCAATACGATGATCCGATCCGCCAGTTTGCGCACCACTTCCATCTTGTGTTCCACCAGCAGCACGGTTTTTGTCGGGTCCGCCTTGATCTGGAAAATCAGGTCCAGCACATCGGGGGCATGATCCAGCGACATACCTGCGGTGGGTTCGTCAAACATGTAAATGTCAGGTTCCATTGCCATCAACAGCGCCACTTCCAGCTTGCGCTGGTCGCCGTGGGGCAGGGCGGCGGCTGTGGTATGGGCCACCGACGACAGGCGGGTGGCCTCTAGGTAGTGTTCGGCTTTTCGGGTCAGCGCGGAAATGCTGCGGGCGGCGCGCAGCACACGCCATCCATCGCCCGACCGCGCCTGCACCGCCAGACGGATGTTTTCCAGCACGCTGAGTTGTGGAAACAGGTTGGTAAGCTGAAACGCCCGACCGACCCCTTGGTGCGCCCGCGCAGAGGGCGACATGCGGGTCAGATCGACACCGTTCTTCAGCACCTGACCGGAGGTCGCCGTCAACTGCCCCGAGATCAGGTTGAAATAGGTGGTCTTTCCCGCCCCGTTCGGCCCGACGATGACCGTCAGTTCACCGGGGTGAAAGGCGCAAGACACCTGGTTTACGGCAACATGACCCCCGAAACGAATGGTCAGGTCCCGCGTGATGAGGGAAGGTTCGGACATAAAATAAGGTTCCCGTTGTCAGGACCGGCGCAGTTGTTCCACGCCGGTCCTGTAACAATCAGTTGTTGTTGCGACCGATGGGGATGTTCATTTCATCGGGCTCGATAATGCGCACCAGATCGGGGATCGCCCAGTCTACGGCATCATCCACACGGATTTTGAAATGCACCATGGATTGCAGCGCCTGATGATCCTCGGGGCGGAAGGTCATGGTGCCTTTGGGGGTTTCCCAAGACATGCCTTCCATCGCCTTGATCAGATCGTCGGTTTCCAGACTGGCCGAGGTTTCGATGGCTTTCACAACAGCCAGAGCTGCCGCCATACCGCCTGCGGTAAAGAAATCCGGCGGGCCGTCAAAACGGGCCTGATGTTCCTTGACCAGCCAGTTGTTCACCGGATTGTCATAGGCTTCGTAATAGTAATAAACCGCGCCTTCCATACCGGGGAAGCGTTTGTAGGTTGGCAGAACCGGCAGGATGTGCCCGCCCATGGAAATTTCAATACCATAGCGGCTGGGGTCCAGTGCCTGAATTTTACCTGGCGCGTCGCCGCCCCCTGCGATGTAAACCAGAATGACCTTGCGGCCTTCCTTGTCTTTCAGCGCGTTGAACATGCGTTCGGCAGCGGCAGTGAAATCGGCAGTACCTTGGGGAACGTATTCTTCGGACACAACAGTTGCACCTGTGCCGTCAAGCGCGGCTTTAAAGGCGGCGATGCCGTCCTGACCAAAGGCATAATCTTCGGCGATGGTGGCCACAAACAGGTTTTCATCCGGCTGCAAGGCCAAAGCCTGCGCCTGCATATCCATAGATGAATTGCGCGAGGTTTTGAAAATATAGCGGTTGCTGTCCGGTCCTGTCAGACTGTCGGCCACAGCAGGTTCGACGATCAGGATTTTTTCGTATTCTTCGGCAATCGGCAACATGCCCTTGGTCACACCCGAGGATGTTGCCCCGATGGCCAGCAGCACTTCGTCGTCGCCATATGCCTCGGCCAGAACGGCGCGGGCCACATCGGGTTTGAACTGGGTGTCCTTGATGATCACCTCGATCGGGTGGCCCTTGACGGTGTTGGTGCCTTTGGTGGCATATTCCAGCCCCAGTTCGAATCCGGTCTGGGCCTGTTTGGAAAAGGCTTCAAAGCTGCTGCCCGACAATCCGTGGATCAGGGCGATTTTGATGGGGTCTTCGGCCCAAGCGGCGCCCGCGAAGGTCGCAACACCCGCAAGTGTGGCGGCCAGACGTGTTAGTGTCTTCATAATATCCTCCCATAACAGACTGCGCAGCGGTTGCTCTGAGCAGACCCGTTGTTTAGTTTGAAAGGGCAGCGTCCTGTATTTGACAGGTTTGGGCAAGATGGTGGAAATACGTATGACCGAAGGGTTTGGGGATAACGCGTTGGCAGAGCTGGCTTTTATCCATGCTCCAGTGGGTCTGGTCGTTACCCAGAATCGCGTCATCCGCGAATGTAACATCGCTTTTGCCCAGATGTTCGGCTACAGGCGGGATGATTTGCGCGACCAGTTGTTTTCGATCCTGTACCCGTCACAAGAGGAATTCGTGAACATCCGCGATCGCGGGGTGCAGCAGTTGCGCGCCACCAACACCTATTGGGATGAACGGATAATGGCGCGCAAGGACGCCACCTTGTTCTGGTGTCGGGTGCGCGGGCATACGTTTACGCCGCAAAACCCGCTGGAACGCGCGGTCTGGAGTTTTGCCGACCTGTCCGCCAACCGTCCCTATCTGCCGCTGACCCGCCGCGAGCGGGAAATCCTAAGCCATCTGTCCGACGGGCTGACCAGCAAGGAAATCGCCCTGAAGCTGGATATTTCCTATCGCACGGTAGAAGTCTACCGCGCCAAACTGCTGAAAAAATTCGGAGTCAGCAATACGGGCGGGCTGTTTCATTCTCTTGGGGGAATCGATAGCGCACATGTGGTTTCCGGTACGCGCAAGTAATCGGAACCGCGTTTGTGATGCCAGAATTGACAGGGTTTCGGCAAAAAACACTGTTTTAATCCTGTGCTGGCGGGTCAAAATCTGCAATAAATTTCAGTTAACGATATTTTACGCACTCAGTGTTGACCGATCCCGTATTCCTGTCCCATTCAGGGCGCATCGCAACAAATTGCGGCAGGCGGGATAACTTGCAATTTCAAGGTTGGCCCGCTCTGATTCATCCTTGGCGCAAGCCATTACTTCTGGGAGGAAGGTTATGAAGAAATTTACATTCGCGGGTCTTGCGGGCTCGATTGCGGTGTCGGCATCCCTGCTGACAGGGGCTTCCGCCTCGGCGCAAGACACATTGAAATGCGCAGAGGGCGAGACCTATATCATGAACGTGATGGTTTCCAGCCACCCCTATTGGGTGCCTGTCTATCAGGGCTTCAAACAAGCCGCCGCCGCCTTTGGCTGTGAAACGGTTTTTTCAGGCACACCGGATTACGACATCACCAAACAAATCGCGTCATTCGAACAGGATATGGTGAAAAGCCCCGCAGGCATTCTGGTGCACCCGATGCAGGCCGACCCGTTTATCGAGCCGATCAACCGCGCCATCGATAGCAATATTCAGGTGTCCACTTTCGCAGCAGATTCCCCGAATTCAAACCGCGCGTCCTATATTACTTCCGACAATCTGGCCGAGGCCAAATTCGCAGCGGATGAAATCGTCAAACAAATCGGCGACAGTGCGGAATATGCGGTGCTGGAAAACCCCGGCCAGTCCAACCATGATCTGCGGGTGACGGCGCTGTTGTCTTATATGGAAGAAAACTATCCCAACATGAAACTGGTGGGGCGTCAGGCCACCAATCAGGACAGCAATGCCGCCTACCGCGCCACGGCGTCGATTGTTCAGGCGAACCCGAACCTTGGGGCGATCTGGATTCCCGAAGCAGGCTCTGCCGAGGGTGCGGTTGCTGCCATCCTGGAGGCCAAGGCTGATGTGCTGATCATGCACGCAGATGTCACCCCCGCCACGCTGGAACACATCAAAGCGGGTAATATCCACATGGCGCTGAACCCAAATCAGGGCATGCAGGGGTTCATGGGGTTCATGGCGATCTTTATGGCCGCCCACAGCGATGTGTTTGATCCGTTCAACGATTACAAAGTGTCCGGCTACAACCCGATGCGGATTCCCTACATGGACAACGGGTTCGCCGTTATCACCAAGGACAACGCCGACAGCTTTGATCTGAACGCCTATATGGAAGGCCGCGATCCGAAGTAATCGTCTGGTCTTTCGCCCGAACCATCCGCGGGGGCGCAACATCGGATCCATCCGGTCCGCGCCCCCGTCACCCCCAACGACACACCCGCAATGGCCTTTCACATGACCGACGATCTTCTTTTGCAAATGTCGAATGTCTCCAAATCTTTTGGACCGGTTCGTGCGTTAAGCAACGTCAACTTCGACCTGCGCAAAGGCGAAATCCATGCGCTGGCAGGGGAAAACGGTGCGGGGAAATCCACCTTGATGAATATCATCGACGGTATTTTACAGCCCGATAGTGGGGAAATCCGGCTGGAGGGCGAGGTCGTCAAGATTACCTCTCCGACGCGGGCGCAGCAGTTGGGCATCGGTTTTGTCCATCAGGAAATTGCGCTGTGTCCCGATGTCAGTGTGGCGGAAAACATCTTTATGTCTGCCACCAAT
>JAXMOF010000024.1:0-59794 GCA_034670045.1 Amylibacter sp. | reverse complement strand
GACGTTGAACCCGACACACAACACAGCTACATCACCACTCTAAACTGTCGCGGGGTGGAGCAGCCCGGTAGCTCGTCAGGCTCATAACCTGAAGGTCGTAGGTTCAAATCCTACCCCCGCAACCAAATATACCGACATATCAAACAATAAATGACCACCGTAAGGTGGACCGTTGCGTTCCTAGATCACCCGTGGAAGTGCGCGGCAAGAATGCGGCCTGGAATCTCTGGCCGCGCTCTTTTGTCATAGATTCGCTAGTGGATCGCGCTGCTGATGAGATCAGGTGCGGGTTATCCCCATTTCATCTCGCCGGTCAAAACCTTGGCGCCAACATTCAACGCCACGGTCATGCCCAGATCGGGGTAGCGGGCGGACATTGCGGTGATGAGGTCTTCGGACCCGTCGGCCTTTTCCAGTTCCTCTTCCAGCGCCAGAAGATACTCCTTTGTGAACTCTACAGCCGCAAGGCCCATTGGTGCGTCGGGCGTCATGTGACCGGGAACGACGACCTGCGGGTTGCGGGCGATGATGGCGTCCAGATTGGCGATCCATGCGGCGCGTTGTTCCTGGGTTGGCGTGTCTGCTGTCCAGACATGGGTGCCGGAAAAGACCATTACGCCACCGAACACGGCTTGCAGATCCTCGACCCAGAGGTAGCGGCGGTTGGCCAGTCCTTCGGCAGGGAGTATGTCGATCTTATGGCCATCCACCGTCAGGGTTGTGCTGTCGTCGGCGGCCGGAATGATGACGTCATCAACCGACGCCGGACCGTTTTCGCCTAGTTGCGGGCCCCAGGTTTCGACTTTTTTCGCTACATTGGCATTGATGGCCGCGACGGTTGCGCTGGCAGCGATGACGCGGGCCTTGGGGAAGGCTTCGGTGATCGGGCGCAGGCTGAAATAGAAATCCGGGTCGCTCTGGCTGATATAGATCGTCGTCAGGGTCTTGCCCGTGGCTTTGATTTTCTCGGCCAGTGCGCGACCGTCGGGCAGGGTAAATCCGCCGTCAATCAGCACGGCCTCGGTTTCGCCCTGGATCAGAACAGGTGCACGGAAAAAGCCGTTTTCACCAGCGGGGAAATGCGTCCAGGTCAGGCCGTTTGCATCTGCAAAAGAGACGCGGGGTGCCATCAGGGCGGCTGCTCCTGCGGCGGTTGTGAGTTTCAGCATGTTTCTGCGGTTCATTGTTTTGTCCTTTCAATAGGGTGTGTTCAGGCCAGCCCGAGGGAGGCCAAGACTGCATCGGGTCCGGAATAGAGCGCGCTGGCGTCAAGCACGCGGCGGGTGCCGTTGACCTCGGCAATCAGGGCGGGAACGCCTTGCAGGTTGTAGGTCGCCATCAGATTACGGGCCGATGCAGAGCGATTGCCTACCTGATTTTTAAGGGCGGTATCGGGGGCCAGAACCCGCGCAGACGCATCCGCAAGGCCAAGATTTACCAACAAGGTTGCGACAACAGCAGTCGAGGTTACATCCTTGCCATCGACATAGCGCGCTGTCTGAATGGCCGAGAGCGCCTCGATCATCCGTTTCGGGGCTGTGTCGGCCACAGCCGTGACGGCCAGTGTCGCCACAGTGGAATCAAGGTGCGCGTCTTCGTCCCCCAGCACGTTTTCGCGGTAGGTTTTGGAGAACTGGCGCCCGCTGAGCGCGGCGATACGCTGGTCATTCGCCCAAGCCTGCGCCGCGAAACTTTTCATTAGCCGCGCGCCGTTGCCAACGAACAGACCAGTGGCATGGGGGTGCAGGTCAATGTCAGGGTGTTTCGCAAGCGCGCTGATGGTTGCCGAGGCCCCGTAGCACCAGCCGCATAGCGGGTCGAAAAGGTAATGCAGGATTGTTGTCTTCGTCATGGTTTGTCTCCTTGGGGATGGATATAGGGGCATCTATTGTCCACGTTAAGGCAAACGATTTTGACAGTCCGTATGCCAAAGGCTAACAGTGGATTTATGGCGAAATCACATAACCTCAACCGGCTGGCCTATTTTGCAGCCGTGGTCGAAACCGGATCTTTTACCAATGCCGCAGACCGTCTTGGCGTGACCAAAGCCGTGGTCAGCAGTCAGGTGACGCAGTTGGAACAGGAGTTGAAGACGACGCTACTGGTGCGCAACACGCGTAAGGTCAGCGCCACAGAGGCAGGTCAGCTTTTTTATAAACGCTGCACGTCGATCCTGAACGAGGCAGAGGAAGCCTTTAGCGAACTGTCGCAATTGTCAGAACTGCCCGTGGGCACATTGCGCATGACCGCCCCGAATGACTATGGCACGGCGATCGTAGCCCCGCTTGTCGCGGCGTTTCGACGCCAATATCCCGATTGTCGGGTGGAACTGTATCTGGGCGACGGTCACAGCGATCTTATGGCGGGTGATCTGGATATGGCTATTCGCGTCGGATGGCTGCGCGACTCTACCTTGCTGGCGCGCAAAATGGGTGGTTTCAAGCAGTTACTGGTTGGCGCGGGCGACGCACGGGGGCGGTTCGATCACATTCGCCATCCGAATGATCTTTCCGCCGTGTCGTTTATCGCGAACAAGGCGCTGTCCGACCCGCTGCAATGGCGGTTTAAAGCCGCTACAGGTGAAACCGTCTTGGCCAAATTGCAAAGCGATCTGTCAATCGACAGTGCGCCCGCGATCATGGCCGCCGTGAAAGAAGGGGCAGGTTTGGCGATCCTGCCAGACTATCTGGTACGTGACCAACTGGCATCAGGCACTTTGACCCATGTGTTGCCTGAATGGTATCTGCCTGAAGGGGGCATCTTTGCGGTTCTTCCTGCGTCTAAGTTCCGCGCTGCAAAGGTGTCTGTCTTTACGGAAATGTTGCGGCAAGCGGAAAAGGCCCGCGGCAGTGGTGCGCCGTCAATCGGCGACCCTATGATTTAATCCGTCTGGCCTCTGGAATTGTCGGGAAAGCCGAATGTGTCAATCGTCGTGAAAGGGTCAAACCGATATCGCTCTGCGCGGTAAATCTGTGTTAAAGAACTATCATCCTGTCATTCAATCCAGCGAGTAACGGCTATTTCGAATAATGATTTCCAGAAGGCTATAACGCTTCGCCACTTGCGCGTAATTGCTGCCTTGTCCGACCTTAAACTGGTTGCGCGCGTGTCGGAGGAGCTGAACGTGACGCAACCCGCTGTGTCCAAACAGATTGCGGAGCTGGAAAAAATCGTCGGTGTTCCAATCGTGACCCGCGATCGGAACCGTCTGTTTTTGACAGCAATCGGACGCCGTCTGGTCGATCATGCCAAGCAAGCGCTTAATCAGCTTGATCGGGCGGCCTTTGATATTGAGGCAATGGCAAGCGGGATTTCGGGGTCTGTGACTGCGGGTGTGGTCAGTTCGGTTGCGCCGACCCTGTTGCCAGGGACTATTGCGCTGTTCAAAAGCAGTACGCCGCAGGCCGTCATCTCTGTCAAAGAGGGCCATTTCGTCGAACTTCTTCCAGAGTTGCAACGCGGGGCGTTGGATTTGGTCGTCGCCAGAATCTGGCAGCCGCGGGATTTGCAAGGCATTGATCAGCTAAAGCTTTTTTCGGAACCCATTGTCGTCGTTGCAGGGCGCAATCACCAGTTGGCAAGACAAGCTGACATCGCGTGGCACGAAGTCGTTGATTTTCCGTGGATTATGCCACAGGCCAATTCGGTTGCACGCCGTGCGGTTGATGCACTTTTTGCGGAAAACGGGCTGGCACCGCCGGCGAATACGATTGCGTCACTGTCTTTGACGTTAAATCTGGCGCTGTTGGAGGCGATTCCCGCATTGGGGTTGATGCCGCAGCGCCTTGCCCAGTCCCATGCGGCACGCGGAGACATTGTTACCCTGCCGCTGGATACGCGGGGCTTTCTGTCCGAGGTTCGATGTTTCTGGAAAAACGATAGGTTGGAGGCCAACCACGCGCTTTCATTTTTCCTAAAATGCTTACAAAAAACGACGGAAGACTTGAAAACCATTCCATTTGGTTAATGTTTCGGGCGAATCTTTCATTATTCTTCCTGTCTGCGCCGTATTATCATCACCTCAGTCATTTTCTTGGGAGGGATAAAGTGATTGAGTTAACTATGCGATTCACGTCTTCGGTACGGAGATGAGTGTGGTTGAAGTGACGGCCCTCTCGGCGCGTGATGTTCTCGGACAATTTGCGGATCGCAGGCTCACGCCGACGGATTACCTCGCGATGTGTCTGGAGCGGATTTCACAGGTAAACCCCAAGATAAATGCCCTGACAGCCATAGATACGGAGCGTGCGATCCGCGAGGCTGCGCAGGCATCAAGCAGGTGGCGCGCCGGATGCCCCAAGGGGGCGCTCGACGGTTTGCCAATCGGGGTGAAAGATCTTCAGGATACCAAAGAGCTGCTTACCAGCCATGGCAGCCCGCGCATGCGGTCCCATCTGCCAAACAAGGACATTCCCATGGTTGCGCGGCTGCGTGACGCCGGTGCGATTGTTCTTGCCAAAACAAACGTTCCTGAATGCGGGGCAGGCGGCAACAGCCGGAATCCGGTTTGGGGTGCAACGGCCAATCCGTTTGATGCCAATCTGATCGCAGGCGGGTCATCGGGGGGGTCAGCAGCCGCGCTGGCGGCAAATCTTCTGCCGGTGTGCACCGGATCTGACACTGGCGGGTCGCTTAGATTGCCTGCGGCGCTGTGCGGGATCGTTGGATTTCGCCCGTCTGTTGACGTGATCGCCCATCCGACGCGACCGCTGGGATGGTCCAGCATTTCGGTGCTTGGGCCGATGACCCGCACCGTGGATGATCTGACATTTATATTAAGTATTCTACACGGGTATCACCCCGACGATCCGCTATCAGCGGATTACCCCGAGTCCAGATTTACCACACTGCCGGATGCAGACCTGAGCACCTTGCGGGTCGGTTACAGTGAGGATTTTGGGGGCGCGCCTGTAGATCCTGTTATCCGCGAGACATTCCGTGACCGGATCGCGAAGATTGCGCCACATGTTCATGACTGTCGCCCTGTTGATCTTGATCTGGGACATATGGATCGCTGCTTTGACGTCCTGCGCGCCGAAAGCTTTTTGGCGGCCTTCGGGGAAGTGACCAAAACCGAGCCCACAGCTTTTGGCTCTGATATTCAAACGAACGTGGCATTGGGCCGGTCGATGTCTTTGGCTGATCGGGCATGGGCGCATGCCGAACAAACGCGCATTTTGCGTCGCTTCAACGCGCTGATGCAGGATTTTGATGTTTTGCTGCTGCCGACCGCACCTGTATCACCGTTCCCCTGGACCCAGGGGCATGCGACCCAGATCGAGGGGCAAAGCATGGATATTTATTACCGTTGGTTGGCCTTGACCTATCGCGGATCGCTTGCGGGCGGCCCATCCATCACGCTGCCCTGCGGTCGCGACCCCCATGGCATGCCGTTCGGGCTTCAGGTTTTGGGTGCTGTCCGCAGTGACGAAGCGGTGCTGGCGACGGCCAAATCGCTGGAAACGCTTTTTGCGGGGGATCCGCAAATGGCGCGGCCTTGCCCTGATATGACGCGCCTTACGCCGTCAGAAACAGATTTGCGTTCAATCATAACACATCCGCCGATCATGGACAGAGATACGCGATCCAAGTCGGCCCCTATCGGAACGGCAGTTTAGCACAATGTATTTTATTCCGATCATCTTCATTATCCTGCTGATCAGCGGCACTGCCTTTGCCTATCTTATGGGGGCTGTGTCTGTTCTGACCTTTGTTGCCGTTGGTAAATCGCAGTTTTTATCCATCCTGCCGCAGCGTATCTTTGCCCAGCTTGATGTTTTTGCGTTTATGGCAATGCCGCTGTTCATTCTGACCGCCGAGATCATGAGCCGCGCGGGTGTCACCCGCAGCCTGATTGATTTTGCCATGTCCATTGTCGGCCGTTTTCGAGGCGGATTGGGGCACGTCAATATCCTGACCAGCGTATTCTTTGCGGGTATCTCAGGCTCGGCCATCGCGGATAGCGCAGCATTGTCGCGCACATTTGTGCCCGAAATGAAAGCGCGGGGCTATGACCCTTACTATGCGGGCGCAATCACAGCGGCCTCTTCTATGATCGGACCGATCATTCCACCGTCGATCATCATGATTATCTATGGCGGCCTGACCGGTGCTTCGGTTGCGGCACTGTTTATTGCGGGGGTTGTGCCTGGTCTGTTGCTGGCCCTATCGCTTATGCTGTTGAACGCGATCATTGCGAATATCAAGGGACATCCGGGTGGAGTCTCTGACGATCTGCCGCGCTTTTTGCCCAGTTTGCTGAATGCAGCACCTGCGTTGTGTTTGCCGATTGTGATCCTTGGCTCGCTTGTCTTTGGATTTGCTACACCCACCGAAGGGTCGGCGATTGCGGTCGTCTTTGCACTGCTGGCGGGCCAGTTCTACAAAGGGCTGAACTGGCGCATGATCTTTGATGCGGTCGAGGCCACGGCAAAGATGACGGGCACGATTTTCATTATTCTGGCAGCGATTTCGGTGTTGGGCTATCTGGCAGGCCAGTTGGGCTGGTCCAGTGCGCTGGCCAGCTGGGTCGAATCCTTCGGGCTGACCGGTACAAAATACCTGTTCTTCCTTGTGGGTATCTTCTTGATCGCAGGCATGTTCATGGACACCCCCGTGGCCCTGACCCTGCTGATCCCGCTGTTTGCCCCGCAAGCGATGGAACAAGGCATCAGCCCGATCCACCTTGGCATCGTGCTGTGTTTCAATCTGTGTGTCGGCCTGATCACGCCCCCGCTGGGCAAATGCCTTGTGGTCGTATCCGCGCTGACCAAGCTTAATTACTGGCGGTTGTCCTATGCGGTGCTGCCTTTCATTCTTGTGCAGGTGTTTTTGCTGCTGGCGCTGGTCTATTGGCCTGCACTTAGCCTCACGCTGCCGCGCCTGTTCGGATTTTCGGTGAATTAATAAAACTTAGGGAGGAAGACCAATGAAACTCAAAGCACTTACACTGGCAACGCTGCTTGCTATGGCCACATCTGCATCCGCAGAGGTCAAAATTGCATTGGACGGCAAACCGGATCTTGAACAATCAGGATCGTACAACTGGTCTTTTGCTTTTGCCAAGGCGCTGAACGAAGGCGGGATGGAGACACGTGAAATGCCCCGTGGTTCTGTCGGCAACGAAGCCGAGAAATTCGATCAGGTTTCAACCGGCTTGCTGGAAATTTCTATGTCTGACGTGCGGGCTGTCGCGCAGGTTGAACCATTCATCTATGGAATTCGTCTGCCTTATGTCTTTGACAACATTGAACATATGGATCGGGCTATGGCTGCGGGTGATGTTTACACGCGGATCAACGAAAGTCTGGCTGCGCAAGACGCGATCCTGCTGGCACTGGCACCGCTTGGCCCGGCCTCGGGGGTGATCACCACAACCCAAGCCGTGCGGTCGCCCGCCGATATGTCCAGCCTGCGCATGCGGGCCTTGGATGATGCGCAGATCGCCATGTACGAGGCATGGGGGTCAAGCGGGACAATCGTGCCTTGGGGCGAAGTGCCTGCCGGTCTGCAAACCGGCGTGATTGACGGCTATCTGAATTCGCCCTTCGTCCCTGTGATGTTTGGCCAGACCGATTTCGTCAAAAACTTTGCCACGGCGGATGTGATCTGGCCACTGCGCGCCGTGATCGCGTCAAAGGCGTGGTATGATGGGTTATCTGACGCAGACCGGTCCACTGTGGATGCGGCTGTTGTGACCGCAGACGCTGCGGCGCGTGCATGGCTGGGCGAAGCGGCGGAAAAAGGTCTGACAGCACTTGAGGAAAAAGGCGTGACAGTTCAGCGCCTGACCGCAGAAGAACGCGCTGTGTTCCGCGAGGCGTCTTTGCCGGTCTACAACACTGACCTGATGTCCGCAGAAGACACTGCGCTGTGGAAAAAGCTGTCTGACGAGACCCGCTAATCCAGAAGGGCGGGACGCGATGCCAGCGCCCCGCCCATTCCAAAACCGGAGATAGAGAATGCGCCATTTCATCATCAGCATCAGTGATCGTTTGCATCTCCTTATGCGCCGCATTTCCGTATTTGCGGTATGCCTGATGTTCCTTACGGTGGTTGTGCAAATCATTGCGCGGTATGTGTTTTCCTCCCCGCCTGTCTGGACGGAAGATGTTGCCCGCTATGCGATGGTCTGGACCGGATTGATGGGGGCCACACTGTCGTTCAAGACCCGTTCCGATGCGGTTTTGATGGAAAGCGTGTTCCCAGAGCCACCGCATCGTCTGGCGGTTTTTTCAAAAGCCATCCAAAGTGCTGCGGTTCTGACATTTATCCTGCCTGTGATCTATTTTTGCTTCATCGGTCTGAGGGGCGGTTTTGCAAAGGGATACCTTGCGCGGCAATCCGGCCTGACGGCAGATACACTCGGGATTCCGATGGTCTGGATTTCAGTCGCAGTGCCAATTTCGATGATCATCATTTTGCTGCACCTGTTTGCCAGATGGGCTGGGGATGACATCGCAGATCCCGCCGATACGCAACTGGATTAAGCCCGCGCCGATCGGATGACGGATGCGCTCGATTAATGCCCCAAATATTTGGAAACTGAGGACGCCAATATGACTATGGACCAAACCGATCTTGCCCTTTCTGCCTTAAGGGACCTGTTGGGCGAACGGCTTTCAACCGGCGAGTCCATTCTGGAACTGCACGGGCGCGATGAGGCCTATTCCGAACCCGCCCTGCCGGATGCTGTAGCCTTTCCCGAAACGACCCAAGAGGTGAGCGAGGTCATGAAGATCTGTTCGCGCTACGGTGTTCCGGTCGTCCCTTTCGGTATTGGCACCTCGCTTGAAGGTCACGTGATTCCGGTTCATGGCGGGGTTAGTGTGGATACCAGCCGTATGAACAAGATACTGGCAATCCATGAAAACGATCTGGATGCAGTGGTTCAGCCTGGTGTGTCGCGTTCAAAACTTAACGAAGACCTGCGCGCGACCGGACTGATGTTCACCGTGGACCCCGGCGCGGACGCAACACTGGGTGGAATGGCCGCCACGCGGGCGTCTGGCACCAATACCGTGCGCTATGGCACCATGCGTGAAAATGTTCTGGCCCTTGAAGTTGTGCTACCGGATGGCACAATCATCCAAACTGGGTCGCGCGCCCGCAAATCCTCGGCGGGGTATGACCTGACCCATCTGTTTGTCGGCTCCGAAGGTACGCTTGGGATTATCACGCAATTGACGGTCCGTCTGTTTGGACAGCCCGATACAATCCTCGCGGCTACCTGTTCGTTTGAATCTGTCGATAACGCCGTGAATTCCGTGATTATGGCGATCCAGATGGGTATCCCGATGGCGCGGATCGAATTGCTGGATGAAGTCCAGATGGAAGGGATGAACATATTCAATCCCGATCTGAACCTGCCGGAAAAGCCACATCTGTTCCTTGAGTTTCATGGGTCAGAAGCGGGTGTGAAGGAACAGGTTGAACTTTTTGAAAGCGTTGCTGCAGAATTTGATGTGGACGGCTTTCAATGGGCAACCAAAGCCGAAGATCGCAACCGGCTGTGGACCGCGCGTCACAACGCATATTACGCTGGAAAATCCTTAAAAAAGGGCTGCAAAGGGCTGATCACCGATTGCTGTGTGCCGATTTCAGCTTTGGCTGATTGTATCGCAAGGTCCAAGGAACTGGTCGCAGAATCCGGGTTGATTGCCCCGATTGTCGGCCATGTCGGGGATGGCAATTTTCACCTGATGATCCTGTTTGACCCCAACGTTCCCGACGACCTTGCTACGGCAAAATCACTGGCTGCAAAGGTGAACCATCTTGCCCTGTCATATGGCGGCACAGTCACCGGCGAACACGGTGTTGGCACCGGAAAGAAGAGCTATATGCCCAAAGAGCACGGCGCAGCCTACGCGCTTATGGCGGTGCTGAAACGCGCGGTTGATCCGAAAAACATCATGAACCCTGGCAAGACTGTCAACGTTTCCGACGCATAGCTGGGTGATGCCATCTGAGGCTTGGTCCATGAGTGGGAGCAATAGGCGGCTAGTTTTCGGAATTTTCTTGGCCAAACGGATCGTTTCAAAGCCCTTCTATACCCTACCGCCCAGAATTTGGCGGTCGGGTTCCTGTATTTTTGCGGTGCGGTTCGAAATGGCTAATTTCTAACGGTAGAACCTCGCAACGATGCAGGTAAAGGTTTGGGTCTATTGCGTAGTTGTTTTGGGCCGAAGCTCAACGCAAAACGCCAGATTTGGCTGGCCAATTGATCGGAGAGGCCACCAGAATGCAGTTATTTTATGAAACACCAGCCGCGTAAAAACCAGCCAATCAGTGTGTAGATGTCAGTGGACTGGCTTGGCTGTGCGCGGTGCCATCAGGCACGGCAAAACGCTGTTTGGGGAATTATCGGCGGAGAGGCGCTTGAACGGGGTGAATTGTGGTGCGAATTTCACACGGTTCGCGTTTAAATTGAGTAATTATTGGGCAGACAGGTTCTTTTGGGGGCCTGCGAACACATAAGACTGGCTGTACATGGCCAGCAACGATATTCAGAATTAGACACCGCAGACGAGAGTCTATCAGAATTCAAAACGCCTCGGCGCGATTGGTGGTTCGGTTTGCACGAACTGCCAGCAGGTCAGGACAGGGACGAATGCCGCTTCGTTCCATACCCATGCCGCAAAGGTCCGGGGCCGCTGTTTGACCATGTCACGCAAGTATTGAAGAAGGACTGCCATCCTATGCTACACCAAACGATTGAAACCTTACATTGCCAAGAAATTGACCAGAGCGCCGAGGCGGGAACGGTTTGTTTCGGGCCAATTCACCAAAGCGCTGCCGAGACGATTTCTACGACCCTTCGGCGTTTTGACCTGACCACGGGGGCGGATGATGCGATCCGGATTGTGCCGCTTGCCAACGGGTTGGTCAGCCTTGAAGTTTCGGGCGCGCATGTGTCGGGGTATTTTGTTGAAAGTGACGGGATCGAGGCTGCGGATGAAACGCTGGATGCGTTTGTGCGGGCGGTGTGTCCGAAGAACTATCCGGTGTTTATCAAGGGGCATTATTATCCGGATGAGGCCACTCGGATTAACACCATGATGACGGCCGTGCATGACGGGGTTTCCGTGAAATGGAGCAGGCTGCGCAATCGGGTGCGCAATGGCACGTCGCTGTGTATTTCCACGCCTGATACGGCGGGAAATCTGACCATGATTGACTGTATGCAGATGGGCTAGTGGCCGCGCCGCATCCTGTTCGCGAAAAATCGAGTTTCAGGGTGCGCTAAGGGCGTAGCCCTGACCTGTGTAGGTCTGAATCCCGCTGCTGCCTTTTCCCGACAGGGTTTCAATCTTGCGGCGTAATTTGCAAATATGCACGTCCAGCGCCTTGGCGTAGGGTTGATAATCGGCCAGCGCATAAAGCGCGTCGAACAGCACGTCGCGGTGGACGACTTTGCCAAGGTTCAAGGCCAGAATTCTAAGGATGGTCTGTTCGCTGGCGGAAATTTTGATCGGCTTGCCGGCAATATTGGGGTGGCGGCCATCCAGATAGACGGTCAGCGCACCTGCCTGAACCTCTTGGGTGCGCAGACCGAACTGGCGGCGGGTCAGGGCGCGCAGGCGCGCGGCGATTTCGTCATGATTCACGGTGCCGCAGACCACATCATCAGCCCCTGCGTCCAGAATACTGGCCAGACTGTTTTGCGGAATGTTTGATTGCAGGATCAGCAGCGGATTGGTGGACCCCGATCCGCGCAACTGGCGGGTGGTCTGTTCGGCGTTCTGCGCGGGGGTGAAACCCAGAACCACAGGCAGCAGGCGGGCAACATTTTCATCCAGACCCGCTGTGCCAGACAGGATTGCGGTTTCGGGCAGAACTTCCACAGTGATACCATGGCGTTTCAGCCCTGTGATCAAACCCGCAGCGCGGCTTTGGTCCGGATCATGTAAAATTACCCGCATCTGGTCTCTTTCTGGAACTTGCGAAAAAATAACTATAGACTACAGTAGCAAGGTGAATGGGTTCAATATAGGGCAAATCGGAAAGAATGATTTTGCTGCGGTTTCGGGCCGGATCCTTCGGACCAAAAGGGTGGGGCACCGATTGAATTCACCACTGAAAATAAAGCCCCGCATAAACATGCGGGCACCAGAATGGATTGCAAAGTAATGCTCGTAAGGTTTTTTCTTGTTTTGTCGTTCGTTTTGGCGGCTGCGACCGCACAGGCGCAGGTCCGGCTGAAAGATATTGTCAGCTTTGAAGGGGTCAGGTCGAACCAGTTGATCGGCTATGGTCTGGTGGTCGGGCTGGACGGCACGGGCGACACCATGCGCAATTCACCGTTCACGCGAAAATCCATCGAGGGCATGTTATCCCGCCTTGGCGTTGGCAATCTGAGCGATGAAGGGTTGAACACGAAAAACGTGGCTGCGGTGATGGTAACGGCGGCTTTGCCCCCCTATGCGCGACGCGGTAGCGAGATTGACATCAGCGTGGCCTCTATGGGGGATGCGGAATCCCTGCGTGGCGGGACGCTTCTGGTCACGCCGCTGTCTGGTGCGGACGGGGCGATCTATGCTGTGGGGCAGGGCGCGCTTGCGGTGGGCGGTTTCTCGGTCAGGGGGGCTGCGGCCGAGGTGACGAACGGGGTGCCGACGGTGGCACGAATTGAAAGCGGTGCGATTGTCGAAAAAGAGATTGATTTCAATCTTTTGCAAATGGACAGTATTCGTCTGGCCTTGCGCAATCCCGATTTCACCACTGCGTCACGCATCAAGGCGGTGATCAATGAACAGGTCGGGGCGGCCAATGCGGTGACGCTGGACCCGGGAACGGTTGAAGTGTCGCTTAGTGGTAAAATTGATATTCCCGAACTGCTGGCGGCGCTGGAAAATCTGACGGTCCAGCCCGACACCCCCGCCAAAGTGGTGATAGACGCGAAGTCCGGCACGATTGTTATTGGCGCGGATGTGCGCATTGACGAAGTGGCGATCAGTCAGGGCGGCTTGACCGTCAGCGTGTCCGAAAGCGCCTCTGTCAGCCAGCCTGCGCCGATTTCTATCGGGGAAACGGTGATTGTGCCGTCAACCGAGATTCAGATCGAGCGCAAAAATTCCGGCTTTGCGCTTGTGGGCGGGCAGGTTAGTCTGCGGGAAATGGTGGACGGGCTGAATGCCATCGGCATCGGCGCGCAAGAGATCATTTCGATCCTGCAGGCGATCAAAGCCTCGGGTGCGTTGCACGCAGAATTGGAGATTATCTGATGGATTTGAAACTTAACCCCCTGCACAGCCCGCAGTCGGGCGCACATCAGGGGTCACAAGCTGTGAAACAGACCGGCGCAATGGCTGGGGAAATGACTGCTGTGCAAGCCGCACGTCATGCGGCGATCCAGAAGGCGGCGCAGGATTTTGAGGCGTCTTATCTGGGGATCACATTTTCCAGCATGCTGGCGGATGCGATGCCCGATCCCGAAGGCGGCCACGGCGAGGAAATGTTTCGCGGTGCGCTGGCAAATGCCATGGCCAAAGAAGTGGCCGAGGCTGGCGGCGTGGGGATTGCCCGCTCTATTGCCGCCCAGTTGGAAGTTTACAGCAAATGATAGGAGTCCCGCCCGCATCTGCCCTGTCCCGTCTTGGCATTCGGCTGGGGGAACGTAAGGCGCGCAGCGGTGCGGATTCCTCGGGGTTGACCCAAGAGGATGAGGATAACATCAAAGGGTTTGAGGGTGTTCTGTCTGACACGCTTGGCCTGTTACGCCGTGAAAACAAGGCGTTGGTGGAAAAAGACATCGGCACGGTTGCGTCTTACTTTGAAGAAAAAGCCAGGCTGCTGGAAACTTTGGAGCGCCGTCAGCCCACGGTAGAGCCGTTTCTGGCGGTGGATGTGCCTTCGGTGATGCAATTGCGTAAACTGATCCGTGATCTGGCGGACCAGTTGGAATTGAACGAAAAGCTGCTGAAGGGCATGGCCGATGCCTCGCGCACCATATTAAGCGAGATCGAGCATCTGCGCAGTCGTCAAAGTCTGAAGGGTGTGTATGACAAGACAGGCCAGTTGCGCGGCGATGTCAGTGTGCGCACTTTGGGCAAGGGTTTCGAGCGGAAATTTTAGAAAAATCCGCCCCGTGCGAAAAAACGGAAACCTTCTGGAAACCTGTATTGCGCTTCTCTTGGCGTGGGGAAAAACCCTACCACTGGTAGAATGACCAGTGAAATTGAGCAAGAAAGCAAGGTATACAGACAATGACTTCAATCATTACCAACTCCTCCGCAATGAACGCGCTGCAGGCATTGCGCGAAGTAAACAACAGCATGGTCACCACTCAGGACCGGATTTCTTCGGGTCTGAAAGTTGGCTCTGCGAAAGACAATGCAGCTTATTTCCAGATTTCGGAAACAATGAAGGGCGACAGCTCTGCATATGCTTCGATCAACGAAGGCCTGACACTGACCAAAAACTCGGTTGCGACGGCACGTCTGGGCGCTGAAACCATTCAGGATCTGGCACAGCAGTTTCTGGATAAAGTTGCCTTTGCGCAAGGCGCAACAGGTGGCCAAGGCGAGATCGAGAATGATCTGCTTGAACTGGTGAAACAAATGGAAACCACGCTCAGCCAGTCTACCTTTAATGGTGACGACATGCTGGGTGCCGGGTCTTATGCGAATGGCGATGTAACCGGTTCTGCGGTTGCGGCTGCGACCGGTGTTTTGACCAATGGCGCCAATGGCGATGCGACAGTTGGCGTTTCACGCGACGTTGTAACCGGCATCAGCCGTGCAGGTGGCAGCTATGCTACAACAGATATTTCTGTTGGCACATATGACATGGCCGAACAGCTTTCCGACTTTAAAGCACTGGCCACAGGCTTTGCGGCTGCTGCTGAAACTGTTGCAACGGGCGCGACCTTCCTGGCAGGTGCTTTGGCTTCTACCGAAGGTGTTGTGACCAAGGTGAACGACATTGCCACCAAACTGGGTCAGTCCGAAAAATCCATCGAAAACCAGCAGTCTTTCCTGAACAAGCTGACCGATAATATCGACAGCGGTGTTGGCTCGATGATTGATGCGGACATGGAAGAAGAAGCGGCCCGCCTGAAGGCGTTGCAAACACAACAGCAACTGGCAACCCAGTCGCTGTCCATTGCAAACCAAGCCCCGTCTAACGTACTGAGCCTGTTCCAATAAGATCCGGTTCCAGTGACAGGTGCGACCCGATCCCGTTCTGCGGGGTCGGGTTTTCTGTATCTGGCGCAGGGCATTCAAACCTGAGGTTGTATTTATTTTCCCCAGGGTTGTTTTTGGAAACCTTCTGGAAACCTGCGCTGCGCTTCTCTTTGGGTACGGGAAAACCCTACCACTGGTAGAATGACCAGTGAAATTGAGCAAGAAAGCAAGGTATACAGACAATGACTTCGATCATTACCAACTCCTCCGCAATGAACGCACTTCAGGCACTGCGCGAAGTGAACAACAGCATGGCCACAACACAGGACCGGATTTCTTCGGGTCTGAAAGTCGGCTCTGCAAAAGATAACGCGGCTTACTTCCAGATTTCCGAAACAATGAAGGGCGACAGCTCTGCTTATGCGTCGATCAACGAAGGCCTGACACTGACCAAAAACTCGGTTGCGACCGCACGTTTGGGCAGTGAGACCATCCAGGATCTGGCACAGCAGTTTCTGGACAAAGTTGCCTTTGCGCAAGGCGCAACAGGTGGCCAAGGCGAGATCGAAAACGATCTGCTTGAACTGGTTAAACAAATGGAAACCACGCTCAGCCAGTCCACCTTTAATGGTGACGACATGCTGGGTGCAGGGTCTTATCCTGCCAGCATCACAGCGGGTACTGTTGCGGGTGCCACTGGTGTTCTGACGTCGGCAACAAACGCAGGCGCAACTGTTGGGGATGACCGCAACGTTGTGACAGGCATCAGCCGCGCAGGTGGCACTTACGCCACAACCGACATCGTTGTTGGCACCTATGACATGGCGTCTTTGGTTGCAAACTTCTCGGCTTTGGCGACCAACTTTGAAACAAATGCAATCGCTGCAACCGGCGAAGCCTTTCTGGCAGGTGCTTTGGCTTCAACCGAAGGTGTTGTGACCAATGTGAACGACATCGCCACCAAACTGGGTCAATCCGAGAAGTCTGTTGAAAACCAGCAGTCCTTCCTGAACAAGCTGACCGACAACATCGACAGCGGTGTCGGGTCCATGATCGACGCAGACATGGAAGAAGAAGCGGCCCGCCTGAAGGCGTTGCAAACACAACAGCAACTGGCAACCCAGTCGCTGTCTATTGCAAACCAGGCCCCGTCCAACGTTCTGAGCCTGTTCCAGTAAAACCGGAATAGTCGATGACTTTGATCCGATCCTGTACCGCGGGGTCGGGTCATTCCGATACTTCCCTTCGGGATTTTTCGGTGCAGTACGTCCGGTCCGGTTTTCAAGTGACGGAAACCTTCCGGAAACCTGCACTGCGCTTTCCTTTAGGTCCGGGCGAAGCCCAACCACTGGTAGAATGACCGGTGACAACACGCAAGAAAGCAAGGTAACACTACAATGACTTCAATCATTACCAACTCCTCCGCAATGAACGCACTTCAGGCATTGCGCGAAGTGAACAACAGCATGGCCACAACACAGGACCGGATTTCTTCGGGTCTGAAAGTTGGCTCTGCAAAAGACAACGCGGCTTACTTCCAGATTTCCGAAACTATGAAGGGCGACAGCTCTGCATATGCGTCGATCAACGAAGGCCTGACACTGACCAAAAACTCGGTTGCGACCGCACGTTTGGGCAGTGAGACCATTCAGGATCTGGCACAGCAGTTTCTGGATAAAGTTGCCTTTGCGCAAGGCGCAACGGGTGGCCAAGGCGAGATCGAAAACGATCTGCTTGAACTGGTTAAACAAATGGAAACCACGCTCAGCCAGTCCACCTTTAACGGTGACGACATGCTGGGTGCAGGGTCTTATGCCGCTGGTGACGTAACCGGCCCGACCATTGACGCAACTGACGGCAGCATCACAACTGCGGCGGCAAACGCGGATACAACTGTTGGCGTTGCACGCGATGTTGTAACTGGCATCAGTCGCGCGGGTGGCAGCTATGCCACAACAGATATTTCTGTTGGCACCTATGATCTGGCATCACGGGTTGCGGATTTCAAAGCTCTGGCGACAGATTTTGAAACCAATGCAACAGACGCGACAGATGGCGCGGCCTTCCTTGCGGGTGCTTTGGCAACCACTGAAGGTGTGGTTGACAGCGTGAATGATGTTGCAACCAAACTGGGTCAGTCCGAAAAATCCATCGAAAACCAGCAGTCTTTCCTGAACCAGCTGACCGATAATATCGACAGCGGTGTCGGGTCGATGATTGATGCGGACATGGAAGAAGAAGCAGCCCGTCTGAAGGCGTTGCAAACACAACAGCAGCTGGCAACCCAGTCGCTGTCTATTGCGAACCAAGCGCCGTCCAACGTGCTGAGCCTGTTCCAATAATCGCGTTTCGCGGTTTCTAAAACATTTGTCCGACCCTGAAATACGGGGTCGGGCAGCCCCTAAATAAATCTCATAAAACCACCAGAAGGTGATACCCCATGAGCCTATCCGCTTATAAGCAAACCCTTAAAGCAACCGAGCCGCCCCGTTCCATGGAGCGCCGCATTTTGAACCAGTTGAATGCGCGCCTTGGCGAGTATCAGGCCGCATATGACGCCACGCCCGAAGGCGGCGCGCGTCTGGGCATCCTTGCAGGGGGGCTGCGCGAAGCCCTGCATGATAACGTAAGTCTTTGGATGGAGTTCAAAACCGATCTCAGCAATCCGGGCAATACACTGCCACCGGAAATGCGCGCCAATCTGCTGTCTCTGGCGATCTATGTGGAACGCCAGACAGGTTTGGTTCTAAAGGGTCAGGGCACGGTCAAAGCGCTGATGGATGTGAATGCCCCGATCATCGTTGCCTTGCAGGGCCAAGGTTCGGAGGCAGCATAATGGGTCTGGTTCTGAAGGTTAAGGCTGGCGACAGGCTTGTGGTCAATGGTGCGGTTTTGCGCAATGCGGGCCGCAATCAGATGATGATTGAAATCGAAAACCAGTCCGATGTGCTGCGCGCCGAGGAAATATTTTCAGAGTCCATGGCCAGCACCCCCGTGCGCCGTCTGTGTCATCAGATCCAGATTGCTATGGTCAGCCGTGAATCCCGTGGGGAATTGTTTCCGCGCATACATGCCGCGCTGGACGAGCTTGAATCCGCTTTGGGAAAAAGCCAAGGTAAGGTTCTGCGCGATGTTCGTGCGCAGATCGAGCAAACCAATCTTTACGGAGCCTATCGCTTGTTGCTTCCGGTTATCACCTATGAAGACGCGCTGTTGGCGATGGCATCCGATGTTGAACCCGAAGGACTTGCATCATGATTTCCACCAGTGGGCTATCCCCTTTTGTTGGCATCAGTCTGGTGCGCGAAAATCGGGATATGTTTGAAGCGGACGTGCAGCGCGACCCCACATCAAAACGGGAAATCGACGCGTTTCGCGAACGGATCAGCAGTATCGGAACAATCGACGAATTGGTCGAAGACTATCAGGTTTTCAGCTTTGTGATGAAATCCTTCGGTCTGGAAAACGAAATCTATGCCAAAGCGATGATGAAAGAGATCATCACCTCTGACACAGAAGACAGTTCTTCGCTGGTGAACAAGCTGACCGATTCCAGCTATACCGATATCAACACAGAGCTGGGCTTTTCCACCGACGGGATCGCGGGCGAGAATTTTCTGGATGCGGACTGGATCGAAGGGATGGTCGCGCGCTACACCGACCAGCGCCTGATCGACACCCAGTCTGACGAAAACGAAAGCGTCGGTTTGGCGCTGACGTTCGAACAGAAAATCGGGGCGATGGACAATTGGTACAAAGTGCTTGCGGATGAGGAAATGACCAGTTTCTTCACCACCGCCTTTGGCCTGCCGGATGAATTTGACAACGCCAATATCGACGCGAAAAAAGCGATGTTTGAAAAGCGGATGTCGATCGAGGATTTGCAGGACCCCGAAGTTCAGGAACGCCTGATCCGTCAGTTTTCAGCCTTTGCAGATGTGATCGAAAGCCAGCAGACCCAAAGTGCTGCGGTGACGTTGTTAAGCAGCGGCACCAGCTATACTGCGGTCACAATCGACATCGAAATGATTCAGGGTTTTTCCGGATCTAAATACCTTTAAGCCACCCTTTCGGGTGATCTTTCAGGTGGTTCGGAGGGCTTGTTTGCCCTCCGTACAGGTTTTTTGCCTTTAAATCGCGGGGATCAATCCTCGATCATTTCGTCTTCGGTGCTTGGCATCCGGATGATTTCCTGACTGACCAGATCGTTGGTGATGTCGATCAGGGCGGATTGGGCCTCGCGGGTTTCGCGGGCGCGCACAGGGCCCATTTCTTTCATTTCGGTTTCCAGCATTTCGCGCATCCGCTGGGTCAGGGCAGACATAAACGCCTGTCTGACCTCGGCTTTGGCACCGCGCAGGGCAAGCGCGAGCGTGTTGCCCTCGGCCAGTCGCATGATCCGTTGCAGGGCCGCGCCGTCCAGTTTGACCATATCGTCGAAGGTGAACATCTTCTTCTTGATCTCTTCCAGTTCCTGCGGAATCCGCTGTTCCAGATCACTGGAAAGACCTTCAAACGCGCCGGCATCCATTTTGTTGAACATATCCGCCAGACGCTGGTGGGGATCGACGTTGGATTTGCGGGTGGCTGCACTTAGGAAATCTGCGACGATAACGGATTCAAGGTTTTCGACCACCTGACGCGACAGGGTGCCAAGGCCGATCATACGGGTGGTGATTTCCGCCATCCGGTCCGCCCCGAACAGCGGCAGCACGCGGGCGGAAACGGCGGGTTTCATCCGTGACATGATCGCGGCGACGGTCTGGTCATGTTCGCCTGCCAGCCATGTGGCGATGGTCTGTTCGTTGACCGCAGCAAATGCATCCCAGACGTTCTGGCCGTGGGCCGGAGAGCGCAGATCACCCATAATATCGGACACCGCATCATCGGTCATAAAGCCTGCCAGCATCCGTTCGGCGATCTGCACAGAGCCTTCGACGCCAGCGCCCCCCGAAACGGTTACGGAAAAATCGCGGATCACGTTTTCGACCACGCTGGCAGGGATGGTTCCCAGCCGCGACATGGCCTGGATCACCGCCTGAATTTCCGAGCGTGCCATTTTCTTCATGATCGCAGAGCCCCGTTCCTCGCCAATGCACAAGAACAAGACGGCGGCTTTTTCAACGCCCGAAAGCGAGATTTCTTCGATGGCAAGTTGCATGGATGTAAAGCTCCATAAAGTCAGGTCAGTGCCGGATTTATCCGGCGGCGTAAGATTGGATCAATGAACCGGCAAGGCGATACCAGCCATCAATCGCGACGAAAAAGATCACTTTAAAGGGCAGTGAAATCAAAACAGGGGACAGCATCATCATACCCGCGCCCATCAGAATGGCGGCGACAATCAGGTCGATGGCAAGGAAAGGTACAAAGATCAGAAAGCCGATGGTAAAGGCTCTTTGCAATTCGGAAATCATAAAGGCAGGCACCAGCACCGACCAGGCCACCTCGGAGCGATCAGCGGGCAGGGCATTCAGCCCGTCGGCGTTCAAGTCTTCAAGGGCGGTGGACGGGGTCGGGGTGCCGTTTTGCACGGAAAACCCCTGAAACAGCGCCAGATCCTTGTCGCGGGTGTTGCGGGCCATAAAGCGGTGAAACGGGGCTGCGATCCGTTCAACTGCCTGTTCTTCGGTGATGGAGCCTTCGATCAGCGGGGCTAGCCCGTTGTCCCAACTGTCCTGAAACACCGGTTGCATGGTAAAAAACGTCAGGAACAGCGCCAGCGAGGTGATCACCATATTGGGCGGCGACTGGTTCAGGCCAAGAGCCATGCGCAGGATTGACAGCACGATCACAAAGCGCGTGAAAGAGGTCATCACCACCAGCAGGCCCGGTGCCACCGACAGGATGGTCAGCAGGCCGAACATCTGCAACAGGCGGCCCGACAGTTCGCCGCTTTGGGATCCTTCGGGGTTCAACGTACTGGCAAGATCTCCGATCAGGGATCCGACGCCGGAGTCTTGGGCCGAAGCCGACACAGCGCTCAGGATCAGGGCAAGGCCGAGAATGCAAAGCGCCGCGAAACTCTGCGACAAAATCCAGGAGAGCCTGCCTGTTGGCATTAACGGCGCTCCGACACGTGGTCTTTAACGATTTCCGTCAGGTTGATGCCCAGCCCGCCGTCGCCGACCTTGACCAGATCGCCGCGCGCCACAAGGCGGTCGTTGATCATCACGTCCAGCGGCTGGCCGATGCGTTTGTCCAGTTCTACCACAGACCCGCGGGTCAGGGACAGCAGTTGCGCCACCGGCATGCGGGTCTGGCCCAGTACCACCTGAACTTCCAATGATACATTCATCATGGCATTCACGCTTTGCCCGTTTTCGCCGCGCTGTTCGGGGGGGAGTTTATCTAATTCTTCGGCGGCGAGGTCGTTTAGAATGCTGCGTGGTTCGTCAGTCATAATAATTTTCCAGATGATTTCGGGTCAGGTTTCGAGGTTCTCAAAAGCAGCAGGATGTCGCCGCACATATTGTCGAAGTTGTAATCGGACTGCCCGCTTTCCCAACTGGCCTGAACTGCGGCGGGGTTGAGTTTGGGGTCTTCGACCACCTTCAGGTCAACCTCTGTACCTTTGGGGCGGGCAAATTCCTGTGCCAGAAAGCCGTAGCCTGAGGGCACGCGGACTTCAAGCCAGGGGCTGCCCAAGGCCCGGCGGGAAATATGGGTCAATTCGGCGGCAATCCGGTCCCGACCGAAAACAGCGACAAAATCAGGGAACAATTTTTCGCAAAAGTCCCGCATGAAGGACGTCATCTCCCGTTCAAGGGCGGCGCAATATTTGCCGTGGTCTTCCAGCAGCTTGTCGATGGAAGGTGCCAGAGCTTCGATCATTTGGGTGCGGCGCATTTCGGCGCTTTCCAGCATGGCGGCTTCGCCTGCTTTATAGCCTTCTTCGCGGGCCTGTGCTGTGGCGTTTTCCAAGGCGGCCTTGATGGCCGCGTCCAGTTCCTCGCGGGTGAAGCTTTCTTCACGGATTTCCGCCAGCACGGCTTCTTCGCGGTCTTCTTCGTCAAAATCGGGCAGGCTCAGGATGCTTTTAATGGTCATGGATCAGCCTTTCTGATTGATCCAGCCCCGGATCGTGCGCAACGAGCTTTCCGGGTCGGTTTCGATCAGCTTGTTCAAACCGTCAATATGGCGGCGCATGACATTGCCCGACACAGAGGCGATAGAGATGAATTCTTCTTCGTCCTCTTCCTGTTCCGTGACTTGGGCTGTCGGGTCTGCGCTGTCTTCGCCTGTTGCGGATTCGGGTGTTTCACCGTTCGCTTCGCCCTTGGTGGGCGCACCAGAGGCGGAAGCTACGGCCAGATCGCCGCTTTCGGTATTGGCGTCCTGGGCCAGTTTGAAAGCACGCATCAAGGGGCGGATGCCAAAGAGCAGTAGCAAGCCCACAAGCACAATCGCCGAGAGAGACCGCAGGATGGAGCCGAAGTTCATCGCAAAGACATCCATCAGGCCGGGGCCGCCGAAATCGGTCTGGGACGGATCGCCGACGGCAAAGCGCATGCTTTCCACGGTGACAAGATCACCCCGTTCCTCGCTGATGCCAGCGGCGGAATTGGCCAAAGCGGTCAGGCGGGCGATGTCCTCGGCGCTGCGGGGCAGATACTCGCCGTCGTCGTCCCATGTGCCATTCACCACAACCGCAACCGTCAGGCGTTTGATCGCGCCGGGTTCGCGGGTGGTTTCCGAACGGGTGCTGCCGATTTCAAAGGCGGTTTCATCGCGGCTGGAGGTGCTGCGTTCCGAGCGCGCGCCGCCAGCACCGCCATTGTCCAGGCCGGGGATGTTGTTGCCCACATCCACTGTGCCGCTGGACCCGTCCGATGTTTCGGTCTGATCGGTGACAGACACCACTGAGCGGGGCACCTGCTGGTCGGCGTCAAAGGATTCCTGCACCACGATTTCCCGGGAAGTATCCAGATCGGCGGTGACGCGCACGCGGACGTTTTCGGCCCCCACATGGGCGGCAAGGATGCTTTCCACGTTGCGGCGCAGGCGTTCTTCCACCTCGGTTCGGGCGGAGTTCAGGCCGGCGCCTTCGGTGATGTCTTCCTCGCTGAGAATCGCCTGACCCGATCCGTTCAGGATGGTGACGTGATCGGGGGACAGGCGGGGCACAGCGGCGGCCACAAGGCTGCGGATTGCAAGGGCCTGACTGCGGTCAAGCGGGGCTGTGCGGCGGGCGTGGATCACAACCGAGGCCGAGGCATCGGGGCGTTCCTGGGAAAAGGTTTCGCGGTCGGGCAGCACCAGATGGACGCGGGCTTTTTCAACGTTGCGGATGGTTTCGATGGAGCGGGCCAACTCGCCTTCCAGGGCGCGCAACCGGTTGATCTGCTGCAAGAAGCTGTTCATGCCAAGGCCAGAGCTTTGATCGAACAATTCCCAGCCCGCGTTCCCTTCGGGGGGCAGCCCTGCCTGTGCCAGTGCCATACGGGCCGGAGCGATTTCATTGTCGGGCAGCGACAGCATCGTGCCGTCGGATGAAACTTTTGGCGAGAAACCGGCTTTTTCCAGTTCGGCCACCATGCGCGATGCATCGGATGCGCTGGCGTCCATGACCAGTGGGCGATAGTTGGGTGTTATCGCAACACTTAACCCGATCAAGAGGGCAGCGGTCAGGCCGACAGCAGTCGCCCCCATGAGGATAAGACGCCTGCGCCCCAACCCCTTCAGGTTCTCGATCAATTTATCCACGGTGTTACTGACTTATCCGGTGCTGTCACATTTACGAATTTATAAGAGACTATTCGGTCTGGAATATGGCCACAAGATAATTATTCGCAAAAACGCGGCGCAGGTTCGCTTCCCTTTGTGATTCAGGTGCGGTAAGTTGTGCGAAAAAATAACCGCACTGGAGTAAGCCGTTCATGACTGATTCAACATCGGGCACCGTCAAAAGTGGCCGAAGCATGAAACTTATTGCGGTTTTGATTGTGCTGGCCTTTATTCTGGGTGTTGGGGCAGGGGTTTACGCCTTTAAATTACTGGCCCCGTCAACCGAACACCCCGTAAAAGCCGAAGAGGTTCACGACGAAGAAAAGGTCAATATGGTGCAGGTGGACATTGGCCGGATCACCCTGTCCCTGAAGGATAAAAATAGCGATATCCAGCGCCATCTTTTGATTAACCCCATTGTTATGTTGGAAGATACCGACGCCGAAGAAGGTCTGTCGGCAGACGAAATACGCGCGTTGTTGCGGGACGGATTCGTTGAATATCTGTCACAGCTTTCGGTGCGTGATGTTTCGGGCAGTGCGGGCATGAGCATTGTGCGCAGCGAATTGAAACGGCGCGCGGCGGCACGGCTTGAAGACCGCACGGTATCGCGTGTTTTGTTCCAAGATTTCGTGATCCAGTAACGGAAGAGAAGCTATGCAAGCGAAGACATCGGAATTACAGCAGGGCGACTCGGAGATGACCCGCTCGGTTCAGGAAGAGCTGATCTCTCAAGCTTCGGCTGGCATTGCCGAACTGCCGATGCTGGATATCATTTTTTCGCGAATGGCGGTGTCGTTGGTTTCGACCTTTAAAACCAAAGCGGCCTTCATGTGCGATATCACCTTTGACGAGGTGGAATATCGCAACTGGGAAGACGTGGTGAGCGATGCCGACAAATTCGGGATTTGCGCCAATATCGAGGCAAAGCCTTGGGGTGGCACGATGGCGGTCACGCTGGACAGTGCGCTGATTTTTTCGGCCCTAGAGGTTCAGATGGGCGGCAAGCCGCGCCCCGGCACCGCGCCGCAACGGCCGATTTCGGTGATCGAACGTCAGATTGCACGCTATCTGGTGGATATGATTCTGGGAGATTTGTCGTCCAACATGTCCCGTCTGACCGAGGCGAGCTTTCTGGTGGACACAATGGAAGTGCCCCAGCAGATGCCTGCGCTGCAAGGGGGCAAAACCCCCTGTGCTGTTGCGAAGATGACGGTGGATATCGGCGAATGTAGCGGCAATTTTTCAATCATCATCCCGATGCCCACGCTAGAGCCTGTACAGGACAAGCTGTCCAAGATGTTCCTTGGGGACAAGCTGGGCGGTGACAAATCGTGGCGCGAACATATATTGAGCAATATCAACGGGTCGAGCGTCAAAGTCACGGCGCGGGTGCATCAGTTAAGCATCCCGCTGGTGGATATTCTGGCGTGGAAACCGGGCACGACAATTGATCTGGGCGTGTCCGACGACAAAGAAATTTCCATCATCTGTTCAGGGATTCCGGTGTTTCAGGGCTATGCCGGCAAACACCGCGGCGGGCGTATCGGCTTTCGGGTCATGCGCGAGGTCGAAGGCGATGATCTGAACGCCGCAGAGGCCGAAGCCCTTGGCATTCAACCCGCAGAGACAGAGGTGACCTAATGATTGGCAACGGAATAGTCGACGCAGTTTTGCTGGTGCTTTTGGTGACGCTGGGCATTTATGTGTTTCGGTTGAACCGCAAGATTGATCAACTGCGCAGCGCCCTATTGGAAATCGGCCCCAGTCTGCAGGCCTATGAAGGGGCGATTACAACCCACAAAGAAAGCATGAACAGTTTCAGCGAAAGTCTGGGGCCGCTACAGACCCTGACCGCGTTGAGCGAGGTCAGCGCGTCAAACGACACCGGTGCAAATTTTGATGCCGAATTCGATGCTGAATTTGGGGCAGAATCCGAAGCAGAGCCTGCCTCTACGGATGATCTGTCCCGTGTTTTTTACGGAACTTTCGGGAAAGAGGTGCAGTAATGGCGAAGAAGCTGACCGTTGCGCTTGTGGCCATTACAGCCCTTGCCAGTGTAAAGGGCGCGGCTGTTCTGGACACGTTAAGCGCCTTTACGGCTGGCCCTGTATACGCCGAAGCCCCTGCGGAAACGGACGAGCCGCCGATTTCTGAAATGGACCCCATCAAAGAGAGCCAGACGGCAAAGG
Source organism: Amylibacter sp. (assembly GCA_034670045.1). Lineage (GTDB taxonomy): Bacteria > Pseudomonadota > Alphaproteobacteria > Rhodobacterales > Rhodobacteraceae > Amylibacter. The sequence continues at coordinate 33,750 of JAXMOF010000024.1, read as the reverse complement.
CAGCCCCTGCCGAAGCGGCCCCCGAGACCCCGCGGGAGTTGTTGGTGGCGATCGAAATGGAGCGGGACAAACTGTCTGACTGGCAGAACCGTCTGGAACAACAGGAAGCCACGCTGTCTTTGGCGCAAAGCACGCTGGATGCAAAAGCGGCGGAGCTGACGGCATTGAAAAACGAACTGGACCTGCTGCTTAGCCGGTCTGTGCGGGAAAATACCGAAGACGTTGCCCGCCTTGTGGCGATCTATAAAGCGATGAAACCGGTTCAGGCCGCGACGATTATGAATGACGCAGGGATCGAGGTGGCGGTTCTGGTGTTATCCGCAATGGAGCCGCGCAATTCCGGCCCGATTATCGCGCTGATGCAGCCCGTTCGGGCGCGGGCGATTTCAAAGATTATTCTGGAACGGTCCCGTTTGCCGGGGGATCAGCGTTTGGTTAACGTCGCGCTGGACTAAGAACACGTTTCTTTTTTCGCAAATGTGAAAGCGCCCGTTTCAGCGGTCGCTGCCTGGCCCTGCGCGGCCGGTTATTCGTCTTCCAGACTGCGCAGACTGGTGCCTTTGGGCGGTTTGCGCCGGACCTTGCGTTTCAAATCCAGCACGAAGGACACAAGCTGTGCGACCTCGGCCCAATGGGCCTCCGGGATGGTGCGGTCATATTCGCAGGTGGCGTGCAGGGCGCGGGCAAGGTCGCGACTTTCGATCACCGGAACATCATGGTCATAGGCCAGTTTACGAATGTTCGCCGCAATCAGATCGGTGCCTTTGGCCACACACACAGGCGCGGTGTCCTTGCCCCGTTCATAGCGCAGGGCAACGGCGTAATGGGTCGGGTTGGTCACCACCAAAGTGGCCAGCGGCACCGCCTTTTTCATCCGCAACCGCGCGCGCTGGCGGCGGATCATATCCCGTCTGGCCTTGATCTGGGGGTCGCCTTCGGCATCCTTGTGATCGTCTTTGACCTCTTTCATCGACATACGTTGTTTTTGGGCGTGGCTGTAGCGTTTCCAGGCGATGTCAGCCAGGGTAATCGGGATCATCAAAAGCACGATCCAGGCCAGCATCAAAGTTGCCTCTTTGCCGATCATCGCGGGCAGATATTCGGGCAGCATGACCGCCCCCGGCATCATGGACTCTATCACGCTATAGGCGATAGTGCCGACCAGAGCACCGACCAGAACGAGTTTGACAAAACTTTTGCCGAATTCCACCAGATTGTTGACACCCGCAAGGCGTTTGATCCCTGCCAATGGAGATATCTTGTTGAATTTCGGGGTTATTCTGTCTGTGGCCACCACAAACGGCCCTTGAAGCGCACCGGATATAATGGCGGCCACCAGCATGATCCCCAGCACCCCAAGGGCAATGATCGCCACTTGTTTCAGCGGGGCCACCAGCACCGTGCGCAGGTCGTGAATGGCAGTCACTCCGGTGCTGATATCAAGGGTCGCGGGCAGGTCGAACAGATCGCCCAAAGCGCTGGCGCCAATGGCGGCCTGTTGGGGCAGATACAACCCGATAGCGACCAGCAAAGCACCGTAGATCAGCAGGTGTCCTGCCTCTTTGGATATCGGCACATCGCCTTTTTCCCGCGCTTTCCGAAGCTTCTGCTCGGTTGCTTCCTCGGTTTTTGAGCCGTCTTCTTCGGGTTCTGCCATATCTAACGCACCAGGGTTTCGAACCAGATGGCGAATTGTTCATTCTGGTAGGTCAGTATGGCGGGAACCGTGATCGACAACAGCGCGAACCCCGCGATGATCAACCCCGGCGAGGCGACAAAAAACACCTGCATGGCGGGCATAACGCGGTTGGCGAGCCCCATGCCGAGGTTCAAAAGCAGGCTAAGCGCAAAGAAAGGCGCGCCGATGGCGGCGGCAATATAAAACGCCGATGATCCGATCCGCACGATCTGTTCCGTCAGATCGCCGATCATCACCTGACCGGGTGGCAGGATCACATAGGACCGCATCAGCCCTGTCAGAATGACGTGATGGGTGTTGGTCAGGAAAATACAGGCAACCGCGCCAAAGGTCAGCAATGTGGAAATGGTTGACCCGCTTTCGGGGCTGCCCTGATAGGGTGCAAGCGAGTTGCTAAGCCCTGCGGCAAAGCCGATCACCGCCCCCAGAATGTGGAAAGCTGCCATGAACAGCCGCGCCCCAACGCCGATAAAAACGCCGATCAGCACCTCTAGCGCCAGCAATAACACAAAGACATTTGTGTTTTTTGGCACCTCTAGACTGGGCAGGGCAGGCATTAAGGCGATGGAAATGGCGATACCGAACGAGATTTTGGCGCGGGGCGGGATATGGGTGTCACCAAAGCCCGGTATCAACAGGGCAGCGGTGCCGATGCGCGCGAAAATCAGCGCGACCATATAGATCCACCCCTCGGCCAATTGCGCGATGAAGGAACCCGCCATGGTTACTCGCCTATCTGCGAGACGGTCTTTAGCTTGGCCTTCCAGTGGATTTCCGAGAAGGACAAAATCGGCGTCATCGGCGCGATACGTTCCAGCATGGACCGGATAATCGGGCGGTATTCGGGGCTGACCACCAAGGCGGGCCATTCATCGCGGGCGGCGTAGACTTGCAGAACTGCCCGTGCGGCGCGGCCGAATTCCTGAACCTTGGCGGGGGGCATAGTGCAGATGGTTTCGTCGCCCTGAATTTTGACGGTGCTGACAAATTCCTGTTCCCAGGATGCGCCAAGCGTGACGGTTTGGATAAACCCGTCCGCGCCCTCTTGGGATTTGCAGATCTGTGCGGACAGGGCCTTGCGCACCTGTTCGGCCACCAGGGTGGCGTTTGTGGTGACGGTCGACGCCTCGGCGATGGATTCTGCGATCAGCGGCAGGTTGCGGATCGAGACCCGTTCCGACAGCAATTTGCGCAGCACGTTGCGGAACAGAATAACCGGTGTCGGGCTGGAAATATCCTGAATAAGTTTGCGATAGGCCGGATCAAGCCCGCTCATCAGTTCGCGCGCCACGCCGTAGGTCATCATTTCGGGCATGTTTTCTTTTAACGTCTCGGTCAGATGGGTGACGATGACGCTTTCGGGGTCCACTACGGTGAAGCCTGCGGCCTCGGCCTCGGGGGCGGAGGCGGTGTCGATCCAGATGGCGGGCAGGCCGAAGGTGGGTTCCTTGACCCGTTCGCCCACCAGATTTGTGCCTTCGCCTGCGGGGTCGATCACCAGCCGGCTGCCGGGGCGCAATTCACCGTTGGCAACTTCAACCCCTTGAACTTTAACCACATATCCCTTGTTGTTGGAAATGTCGCCATCCTTGATCCGCACGGGGGGCAGTAGGAAGCCGTATTCGTTCTGGAACATTTCGCGCAGGCTTTTGATCTTGCCCGGAAGGGCGGCGCTGTCGCTGTTGAGCATCACAATCAGGCTGCGGCCCATTTCAAGGGTCACTGTGTCGATACCTGCCGTGGATTCAGGTTCGGCGGCCTCTTGGGTTGCGGCCTTGATCTGTTCGTCAGCGGCTTCGGCCTGTTCGCTGCGCCGCGCATCGCGTGAGAATAGTCCGACGGCAGCAAGGGCGGCGGACACAATTGCGAAAAGGAAGAAGGGGAAGCCTGGCAGCAGGCCCATCAGGAAGGTCAGTGCGCTGGCAACAAACATCGCCTTCGGGTTTGCCGCAAGTTGCGAGGTAACCGCCTCGTTTGCGGCGCCTTCGGTTGCGCCTTTGGTGACGATCATGCCCGCTGCGATGGATACGATCAGGGCGGGGATCTGGGTCACAAGCCCGTCGCCGATGGTCAGAACGGTAAAGTTGTGCAGCGCGTCGGACACATTCATACCGTGGCGGATGATGCCGATCAGGATGCCGCCCACCACGTTGATCAGGGTGATGATGATGCCCGCAACCGCGTCACCACGGACAAATTTCGCGGCCCCGTCCATGGCACCGAAAAAGCCGCTTTCGTCTTCGACTTCCTTGCGGCGCTGGCGGGCTTCTTGTTCGTTGATCATGCCCGCGCCAAGGTCCGCGTCGATGGCCATCTGCTTGCCCGGCATCGCATCAAGGGAGAAACGGGCGGCGACCTCGGCGATGCGGGTGGAGCCTTTGGTGATGACGATGAAATTGATCGCGACAAGGATGCAGAACATCACGGTACCGATCACGTAATCCCCGCCAACGACAAAATCGGCGATGCCCTGAATGACGTTGCCCGCAGCATCCGTTCCGGTCTGTCCTTCGGACAGGATCAGACGCGAAGAGGCCACGTTCAGCGACAGCCGCATCATGGTGACAATCAGCAAAAGCGTGGGGAAGCTGCTGAATTCAAGGGGTTTTCGCACCCAAAGCGCCACCATCAGAACCAGTACAGAAACCGAAATCGACAGGGCCAGACCGATATCCAGCAGGACCGCAGGAAGCGGGACAAAAAGGATCGCCAGAACCGTACAAATCGCAATCGCAAAGGTAACGTCCCGATGCTTTGACATGATCCCCATCCGTGCGGAAAGAGTGTCAAGGACAGTCGGCTTTTGCCGGTCTGCTTGTGCCATGGACGGGACTCTCGGTTAGGGGCCCGATAGGGCGGGGGCGGTAGGGTTTCGGTTCAGGGGACGGGGTTGCCCGGTTGGGAATTGGAGTGATTGCTCTGCTTAGAGGCTTGTGGCTTCTGGCGCAACGGATTGACCACAAACCGCCGCAAAAAACGGCCCACTTTCCGTTTTTCCCGCACAGGTTCGCGCAGCGGGTTCATTCTGGGGCGCAGTGATGTTTCGGGCGGCACGCTTGCGGCTTGTTCGGCATTTTGTTCGGTGGGGCCATGCACCGGGCGTTTTTGGGTCTCTGTGTCCAAAGTTCCCAGCTCTTTCAGGCTGGGCAGGGTGTTGCCATACGGCCCGTCAAGTGCGGGGATTTCTTGGAGGGTGGCTTGCACGGGGGGCGAAAACGCCGATGAATAGGGGCGGTCAAATCCACCTTCGGCTGGGGGCGCGCCTTCAAAGGCAAACAGGCCCTGGGCCTGACCGGAACTTGGCAGGGCCAGCGCAGCGAGTGCGAAAATTGGAACTGCGATGCGCATGATTATAAGCCGCCGCTGATGATAAGATCGAAGGATTGGTCGGTGAGTTTGGTCAGGGCCGCATAGATCAGCGGCAGGCAAAGGGCGACGGTCACAAAGATCGCCGCCACTTTTGGTACAAAGGTGAGTGTCATTTCCTGAACAGACGTCAGCGCCTGAAACAGCGCGATGCACAGGCCGACACCCATGGCCACCAGCAAGGTGGGGCCAGAAGCGATGAGAATTGTCCAAATTGTGTCAGTGATGACTTTATGAATATCCTCGGCGCCCATTTTAGACAGTCATCCTAAGGACTTCCTGATAGGCACCCACAACTTTATCCCGCACGGCAACAGCGGTTTCGATAGCGGTTTCCATGGCCATTGTGGCCTCTACCACCTCTTGCGTGGAAAGTTTTCCTTGCAGGCCCGCAACGGCAGCACGATCACCCGCACGGACGGTTTCAACCGTGTCGCGGACCGTGTTTTCCAGAACTTCAGCAAAGCTGGGCCCTGTGGGTATTTGCGTTTGGACGCTGGAAGGTGCAGTAACTGATTGCCCGATTTTATAGGCGCGCAGCGCACCCGTAGAAAAGGCATTATCCATTTAGGTTCTTTCTATTTGTCGAGCATGTCCAGGGTCAGGCGGCGCATTTCCCGTCCCGTTGCGATCATGTTCAGGTTGGCTTCATAACTTCGTGCCGCCTCGCGCATGTTTGCCATCTCGATCAATGGCTCGATGTTCGGGCGTTCTATATATCCCTCTTCGTTGGACAGCGGGTGAGAGGGTTCATATTGCAGGCGCAATGGCGACGGATCTTTGGACACAGAGGTGACCGCGACCATATTGGCCCCGGATTCCCGGTCAACAATTTCACCAAATGTTACCACTTTGCGGCGGTAAGTATCTTCGCCGGGGGTGCCGATGGTATCTGCGTTCGCGATGTTTTCGGAAATAACACGCAACCGTTCACCCTGTGCCTTAAGCGCAGAGCCGGCGGTGCGCGCAATCGCGCTGAGATTGTCCAGATCGGCCATGTTTATTTCCCGTTCACCATAGAGATCATTGCGTGGGCTTTGCCATAAAGTTTAGAGGCAAGCCGGTACTGGCTGGAGGTGGATGCAGCCAGAAGCGATTGTTCTTCCAAGACGACGTTGTTCTTGTCCATGGACGATCCCCATCCATTTTTCGCATCAAAAATTTCAACCGAACGGTCGGTTTTCTGGGTCAGATAGCTTTCGAAGCTTTCAACGTCCCGCGCCTTATAGTCAGGGGTATCCGCGTTGGCGATGTTTTCGGCAATGACTTTCTGGCGTTCTGAAAGCCAGTTCATTCTTTGACTTGCAGTTTGCAGCCAAGACATAGATGTATCGCTCATGTTTAGCCCTTGCGAAAAACTCAATCACAAGTGTTTATACAACGGATACCACCTGGAATGAAAGCCTGCTTATGGAGCGCCCAACAAATTTTTCGCAACTTCGCAGCGCTTTGCGCAAGATTCCCGGCCCGATTGTTTCGGGTAAGGTTGTCAGCGTAGGCGGGTTGGGTTTGACGGCCTCCGGTTTGGGGGAAAGTGCCAAGATCGGGGACATGGCGATGGTGGCCGGACGCATCCAGTCCGAGGTGGTTGCCACAGGGGCCGACGGTATTCGTCTGCTGCCGTTTGGCACTTGGGACGGGATCGGGCGCGGGGATGTGGTTGATCTGAAACCCGGCGCCAGTGACATTTTTCCGGGTGATGACTGGATCGGGCGAGTGGTCGATGCTTTTGGCGAGCCGCTGGACGGGATTGATCTGCCCGACGGTCCTTGCGCCTACCCGCTGCGCAACACACCGCCGGATGCTTTTGACCGTCGGGTGATGGGCGAAAAGCTGGAAACCGGCATTCGGGCGATTGACGTGTTCACGCCGATTTGCCGTGGCCAGCGGCTTGGCATTTTTGCCGGTTCGGGCGTGGGGAAATCCACTTTGATGGCGATGCTGGCACGGCAGGCCAATGCAGATGTGATCGTGATCGGTCTGGTGGGCGAACGGGGCCGCGAGGTGCAGGATTTCATCACCCGTGATCTGGGCCCCGAAGGCATGGCCCGTTCTGCGGTGGTTGTGGCCACATCCGACCAGCCCCCGTTGATGCGGCGGCAAGCGGCCTTTGCGGCGACGGCGATCGCGGAATTCTATCGGGATCAGGGCAAGCAGGTCTTGCTGATGCTTGACAGTATCACCCGCTTTGCAACGGCGCAGCGCGAGATCGGGTTGGCGGCGGGTGAACCCCCTGCAACACGGGGTTATACGCCGACGGTTTTCACCGAATTGCCACGGTTGCTGGAACGCTCTGGCCCGGGGTCAACGCGCAAGGAAGGCGGCGATATTACAGCGCTTTACACGGTTCTGGTGGATGGGGATGACATGAATGAACCCGTCGCCGATACGGTGCGCGGCATTCTGGACGGACATATTGTGCTGGATCGCAAAATTGCCGAGTCCGGGCGCTATCCTGCTATAAACATTGGGAAGTCCATATCGCGATCTTTGCCCGGTTGTCACATCGAAATTGAAATGGCGATTATGAATGCGGCCCGCCGCGCCCTGTCACGCCATGCGGATATCGAAGATCTGGCCCGTATCGGTGCGTATCGCACGGGCACGGATCCAGACACGGATGCGGCGATCCGTTTTGCCAAGCTGGCGGATGGATTTCTGGGGCAGGGGACGCGGGCGCCACAAAGCAGCGAAGAGTCTTTTGCCATTCTTTACGGTCTGTTGGAAGAAGCTGGCGTGTCGGTGGATTTGCCCAGCCCGCCGATCAAACATGACAGTCTGGTCTGACGATCCCCGCTGCCTGCCCGCTATTCGGCAGGCCCTGCAAACCGACGCAACAGGGTCATTTCATCGGCTTCGGCCTGATCGGCCTGACGAAGGGCACGCAGAATTTCCGTGCGCACGTCGTCCTGTAGTTTTTCCGAAGATCGCACCTCGCGGTAGGCGTCTATGACCTTGTCGCGCTGGGTTTCGATGCGTTTTTCCACGTCGGAAATCAGTCGGGACAGGCGCTGGTTTTCCTGGCGCACGATGTTCAGAAACCGCCCGCGGTAGGGCATTGCCTCGATCATGGTGACCGAAACGCCTTCGCGCCGGCTTTGGTCAAGCTGTTTTTGCTCTGCGGTCAGCCGGTCAGCCTCTCCCTGCAAAGCGGCGAGCGTTCCGGCCTGGGTTTCCATTTCCTGATTGTGCAGGCGCGCCAGCAGCGCGTATGTTTTTTCGCGACCCGTCATGCGGCACGGGACAATTCGCGTTGGGAGTCATCCACGTTGTTAAAGCTGGGGCGCAGCCGTTCGGGGATGTTGCCGCGTCCGATTTCGACGCAAACATTCGGCGGGTGGCCTTGGGTCATGGCAACCACCGTGTCGCGGATGACTTTGGCAAAGCTGTAATCGGCTTCTTCGATGGCTTTGATCCGGTCGGCAAAAGGTTGCACCACGCAATAGGCCAAAAACACGCCGAGGAAGGTGCCGACCAGCGCGCCGCCGATCATCATACCCAGAATTTCCGGTGGTTTATCCACAGAGGACATGGTTTTAATCACGCCCAGAACCGCCGCAACGATACCGATGGCCGGCAAGCCGTCGGCCATAGATGTGATCGTGTGCCCCGCGATCATCCGTTCTTCGAGTGTGGTTTCGATCCGCTTTTCAATGACATCTTCCATCTGGTGGGGGTTGTCAAAATTCAGCGACATCATCCGCAGGCTGTCACAGATCAACATGACCGAGGATTTGTCTTTCAGAATGCGCGGGTATTTGGTGAAAATGTCGGATTCCCCAGGGTTTTCAACGTGCTGTTCCATTTCGACAGGGGAGGCGGAGCGCTGCATTCGGGTCAGTTCGAACAGCAACAACAGCAGATCATTGTAATCCTTCGATTTCCAGCGCGGCCCTACGAAAGCCCGTTTCAGCCCGCCAAGGGTCAGCTTCAGGCTGGCAAGATCACTGGACACGATGAGCGAGCCAATCGAGGCACCGGCAATCATCATGCCTTCGAAAGGCAAGGCGTGCAGCAGCACTTCGAAATTGCCGCCCGACAGACTGAACCCGCCAAAAACGAGCAATAGAATGACGAGCAGCCCGATTGGGATCATCATGGTTTACGTCTCCAAATATGTATTCGGATTCAGCATAGTCCAAATCCTTTTTTCGCAAAAGATGATCTTGCGAAAATACGTGCTTCATAATAGATTTTCCTGAACTCTCCAACCAGAATCGGCGCCCCGCGGTGAGCTTAAACGTGAAGACTTCCTTCGTTAGACTATTCGATTATTCAGAGATCGTTCAGAATTTTGAATGGCCAGAGGATGTGGCGCTGGCTGTTGTGGTCAGGGACGGTGAAATTGTGCATATGCACCCGTTTCATGACGGCGACGACCCTGCGATGACCCTTGAAGATCTGCGCGAAATTGATGGTGAAGATCCAGGACCGCTGGCGGTCTATCCGACGGTTGAGGGGTTTCCCGAAATCGACATGGGGTTTTCCGAAGACATTGTATTGCTGTCCGGCATTGAAGCAGCCCTGAACCATCCGGAGTCAGAGCTGCGTGAGGAAACGGAAAACTTTGTCGTGAATTACCAGTTCGCACAAGACATGGGGATTGCAATGCCGCAGACGGCAGCCCGTGTCAAAGCGGAACAGGCAGAGCGAAAACTGGCCGAGAATACCGCCGCCGAAAAACTGCTGTCCGAGGTGAAAATTGCCGATATTTCAACGGCCCAAGACGGGTTGCAATCGGGTTTCGCCAGTCTGCCAAACGGGTTTATTCCCTATGAAGAAACCGGCGATGTGCCGGTTCGCATGGAAGATGCGACCTTTAGTTCGCCCGCGTCGGATCAGGCATATTTAAGTTTTGGCGGCGAGGGGCCATCCATCAGCCTGTCGGAACAAGATATCCTTGTGCGCCCTGATCGCACGGGGTTTGCGATACCGATAAAAGCCTGCACTGTGGACGGGGACCCCGTTACAAATATCATTCTGCCCGTCGGGCTGGTGCCTGAAACGCTTGCCCCTTTGGGGGCTACGGTCCGTCCGGTTGTGTCGCGCTCGGGCGATCTGGTGGTGTTCACTTTCGTCGGTGCTGCGCCGTTTTCAAAGGCTCATAAGGCTTTGGTGGCGTTGTTTGCCGTTTATTTCGTCGTTTCGATGGCGGTTTTTCTGGTGTGGAGCGGCGAGCGCGCGACAGGACCCGACGACCAAAGCAGTGCGGTGAATGCCCTGCGTAGCGAGTTGTTCAAATAAACGAAAAATGAAACGCCCTGTTGTTTTTGACAGGGCGTTCCGCATTTGACCGTTATTTTCTAGAGATAGTTCAGCAGGCTCATCCCGTTCAGCCGTGACGTGACCTGATAGCTGACTTCCAATTGGTTCAACAGTTGGTTCAACCGCAGCGCGGTTTCTTCGGGGTCGGCGGTTTCAATGCCCGCAATGGCGTTGTTATAGATATTCAGGCGGGAGTTCTGATCGTTGATTTTGGTTTCAAGAATATTCTGATTGTTCCCCAATCCCGCAGCAAGCGAAGTCAAACCAGTGATACCGTCATTCAACGACGTGGTAACGTTTTCCCGCATCGTTTCGAAATCCGCATCCGACAGGGCGTTCAGGTCGGTGGTCAGGACTGTGTTCAGCGCATCAAAAATCGCGGTAAAGGCCGGGTCGTCGGCGCGAATGCCGTAGTTCAGCGCGACATCATCGTCGATCCGCGCAGAAGGCGTGCCCGTGGTGTCCCCCAGATAGTTTACAGAGTTGCCGGAAGCATCAATTTCCACAGCTTTCTGGTCGGTGGACAGCCCCGAAAACAGAAACTCGCCGCTGTATGTGGTATTCAGCGCGGTCACCATACGGGCCAGGGTATCCTTGGCTTCCTGACTGTATTCGTCGCGGTTCATTGACGTGATGCCGCCCGCAAGGGACAGATTTAGGAAATTACGCGCTTCGCCGGTCAGGTTGGAAAGGGCTTCGTAGGTTGAGTCCAACTTGCCCTCAAGCAGTTCGTTTGAGGCTTTATAGGCAGAGGTCGAGGCCATAAAGGAGCGCATCTGCAGGCTTTTGGTTGCAGCGCCCGCATTCTCGGCAAAGACATCCTGTTTGATGCCCGACGCGGTTTCTTGGGTTAGTTTGGACAGTTCTTCGTTTTGGCGCGAGATAATTATTCGCATATTTAACGACTGCTGACTGGTGCTAATAGAGCTGATGGTCATTGGATTTTCCTGTCGAGTCAGAAGGATTTAATGAGTGTGTCGAGCATTTCGTTAATCGAAGTCATTACCCGCGCATTGGCGGCGTAACTTTGTTCGACAACAAGCAGCTTTTGCAGTTCATCATCAATGCTGACGCCTTCAAAATTGTTGCGCGATGCGGCGATTGTTTCGCCGGCTGTTTGCGTTGATTGGGTGGCGGATTCTGCACTTGCACGGGTTGTTTGGTGCTGGGAAACCAAAGCGGGGGCCATTTCGCTGAGGGTTAGAACATCGCCAAGACCTGCCGTATCAACCGTTACTGTCTGGCTGAATTGGTCGAGCATGGCGGTGATAAAGCTGGAATCCCCTGACGGGGTAGCGGCGTTGCCACCGTTTTGCAGCAGGTTTGGATTGCCGCCGATGGTGTTGTCTACTTCGGCATTTACACTGATCCGTGCGGCCAGACCTTTGACGGACAAAGGATCATAGGTATTGCCCGCATCGGTAAACAGACCTGTGCCGCCAGTGCCAAACGGATTGGCTGTTTCCATCGCGGAGATAAGCCCTGCGGCCACGGCATCAAGCTGGGTCGACATTTGCGGCAGGTGCTGGTCGCGCAGTTCAAAAAGACCACTGAGACTGCCTTGGGAAATGCCACGGCCTGTCGGGCCAGGGGTGATATCAACGCTGCCAGCCGTCAGTTTGCCCAGAACCGGATCGTAGCTGATGGTTTTGGCTTTATTGCCAATCACCAGTTCCGTACCCGCGCCTGTGTACAGGTTCGCGGTGCCGTCTTGGGATGTGACGGTCTGGATATCCATGAAGCCGCTGACCTCATCGATCATCTGGTTCATTTTGTCTTTGTATTCGGCCTGCGCGATGGAGCCATCTGCCGAGCGCAGGATTTTCTGGTTCAGGATCGCAATACTTTCGAGCGTTTCATTCGCTGACGACACGTCGTAGCGAATGTTGCGTTCCACTTCCTGATTGATATCAGACAGGGTTCCCGACAGTTCGTTCAACTGGGATGCCATCTCTCGGGCAGAGGTAACCACTTGAATTTGTGAAGATTCCTCTGACGGCAAAGTGGACAGCAAAACAAAGGCATTTTGCAGGTCTGACAGTTTTGCCGCCGGAGAGGTTTCGTCATCGGGCTGGCCCAGAAAATCCGTATAGGCTTTCAGACCGTCAGACACCGTGGATTGCTGCGCCAGCTTGGACGTATTGTCCCGATCCAGACGCTGCAACAAGGTATCCACGCTGCGTTCCACTGCGGAAACAGTGACGCCGCCTGTGGAATTGGTGGACAGGCTGGCCCATTTTCGGGTCACGCCCTCGGTCTCGGAATTTGCCATATTCCGAGACACAAGATCCGTCTGAAGCGCGGCCACGGACAGGCCGGACCGCGCGATATTCAATGCAGAAGACAGGCTCATTTCAGGGTACCTTAGCGTTTCAGGTTATTCACTTCTTGAAGCATTTCGTCAGAAGTGGTGATGGATTTGGCGTTCGATGAATAGGCGCGCTGTACCTGAATAAGGTCGGTCATTTCCTGCGCGATATCCACGTTGGAGGCTTCGGTCGCGCCTGTTTCGATGGTCCCCGCGCCAGAGCCGGCCACATTCATCACCGCATCGCCAGACCCGAGTGTCAGCGCATAGGCGTTGCCGGATTTCTCTTCCATGGCGGCGGCGCTGGTGACGGTTGCCACGGTGATCTGATACAGCGACTGGCGTTTGCCGTTTTCAAAAACACCCACCAGATTGCCCTGGCTGTCGATTTCGGTTTTTTCCAAAGCCGAAGCAGAGGAGCCGTCCACGGTGATCTGCTGGGGTTCGTAATCGCCGTCAAACTGGGTGATGCCGTCAAACGATCCAACCGCCCCAAGCGCCACTTCGAAGGTTTGCGGGATGGTGCCGTTGTCGATGGTCAGGGTGATGTTGCCATCTGCGTCCACGGTAAAATCGGCGGGGGCGGTCAGGCCTGCATCGGGGGTAAAGGCATAAGACAAAGGCGCGCCAGCGGATGGGCCTGAATCCGCAAAAGTCACATCTATTGTGCCATAAGCGGTGCCGTCATCGCCGGTTACCGCGATATTCCATGCGTTTTCGGTGGTGTCCGACGGGGTCCAGGAAAACTTTAGCCCGTCCTGTTCGCCAAGGGCGGTAAAGTAGGACATGCTGGACACAAAGGGGTCTTGTGCGATGCCGGTTCCGGTCAGGCTGGACGGCAGATTGCCCTGAATTGTGCCCTTGCTGGAAATTTCGGCGGTCATGGCTGCAGTGCCGGAGCGGACGGCTTCGAGGTCGCTAAAGTTGTTGCGCCCGACGCCCGACAGGCTGCCGTCTTCATAGGAGTAGCCTGCCAGATAATAGCCTGCCGCGTTAACCATATAGCCGCTGTCATCCACTTCGAAAGACCCTGCGCGGGTCAGCAGGAAGTTCGAGGAATCCCGGTTGTTCGGGTCTTTCATGACCACGAAGAACCCTTCGCCGTCAATCGCCAGATCGGTTGCGGAGTTGGTTGAAATAATGGCGCCGCCGGTTTCGATGTCCTTGCGGTCAACACTGCTGACAGAGCCTGAATCGCCAACCACCTGACTGACCATTTGGGTGAAGTTCCGTTTGTACCCGATGGTTCCCGAATTCGCGATATTGTTGGAAATCGTGGCCACGGACTGAGAATTGACCCTAAGCCCGGCGATGCCTGCCTGCATGGCGTTCTGGATGGACATTTCTGCTTCCCTTTCGGAGTATACTGACAAGTTCAAGCTTGCCTGTTTCTATTTTGTTATGATCCGTTGGACGCGTTCAGCGTTTCCACCGCATCCAGAGCCACAGTGGCCCGTTCGATAATCCCGCGTGCAGCTTCTACTGACAGCGGGGAAATGTCGGGCGCTTCTGCCGCCCTGATTTTAGAAAGATTAACCACATGTTCGCGGCGTTCCTTTGACAGATCGCTTAGGTAATCGGTTACATTTGTCTTGCCCTGACTGGCAGCGATCCGCGCCGCATTGATGCCGTCGGTCGCGGGCAGGGGGCCGGCTTGGTCCAGAGCTTCAAGCGCGGCGGCTGTGTCGCCGCGGTGCAGGGCATAGCGGCCGATTTCCAAAGCAACGGGGGCGTTGTCTGTTACAGGAATCTTGCCGCCTGCAAAAAGTTCGATTTTCGCAAATTCCGCATCCAAAGATTTCAGCCGTTCCGCAGGGCGGCGGTAGATTTCATTGCGGGCTGCTGCGGGGATGTCTTCGCGCAGATAGCGTTTTGCCTGTTCAAGGATCAGGCGGTCCAGCAGGGCGGGGGGGATTTTATCCCGCTCGGTTTCCAAAAGCCCGTCCCAGATGTCGGCATATTCCGCCTGTGCGGCCAGTGTCAGACCTGCGCGGCTGAAGCGGTTTGCCAGTGCGCCATGTACAAGAACCCGTTCCGGCTGGGCGCTGACATAGGGTTCGATACGGCGCACGGCAGCAAGCGAGTCCTCTAACGACATGGCATCTGCCTCGATGGCTTCTCCCAGAATGTTCAGGATGACGCCGATGCGGCGCTCGGCCAGTTCCGCTTCCGGCGTGCCGGGGTGATCCGCGTGGATCAGTGCCATGGAAATAATCGCGGTTTCCGCATCGCCGAGATCTTCGGAGACACGGGCCAGCAGTGCCCGCATACGCAAGGCCAGATCATCGCCACGCCAACGGGCCAATCCTTCGACCAGCAGATCGCGCACCCGCTCGCGCACGGCGCGGTCAGGATGTTCCAAGGCCATGTCGGCCAGTTCGATACGGGCTTGGGCGGCTGCGCGGTCCTGATGTTCGGAGGCCCATGCGAAAAAATCAAATGCGGTTTGGTTTTGTCCGTCCGCCCGCGCCAGAATTCCGCGCATCAACAGCATATCCGACGTGCCTTCAAGGTCGGTTCCCTTGACCGAGGCATTCAGCAGGCTGCGGGCGAAATCCAGATCCTCTGCTTTTATCGCCGCCGCGAAGATGATCGGAACCAAACGGCCTGAAACCGCAGGACTGTGCTGAACCAGCTTGGACGGGGCTTTGTGAAGGCGGGTCTCTGTCACCGAGGCACCTGCCTGAAGGTCCAGAACAACCGACCACAGCGGGTCTTGTTCCATCGCCCTTGGAAAATCGTCAACGGGGACAGATATGCCGGACAGCACGTCGATCATTGCAAGGGTGGCCTTGGCGCGGTCCTGCAGGGCGGTATCCGTGCTGTTCAGGGCAAGACTGGCAAAATCACGGGCTTCCGGCAGCATTAACCAGCCCATCAGGAATTGCGCATAGTCCAATGCGGGTGCAGCGCGCTGTGCCTGGGGGGCATCCGTGAAGCGGGCCACATATTGGGACTGTGCCGCATTAAAGGGTATATCCGCCAGACGGGTTTCAAGCGGGCCCTTGGCCATTTCGTCTATGGCTGAATCAATATGTTGGGGTTGTGCACCCTGTGAGGGTTGTACATCAGCAGAACGCGCGTGTATTGCACTGCCACAGAACGACGCCACCGCAATCGCAGCGCACCCGATAAGCCCTCGGATGGTGTGGGTCGTTTGAAGGTGGACAATCTGCTGCAAGATTTCTCTGGGCCTCTTAGAGGTATTTTTTTATTTTTCGCATTTCTGGGGTTATGCGAAAACACAACATAAGGTATAGTTGATGATGTTGGTACAGATCAACCAGAAATAATCAACAGCCTTACGGAACGTCGAGTCTTATGGATAATATTGGATACCTTGCCATTTCTCGGGCGGCTTTGTTGCAGCGGGCCACGGAAGTTGCTGCAAACAATATAGCAAACGCCAATACGGACGGCTTTCGCGGGACGGAAGCAGTGTTTGAAAGCATGGTCGTGGACACAGGATCGGGCAGTCAAATGCGCCAGATGGCCTATGCTGTGGACCGTGGAACCTTTGCGGATTTGTCCGAAGGCGCGTTGTACAGAACCTCTAACCCCCTAGATGTAGCGATGGTGGGCGAAGGGTGGTTCGGTTTTATGACACAGACCGGCCAGACCGCTTTGGGGCGTGCAGGGAATTTTTCCATGTCTGCCCAAGGGGATCTGGTTACGGCATCCGGTGATTTCGTGCTTGATGAAGGGGGTGCCCCGATCAATATCCCCCCCGGTGCAGGTGATGTGGAAATCGACGGAACCGGGCTGATTACCGATGCGCGCGGCGATCAAATCGCCCGTATCGGCACATTTCAGGCACAAGATATAGGGAACTGGACCCAGCTTGGCGGCGCGATGTTTACACCGCGCGACGGGGTGGTCGAGCTTGTTCCCGTTCTGGAGCCAGAAATGGCACAGGGCTTTGTAGAGCGGTCGAACGTCAATCCCATCATGGAAATGACCAAGATGATTTCTTTGCAGCGCCAATACGAAAGCGCGATGAATCTGGCAAATCTCAGTGACGATCTGCGCAAACAGACACTCAGCCGTTTGGCACCGAAATAATCCTTTCGCAGAATTTGCGAAAAAGAATAAGGTAATCGGAGACTATTATGAAAATACTCGGAATTGCAGCCACAGGAATGCAGGCGCAACAGGTGAATGTTGATGTCATCGCCAATAATATCGCCAATGCCAATACAACCGGTTACAAAGCGGGCCGCGCGACCTTTGCCGATCTGATCTACCAGACGCTGGAACGGGAAGGCACTGCCAATGCCGATGGCACGGTGCGTCCTGTGGGCGTGGATGTGGGGCTTGGGGTGCGCGCAACAGGGGTTGTGCGGCTGAACACGCAGGGCGGTTTGGTGCAGACCGACAACCAGCTTGATATCGCAATTGACGGGGACGGGTATTTTATCATCACCCGCCCTGACGGATCAAACGCCTACAGCCGTGCAGGCAATCTGGCGCTTTCCCCCGAAGGTGAAATTGTGACGTTGGAAGGCAATTTGGTAGAGCCTGCGATTGTGCTGCCGGATGACGTGCAGGAAATCGAAATCACGCAGGACGGTTTGGTACTGGCCTATACGACAGATGCTATCGAACCTGCGGAAGTGGGCCAGCTTACCCTTGCAACCTTTATCAATGATGCGGGTCTAAAGCCGATCGGCAACAACCTGATGCTGGAAACCGCCGCTTCGGGCGAGCCGATGGTGGGGAACCCCGGAGATGAGGCGATCGGCATTCTGCGGCAGGGTTATCTTGAAGGGTCAAACGTTGATCCGATCAAACAGATGACCGATTTGATCACCGCACAGCGCAGCTATGAGCTGGGGTCCAAAGCCCTGAAAGCCGCCGATGAAATGATGCAGACCGCCAACCAGATCCGATAATGACAAACCGAACCATCATGAAAAGCGTGCTGGCGCTGTTTTTGGTATGTTTTAGTAGCATGCTGAAAGCAGACGAGCAGCTTTTCGCGGGAACGCCTGTTGCGACCCTGGTGGAGGAAAACCTGCTGGCCAGCAGTGATCGGGAAATTCCCTCTGATGGCCGGATTGAATTGCGGCTGCCCCAAGGCCTGCCGGAAAAGGGTTTGCGGCTGGATGATTTCAGCTTTGATGCCCGCTCTGGCATGTTCGTTACGCGGTTGATCAGCACACAAGGGGACAGCATCGGCTTTCGCGGGCAGGCCGTGATTGCGGTGCCGGTCTATGTGCCGGTGCGCCGGATCCAGTCCGGAGTTTTGCTGACGTCTGAGGATTTTCACATGGTGGATATTGCCATGATGGCCATGCCCGCCAATACGCTGCGCAGCCCCAAAGATATTCTCGGAATGGAATCCCGCCGGATCCTTTTGGGCGGGCGACCGGTTGTTGCCGGCTCTGTTTCCGAACCGCTTGTGATTGAGCGGGGTGATGAAGTGACCATTATCCTGTCCAGTGGCGGCCTGAACCTGAGCGCCCCCGGAAAAACGCTGGAAGATGGCGCGATCGGGCAGGATGTGCGGGTTGTGAACCTGAAATCCAACGCCTCTTTGACCGCCACCGTGGTCAGCAAGGGCGTGGTTGAGGTGAGTGCAAAATGATCCGCTGGCTGTGCCAACCGAAAAACCGATCCAGACGACCCCCAAGGAATGACGAAGAGACACCGATGAGACAGAAGTCCCGAAATAGTGCGAAAATCCTTATTCTGTTATCCTGCGTGCTGAGCGCTTGCGCGAATTACACAGAGAACCGGAACCCCGAAGTTTCCAGCATCGACCTGACCGAAGACGTCATGCCCGAAGCCAGCATTGTGCATGTGCCCATGCCCGAACCGGAACCCGTGCGCATTCCCCAGCGGGCGGAAGCATCGTCTTTGTGGCAGGTTGGGTCCACCGGATTTTTCGGTGACCATCGGGCGTCCCGTGTCGGCGATATTCTGACCGTTCTGATCGCCATTGACGACGAAGCAGAGCTGGCCAATGAATCCCGACGGTCGCGGTCTTCGGGTAATGAAATCGACGGGTCTACCTTTCTTGGCTATGGCACGAAACTGGATGCGGTTTTGCCCGGGATCAATGCGGATGATCTGCCGTCCGGAAGTATTGTTGACCTTTCCTCTGGCAGTACGTCCCGTGGACAGGGGACAATTGCGCGGAACGAAAAGGTTAACCTGAAGGTTGCCGTGATGATTATCCGCCGCCTTGCGAACGACAATATGGTGATTGCGGGCCGCCAAGAGGTAAAAGTGAACAACGAACTGCGCGAGCTGCGTGTTGCGGGGATTATCCGCCCCGTTGACGTGGATACCAGTAATGCCATTCCCTATGAAAAAATCGCCGAGGCGCGGATTTCTTATGGGGGTAAAGGCCAGATTTCACGGGTGCAGCAGCCACGCTACGGCGAGGATGTGCTGGACGTGATCCTGCCCTATTAAACCGGACACAGACCAGAATGCGTCGCATATTTTTCAAACCGGCAGTGGAGGGGCAGCGGCAACGGTCGCGGCGGATTGTGCTTGCCGTGTTTTTTCTGGCGGGCATCGCAGGCGGCGGGACCT
The DNA here is from genome assembly GCA_034670045.1 of Amylibacter sp. Classification (GTDB taxonomy): domain Bacteria; phylum Pseudomonadota; class Alphaproteobacteria; order Rhodobacterales; family Rhodobacteraceae; genus Amylibacter. The sequence continues at coordinate 14,569 of JAXMOF010000024.1, read as the reverse complement.
TGGGGTATCTGGCCAGCGGATTACTTTTCGCAAACCCGGCCGAGGAGAAACCCGCCAAACTGACCGAAATTCTGGTTGAAAAAGTCTCGATCAATGTGATGGGTCGCGGGACTTTGATTTTTGATGCCCGCATCGGGTTAACCGCCAAGAATGCGCATATTCCGGATCGCCAGATTTTACGGGATACGGTGCTGAGCCTGACAACTTCGGCGGGTGCCCTGCCCATAGTGCGGCAAAGCGAAAAGGTCATTCCTGCGATAAATCAGGCGATTGCCGTCATGGTGGAAGGCACCGATTTCACCAGCCTTAGCATCGAAAACGCCGCCCTTTACCTAAGCGGGATGTGAAATCAGGCCGCGATCTTGCGGGAAGTTTTACGAGGTTTTACCAGCGTTTTTGGCCTGCGTTTTACTGTCCGAAACGACGGCGTTGCGGTTGAGCGGAATTTGCCAATATTCCCCGTTCAAGGGGGTGTTTTCCCTGTCGAGACGGGAAAATTCCGCGCCCGTGGATAAGGTTGACGCAAAGTCAACTTTTGCGGAAAACCTACAAAATATGCCAGAATTTTGCGAAAAATAGCGATTTTATATGAAAAACCGCACAAACAGCAGTTTTGGCCAATGCCCTGACTGTGGCAAATTTATAACGGTTTTTTGAACTAAGGCAAAACTGCCACATTTCTACCTTTACGTGCTAAAAACCCGTTGAATTCTATCTTGTGCCATGTCACTTTCGGTCAAGGACATTCACAATCAGGTGAGTGTGTGGACCGCCTCCTGCTGAATACGACGAGACTAAAATGCCCGAATACTCTCAATACGCTCGCTCTACGTATCCACAAGCCACAGCACCCGCCCCATTGATTGCCAATACAAATACCAAGAAAGCGGTTCCTGACTCCGCCAAAAACATCTCGCGCCACCATCTGGTAGAGCGGGCGGGCACTGCGGTGCTGGAATTTTGCCGTCCTCTTTCGGATTTTCTGAACCGTGGCGCATCGGGTGGGGAAACACCTCTGCCGGTGCTCGACATCACGATCCTAGCACTTGAGGCGCTGGTTAATGTGAAGGATGCCGACGTCAAGCAGCCCGTTTGGCGTATTGTCACAGGTCGCGTGACCCGCAGTGAAAGCACCGATGGTCTGTATCACAAAGGGATCTGGCTGGAATCCGACGACGGGTTTATTCTGGATTTCAATCGCCCCGGTCTGGACGGCGGGTTTCGGGTTACCCGAACGGATGGCGGTCTGATTGCGGAATACCGTACAGATAAACCGCTGAGATCCCCAAAAACCAGTTGCCTGCTGCCGGTTTGGCGGGGCGAAGCCGCCGGATTTGACGGTTTTGCAACCCAGCAACAGATGCGCTCTGCCTTTCAGTCAATGAAGCAGGCGGTCCTGAACATCATGACCACTGAAATCGCGCACAGCCACATTTAGAAGTTTTTTTCGCAAACCGTCTTCAGGCAGTTTGGCTGCTGGATCAGCCGAACCAGACCCGCTGGTCTCCGGAATCCACATGGACAAAACGGCCGCGATAATGGCCGGTTCCGCCGATTTCCAGCCATTGCGCATAGCGTGCAACATTGGCCACATCGCCGCCCTTGACGACGAAATCAATGGCACGGCCCCGCAAATGCATGGAATTCACTGCGGGTTGATAGCCTTCACTGCGCAAATAATCGTTGGTTTCCTTGCTGCGGAACCCTGAATTGATCTGGATTTCCCCTGACAAACCGTCCCGCACTGCGGCGGTCCGGATCGCGGCCAGCCCCCAATACAGGCGCACATCCATCTGCACAATCCGGTCCTGCCGCCAGTCGCGCAGCAGGTAGTTAATCTCTTTGATACCTGCGAGATTATAGCCCGTCGTCCCGAAAAACAGGATTTTTTTCCGTTCCTGCGTGTTGGGATTATACAGATCAAGATAGGGTTCGATCAGCGGCACCAGTTGGTCAAGCCGACTGTTCAGCCGCACGGGTTTTGGAATATTCAGCCCGTCAGAGGCCAGCGCAGGGAGGGAAGGGAGAAGATTGCAGGCGGCAACTGTGGCAGCTCCGCGGATGAGCGCGCGTCTTGTGATCATCGGGGTCCTCCTTGCAACATCTTTCTATCTGTTCTCTGGTTCTTTGTTTTTCGCAAAACCTGCGGGCGAAAAGTTTACTCGATCTTCACAATGTCGCCGCTGTAAGCCTCGACGCCGTTGCGCAGGTTCAACAACTGTTCACCGCCCACATAAGACACCGATTCAACCGTGTCGCGGATATAGGTGTTATACCCGCCCGTGCCGTCTTCGGCGGCCAGCGAAATTTGATATGTGCCCGCAGGCACCAGTGCGCCGGTTGCATCCAAACCGTCCCAAGTGACCATATTCAACGTGCCAGCGGTGCCGGGAAGTCCTTCGATTGTACGCAGAACATTGCCTTCGGCGTCGCTGATGATCGCAGTGGCGGAACTTGCCTCGCCTTCGATTTCGTAACTGAAAGACGCAGGGGTGCCAGCTGATTCAATCTGGATCGTGGTGGACGGAACCGTGACTGTGCGCCCGATCAACGTGGCTTCTGACATGGATGCAGTCAGCGCAAGTGTGGAGCGCAGTTGTTCAAGCTGGGAATTTGTATTCACCGATTGCTCGACTTGGGTCAACGTAGCGATTTGCGAAATAAATTCCGTGGAATCCATCGGCTCCAGCGGGTCCTGGTTCTGGATTTGGGCCACCATAAGCTGCAAAAATGTCTCGTAGTCCTGCGATAGCTGGGACAGCGAGCTATCCGCGCCGCCTGCGACTGTTGCGCTGGAAATAGAAGTGATGCTCATAGTCGCGTCCCTTTAGGTGAGGATATTGAGGACACCGGAGGCCCGGGTCTGTTGGTTTTGCGCCATAACGGGCGTGTCTTGCGTGTCTTCTGATGTGTTTTGCGCTGTGCCTGACGGCGTGTCTTTGGCGGCCTGACCTTGCTGGTCCTGCCCGTTTCGACCTGTCCCAGACTGGAACAGATCCATAGATAATGTCCCGCCCGCGCTGTTTGCGGTTGGCTGGAACAGATGGGAAATTGCGGCCCGTTCATTGCGCATAGCCTCTAGCACCAGAGGGTTTTGCACCCGCATATCCACGGTAAGACTGCCCTCTTTTGTGCGTTCGACGGTGATTTCGATCACCCCCATGCCGTGGGGTTTCAGGCGAATGGTCGCCATGCCGTTTTCGGTCGGATACTGGACCAGTTGATCCATAACCTGCCGTACAATCGGTGATTTTGAAGGCTGCGGGGCGGGGGGCTGTTGTGCCTCTGCGGGCGCTGGAATGGGGGTCAGCGTCGGGCGTATCTGCTGAACGGGCGCGCTGGCGGGGGTGTCGGCAAGGGGTTGGACTTCGGCAGTTTTGGGGCTGGCAGACGGCGCGTTTGCTTGCACCTCTGTTGCAGGTTTTTGAAGCATCCCAGTAAAGCTGCGCGGCATGTCGGTTGCGGGTGTAGCCTGAAGGTTTACCTCGACGATGCCAGCGGTCGCAGAGCCTGCAGTAACAGGCGCGGCTGCAGGGCTGGCGTCCTGGCGGGGAGCAATGTCTGCCGATGCTGTGCGCAGGGGTTCAGCGCGGTTTTGTGGTGGCGCGAAAGCTATGTTGTTCGGGGTTTCCGCATCAGGTTTGCCAATGATTTCAGTGGGTAAGGCAGGGGATTTTACACCATCAGTGCCAGTTTCAACTGTGGCAGGTTCTGCGGATGCCTCTACAACCATGCTTTGAAAACTGGGTTGATCGGTGGTTTTAGTCGCCTCTGCATTGGGCGTTTCCGGCTGGGTAATCTGCGCCAGCGTGACCTGTGTTGGTGCCACATCCTGCGTAGTCTTGCCTGCGGGTTCTTCGAGCAAAACTTCCGTATTTTTGGTGGGTTCGGGGGTGGCTGATACAGGGGCGATCTGTGGGGCAGGGCTGTCTGTATTGGCCGCCAAATCATCCTGCAGAACTGCGCCTGTTTGACCCTTTAAGGGGGCATCAGCAGCAGGTTCTGCGGAGTCAGAGAAATTGACCGTTTCACCGATCGCATCGGGTTCCGTTGCAAGTGTTTCTCGGGTTTCGGGTGGGGTTGCCAGATTTGGTGCGACAGTCCGGTCTTTGGCGTTTGCAGGTGCGGGATCAATCGTTTGTTCGCTCACCTCTGCGGCAACGGCTTCGCCGTCTGACAGATGCGGTGCGGGTGTTGGTTGCGCCGTCAGGTCTGAAACAGCCCTGTCACTTTGGGCCAGTTCCGGTTCCACATCCGCTGCCGGATCATGGGTCACACCGTCCAGAGCTTCGTCTAATGCATCCCCCGTTGAAAGGGCGTTTTCTTCAGCGGCGGGTTCTGCTTCGCTTTCGGGTGGCGTGGACAGTTCCGTCAGGTCCACGGGGGTAGAATTCGTTTTTTCGCTTTGGATCAGCCGATCAAACCCCGTCGCGTCAGCCGTCGGGGCTGCTTTCACCGCCACCACTGGCAGGCTTTGCGCGAGAAGGGGATGGGAAAGCACGATTAATTCTCCATATTCATGAAATCCGCCGTGACACCGCGTTTGAGCAGAAACGATTTCATTCGAGACTTGGCCCGATGCTCAATTTTTCGCATTTTTGCAGCTGAAATGTCAAGCCTGATGGCCAGATCCTCTGCCGATACATCCTGCAAGAAACGGGCCCGAATAATTTCCGCTTCCTGATCGCTGAGCGATGCAATGGCAAGATCAAGCAGCTTGCGCGCGCAATTGGCCTGTTCGCCGTTCATCATCAGGATTTCAGCGGTCACAGGGGTTGCAGAGGGCGCTTCGTCGTGGACGGAATCTATGTCTGCGACAAAACGAGCTTCGAAAACAAAAGCGGCTTCTTCGTCATCCAAAAGACCGTTCTGGGCGTTGCGAAGCCGAAGATCGGGGATATTCACCAGACGGGCTGGAAACAGGGCTTCGCGTTGCATTGCCGAGCGCACAAATTTCGTCGCATAGGCGAAAAACGGGACGCCGGGGATGGGGGTGTAATTGGGCAGCGATTTTAACATCCCCTCCACGCCGACAGAAATCAGATCGTCGTGCAAATCGGGCGTTCGGGCCATGCGCCGGGCCATTGCCTCGATTTTATGGAGGTTTTCCATGACGATACGCGTCAAAGCCTCGGTTCCGTAATGGGTGTTTTTTGTCCCAATACCTGCCCGCATGTCACCTTGATCGTCGCGTAGCGCGATCGCGGTGTTCGTCCGCATGTGTTTGCCCATATACTTCTCGGGCGCCATCAGGGCATCCATCTGCGCGGATTCCCCCCTTAAGCACCGTACCCTTAGACCTCATGCCGAGAGGAATTTGCTCCTCTCAGTCGTTATTTTTCCCCCATTCTAGGGGGTGTGGCATTAAGACTGAATCATTTTATCTTTTTTCGCAAGAGTTATGCGGCTAGTGTCCGCTAATATAAAAACCATTGTCTCAAAATGGTCGAAACGAGCGCACGCAGGACATCAGGCACCCATGATCCCGAAACATGACAACCATGCTATAATTATCAAACGGCCCAAAAAGGCGGCCCATGGACATCACGGCGGCAACTGGAAAGTGGCCTACGCGGATTTCATGACCGCGCTGATGGCGTTTTTCCTTTTGCTGTGGATCCTGTCCGGATCGGATGAGGAACAGCTGCGCGGGCTTGCGGAATATTTCACCCCCTCCGAGGTGCCGCTGGTGGAAATCAGCGGGATTGGCGCACAGATTATGGCGCTGAAACAGCCGCAAAGCGAGCTGGACCCCGTGGCGGATTCAGTGCCCACAGGTCCGGGCGAAGACGGCCCGTTGACGGATGACAGTTCAGACACCCGAAACGGTGCGGTGAACCCTTGGCTGGAACTGGATCAGGACACGACAACACCAGAAAAAGAGGCCGGAGCGACGCTTTCGGACCAGTTGGAAGAGGCGCAGTCGCGCATTCAGGAAAGCTTTGATGCCTCTCCGTCGCTGGCTGAATTGTCGGAAAACCTGATGGTGACCGTGAAAGAGGACGGCATGGTGGTTGAAATCGTCGATCTGGGCGAGCGTCCGATGTTCCAGACCGGAAGCGCGTCGCCAAGCCCCGAGTTGCTGACCATTCTGGCAAAACTCGCCCCTGCAATTGCGGAATTGCCCCTTGAGATGCGGATCACCGGACATACGGATGCGCGGCCGTTCCGGGGTGCGAATAACTATGGCAACTGGGAGCTTTCGGCGGATCGCGCGAACGCCATTCGCCGCGCCATTTTGGAAACCGGCATCCCGTCAGAGCGGATTGTCAGTGTGGCAGGGGTGGCTGCGGCGGATCCTTTGATCAAATCCGATCCGAACGATGCCCGCAATCGTCGCGTTACGATCGAGCTGACCCAACATGTAGACGATACTGCGGACGGCATCGGCCAGGAACTGTAGGTTTATAGACCTGCCTGCACGCCTGAAGCGGCAGTGGATCGATGGTGCAAACGAATCGGGTTTGGAAAAAAATAGTGCATCTATTTTTAACGGATCGGGTTTCTGAGGTGATAAAAGTGCAACAGCGAGCCTGAAGTCTGCATTTTCAGAATCAATTTTTTGGATCGGCGATAAATCGCCAAGGCCGTATTCCCGGTCGACCTGCGCCGTGGGTTGGGTCAAGCGTGAACTATCTAAAGTATAGCTATTGATCTTTTAATATACTTAAGTATAAGGCTTTTTCAGTGTTTTACACCTGATTTCAGATGGCGGACTGCCGGAATGATCAAAGAACGGGGTGCAATATGGGGGCAGTGCAAATTTGTGAAAAATATATTTTTCAGGCCGGTTTTGACGAAAATTATTGGTCTTGGGGTTGAGCAGCACCCTGCATTTTCACGTGCATGCTTGATAACTATGGTGTCTAGCCTATTATATTGACAACTTAGCGGATACGGTGAAAAGCAAGTGGGAACAAAGCGAAAATTCTTTCGATTGCCTATAAATCTATGAATGGAGTTCTGGCGGAGGGTGCGAATATCGCAATTGCTGCCGAAAGCAGTGGACCCGCCCGATGCGGGACTTCGGGGAACCAATTAGTGAGTTGCGGGTCTTCCGCACGAGTAAGATGAATCGAAAGGAGGCCGGATCATGTCGACAGAAGAACACAACGATAGTTTCAAGATCGATGACGCCTCGCCGACGGCCAAAGCGGCAAACAAGCTGAGCTTTGATGTTGAAGAAATCTCCCCCGCTCTTGCGACGCAAATGCTTGAAAAAGCCGCGACCACCCGCGCGGACAGCAAGGCCATCGCCACCTACGCCCAGACCATGGAAAACGGTGCGTGGATTCTGAACGGCCAGCCGATCATTTTTGACGAGGAAGGCCGCGTGATCGACGGCATCCAGCGTCTGAACGCCTGTATCAAAGCAAACACGCCGTTTAAAACCATCGTCGCGCGGGGTGTCAGGGCGGATACGTTGCACACCATCGACCAGCATCGGCGGCGGTCTTATCCTGGCATTCTGGAAAGCCGCGGCATTCGCGAGGCGGGCAAGGTCCAGCGGACCATGTCCAAGCTTATTCGCATTGAAAACGGCAGTCTGGGGCGTGAAAATCCACCGATCAGTTATTCGCGGTATGATCGTGTGCTGGATGCGAACCCTGAAATTCTGGAAGCGCGCGATATTTCGGAACGTGTGCGTGGCACGCGGTTGCATTCCACGGCGCGTCCGGTGCTGATTTATATGGCGCTTCGTGCAGGGCATGAACGCGAGTTGATGAGCTTTCTACGTGAACTGGGGCCGAACCGCACCTCTGGTCTGGATTCACCGCCGGGTATGTTCAGCATGCAGGCCAGTATTCTGGAACAAAACGACATGGGCCTGAATGTGGATCACATTCTGGCGCTGGCGATTTTGGCCTTTAACGACCACTTAGAGGGTAAAAAGGTAAACCAGAACTATATGTGGAAAAAAGATTACGGCACGACCCCGTTGAATGACGCGGGTCTGCCCGTTTCCCGTGTGGCTTTGCTGGAATGTGCGCCTGCCAATCTGGGGCTGCCCACCATGACCGGATATCCCGGTCTGCGCGAGGGAAGCTATGATACGTTTTCCGAGACCGATGAATTTGGCGGTCGCACCGATGAACAGGTCAAGCGCGGCGCGGAAAACGACAAAGGGGCGGAACAGGTTCGGATGATGACCGTAACGCCCGCAATGGCGCGGGACTGGTTGCAGTTCAACAGCGGAAACCGCGAAATTCAAAAGAACCATATTGCGACAATCAAGCGGGATATTCTGAAATCCAACTGGATGATGAACGCCCAGCCGATCTGTTTCACGGATAATCCGCTGCAGGCAGACGGGCGGAGCAAACCGCGCCTGTTGAACGGGCAGCACCGCCTGCATGCGATCATCGAAGCAAATACAGCCATCGACGTGCCAATCGCAACAGGCATCCCGCAGCAGGCTTTCGCCACATTTGACACCCACGCCAAGCGCACGGTGCGCCGTGCGGGCAATCGTGTGGACGACCGCGTGCTTGCCGCCGCTGCCAAGTTGCAATGGAAACAGGACAATGACCTGCCGTTGACGGGGTCGGGCAACAGCCCCTCGGCCACCGAAATCCTGAAGACGTTGAACGACCACCCCGATCTGTCCGCCGGTTTTGCCCGTGCCCGTCGCAGTGGCATGACGGAACTGGGGTCGGCGGGGGTGATGACCTATTTCATCTACCGCGTTCTGCGCGAGAATAGTGTTTTGGGCGCGGAATTTCTGGACGGGATCGAATACGGCGCCAATCTGGATCGGGGCAATCCGATCCTGAACCTGCGCAATCTGGCCAGAGGCCGCCGCAAATCCCTAAGCCGCAGTGAAACGCTGACCATTCTGATCGAGCATTGGGAGGCCTTTAAAGACTGGAAGGTCAAGCGCAACAAAGACACCCAAAGCGGGCATTTGAAGCTGGTTTAGGCTGCCATTTCAGGCAGTTTTTCAAGCGAGCGTCGCGTTTTTGGGGCGCACATAACCGTGGACCCAGCGTTCCACCACCTTGCGAGCTGCTATGGTGTCGCCGTTTGAAATGGCCTTATTCAGTTCGTTCAGCGCACTGGCAATTTCTATTTCCGACAGACAGGTTTCCCGCGCCCGCAGGATTTTCGGATGGGGCGTGGGCAGCAGATCATCGGTCAAAAGCAGTTCCTCATACAGTTTTTCGCCCGGACGCAGACCTGTCGTGACGATCTGGATATCGCCGTTCGGGTTCTTTGCATCACGCAAGGACCGCCCGGACAGGCGGATCATCCGCTTGGCAAGATTCATGATGTTGACGGATTTTCCCATGTTCAAAACCAGCACGTCACCACCACCCGCAATGCCCGACCCCAAGAATACCATCATTATCGGCGCTGGCCCTTCAGGGTTAAGCGCTGCACTGGAACTGTGTAAAAGCGGGTTAAAACCTGTCATATTAGAGCAAACCGATCATGTGGGCGGGCTGATGCATTCTCCCGTTTGGCAGGATTTCATCTTGGATATCGGTCGAAAGGAACTATACGCGCGCATCCCAGAAATTAACGCGCTGTGGGAGGATATTCTGGGGACCCAGTATCAGGAGTACCCCCATCGGGTTGGCAGCCTGTATAAAAACAGGGTTATTGAAACGTCCTCGGCTTGGCGCGGGCTGTTTCGGGGCGTTCCGGTGACATGGCTTTTGGCGGGCAGTGTCAGTCTTGCAGCGGCTTGGGCGAAGTCAGCGTTCAAGCCGCCGCGCACCTATGAAGAGTATTGGCACGCCCGCGCGGGTCGTTTCTTTGCGCGGATGTTTGCGCAGGGTTATTGGGAGAAAATTCGCGGCCAGCCGTGGGCGCAGATGCCGTTACCCCAACAGGATCGCACCCATTCCAGCGGGATGATCAGGCAAACGATGAAGGTCGCCAAAAGCGGGTCGCCCGCGTCGCAGAAAAGATGGCGGCATCCGAAACGGGGTGCGGGCCAAATATTTGAAATGATATCGGAAAATATTCTGGAAGCTGGCGGGGATATCCGGTTTTCAACACAGGTTAGCAAAATTAGAAAACTGCCTGACGGACCTTTTGAATTGCAGGTAATCTGCCGTGGCGAAACCACTGTGCTGACCACGGATTACCTGATTTCAAGCATGCCGGTTGAAGGGTTGGTTGAAATTCTGTCGGCTGATGGGATCAATCGCAAAGGGGACGCGCAAACACCTCGGCTTGCCGGGCAGCCTGTGACCAGAAATGTCATTCTGGTGTATCTGTTTTTTACCAGTCCGCCGAAATTCCCACATGCCTGGATCGAAGTGAATGATCCCAATCTGCACTGCGGCAGGATTGTCAATTATGCCGCTTTTCATGGGGATATGGTGCCTTCGGGCAAAACCTGTTTGTGCGTTGAATTCTTTTGCAATTCCGATGATCCGATTTTGACCTGGGGTGACCCTGATCTGATGGCGCTGGCGACGAAAGAATGCAGGGCTGCGGATTTGATTGATGAAACCGCGATGATCGGCTTTCACGTCATTCGCAAACAGCGCACCAATGCGGCGGCCAGTTGGCGCGAACAGCAAGGTCAGGCCCGCGCAGCGTTGTTTGACGCCATTCAGCCGCTGGAAACCCTTTTTCACGTCAATCGCCCCGGATCTGATTGGGCAAGCTATGCGGGAATTCTGGCCGGGCGGGCGGTTGCCACAGGCAACAGGCAAGAGTTTGACCGTTTGGCTGACCCAGCACGCCGTTTGGATGACGGGTAGAATTGCAATGTCATAATCTAGCATAATATTCATTTTGGCTAAAATACTAAATTAACATAATAAAGATTACGCGAAAAAGACGCGCACACGGGTGCGCGCTATTGTGCACCTGTCCGACCCCTGTGAAAAACAACAAAATCACTTGCGCCCGACAAAAAATAGGCTTTAAGCCTGTGACACAAAGGGATCTGCTGCCTTGGACCCTTTCCACGAAATTTCACTGTAAAAAAGGAAAGCCAATGCTGAATTCAGATGTGTCCACCCGTAAAGATGACGCGATTGCACGCGGCGTTGGTATGATGACACAGATTTATGCGGACCGTGCGGAAAACGCGGAAATCTGGGATATTGAGGGCAACCGTTACATCGACTTTGCCGCCGGAATCGCCGTGGTCAATACCGGCCACCGCCACCCCAAAGTGATCGAAGCGGTGAAAGCCCAGCTCGATAAATTCACCCACACCTGCCATCAGGTTGTGCCTTATGAAAACTACGTCAGCCTTGCAGAGCGGTTGAATAAACTGGTTCCGGGTGATTTCGCCAAAAAGACGATTTTTGTCACCACTGGCGCAGAGGCTTGTGAAAACGCCATCAAAATCGCCCGCGCTGCCACGGGCCGTTCGGCGGTTATCGCGTTTTCGGGGGCCTTTCATGGCCGGACCTTTATGGGCATGGCGCTAACAGGCAAGGTAGAGCCCTATAAAAAAGGTTTCGGCGCGATGCCGGGCGATGTGTTCCACGCGCCCTTCCCTGTGTCGGCCCATGGGATCAGCGTGCAGGATTCCATCGCAGCCCTTGAAAAACTGTTCAAGGCGGATGTTGATCCGGACCGCGTGGCGGCAATCATTCTGGAACCTGTCCAGGGTGAAGGCGGCTTTTATGAAGCTCCCAAGGAATTGATGACCTACCTGCGTAAAACCTGTGACGCACATGGTATTTTGCTGGTGGCGGATGAAGTGCAAACCGGTTTTGCACGCACCGGAAAAATGTTCGCGATGGAATATCACGACGTGGTGCCGGACCTGACGACCATGGCCAAAGGTCTGGGCGGCGGTTTCCCGATTGCGGCGGTCACAGGACGGGCCGAGGTGATGGACGGCGCGAACCCCGGTGGTTTGGGCGGCACGTACGGCGGCAACCCTTTGGGTGTTGCGGCGGCCCATGCAGTACTGGATGTGATCGAGGAGGAAAACCTGTGTGATCGGGCCAATTTCCTTGGCTCGCGCCTGCGTCAGCGGCTGGAAAGCCTGCGCGGTGACATTCCCGAAATCGTGGATATTCGGGGCCCCGGTTTCATGACCGCGATTGAATTCAATGTGGCAGGATCGGCGACCCCCAGCCCCGAATTCACAAATGCGGTGAAGGCCCATGCGCTGGAAAACAACCTGATCCTGCTGACCTGCGGGGTATACGGCAATGTGATCCGCTTCCTTGCGCCGATCACCGTTCAGGACGACGTTTTTGCCGAGGCTTTGGACATCATCGAAAACGCCATTCGGGCCGCAAAGAAATCCGTCGGCGCGTAGCCTGCAAGGTAAATCTGCAAAACAGCGGTCAGCGTCGGTTCATCCGGCGCTGATTGCGTTTCGGGGCTATGGCCAAGCCGCAAAGGAGCGTGGGGCGCTGTCATTCTGGATGCGGTGGGCCTTGCGAAAAGCTGCGGGATTCTGCCCGACCTGACGTTTGAAAAACCGTGTGAAATAGGCGGGATCGACAAATCCAAGGCGAAACGCCACCTGTGCGATGGGCACGCCGGTGTTGGTTAACAACTCCATCGCCTCGCGGGTCAGGGCGCGGTGCAGATAGGCTTGGGGGGATAATCCGGTGGATCGTTTGACCGCAGAGCCAAGGCGGTCGCGGCTGACGGACAGGGCCTCGGCGTAGGTTTCAACCGTCCAGTGATCCCGCGCCCTTTGGGCTGCCAGCATCAAAAATCGTTCTGTCAGACCCTGTGGCGCACGGCCGTGGGCGACGATATCGGTGCGAGCGATCCGCCAGATTTGCACCAGAACCAGACCCAGATAGTGGGTTTCCGCAAGGTTCGATCCCGGTTCTCGGCTGGTATGTTCCAGCGCGAAGCCTTCGACCAGTTCGGCGATGCGCAGGGACAGATCCAGCGGGAAAGACAGGTTTTTGCCAAGGGTGCGGCGCATCTGTTCTCCCAGTTGGGTGGTGGGCAGGGATTGCATCAAAGACACATGGGGGATCGACAGCAAGGTTCCCCGTGCCCCGCTTTCCACCAGCAACTCCCCGCCGCCATCCGCATGCCAGACCAGTCGCGGGCCGGAAAAACTGTCACCGTTGCGCAGGCCCGCCGTGCCGGAAAACAGCAGCACCAGATGGGTCTGGCCAAGGGGCAGTGAATATCCAGCGCGGGTCTGCGGATTCGCAAATCGCAAAACACTGGCCTGTTCGCGGCGCGCGGTTGAAGGAAGGGTCACCATGGTTTTTCGACTTGGCCAGAATTTGCCCCTTAAAGTCAAGCAAAAGTACAATTCTTAGCCTCATGTGTGCATTTATGGCCGTTGTGAAACTGGTCTATGCTGTCATACGGTTCGACAGGGCCACGCAGGTACTTGTCAGACAGACACGCGGCTGGGCTTGATCCAGCCATCAGGGAGGACATCATGAAACGCATTTCTTTGCGCGCATCCATGCGCGCGCTTTCTTTCACTGTGGCGTCAGGCTTGGCTTTGACAGCCGGCGCGGCACAGGCGCAGGATGACACAATCACCATCGGCTATGCGGTCGCCCGCACTGGGCCAAGCGCCACAGGGGCCGGAATTACCACGATCCCGAACTACGAATTATGGGTGGATACGGTGAACAAGGCAGGCGGTCTGACGCTGCCTGACGGATCGAAAAAGATGATCAAGGTTGTCGAATATGACAACCGGTCGGCAAATCAGGATCTGGTGCGCGCCGTTGAACGGCTGGCCACGCAGGACAAGGTCGATATTATTCTGCCGCCTTGGGGCACAGGCGGCAATCTGGCGATCGCGCCTTTGATGGCGCGCTTTGGATATCCGCAACTGGCAGTGACGGCCGTGACCGACAAGGCCCCTGAATTTGCGGCCCGCTGGGATCGCAGTTTCTGGATGCTGGGCGGCGGGCACGACTATGCCAAAGGTCTGGTGGATGTGCTGACACAGGCGCGGGACGCTGGCAAAATCAACAACAAGATCGCCGTCGTATCGGTTGCCGACGGTTTTGGCATCGACCTGATCGCAGGCGCACGCCCTGCCTTTAAGGAAGCGGGTTTCGAATTGGCCTATGACGAAAGCTACCCCCTTGGCACCGCAGATTTCGCCGCCATCATGAGCGAGGCTCAGGGATCAGGCGCGGATAGTTTCGTGGCGTTTTCCTATCCCCCGGGCAGTTTCGGCATGACCAAAACCGCACAGTCCATGGGCTATAACCCCAAGGCATTCTACATTTCCGTGGGCGGCGCCTTTCCGATTTACCCCGGCATTGCGGATGGCAAGGCCGAAGGCGTGATGGCCATTGGCGGTGTGGATGCCGACAGCCCTGCCATTCAGGATTATTTCGCCCGTCACACCGCGTTTGTGGGCAAGGCACCTGACAGTTGGGCTTCGGCGATCACCTATGCCTCCCTTGAAATGCTGGAGCAGGCGATTGAACGGGTCGGTCTGGATCACGCGGCTTTGGCCAAGGAAATTTCCACCGGAACCTTCCAGACCGTGGCAGGTGAAATCAAACTGGAAGACAACCAGCTGCGCGATTTGTGGTGGGTTGGCCAGTGGCAAGGCGGGGCATTCCGCGCCATCAACCCCTCTGATAAATCCGGCGCAAGCGACGCTATCCTTCCAAAACCGGAGTGGTAAACCCAC
>JAXMOF010000023.1:0-60635 GCA_034670045.1 Amylibacter sp. | reverse complement strand
CCCTGCCTGATGCTCCTTCAGTATCCCGATTATCTGTTCTTCGCTAAAACGGCTTCTCTTCATCGTCTGTCTCCTTCTTGGAGAACAGGCTAACTCAAAACACAGGACTTTTCAGGGGAGCAGGTCAGGATACAATGGCTGTCCGTTAGCAGCGGCGCCCGTGTGTATCAAACAACATCTGGTCACTGTCTTGCCAGTGCAAGCCGATTTCGGCCTTTTCAGCAGGGGTAGCGGACTCTGCATTCTGGCGCAGGGTCAGCATGGAGCCGTCCTGTAATTGGAAATGGACAAGGGTTTCTGCCCCCAAAGCCTCGGTATACATGACGGTGCCATTGATCCGGCCTCCGTCTTTGGGGGCCAAGCGCAGATGTTCGGGTCGCACACCCAGTGTGACGGCATCAGGCTGCGTGCTGTTTGCCAGCGCGGCTTTCATAAAATTGGTGGGGGGCGATCCGATGAACCCTGCGACGAATTCTGTGGCTGGATTGGCGTAGACTTCAAGCGGAGCGCCGATTTGATCGGCCACGCCGCCGTTCATCACGATCATCCTATCGGCAAGCGTCATGGCTTCGACCTGATCATGGGTCACATAGAGCGAGGTCACCCCGAGGCGTCGTTGCAGCTGTTTGATTTCCAGTCGCATCTGAACCCGCAGTTTGGCATCCAGATTGGACAGGGGTTCGTCAAACAGAAAGACCGACGGTTTGCGCACGATGGCGCGCCCCATGGCGACCCGCTGGCGCTGCCCGCCTGATAATTCGCGGGGGCGGCGTTTCAGATAGGGCTCCAGTTGCAACAATTTGGCAGCGGCCTCGACCCGTTCGGCGATTTCAGGCTTGGGTGTGCCTGCGATTTTCAGCCCGTAGGCCATGTTGTCAAAGACGCTCATATGCGGGTAAAGCGCGTAATTCTGGAAGACCATGGCTATGTCGCGGTCCATCGGTTCGCGGTCGTTGACACGGGTGCCATTGATCCGCACTTCGCCCGAAGTGACAGTTTCCAACCCCGCCACCATCCGCAGCATAGTGGATTTGCCACAGCCCGACGGGCCGACAATCACGATGAACTCCCCATCTTCGATGTCTATATCCACGCCGTGGATCACCTCGGTTTTGCCGAAGGATTTTTTCAACGCTTCAAGACTGACAGTCGCCATATTTATTTCTCGCTATCTACAAGGCCACGGATGAACAGCCGCTGCATGCCCACCACAACAATCACCGGCGGGATCATTGCCAGAATGGATGTGGCCATAATCACCGGCCAATCGGCGGTATCGTCGCCCGAAGGAAACATTTGTTTGATGCCCATCACGATGGTGTTCATGGACGGATCGGTGGTGATCAACAGCGGCCACAGGTATTGGTTCCATCCGTAGATGAAAAGGATCACAAACAGGGCGGCGATGTTGGTGCGGCTCATCGGAAGCAGGATGTCGCGGAAGAATTGCAGCGGTGTCGCCCCGTCGACGCGTGCAGCCTCGGCCAACTCATCTGGGACTGTCATGAAAAACTGGCGGAACAGGAATGTGGCGGTGGCTGATGCGATCAGGGGAAAGATCAGGCCGGAATAACTGTTGAGCATGCCGAAGTTGGCGACGACTTCATAGGTGGGCACGATACGCACCTCAACCGGCAGCATCAGGGTCAGGAAGATCAGCCAGAAAAAGGTTTTGCGTCCGGGAAAGCGGAAATAAACGATGGCAAAGGCCGATAGGAGTGAGATCACGATTTTCCCGAAGGCGATGCCAAGGGCCATTACCAAAGAGTTGAACATCATCCAGGCCACAGGCGCATTGATCCCAGCCACCAGCGCCTTGCGGTAGTTTTCAAAGAAATGCCCGCCCGGAAGCAGGGGCATCGGAGGTTTGACGATTTCCGGCTGCGACACGGTCGAGGCCACAAAGGCCAGCCAGATCGGGAAAAAGACAAACAACAGCCCGACAATCAGCCCCAGATGGGTCATCCAATGCCCGAAGCCGCGTTTTTCCACCATGCCTGTGCGCTTTTCCATCAGTAATGCACCCGCCGTTCAATGAACTTGAATTGCACAATGGTCAGCAGCCCGACGATCACCAAAAGCACCACCGATTGCGCCGCCGAAGACCCGAGGTCCTGGCCTACAAACCCGTCAGAAAACACCTTATAGACAAGGATCGTGGTGGATTGCTGTGGTCCGCCGCCTGTGATGGTGTGGATCACGCCGAAGGTTTCAAAGAAGGCGTAAACGATGTTCACCACCAGCAGGAAAAACGTGGTGGGTGACAGCAAGGGAAAGACGATGGTGCGAAACCGTGTCCAGAACCGCGCACCGTCAATGGCCGCAGCCTCGATCACGGATTTCGGGATGGCTTGCAGCCCCGCCAGAAAAAACAGGAAGTTATAGCTGATCCGCCCCCAAGCGGATGCGACGACCACAAGACCCATGGCCTCTTCGCCGTTCAGAACGTGGTTCCAGTCATAGCCGAGCTGCCCCAGATACCATGTCACCACGCCCACGCGGGTGTTGAACATGAACAGCCACAATACGCCTGCCACTGCAGGGGCCACGGCATAGGGCCAGATCAGCAAGGTGCGATAGACGCCCGAGCCTTTGATCAGCCGGTCCGCCAGAACCGCCAGATACAGCGCGATGCCCATAGAGACCACGGTGACAAGGATCGAAAACACGGCTGTGGTGATAAAAGAGGCGCGGTAATAGGCGTTGCCCAACAGGTATTCAAAATTTCCAAGGCCGACGTATTTCATCGACAGGCCGAACGGGTCGGGAATAAACAGCGACTGCCAGATCGCCTGACCCGCGGGGTAAAAGAAAAAGACAGCCGTGATGATCAACTGCGGCAGCACCAGCAGCAGCGGCAACCAGAGACCTTTGAACGTGACGCGCTTTTCCATTCAGAAAAAGGGCACCCCCACTTGGGACGGGGGTGCCACAGACCTTAGCGGTTGGCTTGTTCGAAACGGCGCAGCAATTCATCGCCCCGTTGTTTCGCACTGTCCAAAGCGGTTTTGGCGTCTTTGTCGCCTGCCCAAACCGCCTCGAGTTCCTCGTCGATGATGCCACGGATTTGGTCAAACGATCCCAGACGCAGGCCTTTGGAATTCTCGGTCGGCGCATTGGTTGTCATTTGTTTCACGGCCACATCGGTGCCGGGGTTGGCCTCGTAAAAGCCTTGTTCACGGGTCAGATCAGCCGCCGCGGTTGTGATCGGCAGATAGCCTGTGTCCTGATGCCATTTGGCCTGAACCTCGGCAGAGCTGAGAAAGTTCAAAAACGCCGCAACACCTTTGTATTCCTCAGCCGACTGGCCTTCCATCACCCACAGCGAAGCCCCGCCGATGATAGTGTTTTGCGGTGCATCCACCTGACTGGCCCAATAGGGCAGGGGGCGGACCTCGAATTCAAAGTCAGCCTCTGCTTTAATGCCCGCATATCCAGCCGAACTTTCGGTGAACAGTGCGCAATCCCCGGCGCGGAAGTTCGCGCCCCCTTCATTGCGACGACCCGCGTAGATGAATTTCCCATCCCGCGCCCAATCGCCCATGGCTTGAATATGGGCGGTCTGGATCGGGCCATTCAGCGCCAGTTCCGTATCCACCCCGCCAAACCCGTTGGCTTTGGTGGCGAAAGGTGTGTTGTGATAGGCAGACAGGTTTTCCAGATGAATCCAGCTTTGCCATGCCGTGGTCATCGGGCATTCACTGCCTGCGGCTTTTAGCGTGTCCAACACCGCACCGACATTTTCCCAAGTGGTCAGGTCGGTGTCCGGATCAATATCCGCTGCTGCCAGTGCATCACGGTTCACCCAAAGCACCGGAGTCGATGAATTGAACGGCAGCGACAGCATTTCACCCTCGCTAGAGGTGTAATAGCCCTTCACCGCGCCGATATAGGCATCCGCATCAAAATCCGCGCCGGATTCTGCCATGACCTCATAGACAGGTTTAACCGCGCCTTTGGCGGCCATCATTGTGGCGGTGCCCACTTCAAACACCATCAGGATATCCGGTTGTTCACCTGCGCGAAACGCGGCGATACCGGCGTTCAAGGTCTCGGAATAATTGCCTTTATGGCTAGCCTCGACAACATATTCAGATTGCGCACCGTTGAATGTTTCCACCTGCGCCGCCACCAATTCGCCGAGCCTTCCGGTAAACGCATGCCAGAACTCAACCTTAGTTTGCGCCGCAACCGGCGCGGCAAGCAGGACCGATGCCGCAGATCCACACAGTAAATGTTTCAGTTTCATAATGATTTTCCTCCCAGAAATTCAATTGCTACTGCCAGAACCATAACGTCCGACTTAAAAGAAAAGCAAGCCTGCTGATCGGGGGTGTTCCAAAGCAAAAATAGCTTTGCGGAACGTTCAGGGCTGCCGGTTTTGCAGGGGGCTGTCAGGGAAGGGAGCCAATCAAAGCGGGCCAGTCTGTGATAAAACCCTGCCGCGCGCGCAGGCCGGATGAAGGCTTTGTGCGTTTCTCGTCCTGATTGAGTCGGGCAAACACCAAGGTCTTGCCATCCTTTTCCGCCCATCCCACAAACCAGCCCCTTGCGCGGGCGCGGTTGAAAGAACCGTCTGCGTTTCGGGGATAGGCTGATCCGGTTTTGCCGTGCGGGGTCCAACCGTTTTCCAAGCGTACCGCTTCTACAATCTGTCGGGTTTTGTCGATGGATTCAGCCCGCACGGGCAGGGCATGATTTACAAGGCCAGACAGAAAGGCGACCTGCTCCTTTGGGGATATTTTCAACGAGGATTCAATCCAGGCCCGCTCTAGCCCGTTGTTTTTGCCAGCATCCCCTGAAAAATCTGCCGTGCCGTATTGAAAGGCACGGGCATAGCGTTCCAGCGTGTCTTGACCCAGCGCTTTGGTGATTTGCTGGGAATACCAAACGACCGAGTATTTCAGCCAGCGTTCCGGATCGGTTGTTTGCGTCCAGTTTTCACCACCCCATGCAACGTATTCTGTCTTATAGGGCAGGCGCGGTGTCCGGGCATCAATCAGGAACCCTGTGTCATAACCGATGAGCGCGAGGGCTATTTTAAAGGTAGAAGCAGGCGTCACGCGGGTTGTGCAATCGCCCTGTTCCAACAGGATTTCACCGGACGCAGGCTCTGCTATCAGGGTGCAAATCTGCTTTGCGTTTGTGGGGGAGCCAAGGGCCAACAGGCACGCAGTGATCCAAAGCGATAGAATGCGGGTCATTTATGGGCCTTTCACAGTAACATCAAAGCCACCTTTTAATCAGGGGGGCTGTCATTTGAAAGTATCAAACAAATGCGTGTCTAAGGGGAAAACCGGTGAGTCGCGTTGTGATGAATTGCGCTACAGATTGCAGTGAGTGAGAGGGTGAAACTGCCGTTTGGTTAAGTTTCTTACAGAATTGAGACAGTTTCCGTCACTAATTTTACAAAAAACACCAATAAATCCGTCCGCTTACAGACATATTGACAGATTTTGTCTAAATTTCGTCAAGCCCTTGCCCAAGGTTATGGTAAGCGGACAATACTGCGGTGACTTGTTAGGAGGAGGCAAGCTATGTCAGCACACAAAAGCCCTATGGAAAAACACCCTATTCCGGACG
The DNA here is from genome assembly GCA_034670045.1 of Amylibacter sp. Classification (GTDB taxonomy): domain Bacteria; phylum Pseudomonadota; class Alphaproteobacteria; order Rhodobacterales; family Rhodobacteraceae; genus Amylibacter. Next base: position 55,052 of record JAXMOF010000023.1, on the reverse strand, counting down.
CGATTGCGCGGGATGCGCATATTAATGCGGACAAGTACAAGGCCATGTATGACGCCTCGATTGCGGATCCCGAAGGGTTTTGGGGCACACAAGGCGCGGCGTTGAAATGGTCAAAGCCGTTTACCAAGGTGAAAAACACCAGTTTTGAATATCCCGACGTTTCAATCAAATGGTTTGAAGACGGCGAGATGAATGTGTGTGAAAACTGCGTGGACCGTCATTTGGACACACGCGGCGATCAGGTGGCGATCATCTGGGAGCCCGACAGCCCGACCGAAGCGTCAAAACACATCACCTATTCCCAGTTGCACACCGAAGTCAGCAAGCTGGCCAATGTCTATAAATCGCTGGGTGTCACCAAAGGTGACCGCGTTGTTCTATACATGCCGATGATCCCCGAGGCAGCCTATGCCATGCTGGCCTGTGCGCGGATCGGGGCTATTCACTCTATCGTCTTTGGCGGGTTTTCCCCCGATGCTTTGGGGGCGCGGATCAAAGGGTGTAATGCCAAATTGCTGGTGACAGCAGATCAGGCGCCACGCGGGGGCAAGGCGACACCGCTAAAGGTGAATGCAGATGCGGCGATGGAAATCAGCGGCGATGTTCCCATGTTGGTGGTTGAACGCACGGGCGCGGATGTGGGTATGAAGGCGGGGCGGGATCATTCCTATACGGCGCTGATGGCCGAAGCCTCGGCTGACTGCCCGCCGGTTCCCGTGAACGCCGAAGACCCGCTGTTTATCCTCTACACATCGGGGTCTACGGGCCAGCCCAAAGGGGTTGTGCATTCTTCGGCGGGGTATCTGTTGTACGCGTCGCTGACCCATAAATATGTGTTCGACTATAAAGACGGCGATATTTTCTGGTGTACGGCGGATGTGGGTTGGGTCACGGGGCACAGCTATATTGTTTATGGTCCGCTGGCCAATGGCGCGACCACGTTGATGTTTGAAGGCGTGCCGACCTATCCCGATGCCAGCCGTTTCTGGCAGGTTTGTGATGAACATAAGGTCACTCAGTTTTACACAGCCCCCACCGCCATTCGTGCGCTGATGGGGTTGGGGGATGACTTTGTGACCAAATGCGATCTGTCGTCCCTGCGGATTTTGGGCACCGTCGGTGAGCCGATCAACCCCGAGGCGTGGCATTGGTACAATGAAATCGTGGGCAAGGATAAATGCCCCATCGTGGATACTTGGTGGCAGACCGAAACCGGCGGGCATCTGATGACGCCACTGCCCGGTGCGATCGAAACCAAGCCCGGCTCCTGCACCCTGCCGTTTTTCGGCGTGCAGCCGGTGATACTGGACCCGCAATCCGGACAGGAAATCACCACGGTCGAAGCCGAGGGCGTTCTGTGCATGAAAGACAGCTGGCCAGCCCAGATGCGCACGGTTTACGGCGATCATGACCGGTTCGTGGCCACGTATTTTGCGGATTACAAAGGCTATTATTTCACAGGCGACGGCTGTCGGCGCGATGCGGACGGCTATTACTGGATCACGGGGCGCGTGGATGATGTGATCAACGTATCAGGTCACCGCATGGGCACCGCCGAGGTGGAAAGCGCTTTGGTGGCCCATGAAAAAGTCGCTGAAAGTGCGGTGGTCGGATACCCCCATGACATCAAAGGGCAGGGGATTTATGCCTATGTAACCTTGATGTCCGGCGAAGAACCGACCGAAGACCTGCGCAAGGAACTGTCTGATTGGGTGCGTAAGGAAATCGGCCCGATTGCCAAGCCTGATCTGATCCAATGGGCGCCCGGCCTGCCCAAAACCCGCTCTGGCAAGATCATGCGGCGAATTCTGCGCAAGATTGCCGAGGATGATTTCGGCGCGCTCGGGGATACATCCACTTTGGCGGACCCGAGTGTGGTGGATGATCTGATTGCGAACCGGATGAACCGGGGATGATCTGGTAGCGGCGGATAATGCTGCTGCGTCGGGATGCCTCCGGCGGGGATATTTGGGAAAATGGAAGCGGGCGCGGGGGAAACCTTGCGCCCGTTTCTATTTGAAGAAGCGAAAGAACAGCGGCGCGCCGAAGATGACGACGAGGATGCGGATCAGGTGGTGGGCGACCACATGGGCCACATCCGCCCCGACCACAAGGGCGAGGAGCGCCATTTCCGCCTGACCGCCCGGGGAAAACGCCAGCAGGGTTTCGATGGGTGGAGCAAGGTTGACGGCAATGATCAGGCCACAAAATGCGGCGCTGATGGCGGCGATCAGGACGCAATAGCCAAGGGCTGCGAGGATATCGTGGCGCAATTCGCTTGTGGTGATGCCGGTGTAAGTTGCGCCCACGTGCAGCCCGATGAAAAACTGCGCGGCAAGGATCAGGTCTGCGGGCGGGCGGACTGTCAGCCAGCCTGCAACTGATGCGATCGCGGCGAGGATCAGCGGGCCCAGAATTGCTGGTCCGAACAGGCCGATTTTTATGCCGCCCCACCAGCCGGCCACGGCGCAAAACAGCATGATTGCCAGTTGGGACAGGGGCGGGAAGTGATGGTCGGAGTTGGACAGTTGGCTTAGGTCCATGCCCAATCCGTGGTCGAGGATGAAAGGCAGGACGGCCACGATCACCAGAACGCGGGTGACCTGAATCAGCGACATGCTGCGCAGGTTGCCCCCTGCGGCCTCGCCAAACAGCAGCATGTCGGACAGGCCGCCCGGCATGGCAGAGTAAAAGGCGGTGGCGCGGTCATACCCGCAGATGCGGCGGAAATAGGGGTAGCCGATTAAACCGATGGCAATCACAAAAGGTGGGATCAGCATAATGCTGAGCAGCATGGTATCGAGACGGGCCAGAAGGGCTGCGGTGATTGATGCGCCAACGGCCACGCCCAGCACGGTGCGCATGGATTCCGATGCGATGCGGATGCCCTTCAGGTCCAGCCCAAGGATTGCCGCCACCAGACAGGCAAACAGCGGGCCTAGCAGCCATGGCAGGGGTAAATCAACAGTGATAAAGGCTGCAACGCCGATAGCACCGACACCAAGGGTAATGCCCTGCGTGCGCCAGTGCCGGATCAGATTTGGCATGCAGTTTCGGCCAGTATTTTATCCAATTCCAGCACGATGCGTTGAATGTCGTCTGCGTCAATGGTCAGCGGCGGGCGGATTTTAAGGATGTTGTGATGTGGCCCTTCCGACCCGATCAGGATGCGGTTTTCATGCATCCGGTTGATCACCCGATTGGCGATTTCGGTGGCTGGCGTGCGGTTTTCGCGGTTTGTGACCAGTTCAACCCCGACAAACAGGCCCATGCCGCGCACATCGCCGATGGTTTGGTGTTTGCTTTGCAAGCGGCGCAGCCCGTCCAGCAGTTCGCCGCCGCGCAGGCGGGCGTTTTCCTGAAGGTTTTCCTCCTCGACGATTTTCAGCACCTCGGCACCAATGCGGCAGGACAGGGTCGAGCCGCCGAAGGTTGAAAAATACTCTGGCCCTTGTGCAAAACTGGCGGCGATTTCGGGGGTCGTGACCACTACGCCAATGGGGTGGCCGTTGCCGATGGGTTTGCCAAGCACCACGATGTCCGGGGTAACGCCTTGTTGTTCAAAGGCAAAGTAGTGGCTGCCAAGCCGCCCGAGTCCGGTTTGGACCTCATCCGCGATGCAGATGCCGCCAGCGGCGCGGATTTTGGCGTAGACCTGTTGCAGGTAGCCTTGGGGCGGGATGATCTGGCCACCGACAGAGGGGAAGACCTCGCTGATCCAGCCTGCGACTTTGCTGCCCCGTGCGGTGATCGCGTCTATCGCGCCGTCGATCTGGGCGGCGTATTTATCGGCGCAATCGGGATCATCGCGGCGATAGGGGCCTGCGTAATCATCGGCCACATCCACCAGTTGGACCCAATTGGCCTGCCCGACGCCACCTTTGGCGTTGAATTTATAGGCGGAAATCGCAATCGCGCCTGTGGTGTTGCCGTGATAGCCGTGATTTGCCGTGACAATATCGCGCCCGCCTGAATGGGCGGCGGAAAGGCGCAGGGCCAGTTCGTTCGCCTCGGTGCCTGAATTGACAAAGAAGCAGACCGACAGGGGAGCGGGCATTTTTGCCAGTACGGTATCTGCAAAATCGGTCTGGGCGGGGTGCAGATAGCGGGTGTTGGAATTCATCCGCATCAGTTGATCCGCCGCAATCGCCTGAATACGCGGATGGGCGTGGCCCACATGGGGGACGTTGTTATAGGCGTCCAGATGGGGGCGGCCCCATTCATCAAACAGGTGGTGTTTCCAGCCGCGCAGGAACATGGCGGGGTCGGAATAGCTGAGCTTTACATTCGCGCCGAAATGTTTGCGCCGCTTGTCCAGCGTTTCAGCCTTTGGCATCGGCTGATAGGCCACGTAGGCGTCAGGCAGGTTCAACAGCGCTGCGGGATTAGGGCAGATTTTCCCCCAGAGGGCCATGTGATCGGGGTTGGCAACACCCGGCCAGTCGTGGCCCATGCCCTCTGTGGTCAGGGCTAGTTGGAAATGCACATGAGGTGCCCAACCGCCGTTTTCGCTGGCATCGCCAAGGGCGCAAAAGGCGCTGCCTTTGGCCACCGGATCGCCCGCTTTCAGTTGGGACAGGCTGGCAGGCGCAAGGTGGCCGTAAAGCGTGTAAAACGCCGCGCCGTCGGGTGTTTCATGGCGCAGGATGATCACGCCGCCATAATCCAGATGGCTGGTGCGGTTTTCGATCACCGCGACCGTGCCATCAAGGGGCGCATGCAGGGGCGTGCCTGCGGGGGCAAAGACATCCACCGCCAGATGCACCGTGCGGCGGTCGGAGGATTTCCACGGACCTTGTTGAAAGGCGGGGGCGGTGTAGATCAGGCGGGGTTCGCCCCACAGGCCCAGCCACATTTCGCCCGTATCGTATTCTGCGCCAAGGGTTGCGGCCTCGGCCAGGGGCAGATCAAAGGGGTTGCGCGGCGCGGCCACGGCAGCAACGGACAGCGGGCCACGGGGTGCGTCATCCAGCGGCTTGCCCATCAAGGGCGCAAAGGAACCACGGGTTTCATTCAGATAGGCCAGCACTTTATCCGCGCCATCGGTGACGGGCAGATCACAGGCGGCGCGCAGCTCGGCGCGGATCAGGCCAGCGTCCAGATCGGTGCGCTCCAGAAAGCGCCACGCGGGGGCCTGGCTGATGGTGATATAAGGGTCGTTGGGGTTGTCGGCGGCTTCAACTGTTGAATTCACCACGCTGACCGCTAGGCGCATACGCAGCAGGGGATAGACCATGTCGGTTTCTGCCGCAGTCAGCGGATTGTCACGGTGATACCCGCGCACCAAAGCGGCAAGTGCCTGTTGCGGCGTGTCGTGGTCCAACACCAGATAGGCCGCTGCAATCGCCAGATCACAGACACGGGGGCTGGCGGTCATATCGCCAAAATCAATCAGCCCCGTGATGGTGCCGTCTGCACCAGCCAGAATGTTATAGTCGTTCAGATCGTTGTGGATTGCCTGCGCGGGCAGAGCATTCAGTGCGGGTTTCAGGGCTGTGAAATCCTGCAAGATACCGGTGATAATGTCGCGGCGTTTCGGGTCAGAGATGACGTTTGTGTGGTCTGCAATCCAGTCCCCCGCAGGAAGCTGCCATTTGAAGGCAACCCCATGCTGTGGGTGGGTGAAATCCTGCAAACCTGCGTCCATCTGGCCCAGATAGCGGCCAAGCTGTTCGATCATATCCAGCGTTTTCGGATTGTGATCCGCATAACATCCACCAGTCAGGCGGGTTTGCAGCCAGATCAGGCGGAGCTGGCCGGATTCGTCAGCGACGGTTGCGTAGTAAGCCCCGTCCAGTGTGGGGATCAGTTTTGGCAGGGGGATGTTTGGGTGTGTGGTGCCAAGGTGGTTGATCGCGGCGCACTGCATATCCACCAGATTTTCGGGGCAGCCTGCGCGCATCACCTTAAAGATATACTCGGTTCCATTGGCACTGGCCGCAAAGTTCAGATCATATTCACCATCCAGCCGCTTCAGCGTGGCGGTCAGGTTGAAATGGGTCGACAGGACGGCTTGCCAATGGGAAGTCATGCTTAGGGCTCTTTCTGAAAAGGGTCTTTCGGGTAGGTGACATCTGCCAGATACAGCCCGTGGGGCGGGCAGACCGGCCCGCAGGCGGCGCGGTCTTTGGCGTTGAGTGCTTTGGCCACATCATCAGGGGACCATGATCCGGCCCCGACCCGTTCCAGAGTGCCGACAAAACTGCGGACCTGATTGTGCAGAAAGCTGCGGGCGCGTACGAAAAACCGGTATTCGGTGCCGCCGGGGTAGGGGTGTCGGGTCACGTTTAATTCGTCCAACGTGCGCACGGGGCTGTTGGCCTGGCAGATGGTGGATCGGAAGGTGGTGAAATCATGCCGCCCCAGCAGTTGGTTTGCGCCCTCTTGCATGGCCTGGGCATCCAGCGCGTGGCGCACCTGCCACACGGTGCCCGCATCATGGGTGACAGGCGCACGGCGCGCAACCAGTCGAAAGATATATTTGCGTTCCAGCGCTGAAAACCGTGCGTGAAAATCATCGTCCACTCTGGCGGCGTCAACAATGCCGATGGGCAAGGGTTTCAGATGGTAATTCAACGCCTCGGACAGGCGAAAAGCGTCCCAATCCCGCGCCAGATCCACATGGGCCACCTGCCCGTAGGCATGAACCCCCGCATCCGTACGCCCCGCGCCTTGGATGCCGTCGTGGTCTTTTTCCAACACGCGCAGGGCGTTTTCCACAGCCCCTTGCACCGATTGCAGGTCGGTTTGACGTTGCCAGCCCACAAAAGGCTTACCATGATATTCGATTTTAAGCGCAAAACGGGGCATAGCTTTGCGATACCTTGGGAAAATGGGTTTGCCAAGGTCTATGAAACAGCGACGGGCATGCTTATTTAGGATGCAAGGACAGAAGGCGGAAGGACAGAGCATTTTAGGCATCGGAACTTTGATCGACGGCGTGACGCGGCAGGTGGAACTGATCAGCGACGGTGTCAGCGAGACCCTGTTTGAACCTGTGATCCGCTTGGGGGTGACGGGGTTGTCGCGGGCGGGGAAAACCGTGTTCATCACCTCGCTTGTGGCGAATCTGCTGGATCGCGGACGGATGCCGGGGTTGATGGCGGCCAGTCAGGGCCGGATCGAAGCGGCGTTCCTGCAGCCCCAGCCCGATGATCTGGTGCCCCGTTTCGAATATGAAAAACACCTGTCCGCCATGACCGGCCCCGATCCCGTCTGGCCCGAAAGCACGCGGGCGATTTCCCAGTTGCGACTGTCTTTGAAAGTGGCTCCTGCGGGGGTGTTGTCGGCGATCAAATCGGTGCGCACTATTCATATAGATATTGTGGATTACCCCGGTGAATGGCTGCTGGATCTGCCGCTGTTGGGCCAGAATTTCGCGCAGTGGTCTGCGGCGGCGATTGCTTTGGCGAAAAAGCCGCCCCGCGCCGCCTTTGCAGCCACCTGGCTGGCCTTGCTGGATCAAATGGACCCGAACGGCGAACTGGATGAACCCCAAGCGCAGCGCCTTTCGCAAGCCTTTACCGATTATTTGCAGGCGGCGCGGGCCTCTGGCCTGTCAGCCTGTGCGCCGGGGCGGTTTTTGATGCCGGGGGATCTGGCGGGGTCGCCCGCTTTGACCTTCACGCCGCTGACAGGGGACAAATACGCTAGGAACTCTCTGGGGCGTGCGTTTTCACGCCGCTATGAGGCGTATAAATCCCGCGTTGTGCAGCCGTTTTTCCGCGATCACTTTTCCCGGATTGACCGGCAGGTGGTGCTGGTCGATGCGCTGGGCGCGATCCATGCGGGGCCGCAAGCGGTAGGGGATTTGCGCGATGCGCTGGCGGATATTCTGGGGTGTTTCAAAACCGGACGGAACGGGTTTTTATCGGCTTTGCGGGGGAAATCGGTCGAACGCATTCTATTTGCGGCCACCAAAGCGGACCATTTGCATCACAGCCAGCACCCTGCGCTGACCAGCATCATGGGCGCGCTGGTGCGCAGTGCGCGGGATAAGGCCACCTATCACGGCGCACAAACCGATGCGATGGCGCTGGCCAGTCTGCGCGCCACGGTCGAAGAAACCCGCAGCCATAACGGCGAAACCCTTGATCTGGTGCGCGGCCGATTGCTTGACACCGGAAAGCAGGCCGCGATGTATCCGGGCTTGCTGCCTACGGACCCTGCCGCCTTGCTGAAACCGGCAGATCAGGACGCGACCCAATGGTTGAATGACGACTATGCGATCATGGGGTTCGCCCCTGCCGAAGTGTCCCTGAAACCCGGGGACGGGCCGCCCCATATCCGGCTGGACCGCGCGGCGGAATTTTTAATCGGGGATCGTTTGGGATGAACCAGAAGCTTTCAAAACCTGTCGTGATTGATCTGGAGGGCGCGCCACAAAAGACCGTGACCCCTGCCACGGTTCCCCCTGTGCCGGATCTGGACGCGCTGCATCACACATCCGCAACCGAGGTCGGTTTGCGTTTTGCTGCCAGCAAGCGATCCATCGTATCGCGGGTGTTCTGGTCGGCGCTGGGGGCGCTGGTGACCTTTATGATCGGCGTGTTTGTCTGGGATTTTGCCAGCGGTTTGTTATCGCGCAACATCTGGCTGGGGCGTACGGCGCTGGGCCTGATGGTGCTGGTGGCGGGGGCTTTGCTGGTGGTTGCGGGGCGCGAACTGGCGACCCTGTCCCGTTTGCGCCGTATTGACGGCTTGCGCGCCGAGGCGGAGCACCTGTCCCAAGACAGCAGCCTGCCTGCGATCCATGCCTTTCAAAAAAAGCTGGAACGTTTGTACCAAGGGCGGCAGGAACTGCGTTGGGGGCTGGCACAGATGCAAGAGCGTCGCAGGGATGTGATGGACGCGGACGGGGCGCTGGCTTTGACCGAAACCACGCTGTTGCGTCCGCTGGATGATCTGGCCCGCAAACAGATCGAATCCGCCGCGCGGCAGGTGGCGACGGCTACGGCGATTGTGCCGCTGGCTTTCGCGGATGTGATTGTGGCGCTCAGTTCCAACCTGCGGATGATTCGCCAGATTGCGCAGATTTACGGTGGACGCTCGGGTACTTTCGGTAGCTGGCGGCTGACCAAGGCGGTTGCGGCCCATCTGGTGGCCACGGGGGCTGTGGCGATTGGCGATGATCTGATCAGCTCGGTCGCAGGGGGCGGGGTTTTGTCAAAAATCTCGCGCAGGTTTGGCGAGGGGGTGATCAACGGCGCCTTGACCGCCCGTGTGGGTGTCGCCGCGATGGAGGTCTGCCGTCCGATGCCGTTTCAGGCAGAGCCAAAACCCCGCGTGACCAATATCATCAAACGCAGCCTGACGGGGCTGTTCGGGAATTGATCAGGTCAAGATAGGCGGGCCGCTGTGGCCAGCGCGGGTTTCAACACCCATGCGTAACCCGCGCCCGATCCGGTGGGCCAGTGCTGACCATTGCTGCGCCACAGCGTCAGGCAGTTCCTGCGCCAAGGTGTCGTCAAACAGGGCCAGCCAATGGGTGAACATTTCAGGGCGGATCGCCGAAATACCCGAATGTACCATCATGGGATTGCCGTCATAGCTGCGCTCGTACAGCAGCGCATTGGCCCAGAAATTCGTGATCTTGGCTTCATGTACCCGCCAGATTTCAGCGTCATTTGACAGGCTGTCCAGAAACACAGGGCCAATCACAGGATGCTGGCGCACATCGGCGTAAAAGCGGGTCACCACCCGTTCGATATCTTTTCGGGTTACGGCGATTCGGGGGGGCAGGGTTGAAGTGGTCAATGAAATATCCAGACGAGTAACAGGCCAATGGGCAACCAGACCAACATATTCATGTAGGACCGTAGCAAGCCCAGCTCGCCTTTCGGGTCAATGCCAAGGTAGGCGCAGATTTTTGTGCCGGGCCATAATATCAGGTTTGCCATTTTTTCCATCATTCGAATCCTTAATTCGTATTTCGGATGCGTATTTATTAGGCTTGTTAAATACGTATTTCAAATGCTAATTATGTCGCATGCAGATGACAAAATTTACAGACTACGGTTTGCGGGTGCTGATGGCGCTGGCGGTGACACAGGAACGCGCCCTTGGTGCGGGGCAGATTGCGGCGCAATACGGGATTTCCCAGCACCATGTGGCCAAGATCGCAACCGCGCTGGTGGCGGGGGGCTTTGTGGTGTCCGAACGGGGGCGCGGCGGCGGGTTGCGACTGGCGCAGGGGGCGGATCAGATCAGCCTTGGCGCGGTGGTGCGCCACCTGTCTGCAGGGGATATTCTGGTAGAGTGTATGGGCGATGGATCAAGCTGTTGCATCCTTCCGGCCTGCGGTCTGCGCGGCCCGCTGCAACTGGCCCAAGAGGCGTTTTTTGCCACGCTTGACGGGTATAGCGTGGCGGATACCGTCGCTCAGGGTGCTGCCTTGCGCGGGTTGTTGGCCAACTGACCGATAGACACCAATTCGCCACTGACCATCTGTTGCAGAATAGTGCGCACGATTGGCAGGCCGCTGACAGGGGCCAGCAGGTGATCGCGCAGGATTGGTAGGACTGTGCTGTCGGATTGGTAAAAGGGTGTGAATATCCGGCTGACCCATTGATACACCCGCACATGCCAGCGGCGGTTGCGGGCATAGATTTCCAGCGCTTCGGGGATTGTGCGGTGTCGCAAGGCATCCGCCAGTGCCATGGCATCCAGCAGCGCCATATTCGCACCTTGCCCCAGTTGCGGACTGGTGCGATGGGCCGCATCGCCGATAAAGGCCAGCCGCGGCTCTGTCGGATTGCGCAGGGTACCGTGGCTGTAGCGGGCCATTGTCAGGTCGTCATGGCTGTTCAGTCGGTTCACATAGGGTGCAAATTCGGGCCACAGCGCAGCAGTTGCGTTCTTCCACTCTGCAAAAGGGGCCTTGCGCCAATCGGCATAGGCGTCACGGGGCAGGGACCAGAAAATGGATGTTTTGTGCGTGGTGTCATCTGGCAAAAAACCGACAGGCAACACCCCCGCCATGGTCGAGGCTTTGTGATAACATTGCGCAAGCGTATGTTCGGGTGCGCAGGGCGTATCAACGACGCCCCAAAGCGCCCCGTAACCAAGGGGGATCGGGCGCATGGGCGACAGGGGGGAATCCACCCCGCTGCCGTCAATCACCAGATCATACAGCCCCAATTCACGGGTCTGACTGCGCAGCAATCGCCCCTCTGTCCTGTTTTCGCTAGCGGTGACGGGGGTGGCCGAAACCACCTTTACCCCTGCGGATGTTGCTGCGTGATACACACAGTCAAACAAGCTGGCGCGGTGCATGGCGAGCCCGAACCGTTCGTGTTTTCCCTGATCATAGCTGACATTCAGAACCCTGCGCCCCGAGTGCGCCTCGACCCCGATCATATCGTGGATAACGTTGCCGTAGCCCATGGCGCGATGGGCGACCCCGAGCGCGTTTAGCACCATCAGGCCGATGGGTTGCATGACCAGACCTGATCCCACGGGGGCGGGGGCGTCGAACTGATCGAAAACCGTGACGCTGTGGCCTGCGCGTGCCAAAAATGCGGCGGCAGCCAATCCGCCGATCCCAGCGCCTGCCACGGCGATATTGTATTTAACGCTCATCCCTTTTGCATAGCCCGATTCCCCCTGTCTGTCTTTGCTTGCGATGTCGCATTTCGGTGGCTGGACGGGGCGGTTCTACGGGGCTATAACGCGGCCATGACACGTATATTCGGCATAAAACTTCGAATTACCTGCCCGGCGCTCTGATCCGAATGAGCGGCCGGGAAAAGGCGCATGGACCCCACCGCGCCGCCCTATGAAATGACATCAGATAATCACGGAGCCACAAATCATGTGTGCCGAAACCCCCGACTACAAAGACACCCTGCGCCTGCCGAAAACCGATTTCCCCATGCGGGCCGGATTGCCCAAGCGTGAACCCGAATGGCTGGAAAAATGGGCCAAACTGGACGTTTACCACAAGCAGCGGGCCGAAGCGGGCGACCGCACGCCTTTCATCCTGCATGACGGCCCCCCCTATGCCAACGGGCATTTGCACATCGGCCACGCGCTGAACAAAATCCTGAAAGACTTTATCGTGCGCAGCCAGCAGATGATGGGCAAGGACGCCCGCTATGTGCCGGGCTGGGATTGCCATGGTCTGCCGATCGAATGGAAGATCGAGGAACAATACCGCAAGAAGGGCAAGAACAAAGACGACGTGCCTGTGATCGAGCTGCGTCAGGAATGCCGCAAGTTTGCCGAGGGCTGGATTGACATCCAGCGCGAGGAATTCAAACGGCTTGGCGTGCAGGGCAACTGGGAAGACCCCTATCTGACGATGAATTTCAGTTCCGAAGCGGTAATCGCCGAAGAATTCATGAAATTCGTGATGAACGGCGCGCTGTATCAGGGGTCAAAGCCCGTGATGTGGTCGCCCATTGAACAAACCGCCTTGGCCGAGGCCGAAGTGGAATATCACGACAAGGACAGCTTTACGGTTTGGGTGAAATTCAAGGTTCAGGGCGACAGCGATCTGGCCGATGCTTTCGTTGTTATCTGGACAACGACGCCGTGGACCATGCCGTCCAACAAAGCCGTGGTTTACGGCAAGGATATTTCCTACGGTCTTTACGAGGTCACTGGCACGCCGGATGAGAGCTGGGCCAATGTTGGTGACCGCTTTGTGCTGGCCGATAAACTGGCGGCCGATGTGATGACCAAAGCACGTCTGGACGACGGGCAATACACCCGTGTACGCGATGTGCCAACGTCCGATCTGGAAGGTTTGGGGCTGTTGCACCCCCTTGCCGGTGCCGAGGGTGGCATGGGCGAATGGGATGACGTGCGCGATTTCCGTGCGGCTGATTTTGTTACCGACACAGAAGGCACAGGTTTCGTCCACTGCGCGCCCTCCCACGGGATGGAGGAATACGAGCTGTTCCGCGATCTGAACATGCTCGAACAGGTCATCACCTATAACGTGATGGACGACGGCTCTTTCCGCAAAGACCTGCCGTTCTTTGGTGGTAAATATATCCTGAACCGCAAGGGCGGCGAAGGGGATGCCAATAAAGCCGTGATCGACAAACTGGTCGAGGTTGGCGGCTTGCTGGCACGGGGCAAGATCAAGCACAGCTATCCCCATTCCTGGCGGTCCAAGGCCCCTGTTATCTATCGCAACACGCCCCAGTGGTTTGCGGCGATCGACAAGCCTATCGGTGGCGATGATACCTACGGGGAAACCATCCGCGAGCGGGCGTTGAATTCTATCGACCAACTGGTTAAATGGACCCCTGTGACAGGGCGCAACCGTCTGTATTCCATGATCGAATCCCGTCCCGACTGGGTGCTGTCTCGTCAACGGGCCTGGGGTGTGCCGCTGACCTGTTTCACGCGCAAAGGCTCGTTGCCCACAGATGCAGATTACATCCTGCGCGATGCCGCGGTGAACGCCCGTATCGCTGAAGCCTTCCGCGCCGAGGGTGCGGATTGCTGGTACGAGGAGGGCGCAAAAGCGCGGTTCCTGGCCGATGAATACCCCCATGAAGACTGGGATCAGGTGTTTGACATTCTGGATGTCTGGTTCGATTCCGGATCAACCCATTCATTCGTGGTGCGGGATCGTGCGGATGGCTCGCCTGACGGGATTGCGGATGTCTACCTTGAAGGCACCGACCAGCATCGCGGTTGGTTCCATTCATCCATGTTGCAGGCCTGTGGCACCAAGGGTCGCGCCCCTTATAAGGCGGTTGTGACCCACGGGTTTACGCTGGATGAAAAGGGCATGAAGATGTCCAAATCCATCGGCAATACCATCGTGCCGGAAACCATCGTCAAACAATACGGCGCGGATATTCTGCGGCTTTGGGTGGCGCAAACCGACTTTACCGCCGACCAGCGGATCGGGCCGGAAATCCTGAAAGGTGTGGCAGACAGCTATCGCCGTTTGCGCAATACCATGCGGTTTTTGCTGGGGAATCTGGACGGGTTCAGCGACGCGGAAAAGGTTGATCCAAGTGAAATGCCCGAACTGGAGCGTTGGGTGCTGCATCGTTTGGCAGAGCTGGATGAGGTGGTGCGCAACGGTTATGGCGCGTATAATTTCCAGAATGTCCTGCAACAGTTGTTCCAGTTCTGCACGGTTGATCTGTCCTCGGTCTATTTCGATGTGCGCAAGGATGTTTTGTATTGCGACGCAGATGACAGTCTGGCGCGGCGCTCGGCGCGTACGGTTTTGAATCTGCTGTTTGAGCGGCTGACCACATGGCTGGCACCAATGCTGGTATTCACCATGGAAGACGTTTGGCTGGAACGCTTCCCTGGGGCCGAAAGTTCAGTACATTTGCAGGATTTCCCGGACACCCCAAGCGCATGGCGTGATGAGGATCTGGCCGCGAAGTGGGAAAAAATCCGCCGCGTGCGCCGTGTTGTGACCGGCGCGATTGAGGTACAGCGCCGTGACAAGGTGATCGGTGCTTCGTTGGAAGCCGCACCAATTGTTCATATCGGGGATGCCGATGTTCTTGCGGCGCTGAAGTCCACGCCGTTTGCCGATCTGTGCATCACCTCTGGCGTGACCCTGACCGACGATCCAATTCCGGCCGAGGCGTTCCGCATGCCGGAAATCGACGGGGTTGGCGTGGTGTTTGAAACCGCTGAGGGTGAAAAATGCCAACGCTGTTGGAAGATTTTGCCAGACGTGGGAACCCACAGCCATGCGGGAACCTGCGGGCGCTGTTCTGACGCGCTTTCTTAAGGATTGCGTAGATTAGAATTTTGATTGGGGCCCTTCGGGGCCCCTTTTGAGTATTTGGGGAACATTGAAGCAGGCGGGTTAAGGCCAGAGCATCGGTTGTGTCGCGTAGGCGATGTAAAGCGGATGTTTGGGGTGGCCTGCTTTGGACAGGCCGAGGTGGTAGAGCGGTTTGTCTTGTGCGCGCAGCACCTGTTCCATGGCGGGGCCGCGGTTCTGGTGTGCGCCGTGGGTGCCCCAGCCGCAGACGATACGGTCGGCGGTTTTGGCGGCGGCCAAAATCGCGGCGTCATTTT
Source organism: Amylibacter sp. (assembly GCA_034670045.1). GTDB lineage: Bacteria > Pseudomonadota > Alphaproteobacteria > Rhodobacterales > Rhodobacteraceae > Amylibacter. Next base: position 40,040 of record JAXMOF010000023.1, on the reverse strand, counting down.
CGGGGCCGACGGGGTCGGGGGCTGCGCGCATGTCGCGCGGATCAGTGGCGCGGTAGGCGAAGATATTGCAGACTGTAAATCCGCCGAACCCAAGAGTGCGTGCGCGTCTTTCACAGCGTTCAACTGTCGGGTCGTTCTGGATTTCCGTTGCTGTGGACGGGTTCAGCATGACGAAAAGCACATGCCCGCCTTGATCGCTCCATTTGCGGGTTAATGTGTAGCGAAACTGTTCGCAGTCGGAATAGACCGCGACAGATGCGGCGTCGTCTTTCTGGTGGCGGCGTTCAACTGTCATTGCTGGGGACAAAAACGCGGTTCGGGTGGAGTTCACCGGCTTTATAGACGCCGATGGCGATGGGTTCGTCGTTGCAGGCGACCCATGCCTCGTCGCCGTATTCAAGGTCAGAGGCGATGACCATGGCGGGGTTGCCGTTGCGCAGGCGGGCGGCATCCTCCGGGCGGCAGGTCAGGCGCGGCAGGTCGGTCAGGCCGGTTTCCAGCGGCAGCAGGTATTGGTCCAGTTCCGGCGTTTTGGCCAGCGCGTCGATGGTGTCCAATGTGATGCCGTCCGAGGTTTCGAACGGGCCGGACCAGATGCGGCGCAGGTGATGGACGTGGCCGTAACAGCCCAGCATCGCCCCCAGATCACGGGCGATGGAGCGCACATAGCCGCCTTTGCCGCAGGTCAGTTCCAGTTCTACGTGGTCAGCATCGGGGCGGGACACAAATAACAGGTCTTCAACCCAAAGCGGGCGGGCGGCGAGTTCGAAGTCATCGTCACCGCTGCGGGCCATTTTATAGGCCCGTTGGCCGTCGACTTTTACAGCGGAAAACTTTGGCGGGATTTGTTCGATATCACCGATAAAGGCCCCAAGGGCGGCTTTGATCTGATCGTCGGTCGGGCGCTGATCGGTTTCGGAAATGACTTCGCCTTCGGTATCGTCGGTGTTGGTGGCCTGCCCCAGACGCACGGTGAAAGTATAGGCTTTCAGCGCGTCGGTGATGTAGGGGACGGTTTTCGTTGCCTCACCCAGTGCTACGGCCAGAACGCCTGTTGCATCAGGGTCCAGCGTGCCTGCATGACCCGCTTTATTGGCGTTCAGCGCCCATTTCACCTTATTCACCACCGCAGTGGAGGTGATTCCAGCCGGTTTATCCACCACCAGCCAGCCCGAAATATCGCGGCCTTTTTTCTTGCGTCCCATAAGCTTGCCCTACTTGTCTGTCACAACACCGATAATCGGCCCCAGCGTTGTAAAGCCGAAGTCCGAACGGTTAAGGTTCGGGGCATACAGGCGCGAAATGTTGCCGTCAAAGTAAAGTGCCTGTGGCAGCTTCAAATAATCGCGGAAAAAGCTGGCGAAAGAGTGAAATGTGACCGAGACATTGGAAATCACGAAGCTGGCGGTTTTCCCATCGGCCGAGGTGCCGACCCCGTTGCGGATGTAATGGCTGTCACTGTCGGGCAGAAAACGTGGATGCAGTTCGCTGTCGATCACCAGCATCGGGCCGGATTGTGTAGCGTGGATGCAGTCGGGTTTTTCATCCAGATAGCGCAGGGTTTCAAATACATCGGCGCGGTTTTTACGGATGCACAGCACGCCGTTGGGCAGCAGGCCGAAATTGCCCGGACCTGCATTTGGGATCACCCTTTGCAGTTCTGTGCCGTTTTCGATGTAATGCCCCACAGGCGCGCGGTCTTCGTGGTACATGCCTGCGTTCATTGCAAAGCCCAGCATTTTTCCCTGACCCAGCAACATGCGATCCAGACTGCTGAACTGGCCATAGGGCTTGCCGGTATCGTCGTATAAAAACAGGCCGATCCGGTCTGTAGTCATATCAACAGAGCAGACTGTATAGCTGTTGTTCAGATAGGTGACATCGCGGCAGGGACTGTGGTCCGATTGCGCCTGAGCCGGACCAAAAGCACAGAGCATCAGGAAAACCAGAAAATGTTTCATGCGTTTTATCCTTGATCTTCGGGCTTGGCTTGCAGGTGCGGGGCTAGTCTGTGTCCCGCTTCAAATCTTGTTTTACGCTGGCCTGATCCAGGAGGCGACGGGTTTCGTCCATTTGGTCAAAGGTGCGGTCATAGACGAATTTCAACTCGGGCGAATATTTCAGGTCGAGGTTTTTATTGATGGACCGGCGCAGTTCATAGGTGTTGCGGTTCAGCGCCGCCACGATCTGTTCTGCGTTCACACCGCCAAGGGGCAGGACATGTACAACCGCTTTGCGCAAATCGGGTGTGGGGCGGACCTCGCCCACGGTAATGGAAACATGGGCCAGTTCGGCATCATGGATATCGCCGCGCGACAGGGTTTCTGCCAGACTGCGGCGGATCAATTCACCCACGCGTAACTGGCGCTGGCTGGGGCCGGAGTTTGAATCTGATGTACGTTTGGCCATAGTATCCTCTTTTCCTGCCCATTTATGGCAGAATCGACGCGCGCACAACATGGCTTTGCGTCACGGGGGTTTGACTTTGTCTATGGGCGGGGTAAAGCCGATACATCATATCAGAAGGAAAAATACCATGTCAGACCTACCAGCGATTGCGATTGTCGGGGCCTCGGGGCGGATGGGGCAAATGCTGATCCAGACCGTGCTGGACAGTGATCGCGCCACTTTGGCCGGTGTTACGGAACGCGCAGGTCATGACTGGATCGGCAGGGATCTGGGGGCCTGTATGAATGGCGCGGATCTGGGGGTTCTGGTGTCCGACGATCCGCTGGAAGTGTTTGCCAAAGCCCAGGCGGTGATTGATTTCACCCGCCCTGATGCGACAGTAGAACATGCGGCGCTGGCCGCGCAGGCCCGTGCGGTGCATGTGATTGGCACAACGGGGATGGACGAAAGCCACCTTGCGAAACTTTCTGCTGCTGCGCGTCACGCGCCGATTATCCGTGCAGGCAACATGAGCCTTGGGGTCAATCTGTTGATGCAACTGACGAAAAAGGTCGCGGCCGCATTGGACGCCGATTTTGACATCGAAGTGGTCGAGGCCCATCACCGCTATAAAGTTGATGCCCCAAGCGGCACCGCCCTGATGCTGGGCGAAGCTGCCGCCGAAGGGCGCGGTGTTGCGCTGGCGGATGTATCCGATCGCGGGCGGGACGGGATCACTGGGGAACGCAAACGGGGCGATATCGGCTTTACCGCCATTCGCGGTGGCGATGTCGTGGGCGAACATGATGTTATTTTTGCCGCAGACGGGGAACGGATTGTGTTGCGCCATCTGGCAACCGACCGCCGCATTTTCGCCCGTGGCGCGTTAAAGGCCGCGCTTTGGGGGCAGGGCAAGACCCCGGGGGAATATGATATGCTGGATGTGCTTGGCCTGTAGGGTCCAAGTCGGAAGGGGGAGTGTTCAGAAGTCTGACACGATCCCTTTCTTTTCCCAATCGCCAAAGCGGGTGGGTTCCGGCCCGTCACGCCCGCCCAGTTCTGAAGGCAAGTCCTGCGGCTTGGCGGCAGCGCGGCGGGCTTCGGCCTCGGCCAAAGCGCGTTCTGCGGCGGCTTGCAGTTTTTTCTGTTTTTGATCGTCGCTCATTTGTGTCTGCCTGATGACTGCTCTATGGATGCTTTTGCACTTTATCCGATTTGGGTTGAATGTAAAAATACACAATTCACCGCATTAATCCGCCCGAACGGGCTGTGATTGGCGATTCAGCAAAGGGATATCGGATGGCAAAATCATCGACCTCGGCCCGATTTGGGGCAGTTGCACTGCTTCATGCGGTTTTGATGGAACATCAGATGCTGGGCGATTCGGTGGCGCGGGAGGACGGACCTATGGCCAAACTGGTGCCTGCGGATCGCGCGCGTGCGCAATCGCTGGCGGCGCTGACCCTGCGCCATATGCCACGGATTGACGCGGTTCTGGCAGAATTCATGGATCACAAACCACCATTGCGGGCGCTGAATGCCTTGCGGGTCTGCGCGGCAGAAATTGTGCTTGATGGTATTCCGGCCCACGGCGCGGTTAATGCGGCGGTGGAAATTGCGCGGGCCAGCCAGAAGACCAAACATCTGGCCGGTATGGTGAATGCGGTCGGGCGCAAGCTCGGGGAGTTGGATGTGTCTGCGCTGCAAGACCTGCCTGTGCCGCAACTGCCCAAAGCCCTGCGCGGTGCGATTGTCAAAGCCTTCGGGTCAGAGGCAACCGAAGCGGTGGAGTGCGCCCATCTGGTGCGCCCGCCGATTGATCTGACCCTGCGCGATCCGTCAACCGCAGAGATCTGGGCCGAAAAGCTGGGTGCGATCCATTTGCCAACGGGCAGCCTGCGTCTGTATCAACCGGGCCAGATTTCCGCGCTCGAAGGTTTTGACGAAGGTGCCTGGTGGGTGCAGGACGCAGCTGCCGCCACGCCCGTGCGCTTGATGGGTGATCTTGCGGGCAAACGGGTTTTGGATGTCTGCGCGGCACCGGGGGGCAAGACCATGCAGCTATGTGCGGCAGGGGCGGATGTCACAGCACTTGATCTGTCGCCGGAACGGATGCACCGCGTGATGGAAAACACCCGCCGCATGGGGTTCCGCCCTGTGATGGAGGTGGCAAATGCCATGCACTGGACCCCCAACGAAAAATTCGACGCTATTCTGCTGGATGCGCCCTGTTCGGCCACCGGCACCATTCGCCGCCACCCCGATTTGCCCTATGTGCGCCCGTCGCTGGATCTGAAACCGCTGCTCAGCCTGCAACAGAATATCCTGCAACGCTGTGCTGACTGGCTGAAACCCGGCGGTCAACTGGTCTATGCCACTTGCAGTCTGATCCCTGCCGAGGGCGAACGCCAGATTGCCCGTGCGCTGGAAAACGATACTCTGGTCGAGGCGGAAGTAGACGCCGAGGCGCTGGGCCTTGATCCTGCATGGCAGATTTCAACCGGCTCGATCCGCCTGCGGCCCGATTATTGGCCTGAATTGGGTGGAATGGACGGATTTTACATGGCCCGACTGCACAAGCAGTGATGACAGCGCAGCCCTAACCCCCTATATCTTGTGGAAAATATGGGCGTGGGGCTGATATGACAGGGGTGACACACCTTCTCTGGTATCCAGCGGCGATGGGCGAGGCCTGCCGCCGTCGGTGGTTGCGCTTGCGTGACTATCTGGCCCTGCGTGTCGCCCGTTTTGCAGCACCCGCCACCGCGTTTAAATCCCAGCCCGAACCCCGGTCTTACGGTATGTCCACCCGCGGATTACAAGTGCTGGCGGGCAATCATCTGGTACAGGGTGATGTGATAGAAATGGGCAAGGGCGTGCTGTGGGGCGACGTGCTGAAAGACCCGGAAACCGCCGCTGATCTGCACGGGTTCGCATGGCTCGATGATGTGGTTGCGGTAGACACGCCCGAGGCACGTAAACAGGCGCAGGCGTGGCTGTTCGACTGGATCAGGGAATTTGGCGGCGGGCGCGGCGCGGGCTGGTCGCCCGATGTGACGGGGCGGCGGGTGGTGCGCTGGATCAATCACGCCATTATGATCCTGCATCACGCCGACAGCGCGGACTCGCGCGCCTATTTCCGCAGTCTGGGCCATCAATCGCGATTTTTGATGAAGCGCTGGAAATCCACCCATGCAGGTCTGCCCCGATTCGAAGCGCTGACGGGTCTGGTCTATTGCGGCCTTGCACTGGAAGGTCAAAGCCATGTGCTGGCCCCCGCCTTGCGGGCCTTGGGGCGCGAATGCCAGCGGGAAATATCCGAAGACGGCGGCATTACCAGCCGCAATCCCGAAGAACTGATGGAGATTTTTACCCTGCTGTCCTGGGTCAATCAGGCGGTCAGCAGTCAAAGCAGCGGGATCAATCCTGAAATCATCCGCGCGTTACAACGTATGGCCCCGGCCATTCGCGCTCTGCGTCTGGGGGATGGCGCAATGGCGCGGTTTCACGGCGGCGGCGCGGGGCAGGCGGAACGGATTGATCAGGCGCTGGCGGATGCGGGGATCGGATCGCCTGCAAGTGGCGGCGGTGCGATGGGGTTTGCCCGCCTGTCCGCAGGAAGCGCGGTTGTTTTGATGGATGCGGGCAAAGTCCCGACCACGGGTGCGCCGGATCGGGCCCATGCCTCGACCCTGGCGATCGAAATGTCATCGGGGCGGATACCTGTGCTGGTCAATATGGGCGCGGCCAAGGGCTTTTCCGCCAAACTGCGCAGTGCGGCGCGGGCTACGGCGGCCCATAGCGGAGTGACTGTAGCGGGCGCGTCCCTTGCGCGGTTTGCGGGCGCGGGCTTTGTGCGGCGCATCTACGGGCAGCAGTTGATCGAAGCCCCGCGCAAGATTGTGGTGCAGCGGGACAATAACGCATACGGGCAGGCGGTTCAGGCCTCTCATGATGGCTATGGCCCGTCCCACGGGTTGATCCACAGCCGTGAAATCGCCCTGCTGCATTCGGGAAACGAGCTTCAGGGGTATGACCGTATCATTGCCCATACCACCGCTGAAAAGGTCCGCTTCGCCAAAGCCGCAGAGCGCCGCAAGCAGGATCACGAACTGCCTTTTGCCGTCCATTTCCGCATCCATCCCGATGTAAAGGTGGATCTGGATATGGGGGACACGGCGGCTTCGTTGACTTTGCCCAACTCCGAAATCTGGATTTTGCGGGCTTCGGGGCTAAAAATGGCCCTGCAGGACACCATATTCTTTGAACATGGCAGATTGGTGCCACGCGCGACAAAAGAGGTTGTGGTCACTGGCGCTGTTGTTGAGTATGAGGGCGCCATACGCTGGACTTTGTCGCGCCCGGCTTGATTGATTGCCCGATAAAACGGGCTGACTTGCACCCAAACGCGCGGCCTTTGACACAAGGAAATGATCTGCTCTCATGTCACAAAACCTGCAACCCCTGCGCCGCGCGCTCTTGTCTGTTTCCGATAAAACCGGATTGATTGAACTGGCTACGGCCCTGAATGCCAAAGGCGTTGAATTGCTGTCCACCGGCGGCACCGCCAAAGCAATCCGCGATGCGGGTCTGCCTGTCAAAGATGTGGCGGATGTGACCAAATTTCCCGAAATGATGGACGGGCGGGTGAAAACCCTGCATCCGATGGTTCATGGCGGGTTGCTGGCCCTGCGCGATAATGCGGATCACACAGCCGCTATGGATGAACACGGCATTGATGCAATTGATCTGCTGGTGGTGAATCTCTATCCGTTCGAAGCCACGGTTGCAGCGGGTGGTGATTATGAAACCTGCATTGAAAACATCGACATCGGCGGCCCTGCGATGATCCGCGCCGCTGCCAAAAATCACGGGTTTGTATCGGTTGTGGTCGATGTCGAAGATTACCCCGCCTTGCTGGCCGAGCTTGAGGCAAACGCAGGCCAGACCAGCATGGTGTTCCGTCAGAATCTGGCGCAAACCGCTTATGCGCGCACGGGCGCTTATGATGCGGCAGTGTCCACATGGATGGCAGGCGCGATCCAACAGGAGGCCCCACGGCGCAAAGCGATTGCCGGCACATTGGCGCAATCCCTGCGTTACGGTGAAAACCCGCACCAGTCGGCGTCGTTTTACACCGATGGCAGCACGCGCCCCGGAGTGGCAACAGCTCGGCAGCATCAGGGCAAGGAACTGTCCTACAACAACATTAACGACACGGATGCGGCCTTTGAGCTGGTGGCGGAATTTGATCCGGCAGAGGGCCCTGCCGTTGCCATCATCAAACACGCCAACCCCTGCGGCGTGGCCCGTGGGGCGACGCTGGCCGAGGCCTATCAGGCGGCGTTTGACTGTGACCGTACTTCGGCCTTTGGCGGCATCATCGCGCTGAACCAGACTCTGGACGAAGCCACCGCCAAGCAGATCGTGGAAATCTTTACCGAGGTGGTGATCGCCCCTGACGTAACAGACGAAGCCAAAGCCGTTTTCGCAGCCAAAAAGAATCTGCGTTTGCTGACAACAGGCGGCCTGCCTGATGTGCGCAGCGCAGGGCAGACGTGGAAGCAGGTGTCGGGCGGCTATCTTATCCAGGACCGCGACAACGGGTTTATCACGCAATCCGATCTGAAGGTTGTGACCAAACGGGCGCCAAGCGCGCAAGAACTCGCCGATCTGTTGCTGGCCTGGAAAATTGCCAAACACGTCAAATCCAACGCCATCGTCTATGTGAAAGACGGGGCCACGGTAGGGGTTGGCGCAGGCCAGATGAGCCGCGTTGACAGCACACGGATTGCCGCGCGCAAATCACAGGACATGGCTGATGTTCTGGGGCTGGACGCACCGCTGACCCAAGGGTCTGTTGTGGCATCCGATGCGTTCTTCCCGTTTTCCGACGGATTGCTGACGGCTGCCGAAGCAGGCGCCACAGCCGTGATCCAGCCGGGCGGGTCCATGCGTGACGACGAAGTGATTGCAGCGGCGGATGAGGCTGGCCTTGCCATGGTCTTTACCGGCATGCGCCACTTCCGCCACTAAAGGGAATTTGATCATGCGGCGCATTTTGACCATGAGCCTTGGTATTTTCGGGCTGGATCAGGCCACCAAACTTCTGGTGGTCGAACTGCTGGATCTGAAAACGCGGCTGGCGATCAATGTGCTGCCGCCGCTGATCAACTTTCGCATGGCGTGGAATGAAGGCATCAATTTTGGCCTGTTGTCGGGCCTGCAAATTGACGCCATGCGCTGGATTTTGATTGTGGTCTCGATCATTGTGTCAGCTTGGGTGCTGTGGTGGGGCCGCAATTTCACCAGTTGGTTCGGCGCGTTTCTGATCGGCTGTATCGTCGGCGGCGCGCTGGGCAATACGGTGGACCGGCTGGTCTATGGCGCTGTTGCGGATTTCCTGAATATGTCCTGTTGCGGCTTTAGAAACCCGTTTTCCTTTAATGTGGCCGATATCGCTATTTTCATTGGGGCCTTCGGTCTGGTACTGTTTTCCGAACGCCTTGACAGAAAGGCGTGACGACAGATGAAAACTGCGATAAAACACCAAAAATCGCCTGGGTGAGAACATGAAAGCCATGAAAATTTCCGGTTTGAAATGGATAAGCGCACTTGTCGTTGCAAGTGCGGTGGCAGGGTGTGACACCTCGCAGGGCATTGGCCGTTTTTTTGCAGGCGATGTGACGGATGTTGGCCCCGATGAATTCGGGATTGTCCCGACCAAACCGCTTGAATTGCCGGATGATCTTGTAACCTTGCCCGAACCCACACCGGGCGCGCGCAATCGCACCGATCTGCTGCCCGAACATGACGCTGTTGCAGCCCTTGGCGGCAAGCCGGAACGTCTGGACAGCACCACCGTTGGCGCAGGCGAAGGTGCCTTGCTGGCGGCAGGGACGCGCAATGGCAGCACCCCTGAAATCCGCACCGTTCTGGCCGAAGAGGATGCAGAGTTCCGTAAAAACAACGGTCCTTTGTTCCTGCAACGTCTGTTCAAGGTGAACACCTATCTGAACACCTATGACGCCCAGACCCTGCAAGCCCGCCGCACAAACGAGTTGATGCGCCGCAGCAATGTGAAAACCCCAAGCGTTTCACCGGAAAGTGAACGTTAAACGCCGCTTGCGACGTTATTTCCGTGCATCATTGTTGAATGTGGCAGGCAAAACTCTACTGTCTGGGTATCTTTCATTCACAATGGGGGCCCCATGATTTTCAGGGCTTTGAGTATCGTGTGTTCTGTGGTTGTGCTGCCCATGATGGTGCAGGCTGAAACAGGCAAAGTCAGCACATTTTCGCTGGATAACGGATTAAAAGGCATCGTGATCGAAGATCACCGTGCGCCGATTGTTACCAATATGGTGTGGTATAATGTGGGCGCGGCGGATGAGCCTCCGGGCATGTCGGGTGTGGCGCATTTTCTGGAACACCTGATGTTCAAGGGGACTAAAACCCTGAAACCCGGTGAATTCAGCAAGATTGTCAAAGACAACGGCGGCGTGGACAATGCGTTTACCTCGTTTGATTATACGGGGTATTTTCAACGGGTTGCGGTGGATCGCCTGCCTTTGATGATGCAACTGGAAGCAGACCGGATGCGCAATCTGGTGCTGACCGAGGATGAGGTCCTGACCGAGCGTAATGTGGTTCTGGAGGAGCGCAGCTCGCGTACTGAAAGTGACCCCAGCAGTCTGTTTCAGGAACAACGCCGGGCGGTGATGTTCATGAACCACCCCTATCGCACGCCGGTGATCGGCTGGCGGCATGAGATCGAGCAGTTGAACCTTGATAATGCCATCGCCTTTTACAAAACCTATTACGCACCCAATAACGCGACCTTGGTTGTGGCAGGGGATGTGACACCCGAGCAGGTCAAAGCGCTGGCCGAGGAGCATTTCGGCGGGCTGGAACCTTCGGACAATATCCCGCCCCGTGTGCGCCCGCAGGAACCCCCTCATCTGTCGCCGATCCGCATGACCTTTAGCGATCCGCGCCAGTCCCAACCCTATTTGGTCCGCAGCTATCTGGCGCCCAAACGGGTGTCCGGCGATCAGGACGAAGCCGCAGCGCTGACCCTGTTGTCCTACCTGTTGGGCGGTTCTGGCATTTCGTCCGTTCTGGGCCAAAAGCTGCAACTGGATCAGAAACTGGCCGTTTATACCGACGCATGGTATGATTCCATGTCCTATGACCCTGAAACCTTTGGCATTTACGCCATGCCCCGTCCGGGTGTGACGATGGAACAGTTGGAAACCGCGATGGATAAGGTGCTCGCCGATTTCCTGAAAGAGGGCATAGATACAGAACATCTGGCCCGTCTGAAAACCCAGATTGCCGCCGAAGACATCTATGAACTGGACGATCAATCCGGCGTGGCGCGCACCTATGGGCAGGCGATCACAGCGGGGCTGACCGTGGAGGACGTGCAAAGCTGGTCGCAAACCCTGCAAGCGGTCACGCCTGACGATATTATGGCGGCTGCGGCCAAAGTTCTTAACATGAAAAATTCGGTGACTGGCCTGATGCTGGCCCCAACGGAGGAGCGTTCAGAATGATCCGGTTTATCGTAGCGGCCTGTTGTGCGGTTGTGCTGGCTTTGCCCGCCACCGCCCAACAAAAAATCGAAGAAGTTACCAGCGCGGGCGGGATCAAGGCCTGGCTGGTGAATGAACCCTCTATCCCGTTTATCGCCCTGCAAATCGCCTTTCGCGGCGGGACGTCACTGGACACGGATGATCGTCTTGGTGCGACCAATCTGATGGCAGGACTGCTGGAAGAAGGCACGGGCGACATGGATGCGGCGGCCTATTTGCGCGCCACTGAATCGCTGGCAGCCAACTTTGGCTTTGATGCAGGGCGCGACAGCGTGCGGGTCAGTGCCCAAGTGCTGAAGTCCAACGCGGATGAAGCCTTGGCCCTGTTGAAACAGGCGATTGTGTCCCCCGCTTTCAACGAAGCGGCGATTGATCGCGTGCGGGGTCAGGTGATTTCCAGCATCGAAAGCGCACTGAAGGACCCCAGCGCGATTGCTGAAAAGACCATGGCAAGAATTGCTTTTGGCGATCATCCCTACGGGCGACCGTCCGATGGTACGGTTGAAAGTGTGAAAGCATTGACACAAGCCGATCTGATTGCCGCCCATAAAGCCGCCCTAAGCCGTGATCATCTGGTGATCGGTGTGGTGGGTGATGTGACAGCGGCGGAATTGGGGCCGATGCTGGATGCGCTGCTGGGCGATCTGCCTGCCAAAGGTGCCGATCTGCCGAAACCTGTAAAATTCGCCGCCCCTGCGGGGGTGACTGTGGTGGATTTTCCGACACCCCAATCGGTTGCTATCTGGGCGCAGGATACTGAAATCAACCTGCAACACCCTGATTTCATGCCGACGTATGTGATGAACCACATTCTGGGCGGCGGTGGCTTCGGGTCTCGTCTGACGGAAGAAGTGCGCGAAAAGCGCGGGCTGACCTATGGCGTCTATTCCTATCTGAACTGGATGGAAGCGACGGAATATATGGGCGGCTCTGTGGCCTCGGGCAACGGGACCATCGGGCAGGCGATAGACGTGATACGGCAGGAATGGTCGCGGATGGCGTCAGGTGGCGTGACCGCTGAAGAGCTGGAAAAGGCCAAGAAATACCTGACGGGCAGTTATGCCCTGCGCTTTGACGGCAACAGCAAAATCGCGCGGATTTTGGTCAGCAGCCAGATGGATCACTTCCCGATTGATTATGCCGCGACCCGCAACGATCGGGTCAATGCGGTCACCGTCGAAGATATCGCCCGTGTCGCCAAAGAGGTGCTGCATCCTGACGCCCTGCAATTTGTGGTGGTCGGGCAGCCCGAAGGCGTTGTCAGCACCGAGTGAACAACCGAATAAACAAGGGCCGCCGATCTGGCGGCCCTAATGTTTCATTAACCAAATCCCCATGTGCGAATCGCGGGGGTTCCTGCTATTTGTAGTGGTATGAACGCGCCAGACCCCCAAATACAGCCAATCCGCCCGCCGATCCGCCAGCTTGACGATGCCGCCGCAAACCGCATCGCCGCGGGTGAAGTGGTGGAACGTCCTGCCAGTGCCATCAAGGAACTGGTGGAAAACGCCATTGATGCCAATGCGCGGCGGATCGAAATCGCTTATGCTGATGGCGGCAAAACCCTGTTGCGGGTCAGCGATGACGGCTATGGCATCCCGGCCGAGCAACTGCCGCTGGCCCTGTCGCGCCATGCCACATCCAAAATCGACGGCTCTGACCTGTTGAACATCCACACTTTCGGCTTTCGCGGAGAGGCTTTGCCCTCGCTTGGTGCGGTGGGGCGGCTGTCGATCACTTCGCGCGCTGAAGGATCGGACAGTGCGGCGCAGATCACTGTGAACGGCGGCGAAATGTCGGCGGCGCGCCCTGCGGCCCTGTCACGGGGTACGGTGGTGGAATTGCGCGACCTGTTTCATGCGACGCCTGCACGGCTGAAATTCCTGCGCACCGATCGGGCCGAAAGTGGCGCGATTATAGATGTGATCAAACGGCTGGCCATGGCCGAACCGCTGGTCGGCTTTACCCTGCGCGATGTGACTGGCGGTGGCGAAGGCCGCGTGGTCTTTCAGGCCGAACAACAAAGCGGTGATCTGTTTGATGCGCTGCACGCGCGGCTGGCAAAAATTCTGGGTGCGGATTTCGCTGCCAACGCCCTGCGCATTGATGCGGAACGCGAAAACATTGCCATCACGGGATTCGCCAGCCTGCCCACCTATTCCCGCGGTTCAGCCACGGCGCAATATATGTTTGTGAACGGTCGCCCTGTGCGGGACAAAGTGTTCTACGGCGCGATCCGTGGGGCCTATTCCGATTTTTTGCACCGCGAACGGCATCCCGCACTGGCGCTGTTTCTGGAATGTGATCCGACCCTTGTGGATGTGAACGTCCACCCCGCCAAATCCGAGGTGCGGTTTCGCGATCCGGGGCTGGCACGCGGTCTGATCGTCAGCGCCCTGCGCCACGCTTTGGCAGAGGCAGGACACCGCGCATCAACCACTGTGGCAGATGCCACCCTTGGTGCACTTCGCCCTGAAAACACCCCCGTTGCCCCCGTTTACCAGATGGAATCACGCGGTACGTCTTTCACCCCGATGCGTCCGAATTCTTTTGTCCCGCCGCCTCAAGATGGTTTTGCCGAGGTCAGTCCAACCTATTCCGCGCGGGTTGAAGTCATTGACGAAACCCCTGTGACTACCAGCCAACCACTCGGGGCTGCGCGGGCGCAAGTGCATGAAAACTATGTGATTGCCCAGACGCCCGACGGGATTGTGATCGTCGATCAACACGCGGCCCACGAACGGCTGGTCTATGAACGGCTGAAACGCCAGATGGATCAGAACGGCGTGGCAGCGCAAGCCTTGCTGATCCCTGAAATTGTCGAGCTGGAGGCGGGCACCCAAGCCACCGTTCTGGCCGCCGCAGAAGAGCTGGCGCAATTTGGCTTGGTGATCGAGGACTTCGGCGGCAGCGCCATTTGTGTCCGCGAAACCCCCGCCTTGCTGGGCGAGGTGAACGCGCAAGCCCTGATCCGTGACATCGCAGATGAACTGGCGGATCTGGATCAAACCCAGACCGTCAAGGACCGGATCGAGGCGATTCTTAGCCGTGTGGCCTGTCACGGGTCGATCCGGTCGGGTCGTGTGATGCGGGCCGAGGAAATGAACGCCTTGCTGCGCGAGATGGAGGCCACCCCCCATACCGGCCAATGCAACCACGGGCGGCCTACCTATGTGGAATTGAAACTGACCGATATTGAAAAGCTGTTTGGCCGTCGATGATCGAACTGGGAACCTATGTGATTGAACCGATGATGCTGGCCGTGCTGGTTGGTGCTGTGGTGCTGGTGCTGTTTCTGATCTTCGGGCTGCGGGCGTCAAACCGTGCGGCGCGGGCGGCGGAGCCTCTGGCCAATCAGATGTTGATGATGGGCGATGCCCTGCGCATTCTGAACGAAAGCCAGCATGTGCTGAAAGGCGGCTTGGACAGCCTGTCCCAATCCCAAGCGCAAACCATGCAAACGGTGGAAACACGCCTGGCGGTAGTGCAACAGCAGATGCAGGAAAAGCTACATGAAAGCGCGCTGCGGTCTGCGCGGTCTATGGCGGATATGCAGACGCAGATGCGCGACACGCTGCATGGCAGCAGCGAAAAGACCACCAAGTCCTTGACCCAGTTGCAAGAACGTTTGGCGACCATCGACAAGGCGCAGCTGAATATCGAAAAACTGTCCAGCAACGTGCTGTCTTTGCAGGATATTCTATCCAACAAACAGACCCGTGGGGCCTTTGGTGAAATCCAGTTAAATGACATCGTGCGCAAGGCGATGCCGCCCGATGCCTTTACCTTTCAAAAGACATTGGGCAACGGTAAACGGGCGGATTGTCTGATCCATCTGCCCAATCCGCCGGGTCCGATTGTGATCGACAGCAAGTTCCCGCTGGAAGCTTATGAAGCGATCCGCGCGGCTGACAATCCCACACAGGCGCAACTGGCTGCGCGGGATATGCGCACCGCCCTGCGCGCCCATATCAAAGCCATATCCGAAAAATACATCATCGAAGGGGAAACCGCCGACGGGGCGCTGCTGTTCCTGCCCTCTGAAGCGGTCTATGCCGAATTGCACGCGAATTTCCCCGAAGTGGTGCGCGAAGGTTTTGCCGCGCGGGTCTGGATCGTGTCCCCGACCACCTGTATGGCCACGCTGAACACCATGCGCGCCGTGCTGAAGGACGCGCGAATGAAGGAACAGGCGGGTGCGATCCGTACCGAGTTGGGGCTGTTGCACAAAGATGTGGAACGGCTGGAAAACCGTGTGTTCAATCTGGACCGCCACTTTGGTCAGGCTTCAAAAGACATTGAGGAAATCAAGATTTCCGCCACCAAGGCCGGCGGGCGGGCGCGGCGGTTGGAAGCCATTGATTTTGATCCGGTTGAAGATGACATGGTTGATCCTTTGACGCCGATTGCGGGCGATAAATAGCGAACGCTGCGTCAAGTTGCGGCTTGCAAGCAGGCGCATTGCGGTTTTGACTGGGAAACCTTTCAGAGTTTCGGAACCCGCCATGCCCCTATCTTCAATCACGCCCCACCCCGACCGCATTGCGCTTAGCAATGAACTGCACGCGCGGCCGTTTCCGGTGTTACAAGCGCCCAGCCGTGCGGCCTCTATTGCGGTGGAACGGGATGTGACGCGCCCCGACAGTGATCGCGACCATCTGATTGCCTTGCTGGACAGATACGGCGCACCCCATCCCGCACCCGATGCGGCCCATCACGGTGTTGATCTGGGCAAGGTGCATTTGAAATGGGAGCGGCATTCCGAATTCAACACCTACACATTGTTTGCCGATGGCCTGTCAGAAGTGCCCTTTGACGGGGCCTTGTTTGATTACTTCCCCGATAAATGGCTGGCAGCCAGCACGGGGCGGTTGTTGTCCTCGGTTCTGGTGCGTTTGGAATATGCCGCCAGCGAACAGGATGTAAGCAGCCGCGTGGCAGAAGTGGCCGCCGACTGGTTTCACGCCGAGGCCACCGCTGCCTCCTTTGTGCTGGAACGAGAAGCCGCGATTGTCGGGGATTTCCGGCTGGACGCAAAAGAGAACATCCGTTTTGCAGTGTTCCAGATCGGCAATACCGGTGGAAACCGCATGGGGCGGATTGTGCAGCGGTTGATTGAAATTGAAACATATAAAGCCATGTCCATGCTGACCCTGCCCATCGCGCGGGACGTGTTTGCGCGGCTGTCCGATCTGGATCGGGATTTGGGGCAGGTGGTCAAGGAAATGACCGACACTTTTGAAAACTCGCAAAACGAACTGGATCGGTTGTTGGATATTTCCAGCCGGGTCGAAAGTTTTTCCGCTGATACCGCCTATCGTTTTACCGCCGCCGAGGCCTATTCCGCACTGGTGCTCCAGCGTGTCACTGTTCTGCGCGAACAGCGTCTGGCGGGGTATCAGTTGTTTTCCGAATTCATGATGCGCCGCTTTGAACCTGCCATGCGGACCTGCCAGTCTGCGTCTAAACGGCTGGCGCATATATCGGCCCGTGCGGCGCGGGCGTCCGATTTGCTAAGCACGCGGGTCAGTGTGAATGCCAACGACCAGAACCGCCGTATTCTGAAACAGATGGACACCCGCGCCGCGCTGCAATTGCGCTTGCAGGAAACGGTCGAGGGGCTGTCCGTGGTTGCAATCAGTTATTATGCGGTGAACCTGCTGGCCAAACTGCTGGACCCTTTGGCCAGTGCTTTGGATATATCGTCCAAGCTACTGGGGGCAGGGCTGGTCCTTCCGGTGGTGCTGGTCGTCTGGCTGATGGTGCGCAACATTCGCAAGTTGGCGGAAAAAAGGGCCCACGGGGCGGCACCGCCCGGCTGAACCGTGGCCTGCGGTAACGTGGCGGACTAGATGCGGAAAATTGGTTGCAGCAGGCGCGGGATCAGGCTGTTGAACCGCAAGGGTGCGTCCGTGGCGGCCAGACAGATACAATCCGCATCCTGACTGGCGATGGGCTGGTGGTTCAAATCTTCATTGGCGATTTCAATGTCGCCCCGTGCGAATGTATCCACTTCGTCCGAAAAAGCACCTTGCAAAACCAGCGTCAATTCGGTGCCGCGGTGGCCGTGATCGGGCACGGCGGTGCCTGCGGGAATAAACAGCAGGCGCGCCTGTGCCTTGCCGGATGTGCGCAGGATCGCCTGTTTCACACCGCCCCCAAGCGGACGCCATTTGATCTTGTCCACATCACCGCCCACATAGTCTTGCAGCGGTTCGGGCAGGATACCGGGCTTGGCATGTTTGATGGCAGGTTTGGGTTGAACCGTCCCTTCGGATTTGATCCGCCCCATCACCGAGGCCAGCGCATCCGCGCCCAGTTCGACGGCTTCGCTGTCTTCCATCACAGCGCCGCCAATGGCTTCATAGCCACCCAGCATCGCACGGCTTTCGTCGGACAGGCTTAGATGGGATGCGACGACCAGATCAAAGGCTTCGGGCAGGATGCCAGCGGCATAGCCCATCAACAGTTGCTCGTTTAAAACGTGTTTTACAGTCATCGTACAGGCTCGTTCAGTGTCTGGCGCAGGCGGTCGAGTGCCAATCTAATGCGGGATTTAATTGTGCCAAGGGGCAGGCCGGTTTCCTTTGCCAGTTCGGAATGGGACAGATCGCCGTAATAGGCGCGTTTCACGATGTCCCTTTGGGATTCGGGCAAAGCATTCAGTGCAATGGCCAGTTGTTCGGTTTCCTGACTAAGAGCCAGTGCATCGGCGGCCTCGGGTTCCGGTTCGGGGCCCCAGGGCAGGTCTTCGGGTTCAACACGGGCGGCGCGGCGAAAGGCGTCGATTTTCTTGTTCCGCGCGATGGTGAAAATCCAGGTCGCCGCCGAGGCCCGTGACGGATCAAACAGATGCGCCTTGTGCCACAGGGTGATCATGGTTTCCTGGGCGCATTCTTCGGCCATCGTACCGCTGGCACCCGAATTTATCAGAAAGCCTTTGATGCGCGGGGCGAAATGGTTGAACAGCGCGGCAAATGCGGTCTCGTCACGGTGATTGCGCACGCGCAGGATATGCGCATTCCAATCGTCACCATGACTGCGCGTCTGCTCAGTAGGGCTCATCTTCAACTTTCGCTTCGACAATCGCCAAGGCACGGCCATCTGGCTGCGAACAAAGGCGGTGTCGGTTTTTTCCAACAATGGTGTTGCATGTATCATAAACCTTCTACGTGCGACAAACCCTGTTGGATCAACGGACTGAAATAAAAATCTAACGTGATTAATGTGATCCAAGTCAATTTGCGGCACGTATGGTTTTTACAACAAGAACAAGGAAGACACAGATGCCATTCGAATTTGCCCCCACTGCTCCGGTGAAGATTGCTGTTATCGGTGCGGGCGTGTCTGGCATGGGGGCGGCGCATATGTTGTCCAAGGCCCATTCGGTCACATTGTTTGAAACGGAAAAGCGGCTGGGCGGTCATGCGCGTACGGTGATTGCGGGGAAAAACAGCGATCAGCCGGTGGATACGGGGTTTATCGTTTTCAACTACGCCAATTATCCGCGCCTGACGGCATTGTTCAAGGAACTGGATGTGCCGGTCGCCAAAAGCAACATGAGCTTTGGCGTGTCGGCAGATGACGGGCGGATCGAATATGCGTTGAACGATCTGGCGGCGCTGTTTGCGCAGAAACGCAATATCGTGAACCCGCTGTTTCTGGGCATGCTGGTGGATATCATGCGGTTTAATTCAAAAGCGGTGGATATGGCGGCGGACCCTGAAATCACCTTGGGCGAATTGATGCGCCGTTTGCGGCTGGGGGAGTGGTTTCAGAAATACTATCTGCTGCCGTTTTCAGGTGCGATCTGGTCAACCCCGCTGGAACAGATGCTGTCTTTCCCTGCCCAAGCCTTGACGCGGTTTTTCCAGAACCACAATCTGTTAAGCATTTATGGCCAGCACCAGTGGTACACGGTTGAAGGCGGTTCGATCCAATATGTGTCACGGCTGGAAACGGCCCTGCGTGTACAGGGCTGCGACATACGTCTGGGGACAGATGTGATCGGCGTGCGGCGCCACGACAACGGTGTTGATGTGCGGGTAAAGGGGGGCGAGTGGGAACGTTTTGACCGTGTGGTCTTTGCCTGCCATTCGGATCAGGCGCTTGCCATGTTATCCGACCCATCCCCCGAGGAATCCGCCACGCTCGGGGCAATCAAATACCAGCCGAACCGTGCCGTTTTGCACGCGGACCCGTCGATTATGCCCAAACGCAAATCCTGTTGGGCCAGTTGGACCTATACCACTACAAAACAGAACCGCGCCGATCCGGTCGGGATCAGCTATTGGATGAACACGCTGCAATCCATTCCCCATGACGATCTGGTGCTCAGTTCCCTGAATCCCACAGTGGCAATCAAGGATGAGCTGATCTTTGAAGAAACCACCTTCATGCACCCTGTTTTTGATCGGGCTGCGCTGCACGCGCAATCGCGGATCAAAGCCCTGCAAGGCACGCGCAACACGTGGTTTTGCGGCGCATATCTGCGCAACGGATTTCACGAGGACGGCTATTCCAGCGGGGTGGATGTGGCGCAGGACATGGGGTTGATGCCGGAATGGGTCTGACCCCCGAACATATCTGCGGCAGCACCTATCACGGGCGGCACGGGGCGATCAAAAACGCCTTTCGCTACCGCGTGGACTATGTGCTGTCCGATCTGTCGGATGATAGCCCCAAGCCGTTGCTGTTTTCGCGCAATCGCGCAAATCTGACCGCTTTGCATGATGTGGACCACGGGGGCATCCGCGGGCAGGGGCGCGGGCTGTCCTGGGCACGCGAGGTATTGTGCGAACACGGGTTTGACACGCTGGCCCAGGGCCGCATCCTGCTGTTGGCCCAGCCCCGTGTGATGGGCCATGTGTTTAATCCCGTCAGCTTCTGGCTGGTGTTTGACGCACAAAACACCCTGCGTCTGGTGATTGCCGAGGTGAACAACACCTACGGGGACCGCCATTCCTATCTGTGTTATCACAAAGACCTTAGCCCGATCCGCGCCAGTGACCGGCTGAAGGCGCGCAAGATTTTCCATGTCTCGCCGTTTCAACCTGTCAGCGGCGATTATACCTTTCGTTTTGATGTGACCGATCAGCATATCGGCATTGTGATTGATTTTCGCAGCAGTGACGGCGGGGTCTATGCCAGCTTTCACGGACGCCGCCGCCCGCTTAGCAACCGCTCCATTCTGGGGGCGAGCCTTGCGCGGCCCTTCGGGTCTTTGCGGGTTGTGGGGCTGATCCACTGGCAGGCGCTGCGCCTGTGGTGGAAAGGGGCCAGCTTTCGCCCCCGCCCCAAAGCACCAGACAAAGAGGTATCCTCATGAGAGACCTGTTTTTCACCCTTACAATCGTGTTTGGCCTGCTGATCTGCGGCATTGCCACCGCACAACCCGCCCCGACAGAGGTCACACGCGCCTTGGGCACCGCCAGACTGCAAGGGCAGGCCACAGCGCGACTTTGGGGCTTTAAACTATACGACGCGCAGCTTTGGACGGGCTCTGACGGGGCATTCGATCCATCCCGAAAATTCGCGCTGTCCCTGCGCTATGCCTATGATTTCAGCGCGGATTTACTGGCGCGTACCTCGGTCAAGGAAATCGTTCGGGTGGAAGGCGGGCATGTGAAAGATCACAAAGCCCTAGAGGACCAGTTGCGCCGCTGTCTGGTGGATGTCAGCGATGGAATCCGCGTCACGGGCGTGTCCGAAAGTGCCAGCCGTGCCAGCATGTATGTGAACGGCCAAAAGACCTGCACCCTGTCGTATCCCCGCTTGCGCGACCGGTTCTTTGGTATCTGGCTTGCGCCAACCTCGCGTGATGCCAAAGGTGCGTCCAGCCTGCGGGGGCAAAGCTGAATGCGCCACACTACCAACACGGGCTTGCACCGCTATTCGGCTTTTGCAGCGGTTCTGGCGGCGGCCGGACTACCGCTCTATATCCATGCGCCGAAATACTATGTGGATACCTATGATCTAAGCCTGTCGACCATCGGGGTGGCTTTGCTGGGGCTGCGGGTTCTGGATTTTGTGCAAGACCCTGTACTGGGTTGGGTCGTCGATCACCTGGGCCCGTGGCGCGGTGTCTTTGCAGGTGGCATGACCGCGCTGCTGGCGCTGGCCATGGTGGCGCTGTTTGCAGTTACCGCCCCGATCAACCCAATTGTGTGGTTCGTTCTGTGCCTTGCGGTTCTGTTCACCGCTTTCAGCGCCCTGTCGATCCTGTTTTACGCCCGCGGTATCGTCAAAGGCGATGCGCTGGGCGATGACGGGCATTTGCGGCTGGCGGGATGGCGGGAAACCGGCGGCTTGATCGGGATTTGTCTGGCAGCGATCTTGCCCACTGTGTTTTTAAGCATGGGGGCCAGCGCACCTTTGGCAGCCTTTGCC
This sequence comes from Amylibacter sp., assembly GCA_034670045.1. Lineage (GTDB taxonomy): Bacteria > Pseudomonadota > Alphaproteobacteria > Rhodobacterales > Rhodobacteraceae > Amylibacter. Next base: position 18,666 of record JAXMOF010000023.1, on the reverse strand, counting down.
GTGGTCTTTTGCATCGCCGCCCTGATAGGCGGCGCCATGATGCGGCAGGAATGGCGGGGCGGTGCCAAGGTGGATCACACCAGTATCACCACCCTTTTGGCCGACCCGATCCTGCGTCGCCTGTTGCTGGTAGGCCTATTGAACGCAGCGCCTTCTGCCGTCAGCGCCAGCCTGTTTCTGTTTTTTGTGGAATACCGTCTTGGCCATGAAACCGCCGCAGGGCCGTTGCTGTTGATCTTTTTTCTGGCAGCGGCGGTTTCCGTGCCGTTCTGGGCCAAAGTTGCAGGTCAACGGGGCGCGAAATGGACGCTTCTTGTGGGCATGACCCTGTCTATCGTTGCCTTCAGTTTCGCCATTACCCTTGGTCAGGGCGACGCGGGTCTGTTTGCGGTTGTCTGCCTTGCCTCGGGCGCGGCGCTGGGCGCGGATATGACGTTGCTGCCCGCGCTGTTTTCCGAACGGGTTGAACGTGTTCACGGCGCGGGCGGGCAGGCGTTCGGCCTGTGGAATTTCTGCTCGAAACTGACCTTGGCGGTGGCAGCGGCGACCGTTCTGCCTGCGCTTGATCAATCCGGTTTTTCCACCCACCACCCCAATTCACCGCAGGTTCTGATGATGCTGACCTTCACTTATGCGGTGGTTCCGTCGGTCCTGAAAACCATTGCTTTGGCGGTTCTCTACTGGACCCCGATCAAGGAGACACGTCATGTCTGATTTCGTCCTTTTCGCCCTTGGCGCGGGTGCCGTGCTGTTGTTGGTCCTGCTCAAAGAGCGCCTGACAGGGTTCGCCGCCCAACGCCCGCAAGACTATCTGGACGGTGGTCCTGAACTGGACATCCGACGCCATTTGAACGGCCCGCTGATCTGCGAGGGCGTGCTTTATGGCCCGCTCGGACGGGTCTCGGCGCGGTTTGTGGCAAAGATGCACGGCAGTTGGGATGGCAATACGGGACGGCTGGTGGAAGAGTTCAAATACGATGGCGGCACCCATCAGCGTCGCGAATGGTTTTTGACCAGCAAAAACGACGGTACATTTCTGGCAGAGGCCCCTGACGTGATCGGTGTCGGGCAGGGGGTGCAGATGGGGTCTGCGATCCGTCTGAACTACCGGATCAAGCTGACGCAAAGTGCCGGCGGGCATGAATTGAACGTGACCGACTGGATGTATCTGCTGGAGGACGGTGCTTTGGTGAACCGCAGCCAGATGCGCAAATTCGGCGTCAAAGTGGCCGAACTGGTGGCCACAATCCGCCCCGTGGCGCCCTGATGCAAGCGGGCAGGAAATACTGGCTGGTCGGCGCATCCGAAGGGTTGGGCCGTGCCTTGGCAGAAAAACTATCGGCTGCGGGTGTCGAGTTGGCTTTAAGCGCACGCAACGCGGATCGCTTGCACGCATTGGCGCAGTCCCTGCCAAATGCGGCCAGCGTTCACCCGCTTGACGTGCGGGATTTAGCGCAGGTGCAACAGGTGGCGGCGGAAATCGGCCCGCTTGACGGGGTGATATACGGCGCGGGGGTCTATTGGCCGATGACGGCGCAGGATTGGGATGCACAGGCGGTGGAAACCATGTGCGACATCAATTTCACAGGTGCGGCGCGGGTGCTGGGCGCTGTAGTGCCCCCGATGATTGCACAGGGACGCGGTCATGTGGTGTTGATCGGCAGCCTGTCGGGGTTTCGCGGGCTGCCCGGCGCGATCGGCTATGGCGCCAGCAAGGCAGGGCTGATGCATCTGGCGGAAAACCTGCATGCGGAAACCCATCGCAGCGGTGTTCGTGTGCAACTGGTGAACCCCGGTTTCATCAAGACCCGCCTGACCGATAAAAACGACTTTAAAATGCCCTTTGTGATGAATACGGACAAGGCTGCGGATCACGTGATGGCTGCCATGCATTCTTCACGGTTCCAGAGCAATTTTCCAAGGATGTTTTCGTGGCTGTTTCGCGGCGCGAACTTTCTGCCTGCGCCGCTGTATTATCGTGTGTTCGGCAGCCGTTAAACCTGTGCCACATGGGTATCGAACACGGTTTTTGCACGCCCCCAGACCCCCGCATCAATCCGGTCCAGATCCAGCAAGGCAGGCAGCAATTGTGCTGCGTAATCCTGCGAACTTTCCAGTGGCAGCATCGAAGGCAGATTGTCGATGGCCGTCACATCCAGCGGCGGTGGCCCTTGGGTCGCGCGGGTGAGCGGGGCGTCAAAAGTGGACGATTCACTGTAGATCGGAATCGGGTTGTATTGCGAACTGGGATCACAGCTTACATCAGCAATAACGGTCAGTTTACGCGGGGCGGTTAAAGCGGATTTCGGCACAAAAACCGGTACATTCGGATTGGCCAGAATACAGTTCACAAAGATCGCATGATCCAGAATTTCAGGAAACGGTCCGCCGTGGGCGGTTTCCGCCATGTCCCATTTGGTCACCGACAGGCCAAGAGCGCTGGCAAGGTCCACAGCCCCTGAACCCACACGCCCCAAAGCGCCGATCACGATCATATCGGGCCGTGTGCCGCCATTGGACAACCCCGCTGCCAGATCGCCTTGCAGATCCGCCACCAGCGCATCGCGGTTGGCGTAAACCCCGATGGAATCGGGGCCGGGCCGGTCGCCTGTCTGCTGTGCCGCCCAGACCTTCAGCCCCACAGCCGCGCCTGCAAATCCGGCCCAATAGCCAAAGGCGGCAATGCGGCGGCCATTCTGCTCTGTCAGATATTCCAGATCATACAGCGCACCACCCCCGTCCCGAAAACGGCGCAACAGGGCGGGGCCATCGGCCTGGCCTTTATAGGCGTGGCCGAACATAATATGGCGGTGGCGCAGGATCGGGCCGTCTGGGTCCAGCTCTTTCAGGCCAAAGATGATGGCGTCATCGGGGGCGTTTTGCCACGCACCTGCCTGCGCAATGTCACATCCCGTGGCGCGGTAGCCGTCAATCGGCACCGCGCGGGCATCCGATTGTTCAACCGTTACGCGGTGCCCCGCAGCCAGCAGGGCCGCCACACCGTCCGGCAGTAAGCCCACACGCTGTTCAGCGGGGCGTTGTTCGGCGCGAACCCAAAGATGTACCATGATATGCGACCCTTCGTTTTGGGCCAAGGTTTGACGGATTTACTTGCAAGCTGCCAGAGGAAACTTTGCCTGTTTGCGGTGGTCAGTTGCGCGCAAGAAAGGCGTTGATCGTGGTTAATGGCGTGCTGTTGCGGATGCGTCGGTATTCCAGTTGCAAGCCACCGTCAGTCAGGGTGCGGTCATATTCCTGCACCTCGTAGCCGCCTTCTTCGTCGATCAAAAGCGAATAAAGCGTCAGGGTATCGCCTGAAAGCCTGCTCCAGACATAGGGGTCACCTTTCAACGGATCGAGCGGTTCCGATTTGCCAAACACATTGGTTTTCATCGCCGAAGCATAGATGTTTTCCCGCGCCGAAGGGACAAATCCGATGGTGTATTTCTTTTCCTTCAGGCGGCCATCCTGCTTGTGGGTGATCGAGGTCCAGGTAACTTTGAACCCCGTTTCCGTCTGTGTGATCCGCACGCCCATGTCCCGCGCAACAGTGCCGCCGTCATCCTCGACCTTGGCGGAACCGGTATAAGCACCGAAAAAATCGCTGATGTCTGCGGCAAACAGCGGGTGCCCGCAAAACAGGATCAAAATCGTAACAAGGCTGTACAGTTTTTTCATTTTCGGGCCTTTTGGGAACGCATGGGGATGATTTGGGTCATTCTTGCCGCTTTGCAAGTTTTTCGAAAGTGTCAATTCAGGGCTGCTTTATTTCTGGGGCCTTAGCGCAATTGCGTCGACAATGGTCGGTAATCCGCTTTGCGAATTGTTTGGCGTATGGTCTAACAGGATGAAACACACGAATAAAGTCGGAGGCTTCGCCATGGCAGATGCAATTGAATTCACCCTTGACGGGCAAGTTGTTGTGGCCGGACCGGATGAAACTATCTGGGAGGTTGCCAAACGGGAAGGCACCACAATCCCGCATCTGTGCCACTCGGGCGAAAAAGGCTACCGGTCTGATGGAAATTGCCGCGCCTGTATGGTCGAAGTGGACGGGGAGCGGACCCTTGTGGCGTCTTGTATCCGCAAGCCATCTGACGGGATGGTGGTGAAATCCCAATCCAGCCGCGCCACAACCGCCCGTAAAATGGTGATGGAATTGCTGGTGGCCGATCAGCCTGCGCGCGAACAGGCCCATGACAAATCTTCGCATCTTTGGGATATGGCTGATCTGCAAGGTGTCACAGACAGCCGTTTTCCTGCGATGGAGCCGGATCATATTCCGCTGCTGGATGACAGCCATGTGGCCATGCGGGTCAATCTGGATGCCTGCATCCAGTGCAACCTGTGTGTACGCGCCTGCCGCGAGGTTCAGGTGAATGACGTGATCGGCATGGCAGGGCGTGGCCATGACAGCCAGATCGTATTTGATATGAATGACCCCATGGGTGAAAGTTCCTGCGTGGCCTGCGGGGAATGTGTGCAAGCCTGCCCGACAGGGGCATTGATGCCCGCAACGGCGCTTGATGACATGCAAGTGGGCGACAGTCAGGATTTCGACCGCGAGGTGAAATCCGTTTGTCCGTTCTGTGGTGTGGGGTGCCAGATCAGTCTGAAAATCAAAGACGACAAAGTGGCATGGGTCGATGGTATCGACGGCCCCGCGAACGAGGGCCGCTTGTGTGTGAAAGGCCGCTTCGGCTTTGACTATATCCACCACGAACACCGCCTGACCAAACCGTTGATCCGCCGCGATGATGCCCCTGCCAAAGGGTTGAACGTACATCCCGACAATGTTCTGGATTTCTTTCGTGAAGCATCGTGGGAAGAAGCGATGAGCTTTGCCGCAAGCGGGCTTGGCGCGTTGCGCGACGAAAAAGGCGGCAAGTCCATTGCAGGTTTCGGGTCCGCCAAATGCACCAACGAAGAGGCCTATCTGTTCCAGAAACTGATCCGTCAGGGATTTGGCCACAACAACGTGGATCACTGCACGCGGCTGTGCCACGCCAGTTCGGTCGCGGCCTTGATGGAAAATGTCGGTTCGGGCGCTGTTTCAGCCACATTTAACGAAATCGAAAATTCGGATGTGGCGATTGTGATCGGGGCGAACCCCATCGAAAACCACCCCGTTGCGGCCACCTATTTCAAGCAGTTCACCAAACGGGGCGGCAAGCTGATCGTTATGGACCCGCGCGGCGTGGGGCTTGGCAAATACGCGACCCACCGGTTGAAATTCCGCCCCGGCACAGATGTGTCGATGCTGAATGCAATCATGCACACGATCGTTGAAGAAGAGCTGTACGACAAACAATATATCGCCGCCTATACGGAAAACTGGGAGGCCCAAAAAGCCCACCTGAAAGACTTCTCGCCCGAGAAAATGGCCCCTTTGTGCGGGGTTGATGCCGAAGAGTTGAAACAGGTAGCGCGTCTGTTTGCAGGGGCCAAGGCCGCGATGATTTTCTGGGGGATGGGGATTTCCCAGCACATCCACGGCACGGATAATTCCCGCTGTCTGATCAGTCTGGCGCTGATGACGGGGCAGGTGGGGCGTCCGGGCGCGGGGCTGCATCCGCTGCGGGGGCAAAACAACGTGCAAGGCGCGTCCGACGCGGGGATGATCCCCATGTTCCTGCCAGATTACCAGCCTGTTGGCGATGACGGCGTGCGCTCTGCGTTTAACGAAATCTGGAAATCCGACGTTGATTTCGGCGCTGAAAAGGGCCTGACCGTTGTGGAAATCATGGATGCCATCCACACGGGCGACATTCACGGCATGTATATTCTGGGCGAAAACCCCGCCATGTCGGACCCCGATGTGGAACACGCCCGCGACGCGCTGGCCAAGCTGGAACATCTGGTGGTGCAGGATATTTTCCTGACCGAAACCGCCAATTATGCCGATGTGATCCTGCCCGCCAGTGCTTTCGCCGAAAAGACCGGCACCGTGACCAATACCAATCGTCAGGTGCAAATGGGCCGCCCCGCTGTGCCTTTGCCCGGCGAAGCACGCGAAGACTGGGCGATCACCACCGATCTGGCCCAGCGTCTGGGGCTGGACTGGGAGTATACCCACCCCCGTCAGGTGTTTGCCGAAATGAAAATGGGCATGAACAGTCTGGACAATATCACATGGGACCGTCTGGAAACCGAGGCGGTAACCTATCCCTCGCTTTCACCAACCGACCCCGGTCAGGCGATTGTCTTTGGCGACGGTTTCCCGCGCCCAGATGGGCGTGCGAAATTTACACCTGCCAGCATCATCGCCCCTGACGATGTGCCCGACGCAGACTTCCCGATGATCCTGACCACGGGCCGTCAGTTGGAACACTGGCACACGGGTTCCATGACCCGCCGCGCTACGGTTCTGGACGCCATGGAGCCAGAGGCCAACTGTTCCCTGCACCCCAAAACCCTCCGTAAAATGGGTGTGGAGCCGGGCGGGATGATCCGGCTGACCACCAAACGGGGGTCTATCGTCACCATGGCACGGGCCGACCGCGCAGTAGCCGAAGACATGGTTTTCCTGCCCTTCGCCTATGTAGAGGCGGCGGCGAACATCCTGACCAACTCGGCTTTGGACCCGTTCGGCAAGATACCGGAGTTCAAATTCTCTGCGGTGCGGGCGGAAAAGGTTGAGGATGCTATTGCAGCCGAGTGATTGGCCGCGCGGTGGTATTTGAGTATTTCAGGAACATTGAATTGGAGGGGCAGGCGTTGGGTAGGCGGCTGCCCCTTGTTGTTTATTGGGTTGCCTTTTGATTGGGAGGAGACTTTAATCTACCCAAGATGGTAAACGCAATTTTCATTCAAAATGTACACTCGATTTATGATGATAAGCCCGGTGAGGCTTATCATTTTCCTAAAAGGTATCTTGGTACCGTACGGCAAACAATCGGGGATTGGGTCGTATTCTACGAAAATCGAAAAGGTGCCTTTGGGTATGTCGCTGTTCAAAAGGTGTTGGACGTTGTACCAGATCCAAAAAATGATCAGCATTATTATGCGATTTTGGATCAAGGGTCTCAATGGCAGTTTGAACAGGTTGTTCCGCGTGCGGATATGAATGGACAAGCCTATGAGGCATCGTTGCGAAAAGCAGATGGCAGCCCTATGTCGGGTGGCGCCTCGGTCTCTGCGGTCCGGAAGCTGTCGCCTTTGGAGTTTGCTAATATTGTAGATGCTGGGCTGGTGGAAATCAAAAGTACGGATGCCATTCCAAGGCAGGATACTGACGCGCATGGTCTTGGTTTTTTCGAACAAACGGCGGTGTTTGAAGGATTAATGCCAGTCTCGGAAAGGCTAAAGGTATTAAGTTCACGCCCTGCACGTGATGCTTCGTTCCAGCGATTGGTGAAAGCGGCTTATAAAGGGCGGTGTGCTATATCGGGATTGCAATTACGCAATGGCGGTGGTCGGCCAGAAGTGCAAGCTGCACATATTCGTGCGGTCGCAGACGACGGGCCGGATGTTGTGCAAAACGGGTTGGCCTTATCTGGAACTCTGCATTGGATGTTCGATCGTGGCCTGATTGCAGTCGCGGCAGATCACAGGATCATGATTTCCCACAATAAGGTTCCCGGAGACGTAGCGGCGCGGTTGATTGCGCCGGGGCAAAAATTGCTTTTGCCGGATAACCCAAGGCATCACCCTCACCCAGATTACCTGCGGTTCCATCGCGAAAATTGCTTTGGTCAAGGCGCCCCTATGTAGCTGTAACATAGGGGGCGCTGATGACGTTTCTAGCGATTGATAAAGTGCAGCTTGTTGAAATTCGCGCGCAGGGTGGCGGTTTCGGGGGCGAGGCCTGCGGGATCGTTGGCTTTCAGGGCGCGGGCCAGTAGGTCTGCGAGTTCGGGGACATGTTTTGGTGTGACGCCCCAGCGGACGATTTCGGGAGTGCCGATGCGCAGGCCGTTTAGATCACCCGCAACCTCGGCTATGGGCAGGCCGATGCCGCAGGTCAGAAAGCCTGCCGCGCGCAGTTTCCTGGCGGCGGTTTGCCCGCCCCCGTAGGCAGCGGCCTTTATGGCAAACTGATGGGACCGGGTGCCGCCTTTTTCCGCCTGAAACACGGGGATGTCCAAGGCGGCAAGGGCCGTGGCGAGAGATTTTGAAACATCCACCATTTCTGCCGCATAGGCCGCACCGTGGTCGCGCCAGTCCAGCAGGGACATGGCCAAAGCGGCGGATTTGGCGGCGTCGAAATTGGCGGTCATGCCCGGAAAAGCGATGGCATCCAGTTTTTTGGCCAGTTCCGCGTCATTGCTGACGATCAGCCCGCCTGCGGGACCGCCCAGTGATTTATAGGTGCTCATGGTCATCAGATGCGCGCCTTGGGCCAAGGGATCGGGCCAGGCCTGACCCGCGATGATGCCGCATTGATGGGCGGCATCAAACAGCAGTTTGGCGCCGACCTCATCCGCGATGGTGCGGATTTCAGGCACGGGATGAGGGAACAGGTTCAAAGAGCAGCCGATGGTGATCAGTTTGGGGCGGGCATTCCGGGCCATGGTGCGCAGCCCGTCCAGATCGACCGTGTAGCCGTCTGCATCCACGGGCGCATGCAGCACGTTCAGTCCGTAGAGCCCCGCGCAACCAGACAGGTGATGGGTCACATGCCCGCCGATACTGGCAGGGGGCGCGATGATGGTATCGCCGGGTTTGCAGGTGGCTATAAACGCGTAAAGATTGGCGATCGCCCCTGACGGCACGCGGATTTCGGCGAATTGGGCGCGAAAGACCTCGGCGGCGAGTTCGGCGCAGATGACCTCGATTTCCTCGATCGCTTCCAGCCCCATTTCGTATTTGTCGCCGGGATAGCCAAGGGAGGGGCGTTCCCCGATGCCGCTGGACAGCAGGGCGGCGGCGCGGGGATTGATCACATTGGTGGCGGGGTTCAGGTTGAAACAGTCCTGTTCATGGATGCGGCGATTGTCGCCTGCCAGTGTTTCCAGCCGTTTCGCGATGTCAGGCGACGGGGCGGCGGAGGTTCTGGCGGCGATGGATTGGATCAGGGTTTCGGAAGGGGCAGGCACCCAATCGCGATGTGTTAATGCGGTCATTTTAAGCCTCTTGCGGTTGTCTGCCACAAGACTTGCGTTTGGGCGTTGGTTTTGCAAATCAGAAATGCTAATAAATAGGCCTAGAAAAACTAAGCCTAAGTCATGCCTGTAAATCCCCCGAGACCCTCTTTGCCGCCGCTCAATGCCTTGCGGGCGTTTGAATCCGCGGCGCGACTGGGGGGATTCAAACAGGCGGCGGGGGAGTTGAATGTGTCGGCAGGTGCCGTGGCGCAGCATATCAAGGGGCTGGAGGCGTGGTGCGGCGGGGCCTTGTTTGAACGCCATGCCCAAGGGGTCAGCCTGTCTGATCTGGGGCGGCAGGTATTGCCGGATTTTATGCGCGCTTTTGACGGTGTCAGTCTGGCCAGCCAGAAATTGCGAAAACTGGCAGCACCGCAGAATCTGGCGATTGCAACGCTGCCCAGTGTGGCGCAATTGTTGCTGGCCGCGTGGTTGCCCGAGGTGCGGGCGGCGATCAAAGGGGTGCAGATTTCAGTGACGGCGATGGAAACCCCGCCCAATCTGGCGCGCGAACCTTTTGATCTGAGCCTGTTTTTCACCCCTGTCGCCGACGCAGGGCAGGTTCTGGCGGGACCGGATGCGCTGGTGCCGGTGTGTGCGCCTGAGCTGGGAAAATCCATAAAATCTTTCACAGATTTAATGGCTGTGCCGCATATTTCCGATCAGTTCTGGCCAAATGACTGGCCGGACTGGACCAAAGACGCCTATCCCGATCAGGTCTATAGCGGTGCGGGGCCAAGCTATTCATTGTACAGTGTAGCGGTGCAAGAGGCGGTGAACGGCGGGGGTGTTTTGATGGGGCATCGCAGTCTGGTCACGCCTTTGCTGGCGCGGGGGGATTTGGTGGTGGCGGTGGATCATTCTGTGCCGCTGGCGCTGTTTTTGACCTTGCAGCGCAACCCTGTGTCGGGGGCCTCGTCGGTGGTGGATCAACTGGTTGCTACCTTGCAGAAGCTGGCCGCACAAGACTGACTACTGCCAGTGGACTTCACCCAGAAAAATATAGCCGGCACCGTATATGGTCTTGATCAGTTTGGGGTTTTTCGGATCGTCGCGCAGTTTCGTGCGCAGGCGTGACACGCGTACATCCATGGCGCGATCAAAGCTGTCGCCAGCTTCCCCGCCTAGCAATTCCTGCATATGGGCGCGGGAAATCAGGCGGTTTGGCGCGTCTAGAAACAGGCGCAGCACTTCGGCCTCGGCTTGACTGAATGGTACGGGAGCACCGTCTTGGGGGATAAGAATATACTGGTCGAAATCGGCGGACCATCCTGTGAAGCTGGCGATGCGGGCCTTGTTACTGCTGGTGGATCTGCCACGGCGCAGCAGGGCGCGGGCGCGGGCGACCACTTCGGCGGGATCAAAGGGTTTGATGATGTAATCATCCGCCCCCAGTTCCAGTCCGGTGATTTTATCCTGCACCTGATTGCGCCCCGAAATGATGATGATCGCCGCGCCCAGATTGGTGGCCAAACGATGGACCAGCGCCAGTCCGTCCTTATCGGGCAGTCCCAGATCCACCAGACAGATGTCGGGGTTCATGCTGGCCATTGCGGCCTCGAACTCGGTGGCGCGGCCAAAGCTGGCGGTGCGAAATCCTGCGGCTTGCAGGGCATCGGCCAGCATCAGGCGGATTTGGGGTTCGTCGTCCAGAATGCTAACCAGAGGGGCGCTTTGGGGTGTGCTCATGCCTGAACCTCGTCAAATTTATCGGCCAGTTGGGCCTCGCCAAAGGGTTTTGAAACCAGCGGAAACTGGGCCTCTGCCTGTTGACGGATCGGGTCGTTCGCGGGCAGTCCTGTCATCATAATGACGGGAACATTGATCCCTGTATCCAGCAGGGCACGGGCCATGTCTAGGCCTGTCATCCCGTCACCCAGCATAATATCCGAAAGCACATGGCTGATTCCGGGCACCTGTGCCAGAACCAAGGCTTCTTCGGCGTTGTCGGTTTCCAGCACCACATGGCCAAGACCGCGCAGCATTTCGCGGGTCTGTTCGCGCAGATCGTCTTTGTCCTCGACCAGCAAAACCATCCCCAGACCAGAGGCCAGCGAGCCATATCGCAGGGGCAGTTGCACCGTTACTTCGGCACCTCCTTGCGGGCGGTTGGCAATCCGCACCCGCCCGCCGGATAACTGGGCGAAGTCATAGACCATGGTCAGCCCCAGCCCCGACCCTTCGGACGCTTTGGAGGTGAAAAACGGATCAAGCGCGTTTTGCAATCCGGTCGGAGAAAAGCCGGGGCCGGTGTCGGTGACCTGAAACTCGACCCAAGTTGTGCCCCGCAGACGGGCCGTGATGCCGATTTGCCCGTCCGTTCGATCTGCGCCCAGAATGGCGTCCCTTGCGTTGAGGACAAGGTTCAACAACCCGTCCTGCATGAACCCGCGATCTAGCATCACAGGCCTTTCGATACCCTCGTTTGTCAGCTCTAGCGTAAGCGTGTCGGGCAGGGCGGCCTTGGCCAGTGCTGACAGATCGGCGAATAGCGTGTCGATAAACACAGCCGAGACCGTCAGATCGCGCCGACCCGAAACCCCTGATAATTTATCCAGCAACACCCCGCCCCGCAGCGCTGCGGCCTTGGTGGTGGCAATTGCATCCAATGCCTTTTCCGGCATGTTTTCCATGCGTTCCAACTGTCCCTGAAGCCCCAGAATAACCGTCAGAAGATTGGCGAAGTCATGGGCCAGACCACTGGTAAGCTGTGCGGCCAGTTCCCGTTTGCGGGTCTGTTGCAGGGCGGCGCGGGCCTGTGCCTCGGCGGTGATGTCCATGGATAGAACATAGGCCCCGACAATATTGCCATCCGCGTCGATATCGGGGGTAAAGGCCGCGCGCACGCGGCGGGTGCCTTCGTGCAGATCGAATTCGCTGACGTTGGCTTCACCTGCCAGTGCCTTGTCAAACATGGGATTGATCTGGCGGTGAGCGGCCTCGCCCAAGGCTTCGCGGGTGCTAAGGCCAATGATGTCGCGGCGGGAATTCCCGATCACTTCGAACAGTTTGCGATTGGAATAGGTGTAGATTTTATTGCGGTCGATATGGGCGATATGGGCGGGGGTCATTTCGGCGGTGACCCTTGCGCGGGCCTCGGCCTCGGTCAGATCACGTTTGGTTTCTTCCAGAGCGATGTTGGTGGCGGCAAGGCGGCGGTTGGTTTCGGTCAGTTCCTCGGATCGGGTGATCAGATCGGCTGACAGTTTTTCCCCTTCAGAGCGCAACAGGGCCTCTTGGCGTTTGATCTGGGTGATGTCGGTGTAAACCGTCACCCATCCCCCTGTGCGCAGCGGGCTGCCTTCGACGGAAATCCAATGACCGTTGGCGCGCTGGCGTTCCATGTAATGGGGTTCAAAGGCGCGGGCCTGATCCACGCGCTGTTTCACAAAGCCGTCTACGTCGTCCACCACGCCATATTCCCCGCGTGAGGCAAGGTAATGGATGGTTTCGATAAAACTGGCCCCTGCAACCACCAGATGGTCGGGCAGGCCGAACAATTCCTGAAACCGCCGGTTGGATACGGACAGTTCAAGGTCTTCGTTATAGATGGTCAGCGCCTGCCCGATCAGGTTCAGGCCTGCGCGCATCATCTGGGGGGTGGTTTGATCCGGCATGTCTTATCGCTAGCAGAGGCGGCGCGGCTAAATCCAGCGAAGAATGTGTTTGTTACAATTTGATACAATCCAGTAAAATTTCAGAATAATTTTGACGTCAGGGTGACGCCAATGAATGATGTTGTGCGGGGAATCATAGACCCTGCACACAAGCTTGCGTGCGAAAGGGAACGTGCACAGGCATCTGGGAGGAAATTCTGTGACATCTGGACCGACACCGACAGGTGAGATCAATACGATTCCGCGTCTACTGGCGCGTAATGCGTCCGTTTACGCCAATAAACCCGCTTATCGCGAAAAAGAATTCGGCATCTGGCAAAGCTGGACCTGGAGTCAGGTCAGCGAAGAGGTTAACGCGCTGGCGTTGGGCCTGCTGGAAATGGGGCTGGCCGAGGGCGATCACGTTGCCATTATCGGGCGCAACCGGCCGTATTTCTATTGGGCTATGGTGGCGATCCAGTCTTGCGGCGCGGTTCCTGTACCGCTGTACCGCGATGCGGTGGCCGAAGAGATGGCCTATGTGCTGGATCATTGTTCCGCCCGTTTCGTGATCGCCGAAGATCAGGAGCAGGTGGATAAGGTTCTGGAAGTAGGCGAGCGTCTGCCGACGCTGGAACAGATGATCTATCTGGACCCGCGCGGCATGCGCAAATACGACCGCACCAAATTGCATGACTACCGCGAAGTGCAGGCCAAGGGTCGGGCCAGTGATCTGCAAGCGGCGCTGGAGTCGCGTCTGGCCAAACAGGATTTCGACACCACCTGCATAATGCTTTACACTTCGGGCACAACAGGGCGGCCCAAAGGGGTGGTTCTGTCCAACCGTAACATCGTGAAATCGGGTCAGGCCGCGTCTGAATTTGACAATCTGAATTCGGATGACAGGGTTCTGGCCTATCTGCCGATGGCTTGGGTCGGGGATTATATCTTTACCGTGGGCCAGGGCTTCTGGACGGGATTTTGTGTGGCTTGTCCCGAAAGCCCCGACACCATGCAGGCGGATTTGCGCGAAATCGGGCCGACCTATTTCTTTGCCCCGCCCCGCTATTTCGAGGGCCTGCTGACCAATGTGATGATCCGCATGGAAGACGCATCCCCGCGCAAGCAGCGGATGTTCAAGAAATACATGGACTTCGCACGTGACATCGGGCCGAAATTGCTGGACGGCAAACCTGTCAGCTTTGGCGAGCGTATCAAATACGCCATCGGCGATATTCTGGTTTATGGCCCGCTGAAAAACACGCTTGGCCTTAGCCGGATGCGGGTGGGTTATACTGCGGGCGAAGCAATCGGCCCCGAGATTTTTGATTTCTACCGCTCGCTCGGGATCAACCTGAAACAGCTTTATGGCCAGACCGAAGCCACGGTTTTTGTCACCATTCAGCCCGACGGAGAGGTCCGCGCCGATACTGTGGGCATTCCCGCACCGGGCGTAGAGCTGCGTATCGCTGACAACGGCGAGGTGTTCTATCGCTCTCCCGGGGCGTTTGTGGAATATTACAAGAACCCTGAAAGTACCGCTGACACCAAAGACCGCGAAGGCTGGGTGGCCACTGGGGATGCCGGTTTCATCGAACAGGACACAGGCCATCTGCGCATCATCGACCGTGCCAAAGACGTTGGAAAAATGTCCGACGGGGGCATGTTTGCGCCGAAATATGTGGAAAACAAACTGAAGTTCTATCCCAATATCCTTGAAGCGGTTGTGTTCGGGAATAATCGGGAAAAATGCTGTGCGTTCATCAACATCGACCTGTCTTCGGTCGGGAACTGGGCGGAGCGCAACAACATTGCCTATTCGTCCTATCAGGAACTTGCCGGACATCCGCAGGTGATGGCCACGGTTCAGGAACATGTCGAAGCGGTGAACCGTTCGGTGGCCGAAGACGAAATGCTGTCAGGCTGTCAAATCCACCGCTTCTGCATCCTGCATAAACAGTTGGACGCGGATGACGGTGAATTGACCCGCACCCAGAAAGTGCGCCGCCGGATTATCGAAGAGAAGTTCAAGGATCTGATCGACGGGCTTTACGACGGCTCGACCGCAGTCTCGACCGAGACAGAAGTAACATATGAGGACGGGCGCAAAGGCTCGATTAAGGCAACGCTGGAAATGCGGGATGCGAAAGTGTTCCCGACGGCTGCGCAGAAGGTGGCAGCAGAATGAGCACAGCAGAGACATACCAAACCCCTGACGGGCGCACCATTGGCGCGCAGATGATGGAAATGAAGAATATCACGCTGCGGTTTGGCGGCGTGAAAGCGATCACGGATATTTCCTTTGATATCCGCGAGGGTGAAATCCGCGCGATTATCGGCCCGAACGGGGCGGGCAAATCATCCATGTTGAACGTGATGAACGGCTTTTATCACCCGCAGGAAGGCGAAGTCTGGTTCCACGGCAAGAAACGTGGCCCGATGAAACCCCATCAGATTGCCAAACAGGGGATCGCACGGACCTTTCAGAACATCGCGCTGTTCAGCGGCATGTCTACGCTTGATAACATCATGACAGGGCGTCTGACCCATATGAATGCGGGTATCCTGAAACAGGCGCTGTGGTGGGGGCCTGCGGAAAAAGAAGAAACCGAAAACCGCGAAGTTGTGGAAAAGGTGATCGACTTTCTGGAAATCCAGACCATCCGCAAGACCCCTGTTGGCCGCTTGCCCTATGGTTTGCAAAAGCGGGTAGAGCTGGGCCGTGCACTGGCTGCCGAACCCAAGCTGTTGCTGCTGGATGAACCTATGGCGGGTATGAACGTCGAGGAAAAAGAGGACATGAGCCGCTTTATTCTGGATGTGAACGACGAATTTGGCACCACAATTGCCCTGATCGAACATGACATGGGTGTGGTGATGGACATCGCGGATCGCGTGGTGGTGATGGATTACGGCAAAAAGATCGGTGACGGCACCCCTGACGAAGTGCGCAACAATCAGGACGTGATTGATGCTTATCTGGGGGTGGCCCATGACTGATTTTGATTACATGACGGACAAAGTGGAGACAATCCAATGAGTGCTGGTTTTTACTTTGGAGCCGAGGTTTTTATCAACGGTTTGATGACGGGCGTGCTGTATTCGCTTGTGGCGCTGGGCTTTGTGCTGATCTTCAAATCCTCGGGGATTTTCAATTACGCCCAAGGGGTCATGGCCCTGTTTGCGGCGCTGACGCTGGTGGGTTTGCAAGACGGGCAAGTGCCTTTCGCCCATCTGATCAACTCGATCTTTGGCACGCAGGTGCATCATTTCGGCTGGCATCTGCCCGCCTTGCTGGCGATCCTTTTGACTGCGGGGGTGATGGTGGTTCTGGCCATACTTGTCGAACGCTATATCCTGCGCCATCTGGTCAACCAGCCCGACATCATCCTGTTCATGGCCACCATCGGTATGGCCTATTTCATGGAAGGTTTCGGCGATTTGATGTGGGGATCGGAAATCAAGAAGCTGGACGTGGGCATTCCACAGGGCGGCAATTTCTGGATCGAGGAAAACACCGCCTTTCTGGGGGGCGACGATTTTTACGGCTTCTATCTGGACAGCCTGGACATTGTGGCCGCGGTTTTTGCGGGGCTTCTGGTGCTGTCGCTGGTATTGTTTTCCCAATATACCAAAACTGGCCGCGCCTTGCGGGCTGTGGCGGATGACCATCAGGCGGCTTTGTCTGTGGGGATTTCCCTGCGGTTTATCTGGGTGGTGGTCTGGTCGATTGCGGGCTTCATCGCGCTGGTGGCGGGGATCATGTGGGGCTCTAAATCCGGTGTGCAATTCTCGTTGTCCCTGATCGCATTGAAAGCACTTCCAGTGCTGATGCTGGGTGGTTTTACATCCATTCCCGGAGCGATTGTCGGTGGTTTGATCATCGGCGTGGGCGAAAAAATGTTCGAGTTCCTGATCGGCGCGCCCTTCCTTGGTGGCGCTACGGAAAACTGGTTTGCCTATATGCTGGCGCTGTTGTTCCTGGTCTTCAGACCGCAAGGCCTGTTCGGCGACAAAATCATCGAGAGGGTGTGACGATGAAATTTTTTGCAGTCGTCGGAGCCTCCGGCGGGGATATTTTTGGAAAGAAGAAGGCCGGTGGTCTGGAAACTCAAAGAGGGCATAGCTGATGTTGTATCGCGAAGCAGGTGATTTCAAGACGTCTTATGCGGACGACAGCCAGACCTTTCCGATCAAATTCGATCGCTATCGCTATTGGGCGGTTCTGGCGTTTGCCTTTCTGGTGGTGCCCTTCATCATCAATGATTACTGGCTGAACGCGGTTGTTCTGCCGTTTCTGATCTATTCGGTGGCGGCGATCGGGTTGAATATCCTGACGGGCTATTGCGGGCAGGTCAGTTTGGGCAGCGGCGGGTTTATGGCTGTTGGGGCCTATGCCTGTTACAAGTTCATGACCTCTTTTCCGGGGATGGATATCTTTTCGGTCATTCTGCTGTCAGGCTTTGTGACAGCGGCGGTGGGTATTCTTTTCGGGCTGCCCAGTCTGCGGATCAAAGGGTTTTATCTGGCCGTTGCCACATTGGCGGCGCAGTTCTTTCTGGTCTGGTTGTTCAACAAAGTGCCGTGGTTTTACAACTATTCCGCATCAGGTCAGATCAACGCGCCCGAGCGCACGGTGTTTGGCTATGCGGTGACAGGTGCAGAGACCCAAGCCTGGGCAGTCTATATGGTGGCGCTGGTGTTTGTCGTGGTTCTGGCGGTGGTTGCACGCAACCTGACGCGGGGATCGCTGGGGCGTAAATGGATGGCCATTCGGGACATGGATATTGCGGCCGAAATCATCGGGGTGAACCCGATGACCGCGAAACTGTCGGCTTTTGCCATCAGTTCGTTTTACGTCGGGATCAGCGGTGCGATGTTCTTTGTGCTGTATCTGGGCGCTGTGGAAGTGGGCGAGGCCTTTGGGATTTCCAAGTCGTTTATCGTCTTGTTCATGGTGATTATCGGCGGTTTGGGGTCTATCTTCGGGTCGTTTGCAGGCGCTGCCTTTATGGTTCTGATGCCGGTTCTTTTGAAAAACATCATGGTGGGGCAACTGGGTTGGGCCACCGATCTAGCCGCCCATTTCGAGTTTGTAATCGTTGGTGGATTGATCATTGTATTCCTTATTCTGGAACCGCACGGGCTTGCCCAGTTGTGGCGTCTGGCAAAAGAAAAACTGAGACTTTGGCCTTTCCCACACTAAGGCCAATTTGATTGCCCTGAATTGGGGCTAACCCTGTGTCATTACCTTGGGAGGATAGAACACATGAAATTTACGAAACTAGCAGTGGCAGCCGTAGCGGCTGTGATGACTGCGGCTCCTGTGGCAGCGGATTTGCTGCTGCCGTCGCTAAGCTACCGCACCGGACCTTATGCAGCGGGTGGTATTCCCTTTGCTGACGGCTATGCCGATTACCTGACGCTGATGAACGAGCGCGACGGTGGTGTCGGCGGCGAAATGATCAAAATGACCGAGTGTGAAACCGGTTATAACACTGAAAAAGGTGTGGAGTGTTACGAGGCCACCAAAGGCGGCGGCGCCTTGGTCTATGAACCGCTGTCCACCGGCATTACCTATCAGTTGATCCCCAAAGTGACTTCGGATGATATTCCGATGCACACGCTGGGCTATGGACGGACCTCTGCCAAAAACGGCAATGTGTTCAGCCATGTGTTCAACTATCCCGCCAACTATTGGGATGGCGCGTCCGGCATGATCAACTATCTGCTGGAAACCAATAACAATGACATCAACGGCAAATCCATTGCGCTGGTCTATCACAACTCTGCCTTTGGCAAGGAACCGATCCGCACGCTGGAAGAACTGGCCAAAAAGCACGGTTTCAAACTGTCGTTGTTGCCTGTGGACCATCCCGGCCAAGAGCAGAAGTCACAGTGGCTGCAAATCCGTCGCGAAAAGCCTGACTATGTTCTGATGTGGGGCTGGGGCGTGATGAACCAGGTTGCTGTTCAGGAAGCTG
>JAXMOF010000022.1:0-60746 GCA_034670045.1 Amylibacter sp. | reverse complement strand
TTTGGGCGCGACAGTGGACGGGTGCCCTCCGGGGGTGCCGCTGGATGCCGGGATGCTGCAACACTGGCTGGACCTGCGCAAACCCGGACAGAATAAATACACCACACAGCGGCGCGAAGCGGATGAGGTGGAAATCCTGTCCGGCGTGTTTGAAGGTGTCACTACCGGCACACCGATCCAGTTGATGATCCGCAACACGGACCAGCGCAGCAAGGATTATTCCGACATCATGGAAAAATTCCGCCCCGGTCATGCGGATATCACCTATTGGCAAAAATACGGCATCCGCGATTATCGGGGCGGCGGTCGTTCTAGCGCGCGGGAAACTGCAGCGCGTGTGGCCGCGGGCGGCGTGGCGCGTGAAGCGTTGAAAGCGCTGGTGCCCGATCTGGAAATCATCGGCTGTATGGTGCAGATGGGCCCTCATAAAATCAACCGCGAGTCCTGGGACTGGGATCAGATCAGCCAGAATCCTTTCTGGACCCCCGATGCAGGCGCCGCGCAGGATTGGGCGGCTTATTTGGATGAATTGCGCAAATCGGGAAATTCTGTTGGTGCTGTGATCGAGGTTGTGGCCAAAGGCGCGCCGGCTGGGCTGGGTGCGCCGGTTTACGGCAAGATCGACACGGATATTGCCACGGCGATGATGTCGATCAACGCGGTCAAAGGGGTCGAAATCGGCGCTGGCATGGGCGCGGCAGAGCTGACAGGCGAAGACAACGCGGACGAGATCTTCATGGGGAATGACGGCAAGCCGGTCTATTCGTCCAATCACGCTGGCGGCGTTCTGGGGGGCATTTCCACAGGGCAGGATTTGGTCTGTCGTTTTGCGGTCAAACCCACGTCCTCGATCCTGAAGCCCCGCCAGACCATCACCAAAACGGGGCAATCTGCCGAAATTATCACCAAGGGTCGTCATGATCCTTGCGTTGGTATTCGCGCGGTTCCTGTGGGCGAGGCGATGATGGCCTGTGTGCTGCTGGACCACGTTTTACTGCACCGCGGGCAGATCGGCGAAAATCGCGGCAAAATCGGTTAAGTCGGGATTCGCCCGAAAAACCGTTGATTTATTGCAACACTGACGGTGTTTACGCCGCGTAATTGGGCGATCTTTGGCTTAACTTGACCATTTGGTCGAGAAATTACTTGTGACTTTGGAAACGATCCTTACATAGCCGCTCAACAATGTTCGGCTGATCGTTCGCGTTTCGGTTGTGCAAATACCCAAACCCAAACACCTATATTTTCAGTTATGGAGGCCACAAGCCTGCTATGGACTATACATCTATTTTTCAATACATGGCCGACCGCCATATTGAAGGTCATGACATTATCATGGCGCGGAATTTTAAGTTTCCATTGCCTATTTTTATTAAGGATCGCGTGTCTGTGGTTCCTTCCGAAGACAAGTTCTGCAAGCTGCTGGCAGAATATCGCGCGACGTTGGAACTGGCAGGTGCCGTCAGGGTAGAGGTCAAGCAAGTGGATGCCCAGCACCAGAAAGGTGACGGCGTCAGCATTGCGGTTGTGAAAAGCTTTTACAACCCACAGGGGATGAAAGTATGTTCCACCGACATCACCTATTTCGGCCGTATGGTTGACGGCAAGGCAACGTTTCACATGGTCGAATGCACAGATTTTACCTCATTGGCCATGACGGATGATGTGACGGGGCTTCAAAAGGTCTAAGACAGGAACAAGGGTAGAAACCGCCGTTAAAGGCCGTCACAGGCCGTCGTGTCAGCGGGAAGTTCCGGCACTGTTGCGCGAGGATTGCACCGCCAAAATACCTGCCATCACCACCGCAACACCGATCACATCCGTTGTGCTCAGGCTTTCCCCCAGAATGACTGCGGCGATGGCCACGCCGAAAAACGGGTTCAGGAAATGAAACGTACTGGCCCTTGTGGCTCCGATCCGTTCCACCAGCAAAAACCAGATGATTGTGGCAACGATGCCCGGCATGATGACGGTATACAAAAAGGTACCCAGCAGCGATCCGGTCCAAGTGAAGCTGTGGTCTTCCAGCAGCAAGGCAGGGATAGCCAGCGCAGCACTGCCGATCAGCATTTGCAGGCCAACCACCATCAACACATTGCCTTTGGAGGATGTGGCGCGCACGGCCAGCGTGGCAATCGCAAGCGCAGTCACCCCGATCAGGCAGAGAAGCACGCCGATCAGGTCCACACCGCCTGACAGCCGTGCGCCCATGATCAGCGCGACACCCGCAAAGCCGATGCCAAGACCCGTCCAGCCCAACCAGCCCACACGTTCGCCGCGAATGGCAGAGGCAAATCCGACGATCAGCGGCACCGCAGATGCGATGATTGAAGCAAGCGAGGCCTCTATCCGTTGCATGGCCGTGAAAAACAGACCCAGATACAGCGCGTTCTGGCAGACGCCAAAAATAGCGACCGCCCGCCAGTTTTTACGGTCCAGCCGAATGCGCTGGCCCATGAGATAGGCAATGGTGATGGCAATCAGACCCGCCAACAGGAAACGGAGGGCGGAAATGGTCAAGGGCGGCGCCTGCAACACAATGATCCGTGCCGAGGTAAAGGCACTGGACCAGATCAGGGCAAAAAACAGCCCCATAATAATTGCTTTGATGTCCACAGCGGCGTCCTTCGTTCAAGTTTGTCAAAGGCTTGCCTTATGGCGTAACAAAAGGAAAGAGTGGATGACGGGTTCGTTCGCCAGTGCACAATTTGTAAGGCTATGATCCTGCCGAAAGGCGCTAGCCCCAGTCAAAGAATCTGAAATCCTCCAGCCCCAGATCGGGTGCGCCTTCGATCACAGCGACTTTTTCCCAATCGGTGCCATTGTAGTACCGCAGAACGCCGATACTGCGCAAATAAGACCATTCATGGGTTTCCACTGTGTCGTAGACCGACGTCACATCCAGCGTAAAGCGCAGGGCTTCCGCATCATCTTTTTCAATCACGGTTTTGGTTTCACTCAAGGATTTGATCTGATCGCGCGGGTCGTCTGCAGTCAAAATATAAGACGCCGTGAAATCAAGCCCGATGGTATCCCGCCCCTGTTTGAAATCCTTGATCCGCGTGGAATATTCAATGTTATGCCCGTGAGAAACCACAAAAAGATCCGCGCCGCGTCCACCTGTGGCCAGAATGCTGCCTGCGCCCAGAACATTAATTCCGGCAGAAAAAACCAGATCATTTCCGGCGCCGCCGAACAGATGGTCGGTCCAGCCTGTTGTTTGGCCCCCTGCGCCAGTCAGAATATCGTCGCCAGCGCCGCCGAAGATGAAGTCATCCTGGTTTTGATAGCTGCCGACGATGAAATCGTCCCCGCCATGGCCGTAGATCGTCAGATCTTCGGTGCGCGCTTTTATGCTATCGAGCCATTCGATATGGTCATCAAACTTTCCTCCGTGCAGTTTGGTCACAGAACGCGCACCGATGTTCAGGCTGAAGGCTTCGAAATCCGTGAAGCTGGCATTGGCCAGCGTCATCACTTGGGTGTTGGCATCGCGAAAATCCAGAACCTTTTCAGAGGTCAGTTGCAAGCCAACCTGATTGGTGTTCAGGAACAGACGGTCCCACCCCTTGCCGCCGTCCACATGCAGGCTGCGGTCTTCCCAGTGGTGACCTTCAGGGCCGAACGTGTCGCCAAACGTGATGTTTGCCTGATCCGCGCCGCGCCCCAAAAAGACCCGATCCACATCGCCGTCATCGCTGTTGGTCGCCAGGCGGACATTGGTGAAATAATCCCCCTGTGCGCCGCCATAATAGTCCGTCGATCCAAAGGTGTCATAAAAGACATCCGCCCCGCCTTGCCCCTTAAGCACGTTGGCCCGACCGTAGGTGTCATCCATTGCGGTGCCGCCGTTCAGGAATACATCCGCCCCGCGCCCGCCTTTGATATCCGCTGTGTCTCCGCTGAAGGTATCCGCCTTTGCGCCGCCGATGACTTTGAAAATCGGACGGTTCATATAGCTGTAGATATAACTGGTTATGCCGAATTCATTCTCGCGGCTGGAGGACAGTTCTATGCTGGGTTGATCTGGGTCGGCAGCAATGTTTTTGCCGTTCAGATAGTGGTGTCCGTAATCGCCCACAGCCATGGGTATCTCTCTCAAATAAAAGGGTTTCTTTAAACGGAAACCATAATCTGAAAGCCACGGCCAAACAACAAAAAAGGCCGCCTGTGATCAGACGGCCTTTTGAAAAATAAGGGTGCGGGATCAGGCGTTGATCACGTCTTTCAGAGCTTTCGCGATGGTTACTTTTGCAACGCGGTCAGCTTCTTTTTGCATCTGCTCGCCAGTTGCCGGGTTGCGAACCATACGCTCTGGACGGGCGCGGCATGCGAATTTGCCAAGACCCGGGATCGTTGCTGCGCCACCGGCTGCAACTTCTTTGGTGATCACGGCAGCCAGAGCTTCCAGAAATTCGTTTGCGGTTTTTTTGTCGGATTCAGTTGCGTCGGCCAATGCGGCAACGAGCTGAGTTTTGGTCATAGGTTTTTGCGTCACGTGACTGCTCCTCAATGTTCTTATGACATGCCCACGATTGGGGCCCCTAGTGGGTGTCCTGCGGCATTTAACAAGATATTGAGGTACAGCACAATGATAGAGAACCCTGAAAAAGCTAAAAAATGCCTATTTTTATGGGTATTTCGCGTTTTCTGACGGTGGCGGCTGGCTACGCTGGAAATATCCGCTGTACTGGACTGCGGATTGCCTTTGATTTTACCAGACTGGCCGCTGTGTTACAGAAAAGCGGTCTCGTCAAAGCTGCGCAGCTTGCGGGAATGCAGCCGTTCCAGTGGCATGTCGCGCAGCGATTCCATGGCGCGGATACCGATTAACAGATGTCGGGTTACCTGTGTGCGGTAAAATTCGGACGCCATTCCGGGCAGTTTCAATTCGCCGTGCAGGGGTTTGTCTGACACGCATAGCAACGTGCCGTAGGGGACGCGAAAGCGAAAGCCGTTGGCGGCGATGGTGGCGCTTTCCATATCCAGCGCAATGGCGCGGGATTGGGACAGGCGTTGCACAGGGCCGGATTGCTCGCGCAACTCCCAGTTGCGGTTGTCAACGCTGGCCACGGTGCCGGTGCGCATGATGCGTTTCAGGGCGTAGCCTTCCAACTCGGTCACATCGGCAACCGCCTGTTCGAGCGCGATCTGGATTTCTGCGAGTGCGGGAACCGGCACCCAAAGCGGCAGGTCGTTGTCCAGCACGCTGTCTTCGCGCACATAAGCATGGGCCAGAACATAATCCCCGAGGCTTTGGGAATTGCGCAGGCCCGCGCAATGGCCCAGCATCAGCCAGGCATGGGGGCGCAGCACCGCGATGTGATCGGTTGCGGTTTTGGCGTTGGACGGGCCGACGCCGATATTGACCAGCGTAATCCCCGATCCATCGGCCCGTTTCAGGTGATAGGTGGGCATCTGGGGCTGGCGATAGGTGGTTTCCACATGGGGGTTTTCAGCCGTAGCGATGGAATTGCCCGAAGCGACAAAAGACGTATAGCCGCTTTTGGGATCCTGGATCGCCTGCATGCCAAAGGCCACGAATTCATCCATGTAAAACCCGTAGTTGGTGAACAGGATGTGGTTCTGAAAATGTTCAGGATCGGTGGCGGTGTAATGGGCCAGACGCGCCAGTGAATAGTCGATCCGCTGGGCGGTAAACGGGGCGAGCGGGCGAATGCCATCGGGTCCGGCTTCTGCATCGCCATTGGCAATGTCATCATTGGTGGTTTTCAGGTCTGGCACATCAAAGATGTCGCGCAGCGGGCGGGCATCGGCACGGACCTGACCCTCGGCCAGGCGCAGTTCATCTGTCAGGGCGAAATGCAGCGGAATCGGCACATCCGAGATCGACACCGTGACGGGCACCTGATGGTTTTCCAGCAGCAGTTCGATCTGTTGCAGCAGATAGTTGCGGAACAATTTGGGGCGGGTCAGCGTGGTGGTATAGGTGCCCGGCTCACCCACATGGCCAAAGGACAGGCGGCTGTCCACTTGGGTATAGGTCGATGTGGTGATCGAAAGCTGCGGGTAATAGGCGCGGTAATGGCCTTGGGGCGGGGTGCCGGAATGGTATTCTGCAAACCGCGCACATAAGAAATCAGTGGCGGTGCTGTACAGGTTTTCAATGGCATCAACTGCGTCCGAGGCCGAGAGATAGCTGCGCGCGGCAGGGGTCTCTGGCTCGATCAGGTTGGTCAGGATGGGCGTCGGAGTGTGCATTTCGGCTCTATTCTGTTTGCGGCCCTACAGGGGGCGGCGGAATGGGATTAATCCACAAAAAGCGGTGTCATTTCAAATTTTACCACATCTACCAGCCCAAGGTCGGAAATTCGCAACTCGGGAATGACCACCAGTGCCAGCAGGGAATGTTGCATATAGGCGTTGTTTAGCGTGCAGCCGCAGTCTGCCATGGCCGCGACCATTTGATCGGCAGCTTTGGCCACATCCTGCGCGGGCAGATCAGACATAAGCCCTGCGATCGGCAGTTCAACCATCGCCAGTTCCTTGCCGTCTTTGAACACACAGATGCCGCCGCCCACTTCGCCCAAGCGGTTCGCTGCCAGTGCCATATTGGCGCGGTCCGTACCCACCACAATCATATGGTGGCTGTCATGGGCGACTGTCGAGGCCATGGCCATTTTGCCTGTATAATTAAAGCCGGACACAAACCCGTTGGTCACATCCCCCGTGGCGCGGTGGCGTTCCACCAGTGCGATCTGGCAGACGTCCTGTGTCGGATCACCTGCAACCTGTCCATCTACCACGTCCAGTTCGGCGGTCAGCGCCTTGGTAGGGGCCTGATTTTCCACCACGCCAATCACCCGCGCGGTGACGGTGTTTGCACCCTCCGGGGCATCAATGGCGAAATCATCCGCGGCCAGCGTCTTGCCCAGATGCACCGTCTGGCGGGTATCCACGGGCCAGTCATACGCGGCGGGCGCGGTCGTGTTCACACCGTTTTCCGCGATCACCTCTCCCCGTGCCATCACCAGTTCAATGGGCAGGGTTGTCAGATCGGATGTCAGGATAATATCGGCGCGACGGCCGGGGGTGACAGAGCCGATATCCCGTTCCAGCCCGAAATGGGTGGCGGTGTTGATCGTGGCCATTTGCAGCGCGACCAGCGGGTCACAGCCACAGGCAATCGCATGGCGCACCACGCGGTTCATATGCCCGTCATTGACCAAAGTGCCCGAATGGCTGTCATCCGTGCACAGAATAAAGTTGCGCGGGTCGAGCCCCTTTTCCGTCACCGCCGTAATCTGCGTTTCCACATCATACCATGCCGACCCCAGCCGCATCATCGAGCGCATGCCCTGACGTACGCGGGCGATGGCATCCGCCTCGCAGGTGCCTTCATGGTCATCGGCAGGCCCACCCGCCACATAGGCCGCAAAGTTCGGGCCGAGATCGGGCGAGGCATAATGCCCGCCCACGGTTTTACCCGCCCGCTGCGTGGCGGCGATTTCGCCCAGCATCTTGGGGTCGCCGTGGATCACGCCCGGGAAGTTCATCATCTCGCCCAGACCGATGATATTGGGCCAGCTCATCGCTTCGGCCACGTCTTCGGGGCCCAGTTCGGTGCCTGTGGTTTCCAGCCCCGGTGCCGAAGGTGCACAGGATGGCATTTGCACAAAAACGTTGATCGGTTGGGCCAAAGCCTCGTCGTGCATATGGCGCACGCCCGTCATGCCCAGCACATTGGCCACCTCATGGGGATCGACAAACATTGTGGTGGTGCCATGGGGAATCACCGCCTCGGCAAAGCGGGAGACTGTCAGCATTCCGCTTTCGATATGCATATGACCGTCGCACAGACCCGGCATGATGTAGCGGCCATTGGCCTGTATGATCCGTGTGTTTTCGCCAATGCAATGGCTGGCATCGGGCCCGCAAAAGGCAATCCGCCCGTCGCGAATGGCGATGTCATGGTCTGGCAACAGCTCGCGGGTGTGAACATTCACCCAGATACCGCCCTTGATCACTGTATCGGCAGGCGCACGGCCTGCAGCGGTTGCGATAAGGTTCGGGGCGACGTCGGGCCAGGTGGGGAAGGTTGTTTTCATGACCAAGTGTTTCACCGCCCGCGCTTTGGTTCAAGTGATAATTGACCATATGGTCATGTTTTGCCGAAGTTTGCCTGATTTTTTGAATTGCAGTGCGGATTTGCAAGATCCGGGGCCGGGGGCGCTGCCCCCGTCGCCGATGGCGACTCCCCCGGGATAGTTGGCCAAAAAGAGACGGCGAATCAACTTGTTCAGGGGGAGGTGCCTAAAGTTTTAGGCAACAGTTTTGGGCTGGAAAGGATTTGGTAGGGGTTTTGTGAAAACCTGCAGGCTACAAGGGTCTGGGGAACGGGCCGTAATCAGATTAGCGGGGTCTGAAACGACATGGAAATTGAAGCCAAAGTGGTATCGGGAATTACGGTCGTGAAACTTTGTGACAAACGGTTGGATGCGGCACAAGCCGTGCGGTTCAAGGAAGGTGTGCGTGAATTATCAGAGGCTGGCGCGGATCACATCCTGCTGGATATGAGTGACATTCACTTTATGGACAGCTCCGGTCTTGGGGCGATTGTCACGGTGATGAAACAGATGGGGCGCGAAAAGACACTGGAACTGGCAGGGCTTTCCTCCACGGTTGCAAAGGTATTTGCCCTGACACGGATGGATAAAATCATCGGAATCTATCCGACCGTGGATGAAGCCCTTGCGCAAGAGGTGAAGGCCGCAGGATGACAGAACCGGAAAAAGCTCCGCTGCGGGCGACCCACAGGTATGAACTGCGCCTGCAACTGGCGATCAAAAGTGTTCAGTCCGAAGTCAGCAATGTGCTGTGCTCGATCACCCAATGGCTTGAAAGTCATAAGGTCGATCCGACAATAACCAGCGATCTTGAACTGGTCTTGGCAGAGGCGCTGAATAATGTGGTGGAGCATGCCTATCTTTATGCAGAAGACGGGGAAATCGACATTCTGGTCACCTTGCGGCCTAAGGAATTAAAGGTTTTGATTACGGATAGCGGGCGAAAATTTGACGGTCCTCCTGAATTTCGCGAGATGGACGTCGAAAACTTCTCGCTTGAAGAACTGCCGGAGGGTGGTTTTGGCTGGAACCTGATCCGGTCGCTGACGGATGTGATCGAATTCGAACACGCCGATAAGAAAAACCGCCTGACGTTGACGCGGAATTTGCAAGATACGGCGATGGCTGAATAGGAAAGCTGCTGGCTTCCCGTGTGTGTTGCTGGCGTTGCGGGAACGTCAAAAGGAACGCAGCCTGTCTTGTTGTTCTGCTATCTTTCTATTCTGTGCCGCAGTGAATTGCGTAAACACCCGGGCTCTGTCATTCTTGAGCGAGATTCATTTTTTTCGGAGCAGGGTTATGGCATTTGGCAAAGCAATTGGGTTCGGAGTAGCGTTTATTTTCGCCGCATTGACCGCACCAGCACCAGTAATTGCACAATCCCAGAAGCAGGTGATTCCGGAGCGTCGTATTGAACTGTCCGAGAAAACAGATTTTTATGGCTCTGATATTCGCAATGTTTTTGACGTAACCTTTGAGGATTGCGTCGCCGTTTGTCTGGCGGATAAGGCCTGCCGCGCCTTTACTTACAACAATAAATCCTCTGCCTGCTTTCCGAAATCGGCCATCGGGGAGCGATCCCCCTTCGAAGGCGCCACCTCGGTCGAGGTTTTTGATGTGCCTGCATCAGAACTGGATTACGCCCGCAGTCAGGCCGCCAGACTGGATTTCCTGCCCGACGGGTTTCTGACCAATGCGCAAAAGATCGCAACGCGCAATGGCGCGTGGTATCCTACGAACGGCTGGACGTACGACATGCTGCGTGAAGAGGCGCGTAAAGTCGAATCCGACAATCGCAAGATACGTGCAATTGAACTAACTTTAGCCGCATTGAATGTTTCGGATCGGGCCGAGGGTTGGATCGAAGCGGCGCGGCTGGCCAATGACGCCAAGCCAAACACCAACAATGGCCGCAGACTGATCCGCGACATCAACACAGCGGCGGCGATCAACGGATTTTTACGGGCCCGCTCGACCGCCGAGCAAGTGAATGCGCTACAGGAACTTGCGCGCGGGTTTGAAGCAACCAAAAACGGCCGCTTGATGATCCCCACCCTGCGTCTGGCGCAGGATATTGCACCGCGCAAAGACACAGAGGATGCTTTGGGCCGCGCGATTAACCTTTACGGGTTCCGCATCAGTGACCACCGCGTTGATCACAATGCCGCCGTTCCCCGTGTCTGCGCCGAATTCACCGAAGATCTTGCAAAAGGTTCGGTGGAATACAGCGATTTCATCCGCTCTGACATCAGCGGTCTGGTGGCCGAGGCCGAAGGGCGGCAACTGTGTGTTGAGGGGATGAAACACGGAGAAACGCAGCGCATTTCCTTCCGTCAGGGCCTGCCTGCGGCCAGCGGAGAGAGCCTTGCCAAAACCATCGACCTCGAAATCTACATTCAGGATCGCGACCCGGTGGCGCGGTTTGCGGGACGCAGTTATTTGCTGCCCCAACGGGATGGCGCGACAGTGCCGTTGATCACGGTGAACTTGGATCAGGTAGATGTGAAAATCTACCGCGTTGGCGATCGCAACCTGTTGCGCAGTCTGCAAGAGGGCTTGTTTTCAAAGCCAATTTCCCGCTGGGATCTGGATTTTGTGTCAAATGATCTGGGACAAGAGGTTTGGACCGGCACCGCAGATGTGGCCCGCGAGTTGAACCGCGAGGTCACAACGGCTTTGCCCATCGGTGATGCGTTAACCAATTTTGAACCCGGTGTTTACGCTATGACAGCGCAGGTTCCGGGTAAAGAACAAGACGAAGACACCGTGGCAACACAGTGGTTTATCGTGTCCGACATCGGGATTGCGTCACTCAAAGGCAACGACGGGCTGCATGTGTTTGCGAAATCACTTCGTTCGGCGGGGGCGATTGACGGGGCCAAGGTGCGGTTGATCAGTAAATCCAATGTGGTTCTGGCAGAAGAAACAACAGATTCCCAAGGCCATGTGATGTTTGCCAAGGGTTTGGCGCTGGGCACGGGCGGCGCGTCTCCTGCTTTGGTGACGGTCGAAACCGCTGCGGGGGATTATGCGTTTCTGGATCAGGCGGCTGCCGAATATGACCTGTCGGATCGCGGTGTTGAAGGCCGCGATG
Source organism: Amylibacter sp. (assembly GCA_034670045.1). Lineage (GTDB taxonomy): Bacteria > Pseudomonadota > Alphaproteobacteria > Rhodobacterales > Rhodobacteraceae > Amylibacter. The sequence continues at coordinate 49,565 of JAXMOF010000022.1, read as the reverse complement.
CGCCGCCGCCCATTGATGTCTTTCTGGCCACGGATCGCGGCGCCTACCGCCCTGGTGAGGTGATCCACACCACGCTGTTAGCCCGCGATCACAAGGTTGCATCGCTTCAGGGTGTGCCGATGACAATGGACCTGATCCGCCCCGACGGTGTGCGCTATGCCCGAGAGCTTGCGCAGGCGGCAGGGGCTGGCGGGGCGGTGACGTCGTTTGATCTGCCGCCAAATGCCGCGCGGGGTACATGGAAACTGCGGGTCTATGCGGATCGGGATGCGCCCGCGCTGTTGGAACGGCGCGTGCTGGTTGAGGATTTTGTCCCCGAAAAAATCGACTTTGATCTGGAATTGGGGGACGGTCCTTTCAATGTGACAGACACACCCCCATTGAAAATCGACGCCCGATATCTGTTTGGCGCTGTCGGGTCGAATCTGGCCATTGAGGGAGAAGTCAAACTGGCAGCGGCCCGTGAACTGGCGGGGTATCCCGACTTTGTTTTCGGCGCGACGGATGATGTGTTCAGCACGCGCTATGAAACCATTTCAAATGCAGGTGAGACGGCGGCAGATGGCTCTAAGCTGTTGAATTTGAACATGCCCCCTGTCGAAGACGTGTCAAAACCGTTGGAAATGACGGCCGTAATCCGTCTGCGCGACGGGTCAGGGCGGCCTGTGGAACGGCGTGTTTCGGCGCCTGTTTTGCCCGGGCGTGCCATGATCGGGATTAAACCGATGTTTGACGGAAACCTTGCCGAAGGGTCAGAGGCAGAGTTCCAGATCATCGCCGTGGGTGCAGATGGTGCGCGTATTGCGATGCAGGATGTGCGTTGGGAAATCAACCGCCTGCACACCCGCTATCAGTGGTATCAGCAATATGGCAGTTGGAACTATGAACCCACCACGCGGCGCGAACGGATTGCCGCTGGCGATGCGGAAATCGGGGCGAAAGCGGCGCTGAATATCGCCTCGGCTGTGGAATGGGGCGAATATGAACTGAAGCTGACCCATAAAGGCGTGCCGTTTGCCGCCAGCAGTCTGCGGTTCAATGCCGGATGGTACGCCAGCGGCAACGGGGATGACACGCCAGACCTGCTGGACGTGGCGATGGATCAGGGCAGCTACGCGCTTGGCGATGCCGCCAGGTTGCGGATCAATGCACGGTTTGACGGGATGGCGCAGGTCTCGGTTCTGTCGGATCGCTTGATTGAAACCAGATCGGTGCCCGTACATAAAGGCGCGAATGAGGTGTCTTTTGACGTCACTGCGGACTGGGGGGCAGGGGCCTATGTTACCGCTTCAGTGGTGCGGCCGATGGATGGCGGACAAAACCCGTCCCGCGCGTTGGGGCTGGCCTTTGCCAAGGTTGATCCTGCTGAAAAACTGCTTAACGCTACCTTTGTAAGCGCGGCCGAAGGATCGCCCCGTGCGCCGCTTGATGTGTCGTTGAAACTTGACGGTTTGGCGGCGGGGCAGACTGGCTATGTCACTATCGCTGCGGTGGATGTAGGTGTGTTGAACCTGACAGGATTCCAGACGCCATCGCCGGATGACCACTATTTCGGCCAGCGTAAACTGGGCGTGGAGCTGCGGGATGTGTACGGGCGTTTGATCGACGGGTCCGGCGCGGCAGGGCGGCTACGTTCGGGCGGGGACAGTCAGGCGCAAGCAGGCTTGCAAGGCCCACCTCCTGCCGAGGATGTTTTGGCGCAATTTTCTGGCGTCTTGACGGCGGATAGCAATGGCATGGTGCACCACAGCTTTGACATGCCGGATTTCAACGGCACGGTGCGCTTGATGGCTGTTGTCTGGTCGGAAACCGGGGTTGGCCACGGGGAACAAGACGTTCTGGTGCGCGATCCGGTGGTTCTGTCCGCCCATGCACCCCGCTTTTTGACTCCTGGTGACGAAAGTCGCGTGCGGTTGGAACTGACCCATGCCTTTGGCCCAACAGGGGACTTTGATGTAACTTTGGCCAGCACTTTGGGCCTGACCCTTGGGGATGAAGGGAGGCAGACGGTATCGCTTGATCAAGGTGGACGGGTGGTTCTGAACGTGCCGGTTTCTGCGGATTCAGTGGGTGTGCCGCGGTTTGAAGTGCGGGTAGAAACCCCCGATGGTAAAGAACTGAGCAAGTCGATCAACGTCCCTGTACAATGGAATGATCCAGAAACCTCACGCCAAACCCGTGTGACGCTTAATGCGGGCAGCACCTTGACGCTGGACGCAAACACGCTGGCGGGGCTGCATGAAGGTACGGTTCATGCCACACTGGCCGTGGGGCCGCTGGCGCGCTTTGATGCGCCGGGTCTGCTGACTGCGCTAAATCGCTATCCCTATGGCTGCACTGAACAGGTGACCAGCAAGGCGATGCCGCTGTTGTATTTCGATCAACTGTCCGACGCGCTGGGGTTGGGTGGCAAACAGCAGGTGAAACAGCGGATTGATCAAGCGATTGCCCGCGTGTTGAGCAATCAGGGAAGTAACGGCGCATTCGGTCTGTGGTATCCGGATTCAGGGGACCTTTGGCTCGACAGTTATGTGTCTGATTTCCTCAGCCGTGCGCGGGCGCAGGGCTATGCTGTGCCCGATCTGGCCTTTGAGCAGGCGCTTGGCAACCTGCGCAATCGGGTGAATTATGCCGCCGACTTTGAAAAAGGCGGTGAAGATGTGGCCTATGCCCTGATGGTGCTGGCCCGCGAAGGCTATGCCGCCATTGGTGATCTGCGCTATTATGCGGACACGCGGTCAGGGGCCTTTGCCACCGCGCTGGCACAGGCGCAGCTTGGTGCGGCGCTGGCATCTTACGGCGATCAAAGCCGCGCTGACCGTATGTTCCGCCTTGCGGGCGCGCGGCTTGGGGTGGGGGAAACATCGCAGGGCTGGCGGTCCGACTATGGTTCGGGCCTGCGTGACCGTGCGGCTGTTCTTTCCCTTGCCGTGGATGCCGGAAGTGACGCGGTGGACCGCGTGGCACTGGCTGAACAGGTCAGCCGTGCCCCTGTGGCACGACGCTCGACCCAGGAAAACATGTGGTCCTTGATGGCGGTCAAAGCCTTGGTGCAAAACGGCGGCGCTGACGGGATTTCCCTGAACGGGGCCCCGATGACAGCCCCGCTGGTGCGCAGTCTTGAAGAAGCGGATTTACGCGATGGCACCAGACTGGAAAACGGTGGCGATCAGGAAACCATCGCGGTTGTATCGGTCTTTGGTGTGCCGTCTGAACCCGAACCCGCAGGAGGCAACGGCTATAGCATCGAGCGGATGTATTTCACCCCCGAAGGTGTGCCTGTGACGCTGGATCAACTGGCGCAAAATGCACGGGTTGTGGCGGTGATCAAGGTCACGCCACTGCGCGACCAAGAGGCGCGGTTGATGGTGAATGATCCCTTGCCTGCCGGGGTGGAGATCGACAATCCCAACCTGATTTCCGGTGGTGATATCAAGGCGCTCGACTGGCTGGATTTGAATGCGAATGTGCAGTTCAGCGAATTCCGCACAGACAGGTTTCTGGCCGCAGTGAATTGGTCGGGGCGCACCCCCTTTCAGTTGGCCTATATGATGCGGGCTGTGTCGCCGGGATCGTTCCATCACCCTGCCGCTGTGGTTGAAGATATGTATCGCCCCGATTTCCGTGCCCGCACCGGTGTGGGCCGCGTTGTGGTGGCTGGTCCGTAAATGCGCAGGCGTTTTGCCACTGTTGGGCTGGGCCTGATCGCGGCGGTGTGTGTTGCGCATTACGGTCTGCGGGAATGGGTGGCGCGCACGGTTCTGCCCGATCTGACACCCGAAGTTTCCGTTGTGGTTGAAGCCCGCGACGGCCAGTTGCTGCGGGCTTTTACCGTGGCAGACGGGCGCTGGCGGTTGCCTGTCGAAGTGTCGGACGTGTCCCGCAGCTATGTGTCCCAGTTGATCGCCTTTGAAGACAAACGGTTTTACAGCCACGGCGGGGTGGACGGTCTGGCAGCCCTGCGTGCAGTGGGGCAGGCAATCTGGAACGGCGGCGTGGTGTCTGGCGGGTCCACCCTGACCATGCAGGTGGCGCGGCTGCTAGAGGACAGCGGCACGGGATCATGGGGCGGCAAGCTGCGTCAGGTCCGCGTGGCTTGGGCCTTGGAACAGGTTGCCAGCAAAGAGGAAATCTTGCGACTGTATCTGCAACTGGCACCTTTTGGCGGTAATCTCGAAGGGGTGCGGGCTGCGTCGTTAAGCTATTTTCGAAAGGAACCCGCGCGGTTGACCGACGCGGAATCCGCGCTGCTGGTGGCCCTGCCCCAATCCCCCGAGGGCCGCCGCCCTGACCGTCATTTCAAACGGGCCAGTGCGGCGCGGGACCGTGTCTTGACCCGCGGGGTACAGGCTGGTGTCTTATCGGCAGAGGCCGCAAAAGCCGCAGGGCGGGAGACTGTTCCTGCGCGCAAATATGCCTTTGAATTTCTGGCCCCCCATCTGGCAGAGCGTGTGGTCGCAGAACATCCGCAGACCTTGCGGCACCATCTGACGCTAGATCGCGCGTTACAGGTCAAAGCCGAGGCTTTGTTGCGCTCCCATGTGCGCGGTAAACATGGGGCATTATCAGGCGCGGTTATGGTGATGGATCATCAGACCGGCGCAGTCTTGGCGTCAGTCGGATCGCCTGATTATCTGGACACAGGGCGGCAGGGGTTTGTGGATATGACCCGCGCCTTGCGTTCGCCCGGGTCCACGTTGAAACCGCTGATCTACGGGCTGGCATTTGATGCAGGCAAAGCCCATCCGGAAACCGTGATCGACGACAGGCCGATCCGGTTTGGCAGCTATGCACCGCAGAATTTTGACAACCGGTTTCGCGGACAGGTGCGGGTGCGTGAGGCGTTGCAGATGTCCCTGAACATTCCCGCCGTCAGCCTGCTGGACGCTGTCGGACCCGCTATTCTGATGGCCCGCATGCGCCGTGCGGGTGCCGATCCGGTGTTGCCCAATGACCGCCCCGCTGGGTTGGCGATCGGTTTGGGGGGAATCGGGTTGCGCTTGCAGGATTTGATGGCGATCTACGCCAGTATTGCGCGGGGCGGGCAAGCGGTTCCGCTGGTTTGGGAGGCTGATACAGGGCCGGAATTCGCATCTCACCCCCCCGTTCTAAGCTCCGTTGCGGCTTGGTATGTTGGTGACATTCTTTCGGACGTTCCCGCCCCGCCGACAGCGCCGCAACACGCTGTGGCCTATAAAACCGGTACGTCGTACGGGCATCGGGATGTCTGGGCGATCGGGTTTGACGGGCGGCATACGGTGGGGGTCTGGATGGGGCGCGCAGACGGGGCGGCTATGCCGGGGCAACTGGGGGTCGGGCTGGCTGCGCCTTTGTTGTTTGACTTGTTCGCCGCGATCAAGCCTGTGCTTGATCCCTTGCCCGCCCCGCCAGATGCGGCGTTGACGGTCAGCACCGATCAACTGCCCAAGGGATTGCAGCAGTTTCGCAGGCCAGGGGTGTTGGACGGGCGGGACCGGCCTGAAATCACCTTCCCCCCCGATGGGGCGCATATTGCGCTGGGGGACGATCCTGTTCTGGTAGCCAAAGTGGATCGCGGTGTGCCGCCTTTCACATGGTTGGCCAATGGCGTGCCTGTGGAAGTGGGCAGCTTTGAACGGCAGGTAGAGTTGGACACCACGGGCGCGGGGCATTTGGCTTTGTCGGTGATTGATGCCACCGGGGTTTCGCGGGCGGTGCGGGTGTTTATAGAATAACCGTCGGAGCGGTTTTCGGGGCGCTGCCCCGGACCCGGGGATATTTATCAAACAAAAAAGTCTGGCCAGAGGATCAATTCGGGCCGTCGGGTGTGATTTAGGTGGTTGCGAAGCGGTCGGGATGGAACGGGGTCAGCAGGGCGTCGCGTTGCCCCGTGGTGAGTTCCGTTGCGACCAATTCGCCAACAGCAGGGGCAAGAGTTGCGCCTGAGTGCATGACCGTCAGGTAGAGACCTTTGGTCGGGCTGCCGATGATCGGGAAGCCGTCTTTGGGGGTCGGACGCAGGCCGAGTGTGTGATGGCTGAATGCCAGCGGTTGATCGAATCGTAAGGTGTTTTGCAAACGCTCGAACAGGATTTCGGAGCCTGTGACGGGATCGTCGTTAACGGCTCCGCCGCCGAAGTCTCCGCCCGCTGAAATGCTGCCGTCCGGCCATTGGGCCATGTGCAAGTCTTCCGTCAGGATGGTGCGGCTGATCAGGCGTGGCGCGGGTTTCGTGTGGATCAGCAGGCCGGCAGGGGCGGTCAGGGGCACATTGATATCCACGGTTCCAGCAAGGTTTGCGGTTTCAGTGCCAGCGGCCAGAAGGGTGGTGTCGGCGGTGATCGGGCCTTGATCGGTCGCTGCGCCAGTGATGGTTTCACCCTGACGTATCAGGGCGGTGGCGCGGGTTTTTATGAATTCTGCGCCGGATTTGATCGCTTGGGCGCGGAAAAATCTGGCGGCGAAGTGGGGGGCGACATGGCCTTCTATATCGCAGAGCAGGCCCCGTTCGGGGTATGTGGCAAGATTGGGTTCCAGACTGTGCAATTCCGCAGTGTCGGCCCATTGGAACGGGTAGCCCCACGCGCTGTGCTCAGCGAAAACGGTTTCCAGCGGGATGCCGTAAAAGCTGGTGTAGAGTGTGCCGTTTCGGGTGTAGGGCAGGTCGGGGTGGGCGGCTTTGATGGCGTCCCAGCGGGACATGGAAAACAGGCGCAGGTCGTAATAGAAGCGCGGGTTTTCATAGGTGGCGTTGGTCCAGCCCAAGGAGACCGCACTGGCGGTGCCGCCTGAGTCTGACGGGTCGATCAGGGTGACTTTACACCCTGTTTCTGCCAGCCGCCACGCCAGCATAGACCCGATGATGCCCGCGCCGATGATAAGGATTTTCTGTGCCATAGTGTTTGCCTTTTGCCCAAAGGATGGGTGGCACGGATGGCGGCGGGGTGCAAATTATTTGTGGTGTTTGTGTGGGACGCTGGTTGGTTTGGATATTTGGACCAAAAAGAGAAGCGGCCAGTGTGATCCGTTGTCAGCGGGTTTCGTTGGTCAGGGTTTCGCAGAAACTCTGCATAAACCGGATGCGTTCCGCAGCGATTTCGCGGGCTTTGGGGGTGCAGAGGGTTTGTGCGATCGGGAAAAGTTTGGTTTGGAAGTGATCCAGCGCGTAGGTGGACTCGTCCAGCGGGCGGTTGTCGGCCATCGGGTCCGTGGGATGGAACAGGGCGCGGCCCAACTGGCCGGAGACAGCAAAGCAACGGGCGATGCCGATGGCCCCAAGCGCGTCGAGCCTGTCCGCGTCTTGAAGCACTTGCGCTTCGAGTGTTTCAGCAGGGATCTTGGCGGAAAAGCTATGGGCGTGGATCGCGTGATGCACCTGGGGGATCAGCGCGTGCGGGTAGCGGGTGGTTTTCAGGAATTCGACGACGTAATTGGCGGATAACAACGAGGCCTCTGCCCGTTTCGGAGAGGATTTGGGCGGGTTGATGATATCGTGCAGCAGGGCGGCGGGGTGCAATACTTTGAGGTTTGCACCTTCGGCCGCAGCGATGGTCTGGCAGGATTGCCATACCCGCAGGACATGGGCCAGATCATGGGCGCTGTCAGATTGACCCGCCCAGACGCGGCGCAGTTCTGACAGGTAAAGTGTGTCGGTGGCCGTGGCCACTGCTACACAATCCCGGCCACGATTGCGCGCAGGGTTTCCAGACCTTCGCCCTTGGCAGAGCTGGTTTGCACTATTTCAGGATAGGCCGCAGGGTATTTGCGGATTTCCGTGATGGTGCGTTCGGTCACTTTGGCCAGATCGTCGGATTTCAGCTTGTCGCATTTGGTCATGACCACCTGAAAGGTGACGGCAGATTTGGACAGCATTTCCATGATTTCCGCATCGACTTTTTTGGGGCCGTGGCGCGCGTCGATCAGCAGAAAGACCCGTCGCAGGGACGGGCGGCCAGACAGGTAGGATTTCAGCAGGCGCTGCCATTTTTCCACTACGGGAAGGGGTGCGTTGGCATACCCGTAGCCCGGAACGTCGACCAGATAGTGATCTTCGCCCATGGTGAAAAAGTTGATTTCCTGCGTGCGCCCCGGTGTGTTGGACGTGCGCGCCAGTGCTTTGCGCCCTGTCAGCGCATTGATCAGCGAGGATTTCCCCACGTTGGAACGGCCCGCAAAACAGACCTCCAGCCGATCGGCGTCGGGCAGGCCTGACATGGCCACCACACCTTTAAGGAAATCGGTATTGCCCGCAAACAGCAGACGGCCTTTTTCAAGCGCGTCGTGATCCGGTGTTTGCGCCAGTGTGAATTGCATGTCCATTACAGGAGTTCCAGCTTGTCGCCGAGTTTTACGTCGCCGGTTTCTATGACTTCACCGTAAACGCCGAAGTCTTTGTGACCCCAACCCTCGGTGAGGATGTTTAACGTGTCCAGATCGCGCGCGCCTGTGTCGGGGTTTGCGGTGGTGGCCGGGCAACGGGTGATCCGCTCGCGGATGATAAGGCGGGCGGTGCCGATCTGTGCTTCACGGCCGATCCAGTCGAATTCGGCCCAAGGGTCCAATCCGTCGACCCAGATATTGCCCCGCCAGCGCAGGGGGGAAATGTCTTGCCCTGCTTTATCGCTTAGCGCGCGCAATGAAGCGTGCGAGTTGATCGCGATAGAGGGAAACGGCGTGTCGGTCATGCCCCGATCCGGTGCGCGTACCACGCGGTCGGATGCAGCGCGGTCTGCGGGCATGATCGGTTTTGTCCAAGCCACCAGTTTGGCGGCTTGTTCGGGAATATCGGGGTTGATCGTTAAGGCTGGAAGGTCAGGATGGGAGAAGGTCAGCGTATTGGCCTGTTCATCCATCCTGACGCTGATAGCCATCAGGCTTGGGGCTTTGGCCCCCCGAGAGAAGTTCACACAATGGGCCCATTCAGGGGCCGCATCGTTAAATTTGCTCATCTCGTGGGCCACAGCCCAGACACGATCCCACGGCATGGTTTTGCCAGCCGTCAGTGTAACCTCGGACAGAGCTTCGCGTCCGTGGGATTTCACGGGGTGGCGATAAAGCTCTGAGACCGTGATCATTTTTCCACTGCTTTCTTGCGTTTAAGGCGGCCGCCCAGGATATTGCCAAAGATATCGGGTTTAACCCCTTGAATCCGCATGATCGAATATTGCTGGATAAAGGTGATCGTGTTGTTGGCAACCCAGTAAACCACCAGACCACTGGCAAAACGGCCCAGCATGAACATGAACACCCACGGCATCCACGCGAATATCTGCGCTTGTGTTTTGTCTGTCGGGGCCGGATTCAGCTTTTGTTGCAGCCACATGGTGATGCCCATCAGGATCGGGAAAACGCCGATGGAAAAGATCGCCAGAAACGAGGTTTCGTCTGGCACAGACCAGGGCAACAGGCCGAACAGGTTCAAAAGCGAGGTCGGATCAGGGGCTGAAAGGTCTTTGATCCAGCCGATGAAGGGCGCGTGGCGCAGTTCGATCGTCACAAAGATAACCTTATACAGGGAAAAGAAGATCGGGATCTGCAAGAGGATCGGCAAACAACCCGCGGCGGGGTTCACCTTTTTCTCTTTGTAGAGTTTCATCATTTCCTGCTGCATTTTTTGGCGGTCGTCGCCAGCACGCTCTTTCAGCTTTTCCATTTCCGGCTGTAGTTCTTTCATCCGCGCCATAGAGGAGTAGGATTTATACGCCAGCGGGAAGAGGATCGCCTTGATGATAAAGGTCAGGCCGATAATGGACCAACCCATGTTGCCGATTTGGGCGTTTAGCCAGTGCAATACGCGGAAGATCGGTTTGGTCAGAAAGAAAAACAGGCCCCAGTCGATGGAATCAACGAATTGTTTGACGCCTTCTTCGTTCTGGTAGTGGCTGATCGTGGCCCATTCTTTGGCCCCTGCAAACAGCGAAGAGGTTGTCTCGGCTGTGGCACCTGGGGCAACGGTCATGGTCGGCTGGCGCATATCTGTTTGATAAACATCATTGGCCGGCGTGTATTTTGCAACCGATGTGAACGGGGAACCGGGGGCCGGGACCAATGTGGTCATCCAGTATTTGTCGGTAAAGCCGATCCAGCCGTCATGTTCGACTTTGATCTTGTCCACATTTCCGCCTTCGGAAGGATCGGGCTCCTGATCGGGCATATCATCATAGTCGATTTCCTGAATCTCGCCGTCAGAGGCGCGCACTACGCCTTCGTGCAGGATGTAAAAACCGATGGTGTCCGGTTCGCCTTCGCGGGCAACGATACCGTAGGGCTGAACCTTGATCGGCTCTGCTGTGGTGTTTTCAACGGTCTGGGTGATCGAGAACATGTAGTTTTCGTCAATCGCGATAGTGCGATGAAAGATCAGGCCCTTGCCGTTGTCCCACTTCAGGGTGACGGGGGTGGTTTCTGTCAGAACCTCGCCTGATTCGACCTGCCAAGGTGTGTTCGCACCCGGCACATCGGCAAAATCCAGACCGCCTGCAGGGGCCCAGCCATAAAGCGCGTAATAGGCTTTGGGTCCGCCAGCGGGGGACAGCAGGGTTTCTTTGACCGACGGGTCGTTCAGTTTCACGTTGTATTTCAAAAGCCGCAAATCATCGAACCTGCCGCCAACCAGTGACATGGATCCTTCGACCTGTGCCGTCTTGATCTGGACACGGGCGGTCTTGCCAAGCGCGACCGCGCGGCTGTCAGCAGGCTGCCCGTCAACCGTCGGAACCACGGTGCCGTCTTCCGCCGACGGGGTGATTGCAACACCCTGCGCGGTTGTTTGCGTCGCCGTCGGCGATGCGGGAACTGGGTCTTGCGGTGGGAAAAGAGCGAACCACCCAAGGATCACAAGCATACTAAGCCCGGTTGCAAGGATAAGATTCTTGTTTTGATCGTCCATGATCTGCCTTGAAAACGTTTGGAAATGTGTGAGGCGGTTCAATAGAAACGAGGGGCAAAGGTCAAGGGATAAGGGTCGGATTGATGCTTTTGGGCGCAGGGGTGGTTCGGGTTTGTTGTCTGTAAAGCGGGCGTGCGAAGATTAATGTAGTGACAGAAGAACAGGTTAGGCCCGAATTCGTCTTGGTTTAGCAAGGCGCAGCCAACCTGTGTGTAAAGTCGGGTTTTACCCAAGTGATGCAGAAAACGGGGCGGATCAGGGGGCCGGGATTCGCGGGTGTTCAGGCCGCGCCCGACCCTAGGCCTGTAGATTGCAATCCGGCGCCGCGATCGGCTTAAGCCGATGTTCGGGCTGCCAGTTTTTCGCGTGTTTCTTTGGTCTTCAACGCCCCGGCCTCGGCGAAAATCCGTTCCAGTTCAACGCTGTCCATGGTTTTATCCATATGGATTTTGGTGACAAAGGAAATGTTGCGTTCCGGTTCGGGCGGCGCGATGCGCAACACGGCGAGCGGGCCTTTGAACTCTGTGTCTTGAAAGGCGATTTCCGGAATCAGCGTGGCCCCGTAGCCCGCCGCCGCCAGACCTGCCAGAGTTTGCAAACTGCTGGCCCCGATCTGGTTCAGGGTCTCTTGGGTGGCATATTGGCAGAAACTTTTGGCCTGATCGCGCAGGCAATGGCCTTCGGACAGCAACAGCAGTTTCAGCGGGGCAATATCGCTTAGCGCGATTTGGCAGTCTTTCAGACCCAGCGTTTCTGCCTGTTTCGCCTGTATGGCCAGCAGGAAACGGTCGGCAAACAGGTCTGTTTGTTGCAATTTATCCGATTGGACCTCTGTTGCGATCACGCAGGCGTCCAGTTTGCCTTGGTCCAGTTCCTCCAGCAGTTCATCGGTTGTGCCCTCGCGGATTTGCAGATCAAGCTGGGGCAAACGATTTTGGATCAGCGGAATGGCGGCGGGCAAAAGATAGGGGGCGACTGTGGGGATGACGCCAAGCGCAAAGGGGCCTTCAACCCCGCGTCGCAGTTGCGCGCTGTCTTCGAGCGCCTGCACATCGGTCAGAATACGATTGGCCCGTTCCAGAATGCGGTTGCCATAAGGGGTGGGGCGAAACGGACGGGTGGTGCGGTCAATCAGCGGGGCTTGCAGGATGTCTTCCAACTCCTGAATTTTAACAGACAGGGCAGGTTGCGAGACATTGGCGGCATCGGCTGCATGGCCGAAATGGCCGTGCTGGCACAGGGCGCGGAAATAGCTGAGGTGGCGAAGCGAAATTTTCATAGGCCCCAGTTATCAAAAAACCGGAACCTTGCAAATTCAGATTATGACAGGATCGGCGGCTGGTCGCTGCCCGTGTCTTGGTCGGAACCATCTGTTCCGTCGCGCATCAGGCCTGCGAAATCGAACAGCTTCGGGTCCAGCAAATGGCTCGGCCGCGCGTTCATCAGGCTGCGGAACATCACTTGGCGGCGGCCGGGGCTGTTCTTTTCCCAACCGTCCAGAATCTGTTTGACCTGCTGGCGCTGCAACCCGTCTTGCGAGCCGCATAGATCACACGGAATGATCGGATAGTTCATCGCGCGGGAAAACTTCTCGCAATCCGCCTCGGCCACGAAGGCCAGGGGGCGATAGACGAACAGATCACCTTCCTCGTTCAGCAATTTGGGTGGCATGGTGGCCAGACGCCCGCCGTGGAACAGGTTCATCATGAATGTTTCAAGAATATCGTCGCGGTGATGGCCCAGAACAATCGCCGAACAGCCCTCTTCGCGGGCAACGCGGTACAGATTGCCACGACGCAGGCGCGAACACATGGCGCAATAGGTGCGGCCAGCGGGCACCTTTTCCTTCACGATGGAATAGGTGTCTTGATATTCAATCCGGTTCGGCACGCCCATTTTTTCCAGAAATTCCGGCAGGACCGTGGCGGGAAAATTCGGCTGCCCCTGATCCAGATTACAGGCGAGTATTTCCACAGGCAGCAACCCGCGCCATTGCAATTCGGTCAAAGCGGCCAGCAGCGTGTAGCTGTCTTTGCCCCCCGACAGGCAAACCAGCCATTTTGCACCCCGTTCAATCATGCCGAATTGTTCTATGGCTTCGCGGGTTTGGCGGATGATCCGTTTGCGCAGCTTTTTATACTCGGTGGTCGAGGGTGCGCCGTAAAACAGGGGGTGAATGTCTGTGGGTGTGTCTAGCATGAGGCTGAGATAGCCAAAGCCGATGTGAAAAACAAGCAGTGATCCAATAGGCCGCGTGATCCGTATCAATTGCACAAACCCCTGTGTTGCGGGGGGAAGACGAAAGCAGACAAAATGCCAAAGCTTCTGATTGGCCTGCAAAGATGGGTCCAAAAAATATTGCGGTCCTATCAGGATTCCGAAGAGCGGATGTTACCATAGTAGGGGGTATCCGGCTTCGGGTTTGGGGTCTGCAATAGGGCTCCGGCGGTATCGTCGGGGCCCGTTTTTTCGGATGCAAAGGCGTTAATCCACCCAAACGTGCAAAAAGTCACCGTTTGCTTTTTCAAACCCGTTAAGGTGATGCTTTTAAGGGGACGGATTATGTCAGACGTATCGGCTGTGGATATGAAGGTGCGCAAAGCCGTGATGGAAGCTGACAAAGCCCTGCGCGCGCTGGCCAAAGAGGTGTCACCCACCGCGTTCAACATCAAACTGGACAAGCTGGACAAAGGCAAAATTCTGGCCGCCCGTAAGAAAGTGACGGCGTTTATGGGGAAATATACCCCGTTGACCCAACTGCAAGGCTCGGCTGTTTTTGACAAGCTGAACGCGCAAAGTCAGGCCTATGTGGTTTGGATGGACGGAGTGATGGGCAGCTTGCTGAAGCTGGTTGTCGATCTGGATAAATCCGCGAAACTGGCGGGCAAAGACCCTGAAAAGAACCTTAAAATTCTGGTGGACACTTCGGTGCGCCAGTTCAAGAAGATGCGCAAGGCTCCCCAGGGTGTGGGGACTTTGGTGAAAGAAATTCAAAAGGATTTCGGGCCGGATTCCCATGGCTTTACCGGCGTGTCGATCCTGCCTGCGCTGATCATGTTGTTCCTGATTTATGAAACAATCGCCACATGGTTCAAGCAGCGGCCCAAGCTGAAAGACTAAGGCCGCTGGCGGGTATTGGCTAGGCCGCGATGATGTTATGGTCGGGGCCGTAGGGGAATTTGGTAATGTTTTCAGCGCTGTCCGCGCCCACCACCAGAATGTCATGCTCGCGGTAACCCCCTGCGCCTGCCATGCCTTCGGGGATGGTTAACATGGGTTCCATTGACACGACCATGCCTTCGGTCAGCACGGTGTCGATGTCTTCGCGCAGTTCCAGCCCTGCCTCGCGCCCGTAATAATGGGACAGCACGCCAAAGGAATGGCCGTAGCCGAAGGAGCGGTATTGCAGCAGGTCACGGGCGGCAAACAGTTCATTTATTTCGGCGCAGATCCCCGAACAGGTGGCCCCCGGTTTGATCAGGGACAGGCCCAGTTCATGGGCGTCCACATTGGCCTGCCACAGCTTTAGCGATGCAGCATCCGGTTCACCGATAAACAGGGTGCGTTCCAATGCGGTGTAATAGGCGCTGATCATCGGGAAGGTGTTCAGGGACAGAATATCCCCCTTTTCCAGCTTGCGCGTGGTCACAGGATTATGCGCCCCATCCGTGTTCAGGCCGGATTGAAACCAGACCCAACTGTCGCGGATTTCAGAGTCAGGAAAGGCCCGTGCGATTTCCAGTTCCATCGCATCCCGTCCTGCCATGGCGATTTCGATTTCCGAGGCATCCAGCTTGATTGCGTCGCGAATCGCAAAGCCGCCGTGGTCGGCCACCCGCGCACCTTCGCGGATCAGGGCGATTTCGGCGGGGGATTTGATCATCCGCTGCTGCATGGAGGCCGGCGCAATATCGGCCATGTGGTCCACTTCAAAAAACGCGCGCAGCTTGTCCAGTTGGGCCAGTGTCAGGTGGTCGCCTTCCACGCCGATACGCCGCGCCCCTGCGGCGCAGGATTTCACCGCCCGCCAGTAATTATCCCGTTTCCAGTCGGTATAGACCAGATTTTCGCAGGCGGAGCGGCGCGCAGGTTGGCCGCCGTCAATATTTGCCGAAACGGTTGTCGCGCGGTCCTGTGTGACGACACAGGCGTAGGGGCGGCCGAACGCGCAGTATAAAAAGCCGGAGTAATAGGCGATGCCGTGCATAGAGGTCAGGATCACCGCGTCGAGTTCTTGCGCGGCCATAATCTGGCGCAGCCCTGCAAGGCGTGCGTCATATTCGGATTGCGCGAAGGGCAGCGGGGCTTTGTCGCCATTGGCAAAGGTAAAGTGTTCGGGGCGGGGGATTGGGGAATGTTGGTTCATAAAAGTCTCCTTTGACAGGAGCCTGATTTGAACCCCTGCAACATGTTCCGGCGTTCAGAACAGGTTTGAGAAGCACACGCAGGTGTGTGAGGCGACGCCATCGCCCTTGTCAGGGTCTTAGCAAAGCGCCATGGAAAAGCAAAAGGAATTTTAGAAGGCGGGGGTTAGTCAGGCACGTTGTCGATGCCGGATCCCCCCAGCGGGTGGCAGCGCGCAATGCGCCATGCGGCCAGCCAACTGCCCTTTATTCCGCCGTGTTTTTCAAGGGCTTCCAGCGCGTAGGCGGAACAGGTGGGTTGAAAACGGCAGCCGTGGCCCACGTAAGACGAGAATGTCTTGCGGTAGGCGTGAACAGGCAGGGATAGAATATACGCGAGCGGGGTCATTGGGGGGAAATAGCACGCAGGGTGGCGTGCGACCAGAGTGTGTTCTGTCTGGCGAGGCGGCGGAATTGGATATTTGAACCAAAAAGAGGTGCGGGGGCCGTTATGGAGAGACTTTGGCCAGCGCCCATTGCAGATCTTTTGTCATTTGGGCGAAGTCGCGTGTCGCGGTCACGTCCTTGCGTCCGATCAGCACATAATCCCATCCGGGCTGGCCGTGGTCGGGCAGGGCAAGGCGAGCGATTTCGCGCAAGCGGCGTTTGGCGCGGTTGCGGGCTACGGCATTGCCGACTTTTTTGGAACAGGTGAACCCCACGTTGATCGTTGGATCATTGTCGTGGCGATTGCGGGCCTGCAGCAGAAACGCCTTTGTACCCTGACGCCGCTTGTTATTGCAGGCAAGGAACTGTTTGCGCGTCTTCATGGTTTGGACGGGCTTGGTCGCCGCGCAAACGGAAACCGCCGGTGGCGTTGCACCGGCAACCACTGGGGTGCCCTGTGTCGCCTCCGGCGGGTTCAAAACTGAAAACCGAAAGTCTTATGCAGACAGGTCTTTACGACCCTGTGCCCGACGACGATTCAGAATCTTGCGGCCTGCTTTGGTCGCCATGCGCGAACGGAAGCCGTGGCGGCGTTTGCGAACGAGGTTGCTCGGCTGGAAAGTACGTTTCATTTCGGTTCTCCTGATCGGGTAGCCCAAATCCGGAAGATTCGAGGGCCAGTCTATTCGAGAGTTGGCTTCTAGGGGCTGCAGTTGGGTAAGTCAATTCGCTAGAGTCGAAAAAATCTGCAATAATTAGATGCACAAAGCGCGAGGTTCCCAGACCTTATAGAGAATACTGGCAAGCAGGTCCAGAAAACTGAAACAATTGTTAACGTGCGATCAACCACCCGTGAGTGGGGTATCTTTGCGCGGTCGCTTCCCGCAAACAAGGCGCAAGAAGTGAAATTGCCCTGTGAGCGGGCCAAAGGACGGCTGAACCTAATGAAATCCACCACTGTAGAAACGCGGCGTTTGTGGCCGATCCTCGGGATCGCGCTGGTCGCTATTGTCGGCTTTTTTGCCCTACGCGATGTGCTGAGCTTTGACACATTGCGTGACAATCGCATGGCGCTGATAGCGTGGCGGGATAGCAACTATTTGCTGGCGGCACTGGTGTTTACAGTGGTTTATGTGGCGGTTGTGGGGTTTTCCCTGCCAGGGGCTGCGGTGATGACGCTGGCCGGAGGCTTTCTGTTCGGTATTTTTCCTGGTGCCCTGTTGTGTGTGATTGGCGCGACCCTGGGGGCGGTGGCGATTTTTCTGGCAGCGAAAACGGGTTTGGGCGATGCGCTGCATGCCAAATTGACTGAACGTCCCGGTTTGATTCGCCGTATGGAATCCGGTCTGCGCGAAAATGAGATCAGTTATCTGTTCCTGATGCGTCTGGTGCCTGCGATTCCGTTCTTTGTGGCCAATCTCGCGCCGGCCTTTCTCGGCGTAGGTTTGCGCAATTTCGCCCTGACGACATTTTTTGGCATTATGCCCGGGTCGATTGTCTATACGTCGGTTGGTTCCGGATTGGGGGCGGTTTTTGCACGGGGCGATTCGCCTGATTTGGGGCTGATCTTTGAACCGCAAATACTGGGGCCGATTCTGGGGCTATGTGCTTTGGCGGCGCTGCCGATTGTGGTGAAATGGTTTTCTAACAAAAGGGATGTTGTGTGATGGCAACGCGGATCAAAACAGACCTTTGTGTCATTGGTGGCGGATCGGGCGGGCTGTCGGTTGCGGCGGGCGCTGTGCAGATGGGCGCGGATGTGGTGTTGGTCGAAGGCCATAAGATGGGCGGCGACTGTCTGAATTATGGCTGCGTACCGTCCAAGGCGCTGATCGCGGCGGGCAAACATGCCCATGCCATGACCACAGGGGCTGCATTCGGTGTGAAGCCCGTGGTGCCAGAGGTGGATTATGCTGCTGCCAAAGACCATGTGGCCCGCGTGATTGCGGGGATTGAACCCCACGACAGTGTTGAACGGTTCGAAGGGTTGGGGGTGAAGGTCATTCCAGCCTATGGCAGCTTTATTTCTCCTGATGAACTGCAGGCGGGGGATACCATTATCACCGCGCGCCGCTTTGTGATTGCCACCGGATCGTCGCCGTTTGTGCCGCCCGTACCGGGGCTGGACAGCGTGCCCTATTTCACCAACGAATCAATCTTTGATTTGCGCGACCGCCCCGATCATCTGATCGTCATCGGCGGCGGGCCGATCGGGATGGAGCTGGCACAGGCGCATCGCCGCTTGGGCTGTGCGGTGACGGTGCTTGAGGGCGCTAAGGCGTTGGGCAAGGATGATCCCGAACTGGCGGCAATCGTGCTGGAAAACATCCGCGCGGAAGGTGTGGACGTGATCGAGGGCGCTTTGGCCAAAACCGTACGCGGTGTTGCGGGTGCCATAGAGGTTGAGACCGAAGACGGCGCTGTGTTCAAAGGCACCCATCTTTTGATGGCCGTCGGGCGCAAGCCGAATGTGGAACGGCTTGATCTGGAAACAGCGGGGGTGGAGCCTGTAAAAGGGGGCATCAAGGTGAATGCCAGTCTGAAAACCACCAACAAACGGATTTATGCCATCGGTGATGTGGCCGCAGGGCTGCAATTCACCCATGTGGCGGGCTATCATGCGGGGGTGATTATCCGCTCTGCCCTGTTCGGATTGCCGTCCAGACAACGCACAGATCATATTCCTTGGGCGACCTATACCGATCCCGAACTGGCCCAGGTCGGCCTGACCGAGGCAGAGGCCCGCGAGGCCCACGGGGATAAGCTGGAAGTTGTGCGGTTTGATTTTGCCGAAAACGATCGTGCACGGGCGGAATTAAAGACCCGTGGTCTGGTCAAGGTCATGGTGGTCAAAGGCCGCCCTGTGGGGGCGTCGATAGCGGGGCCACAAGCGGGAGAGTTGATCCAGATTTGGGCGCTGGCTATTGCCAACAAGCTGAAAATGGGGGCCGTGGCAGCAATGGTGTCGCCCTATCCGACCCTTGGCGAGGTGAACAAGCGGGCGGCGGGGGCCTATTTCACACCGCGCCTGTTCGAAAACCACTGGGTGAAGCGCGTTGTTCGGTTTGTGCAAAGGTTTTGATCTGATAATAGAGCACATACGTATCCGTTACAGGATGTCCGTATTCCGGATGTCACAACTAGCGGCAGTACGGGGAACAGTTCAGGGGACAGGATGTTTCTAAGGTCACTTTCCGGTCGTTTTTTGCTGCTGACGATTATCTTCGTCATGCTGGCTGAAATCCTGATCTTTGTGCCATCTGTGGCCCGTTTCCGGCTGGATTTCTTGCAGGAACGGCTGGAGCGGTCGCAGATTGCGTCCCTGTCGTTGCTGGCCACCCCCAATGATATGGTTGAACCGGAACTGGAAGCCGAACTGCTGGAAAATGCAGGGGTATTGAACATCGTGTTGCGGCGCAACCAGATGCGGGAACTGATCCTCAGCTCTCCGATGTCGGCTATGGTGGACCAGACCTATGACCTGCGCGATGCCTCGCCGCCGACCCTGATCCGCGATGCTTTTGCCACCATGTTACGGCGCGAGGATCGGGTGATCCGCGTGATGGGCGCCCCCGTCAAGGGCGCGGGGCTGCTGATCGAGGCCGCGATGGAAGAACCCCCGTTGCGGGCTGCGTTGTGGGACTATGGCTTGCGGATTTTGACCCTGTCGGCGGTGATCTCTTTTATCACCGCCTGTCTGCTGTTTGTCGCGGTGCGCCGCTTTATGGTGCGCCCGATGGAACGGTTGGTGCGCCAGATTAAGAATTATGGCGATGCGCCCGAAGATTCCCGCAGGATCATTCAGCCCAAAGCCACCGTAACAGAACTGTTTGAGGCAGAAACCGCACTGCAAAGCATGGAAATCCAGCTAAGCCAGTCCCTGCGTCAAAAGGAGCGGCTGGCCGCCTTGGGCGGGGCTGTGTCCAAGATCAGCCATGATCTGCGCAACATTCTGACGACCACGCAGTTGCTGGCAGACCGGATGGAACACAGCAACGACCCGAGCGTGCAAAAGATCGCACCCAAACTGCTGAACAGCCTGTCGCGCGCGGTGAACCTGTGTGAAAGCACGCTGGCTTTTGGCAAAGCCGAAGAAGCCGCGCCAAGCCTGCGATCCTTCCCGATGGATCATTTGCTCGAAGACGTGGTAGAGGCGGAAACACTGGCGCTGACAAATGGTGCGATTGAAATCGTCGCCCTGCCTGCCGCGGGCATTAACGTCACCGCGGATGAGGATCAGATCTACCGCGTGGTCAGCAATCTGGTGCGCAATGGCCGTCAGGTTCTGGAATCCGCCAAAGGCGGGCGGATCGAACTTGAAGGGCTGGAACAAGACGACGGCTGGGTGATTTTGGTGCGCGACAACGGGCCGGGATTGCCTGCAAAGGCACTCGATAAAATATTCAAACCCTTTGAAGGCAACGTGCGCAAAGGCGGCACTGGGCTGGGTCTGGCAATTTCAGCCGAGCTGGTCACAGGGCATGGGGGCACCTTGAATTTGGTGGATAATTCCAGCGCAGGGGCCGTGTTCCGTATCTGGCTGCCACGGGGTGACGCCTAGGGCGCTGGCGGGTGCATACGGCAGCTTCTGTCGTATTTTAGGGTTTAACGCAGCCCGCACCATGATAGCGCTGACCCATGATACGAGCGATTCGCGATAATTGGGCCCTGTTTGCGGGGATGATGATGCTGATGATGGCCAACGGGCTGTTGTCTACACTGTTGTCGATACGGGGCAGCGCCATCGGTTTTTCCGAAACGGTGATCGGCGTCATGCAGGCAGGCTATCCTGTGGGGGCGCTGGCAGGCTGCGTGATTGCACCCCGTCTAGTGGAACGGGTCGGCCATGTGCGGGCCTTCGGGGCGCTGGCGTCCCTGTGTTCGGTGGCGGCAGTGATGCATCTGGTCACTGACGATGCTGTCAGTTGGACGGCCATGCGGATGCTGGCGGGGTTCTGCTTTCCGGGGCTTTACGTGATTTCCGAAGGCTGGTTGAACGCCAAAGTGGACAATTCACAACGCGCGGCGGTGCTGTCGATCTATTTTGTGGTGCAGACAGGTGGCGCGGCAGCGGGGCAGGCGCTGGTGGGGTTTGGCGGGTCAACTGTGCTGTTTGCCATTACATCTGTGCTGATTTCCCTGTCGCTGATTCCGCTGCTGTTGTCGGTGAAACCCGCGCCGGATTACGTGGTGCCGGAACGGCTGCCTTTCGCCAGATTGCTTGGGGTTTCACCCACGGCCGTACTGGGGGCGGCGCTGAACGGGGTGTCGCAGGCGGGGTTTTATGTGGCGCTGCCGCTGTACGGTCTGGCGCTGGGCAAATCCGTGGCCGAGGCGACTGCCTTACTGGTTGTGGGCACCATATCAGGCGCGGCGGTGCAATTCCCTGTGGGCTGGCTGTCGGATCGCATTGACCGCAGACTGGTGATTCTGGGCCTGTCCGTTCTGGCGACATTAGCCGCATTCGCGGGGGCTGTCGGGGTGTTTGCCGGGGCCGAAGTGGTGCTGGTGGCATTCCTCGCCGCGACGGTTTTGCCGATTTACGGGCTGTGTGTGGCCCATTGTAATGACCAGTTGCGCCCCAGCCAGATTGTGCCAGCCAGCGGGACTTTGGTGCTGGTGTTGAACGCGGGCATTCTGATCGGGGCCTTTGGCGGGGCGTTTGTTCTGGGGGTCGCAGGCCCTGCCGGCTTTATGTCAGGGCTGGCGGTGATCGCTGCATTGACGGCTGCGGTGGCTTTGATCCGCCGTGTACAAACCGATGCGCCCGAAGATACAGGCCATGCGCAGGCGATCAGCGCACAGGGCACCCAAATGGCGGCGATGTTGCACCCTGATGCGGGTGAAGCCGCAGGCGACGGCAGCTAGGCGTCAAACTTGCCCGTGATCGAAGAATCTTCGATCAAACACGCTAATCATCGTGGATAATTGCTAAGATCGCCAAGCCTGCGCCGAATTAACCAAATTAATTCCCCGAGAATTCCCGTATGTTCTGCGCGATAGATTCGAAGGAAGACCGCTATGATCGAAACACCGTATTTGTTGTTCCTGGGCGATGCGCCCGATGGCTTGGCTGCGAAAGTTGCGCAAGGCATCAAAGACTGGCGCCCTGACGCGTCTTTGGGCCAGTTCCGCATGGAAGGCTGCAAGGCCGACATGGGCCTGCCAGACCTGACCATCGCCGAGGCCGTGGACGCAGGTTGTAAAACGCTGGTGATCGGCGTGGCCAATCGGGGCGGGATTATTTCTGCTGCCTGGAAAGAAGTGCTGGTCGAAGCTCTGAACGCAGGCATGGATATTGCCAGCGGTTTGCACAATCTGCTGCGCGCCGAACCTGAACTGGTGGCCGCTGCCAAAGCAAACGGGCGCACCCTGCATGATGTGCGGATTCCAACGGTGCAATATCCGATCGCAAACGGCAAGAAACGCACAGGCAAACGCTGTCTGGCAGTTGGCACCGATTGCTCGGTCGGTAAAATGTACACCGGCATCGCGATGGAGCGGGAAATGCTGGAGCGGGGCATGAAGGCCACGTTCCGCGCTACGGGCCAGACCGGTATCCTGATCACCGGCAACGGTGTGCCGCTGGATGCAGTGATTGCCGATTTCATGGCGGGCTCGGTTGAATATCTGACACCTGACAATGACGCAGACCACTGGGATCTGATCGAAGGTCAGGGATCGCTGTTCCACGTGTCTTATTCCGGTGTGACAATGGCGCTGGTGCATGGTGGTCAGCCTGATGCGCTGATCCTGTGTCACGAACCGACCCGCACCCATATGCGCGGCCTGCCTGAATACCAGCAACCTAGCCTTGCCACCCTGCGCGATACGGCTTTGCCGCTGGCGCAAGTGGCCAATCCGGCCTGTAAGGTTGTGGGGATTTCGGTGAATACGCAGCATATGTCCGAAGCAGACGCCAACGCCTATCTGGCGAAGGTCGAGGCCGAGATGGGCTTGCCAACGGTTGATCCTTTCCGTCATGGTGCGGCACGTCTGGTTGATGCGCTGGACGCCGCCTGATCACAACACCCGATACCTGACCGCCCCGAACCTGATCCGGGGCGGTTGAATAAAAGGATACCCCCCGTGGACATCACCGTTACCCCCGATATTTTCAAACTCGCGCAAGTCTTTACCATCGCGCGGGGATCGCGCACCGAGGCCAAGGTTCTGACGGTGCGGATTTCAGACAAAGGGGTGACGGGCTGGGGCGAATGTGTGCCTTATGCGCGCTACGGTGAAACCCTTGAATCCGTGACGGATCAGATCAACGGGCTGTCTGGCAGCTTTGACCGCGAGTCGTTGCTGGATCTGCTGCCCGCAGGGGCGGCGCGCAATGCGGTGGACTGTGCCCTGTGGGATTTGCAGGCAAAACAGGCGGGCAAACGGGTGTGGGAGCTGGCAGGACTGCCTGCGCCAAAACCCGAAATCACCGCCTATACCCTGTCGTTGGACACGCCTGAAAAAATGCAGGCGCAAGCCGCTGAGAACGCCTTTCGCCCGCTGTTGAAAACCAAACTTGGTGGCGGCGAAGAAGATGTTGCGCGGATCGAAGCCGTGCGTCGCGGGGCCAAGGACGCCCGTATCATCGTCGATGCGAACGAAGGCTGGACCCCCGAGTTATACCAGACCCTCGCGCCTGTGCTGGTGCGTTTGGGCGTTGAAATGGTGGAACAACCCCTACCAGCAGGCGCGGATGATGCGCTGCTGGAACTGGAACGGGTGCTGCCCGTTTGCGCCGATGAAAGCTGCCATGATTCCGGCTCTTTGCCCCATCTGGCAGGGAAATATGACATGGCCAATATCAAGCTGGATAAAACCGGCGGCCTGACCGAGGCTTTGCGCCTGCGCGATGCGTCGCTGGCGGCGGGATATAAGGTGATGGTGGGCTGTATGGTCGGCTCTTCGCTGGCGATGGCCCCTGCAACTTTGGTGGCACAGGGTGCTGCGGTGACCGATCTGGACGGACCGCTGTTGCTGGCCGAAGACCGCCCCGAACCGTTGTTCTTTGACGCAGAAGGCGTCCACGGTCCTGCCGCCGGATTGTGGGGCTAAGGCGCCGTGGGGGTGTCGGTCACGGTTGGGGCTCTGTCTGATGTGGCCGAACATGATCCCGAACTGCTGCCCGAAATTGCGGGCGATTTTCTGGCGATCAATGATGTATTGGCGGCCAAAGGCCTGCCGTCCCATGACGAACCCACCGAATGCGACGTCTGGTCGGCAGATTTAGTCGGCTACAGCGGTCTGCACGCCCTGCGTGAAGTGGCAGGGTTTGTACATGCAGGGCTGGAAATTCCCCGCAACATGGTGCTGGACGGCAAAGACACCACGCATTCGGATGCTTTGGTAAAAACCTTTCTGGAACATGTGTCCGGCAAGGGGGATTTCACCCTTGTGGGGCGTGTTCTGCGCAATATTTTCAAGACGAGGGAAAAACCGGAACTGCCGCCGTTCATCCATCTGATCGTGCATTCCGATTGTGACGGGTTTTATGTGCCTGTTGCCTTTGAAACCCCATTGGTGCCCAAGAAAACAACCGACGAAACCGCGCATCTGTGGCCTTTGGGTTCGGTGATGCGGCTGGAATCCGAAGTGAACAGATTGGCGGATCATTTGCAGATACCTGCTGATCTGACCCATGACGATCCACGGCTGTCTGAACGGATTGAAGCACCCGATCGCAGCCCTTCCGCCCCCCTGTGGCACGCCCAGCCCATCGCGGCGCACAGTTGCGTTGTCTTGCGCACGGCCTGCGCCCGCTCACTTGCCACTGGTGCTGCGATACAATTTTGCTAGAACACGAAAGACAGGGCCACTCGCGGCCCTAAATGGAGAAAAAATAATGCGCACTGTGTATCTGAACGGGGAATATCTGCCCGAAAACGAAGCCAAGGTTTCCATCTTTGACCGTGGTTTTCTGATGGCCGATGGCGTCTATGAAGTGACCTCGGTTCTGGACGGCAAGCTGCTGGAATTCGAAGGCCATTTGAAGCGGCTGGAGCGGTCTTTGTCCGAGTTGGACATGGATAAACCCGAAGGTTTCGACGATTTGCTGGAAATTCACCGCGAATTGGTAAAGCGCAACGATGTGGATCAGGGCGGTGTTTATTTGCAGATCACCCGTGGCGCTGCAGATCGGGATTTTGTGTTCCCCAAGGATGCCAAGCCGACGCTGGTTCTGTTCACCCAGTCCAAGCCTCTGCTGGATAATCCATCGGCGCAGAACGGGATTTCGGTGATTTTTGCCGATGACATCCGTTGGGGCCGTCGCGATATTAAAACCGTGCAACTGCTGTACCCCTCCATGTGTAAAATGATGGCGAAAGCGGCGGGCGCGGATGATGCCTGGCTGGTAGAGGATGGGTTTATCACCGAAGGCTCGTCCAACAACGCCTATATCGTCAAAGGCAACAAGATCATCACGCGGGGGCTGTCAAATGACATCCTGCACGGGATCACCCGCGCATCGCTGCTGAAATATGCCGCCGAAGCGCAGATGGAAATCGAAGAGCGCAACTTCACGCCTGATGAAGCCCGCGATGCGGATGAAGCGTTTATTTCCTCGGCTTCGACCTTTGTGATGCCTGTGGTCAAGGTGGACGGTGGGGAGATTGGCGACGGCAAACCTGGGTCAGTGTCCAAGCGTCTGCGCGAGATTTATATTGATGAAAGCCGCAAGCGGGCAGTCTGATCCCGTACAGTGTGGTTTTAATGGTGCCTTGAGTATTTGAGGAACATTGAAACGGGAAGAATAGGAACAACCGTCTGCGTTTGCAGGCGGTTGTTTTGGTTTAGCCGTGGCTGTCTTTGAAGGCGGCTGTTTGCTCTGGCGTTGCTTCGGTCTGGTGTTTGGCTTTCCAGTCGTCAAAGGGCATGCCGTAAAAAGCCTCGCGGGCTTGGGCTTTGTCCATGTCGATGCCCCGTTCGTTCGCGGCCTCTTGGTACCAGCGGGACAGGCAGTTGCGGCAAAACCCTGCGAGATTCATCATGTCGATGTTTTGCGCATCGGGGCGGTCTTGCATCAGGTGCTGTTGCAGGCGGCGGAAGGCGGCGGCTTCGATTTCCAGCTTGGTTTGGGCGTCCATGTCAGGTGTCCTTTGATGTGGTTGCTTTTGATATGGCGGTTTTCAGGTGCGGGGCAAGCCGTTCGGCCCATTCCAATTGGCCTTCGGCTGTGGCGATCAGGTCCTGTCGCAGTTCGATCAATGTGTGCAGCAGGCCGTTTTGCAGCGCGTGCTGGTCCATGGTATCGCCCTGCAGGTAGCCTGTGTAGGGCACGTTGTCGCCTGTGGTGATTCCGGTGTCTTCTGCGAGACCCGCAAGCAGGGGATCGGAAAGGCGGCGGTCGTCGTTGGACAGGATGCCGATCTGCCACGGGCGGGGCGGGCGGCCGCGCAGTTGCGGGGTGAAGCTGTGGACCGAGACCAGCACGGGGCGGTCTTTCAGGGCCACCAGCCGTGCCAGTTCGCGGTGATAGGGGCGGTGGCACAGGGTCATGCGGTGTTCCAGCTCTGTGTCATCTGCGTGGCGGTTGGCGGGGATCAATGTTCCGTCATAAAGCCGCATCAACAGGGTCGGGTCATCTGCCCCGCGGTTCGGATCAATCACCAGACGCGAGAAGTTGGAGCAGATTACCGGTGCATCGAGCAGCACGCCCAGATAGGTAGAGACCCCCGCAGCGCCGATATCATAGGCGATGTGGCGGTTCATATCCGCAGCGGGCAGGCCCAGATCGCCACCTGCAATCCCATCAGGCACCGTATTGGCTGCGTGATCGCAGATAACAATCACATTCGCCGCGCGGTTTTCGCCGGTTGTTACAAAAGGAGAATAAGTCATATACAGTTGCCCGATATTATGCCCGATATTGGTCTGAATCGAGAAATACGCGCGCCAGTCGCAAAGTGCCAGAGCAGGATGGGCTTTTTCGATATGGATAGAGGGTGTGGATTTGAGCAGACACAGAAAATCAACCTGTTATAGAAGATGCGCAAAGAAAGAGGAAAAACAATGCGACGGATGAGAAGCGTAAAGATTGTAGCAACATTGGGTCCGGCATCGGAGACCTATGACGTCATTCGGGCATTGTTCGAGGCAGGAGCCGATGTGTTCCGCCTGAACATGAGCCATGGCTCGCACGAAGAAATTCGCGAAAAACACCAGACAATCCGCGATATCGAGCGGGATTTGGGCCGTCCCATCGGTATTCTGGCCGATTTGCAAGGGCCGAAACTGCGCTGTGGTGTTTTTGCCAAGGCTGACGGGGAGACTTTAGTGGAAGGGGCGTCCTTCCGGTTTGATCTGGACGAGACACCGGGCGATGCGACCCGTGTCTGTCTGCCCCATACCGAGATTTTTGAGGCGTTGGAAGTTGGATCGACCCTGTTGGTCAATGACGGCAAAATCAGCCTGAAGGTAACCGAATGTGGCGCGGATCATGCCACTTGTGTGGTGACTGTGGGCGGACAGATTTCCAACCGCAAGGGCGTGAATGTGCCTGATGTGGTGCTGCCCTTGGCGGCTTTGTCGGAAAAAGACCGCGCCGATCTGGAATTTGTCTGCGAATTGGGTGTGGACTGGCTGGCGCTGTCTTTTGTGCAACGTCCCGAGGATGTGCTGGAAGCCCGTGAACTGGCTGCGGGGCGTGCCTCTTTGATTTCGAAGATTGAAAAGCCGGCGGCTGTGAAGTCGTTTGAACAAATTCTTGAAGTAAGCGACGGGATTATGGTGGCGCGGGGCGATCTGGGTGTGGAACTGCCTGTCAGTCAGGTGCCGCCGATCCAGAAACGTCTGGTGCGCCGTTGTCGTTCGGTGGGCAAGCCTGTGATTGTGGCGACCCAGATGATGGAAAGCATGATCACGGCACCGCTTCCGACCCGTGCCGAAGTATCTGATGTTGCTGCCGCCATTTATGAAGGTGCGGATGCGGTGATGCTGTCAGCGGAATCCGCAGCCGGTGCCTATCCGGTTGAAGCTGTTCGCACCATGAGCAACGTGGCGGAAGAGGTCGAGCTGGACCCGACCTTCCGTCAAATTCTAGAAGCCTCGCGCACGGCGTCCCGGACCTCGGTTGCCGAGGCCATTACCGTGGCGGCCCGCGAAGTGGCGGAAACAACGGATATCAAAGCGATTTGTTGTTTTACCCACTCGGGCACAACCGCCATTCTGGCAGCACGCGAGCGCCCGCAAGTGCCTATTCTGGCGCTGACGCCGCTGGTTAATACCGCGCGCAAACTGACGCTTGTTTGGGGGCTGCATTGTGTGCAGACCAGTGAAGTCGGGCGGTTCAAGATGGCTGTGGTCAGTGCGGCCCGTGCGGCACGCAACTACGGGTTCGCGCAGGATACCGACATGATTGTGGTGACAGCGGGGGTTCCGTTCAACCAGCCCGGTTCCACAAATATCTTGCGCGTCGCGCCAGTTGAGGAAAAACTGATCTTTGGTAGCGAAGAAGACTAGGAATTGCGTGCATGCCTTATGATTATCAACTGGTAAGTGGCACGGTTCTGATTCTCTTGGGACTGGTGGGCGTGACCAATGCGATGGTTGAAAAGCGGTCGCCGCTTTTCGGAATGATCGGGACTTTGTCGGGGATCGGATTGGTTGTCTGGGCCTGGATCATTTCGGGTCAGACTTTGACATCAACGGATCTGACGCACGCCGTTTATCGCCTGTTGGCCGAGTGGAAATAGGGCGCTTCCCCGGTGCACTGGTCACAAAGTAAAATTTTTGCCGGCCGGTGCGCGATTTCTTCTCTGGTTTGTGCTTGCAAAACGGGCGGGCTGCCCCTAAAAGCCGACACTCACCGCGCGTCCGGCCGAAGGGCTGCCGAGTCGCGTGTCCGACCAACTTCTAGACTGGAGACGGAAATGCCCAAGATGAAGACCAAATCAAGCGCGAAAAAGCGCTTCAAAGTGACGGCCTCTGGATGAGAATATCGTGAAATCATACATGCCATACGCGCGCTAAGGAGATCTGAACCATGTCACGTGTAAAAGGGGGCGCAGCGTCCCACGCCCGTCATCGTAAAGTCATTAAAGCGGCAAAAGGCTATTACGGCCGTCGTTCAACCGCTTTCCGTACAGCTACACAAGCTGTCGATAAAGCCAACCAGTACGCAACACGCGACCGGAAGAACCGCAAACGGAATTTCCGTGCATTGTGGATCCAACGGATCAACGCTGCTGTGCGTGCCCATGACGAAGCTTTGACATATTCGAAGTTTATCAACGGCCTGTCGCTGGCTGGCATCGAAGTTGACCGTAAGGTTCTGGCCGATCTGGCCGTTCATGAACCAGATGCGTTTAACGCGATTGTTGACCAAGCCAAAGGTGCAATGGCCTAAGTCGCCATTCGGTTTTGAGAATTCAAAAGCCCTGCACCGATGGTGTGGGGCTTTTTTGTTGGGCAGGTGGCTGGAATACGGGCCTCCGGCGGGGATATTGGACGAAAATGGAAACCTGATGTCGGGTTGCAAATGCGGCGTGATATGGTAGCCATGCGGCGAAAGTTTGAAGGATAAAGTCGATGGACGGTTTAGACGCTGTTAAGGCGAAATACCTTGGTGGAATTGCAGAGGCGACGGATGAATCCGCGCTGGAAGAGTTGCGTCTGGCCGCTGTTGGCAAAAAGGGCGAAGTCTCGCTGAAAATGCGCGAGCTGGGCAAGATGACCGCTGAGGAACGGCAGCTTGCGGGGCCGGCTTTGAACGCGCTGAAGACCGAGATCAACTCTGCTTTGGCGGCCAAGAAAGAAGCCTTGGAAGATGCCACGCTGAACGAGCGTTTGCAGGCAGAGTGGATTGATGTTTCGCTTGCGGGCCGACCACGGCGCGAGGGCACGATCCATCCGGTGTCGCAAGTAAGCGAGGAAGTGATCGCAATTTTTGCAGATCTGGGGTTTTCCGTGGCCGAAGGGCCGCAGATTGAAAGCGACTGGTATAATTTTGATGCGCTGAATATCGCACCGGAACATCCCTCGCGCCAGGAGCATGACACGTTTTACATGAACCGTGCCGAAGGTGACGACCGCCCGCCTCATGTGTTGCGTACCCACACCAGCCCCGTGCAAATCCGCCACATGGAAGCGCATGGCGCGCCCTGTCGCATCATCGCGCCGGGCCGTGTGTACCGTGCAGATTACGA
Organism: Amylibacter sp.; assembly: GCA_034670045.1. Taxonomy (GTDB): domain Bacteria; phylum Pseudomonadota; class Alphaproteobacteria; order Rhodobacterales; family Rhodobacteraceae; genus Amylibacter. Next base: position 19,761 of record JAXMOF010000022.1, on the reverse strand, counting down.
CCAGACCCATACGCCGATGTTCCACCAGCTTGAAGGTCTGGCGATCGACAAGGATATTTCCATGGCCAACCTGAAATGGGTTCTGGAAGAGTTCTTTGCGGCCTTCTTTGATCTGGACGGCATCAAGACCCGCTTTCGTGCGTCTCATTTCCCGTTCACCGAACCTTCGGCCGAGGTGGATATCCAGTGTTCCTGGGTGGACGGCCAGTTGCGCATCGGTGAAGGCGACGGCTGGATGGAGGTGCTGGGGTCCGGCATGGTGCATCCAAATGTGTTGAACGCGGCTGGCGTGAACCCTGACGACTGGCAAGGCTTTGCCTTTGGCATGGGCATCGACCGTCTGGCCATGTTGAAATACGGCATCCCCGACCTGCGTGCGTTTTTTGACAGCGACCTGCGCTGGCTGCGCCACTACGGGTTTTCCTGCCTTGACCAGCCAAGCATTCATGGCGGCGTGAACCGCTAACCCCGCTTGGCATTTTTAATTTGGACCCGCTTTGGGATATTGGGGCGGGACGCTGATATACGGACGATAGACCTATGAAATTCACACTGTCTTGGCTGAAACACCATCTGGACACAGATGCATCGTTGGATGACATTCTTTACGCGCTGACCGATTTGGGGTTGGAAGTGGAAGATGTCGTGAACCCTCTGGACAAGCTGAAGGATTTCACGGTCGCCTATGTGAAAGAGGCGGAAAAGCATCCCGATGCGGATAAACTGCGCGTCTGTCAGGTGGAAACCGACGACGGCATCCAGCAGATCATTTGCGGCGCGCCCAATGCGCGGGCTGGCATTCGTGTGGTTCTGTGCAAGCCGGGCATGTATGTGCCGGGGATTGATACGACGATCGGCGTTGGCAAAATCCGTGGCGTTGAAAGCTTCGGGATGATGGCTTCAGAGCGGGAGTTGGAGCTGTCCGAAGAACATGACGGTATTATCGAACTGACGGGCGAGCCTGCTGTCGGTTCGAAATTCGTGGATTGGCTGGCGGCGAACCAGCCCGAAAAAATTGACCCGATGATCGAAATTGCAATCACGCCGAACCGCCCCGATGCGTTGGGCGTGCGGGGCATTGCGCGGGATTTGGCAGCGCGCGGGCTTGGCACGTTGAAACCTTGCCCGACGCCTGAAATCAAAGGCAAATTTGCCAGTCCGATTTCCGTGTCCATCGACGAAGACACGCTTTCGGGGTGTCCGGTGTTTTACGGTCGTGTGATCAAAGGCGTGAAAAACGGCCCTTCGCCTGACTGGTTGAAATCCCTGCTAAAGGCCGTGGGCCTGCGTCCGATTTCCATGCTGGTGGATGTGACCAATTTTTTCACCATGGATCAGAACCGTCCGCTGCATGTTTTTGACGCGGATAAAGTGGCTGGAAACCTGCGGGTGCATCGCGCCCAAGGGGGCGAAACGATCATGGCGCTCGACGATAAGGAATACGCCTTTGACGCGGGGATGATGATGATTTCCGACGACAATGGCGCGGAAAGCATTGCGGGTATCATGGGCGGCGCGGTTACGGGGTGTAGCGATGATACCGTGAATGTGTTTGTGGAAAGCGCCTATTGGACACCCAAAGAAATCGCTATTGCGGGCCGCAAGTTAAAGATCACATCGGACGCGCGGTTCCGTTTTGAACGGGGCGTAGACCCTGCGTTCACGCCGGATGGTGTGGACCATGCGGTCCAGATGATATTGGATCACTGCGGGGGTGAAGCCTCTGAACTGGTGATTGCAGGGGCGGTGCCTGACGTATCGCGCCAGTATAAGCTGGACACAGATCGCGTGCAGTCCCTGGTCGGGATGGAAATTCCCGCCGCTACGCAGGTAGAAACACTGGAAGCGCTGGGGTTTGTGGTAGAGGGCGATCAAGTCACCCCGCCCACATGGCGCCCTGATGTTCTGGGCTCGGCCGATCTGGTGGAAGAAGTGGCGCGGATTGCGTCCCTGACCAAGCTGGAGCCAAAGCCCCTGCGCCGTCTGAACACTGGCGTTGGCAAATCCATTCTGACGCCGATGCAAAAGCGGGAATCCGTGGCGCGGCGCACGGTAGCGGCCCTTGGCTATAATGAATGTGTGACCTATTCCTTCGTGGATAAAGCCAGCGCCGAACTGTTCGGCGGCGGGTCTGATGCGGTGATGCTGGCCAATCCGATCAGCGCGGACCTAAGCCACATGCGCCCGTCCTTGCTGCCGGGGCTGTTGGCGGCTGCTGCCCGCAATCAGGCCCGTGGTATTGCAGACATGGCCCTGTTCGAGGTCGGCCCAGTCTTTCACGGCGGTGAACCTGAAGAGCAAGAGGTGCTGGCAACCGGCCTGTTAGTGGGCCACACAGGCCCGCGCGATCCTTTTGGGGCGCGGCGTGCAGTGGATACCTATGATGCCAAGTCGGATGCCGAGGCGGTTCTGTCGGCCATCGGTGCGCCGGACAAGCTGATGGTGCTGCGCGGCGCGAACAGCTGGTGGCATCCGGGCCGGTCCGGTAAACTGTCACTGGGACCAAAGAATGTGCTGGCGGGCTTCGGGGAAATTCACCCTAAGGTGCTTAAAGCCATGGGCGTTAAAGGTCCGGCTGTGGCCTTTGCCGTGCATATCGCCAAGCCGCCGTTCCCAAAGAACAAATCCACCACGCGCACGGCTTTAAACTTCTCTGATCTGCAAGCTGTTGATCGGGATTTCGCCTTTGTTGTGGACGACACGGTAGAGGCATTGACCCTGCTGAATGCTGCCAAAGGCGCGGATAAGGCGCTGATTGCGGATGCGTCGGTGTTTGACCTGTTCAGCGGTGCCAAAGCGGAAGCGCAGATGGGCGAAGGCAAGAAATCCGTAGCGATTACAGTGCGGTTGCAGCCCAAGGACACAACCCTGACCGATAAAGACATCGAGGCCGTTTCCGCCAAGATCATCGAAAAGGTGAGCAAAGCCACAGGCGGCGTTCTGCGCGGTTAGGCCTTGTTTCCATGTAATAAATTCCCGCAAAAGCCTGAACTCTCGTTCGGGCCTTTGTCAATTGGTTCGTCGTTAAAGTTGCGTTTCGCGGGATGGCTTCTAGGATCAGGGTGATTCTGGGAGGATGACATGAACTTTGATTACGTGATCGTGGGGGGCGGCTCTGCGGGCTGCGTCATGGCCAATCGGTTAAGTGCCGACCCAAAGGTTTCTGTGTGTTTGCTAGAGGCGGGGGGCGGAGGTAAAAGCATTTTCATCCGCGCGCCAGCGCTGGTTGCGGCGATGATCTCGGGGCGGCCACCGATCCACAACTGGGCGCTGCACACAGAGCCGCAAAAGGAACTGAACTACCGCCGCGGGTTCCATCCACGTGGCAAAACGCTGGGCGGATCAAGCGCAATCAACGCCATGTTATATGTGCGGGGTCATCAGAAGGACTATGACGAATGGGCTGATCTGGGCTGCGAAGGCTGGGACTGGAACAGCGTTCTGCCCTATTTCCTGAAGGCCGAAGGCAACCAGCGTGGCGCGTCAGACCTGCACAATGATCAGGGGCCGCTGCAAGTGGGCGATCAATCGGCCCCGCGCGCAATAACCTCTGCATTCATTGAATCGGCAGAGGCGGCGCAGATCCCGCGCAACGATGATTTCAACGGCCCCAAGCAAGAAGGCGTCGGGTTCTATCAGGTGACGCAGCACCACAGCGGCAAACAACGCGGAGAGCGCTGCTCGGTCGCGTCGGCCTATCTGTTTCCGGTTATGAAGCGGCCCAATCTGACGGTGATTACAGGGGCGCGGGCGCAGCGGGTTTTGTTTGAAAACGGGCGGGCCACAGGGGTGGAATATGCGCGACGGGGTATTTTGCAGGTAAAGGCACGCCGCGAGGTTTTACTGTGTGGCGGTGCCTTACATTCCCCGCAGTTGTTGATGCTGTCGGGCGTTGGACCTGCCAAAGAACTGCGCGCCCATGGTATTGAAATCACCCATGAATTGAACGGGGTCGGGCAGAACCTGCAAGACCATCTGGATTACATCGTCAGCCATCATTCGCTATGCGATGACGTGATCGGTCTGAATCCAGCTGGGCTGTTGCGTATGACCAAAGCTGCCTTGCAATGGCGCCGTGACGGCAGCGGCATGTTTGCCACCCCCTTTGCCGAGGGCGCGGGCTTTTTGCGCAGTGATCCCGCGCTGGATCGCCCGGACCTGCAATTGCATTTCGTGCCCGGCATCGTGGACAACCACATGCGTACGATCCATTTCAGGGACGGTTATTCCTGTCATGTCTGTGTGCTGCGCCCCAAAAGCCGTGGGCGGGTGGGGTTGCAGGACGGGCGGGCCAGTTCTGCGCCACTGATTGATCCGAAATACCTCAGCCATCCCGATGATCTGGCGGCGCTGAAAGCGGGCGCGCGATTGCTGGATCAGATAATGGAAAGCGCGGCCCTTGCACCGTGGCGCGGCAAGCGGTTGTATCCCCATGACGGCAGTGATGCGGGGCTAGAGGCAGACATCCGCAGCCGTGCGGATACGATCTATCATCCGGTGGGCACCTGCAAGATGGGGCAGGACGATCAGGCGGTTGTAGATCCCCAGTGCCGCGTGCAGGGTGTAACGGGGCTGCGGGTTGTGGATGCCTCGGTCATGCCGCGTCTGGTCGGGGGCAATACCAATGCGCCCACGGTGATGATTGCCGAAAAGATTGCGGCGGGGATGGTTGGCGCGACGGCTTAATTTGCCATAAAAGGGGCGCTATGGACGACATTGAAACGGTTGTGGTGGGGGCGGGTGTCATCGGACTGGCAGTGGCCCGTAAACTGGCAGGGGCAGGCCAGGAGGTGCTGGTTCTCGAGTCCGAAACCCGCATCGCGCAGCATACATCTTCGCGCAACAGTCAGGTGATTCACGCAGGGATTTATTACCCGCCGGGGTCATGGCGCGCGCGGCTGTGTGTGGCGGGCAAGTGGATGCTGTATGACTATTGCGCAGACCGTCATGTGCCGTTTGAAAACACCCAAAAGCTGATCGTTGCCATAGGGGAAACCCATCTGGCGAAACTGCCGCGCCTGATGGAAAACGCGGCGACAAATGGCGTTGTGGACTTGCAACAGATCAGCGCTGCGGATGCAACGGCGATGGAGCCTGAACTGGCCTGTCACGGCGCAATTCTGTCCCCGAGCACGGGAATCGTCGATGCCCCCGCCTTTATCCTGTCCCTGTTGGGAGAAGCCGAGGCCGCAGGCGCGATGCTTGCCCTTGGCGCGCCGTTGGAACGGGTTTACCCGCAGGATGGCGGGTTTGTTTTGCACATCGGCGATGTGGATGGCACGCAGATCAGATGTCGCAATCTGGTGAATGCGGCGGGTTTGGGGGCGTGGGATGTGGCCCGCGCCATAGACGGGTTGCCGCCCAAAGCGGTTCCGGATCAATATTACGCCAAAGGCAGTTGGTTTTCTGTGACAGGGGCCACGCCGTTCCAGCGTTTGATCTATCCGGTGCCAGACGACGAAAGCCTCGGGGTGCATTATGTGCGGGATATGGGCGGCGGGTTTCGCTTTGGCCCTGACCTGCAATACCTTGATCCGCCACGGGTAGATTACGCGCTAAACGACGGGCAGGCGGCGCGGTTTGAAAGCAGCGTGCGGCGTTGGTGGCCCGGCCTGCCTGTTGGTGCGATGCAACCCGACAGTTGCGGGATCAGGCCGCGCGTGCGGCGCGACGGGGCGACGCAATCTGACTTTGTGTTTTCCACCAAAGCCGATCACGGGCTTCAAGGACTGATTCAATTGTTCGGCATGGAAAGTCCGGGGCTGACCGCGTCACTGGCGATTGCACAGGTTGTCGCGCAGGCGTTGAGCGGGGTCAGCAACTGAGGTATCCCCCGATTTCAGGCGAAAATCCAAGCCAAACAGTGGGCTTCCCGCAAGTTACCCTTGTTTTTTCGGCTCTTTTCGCCAGATACTGCACCCACGCTGGAAAACGGCAATTATTTTAACAGCATTTAGGGGGACACCATGCTGAAAGAATTTAGAGACTTTATTGCCAAGGGCAATGTGATGGATATGGCTGTCGGTATTATCATCGGCGCGGCTTTTACGGCTATTGTGAAATCCATGGTCGACGACTTGATCAACCCGATTATCGGGCTGTTTTTGGGCGGCGTGGATTTCACCAATAAATTCGTCGTTCTGAACGGCGACGGCACTGCCTATGCCAGCCTTGCAGATGCGCGTGAAGCAGGGGCGGCGACCTTTGCCTACGGGTCATTCATCATGGCTGTGATCAATTTCCTGATCATCGCATTTGTGGTGTTCCAACTGGTGCGCACCGTGAATAAAGCCAAAGAAGCGACCGCCAAAGAAGAGGCTGAGGTCGAAGAGGCCGTGGCCCCCGCAGGCCCGACCGAGTTGGAAGTCCTTCTGGAAATCCGCGACTCGCTTGCGAAATCGTAAACACCTTTGGGTGAAACGGAAAAACCCGCCTGTGTGGCGGGTTTTTTTGTATCTGCTGTAAGGCGGCGTTAAACTTTCAGGGCCATCTTGGGCGACATGACATCCATGCCAAGGGCTTTGCCCACGGCGTAATACGTCAGCTTGCCTGCGTGGGTGTTCAACCCGTTCAAAAGGTTCTCATCGTCTTCGCAGGCCTGACGCCAGCCTTTGTTCGCCAGTGCCATCATGAATGGCATGGTGGCATTGCCAAGCGCGATGGTTGATGTGCGGGCAACAGCACCTGGCATATTGGCGACGCAATAGTGGACAATGCCGTCCACTTCATAGATCGGATCGTCATGGGTGGTGGCTTTGGAGGTTTCAAAACAGCCGCCTTGGTCGATGGCCACATCCACCAGCACCGACCCAGGTTTCATCAGGCCCAGTTGATCGCGGCTGATCAGTTTGGGCGCAGCAGCCCCCGGAATCAGCACCGCACCGATCACCATATCCATGGTGGGCAACAGATCAACCATCGCACCTTTGTCGGAATATTGGGTGGTCAGGCGGCCCATGAACACATCGTCCAGATAAGACAGTCGCGCGATCGAGCGGTCAAGCACGGTTACATTCGCGCCCATGCCCACAGCCACACGGGCCGCAGCCGTCCCCACAACGCCACCCCCGACGATGGCGATATTGGCGGGGCGGACACCCGGAACACCGCCCAGCAGAACACCGCTGCCACCATTGGCTTTTTGCAAGGCCCATGATCCGGTTTGCGGGGCCAGACGGCCAGCGACCTCGGACATGGGGGCCAGCAGGGGCAGGCCGCCTTTGCTGTCGGTAACGGTTTCATAGGCGATCGCGGTAACGCCGCTGTCCAGCAGGTCTTTGGTCTGTTCGGGATCGGGGGCAAGATGCAGATAGGTATACAGGATTTGCCCTTCGCGCAGTTGTTTGCGTTCGACGGGCTGGGGCTCTTTCACTTTGACGATCATTTCTGCGCGGGCAAAGATCTCTTCGGCGGTGTCCACGATTTCTGCGCCAACAGCAGTGTAGGCTTCATCGGGGAATCCGGCGCCGGCACCTGCCATGGACTGGATGATGACCGAATGCCCCCGTGCAATGGCTTCCAGAGCGGCAGAGGGGGTTACGCCGACACGATATTCCTGATTTTTGATTTCTTTGGGGCACCCGATTAACATGAAGAGATCCTTAGATTGGCGGTTTGAGATGCCCAATTATTAAGCAAAAAATGAATTCGTTGAAGTCAATCTCTTGTGTTCTTTGGGTGATTTTTCGAATAATCCTCTAAGAAAGCCGCCATAAACAGAGAAGCCTTCGAATTTTATGAAACTTGATGAAATAGACCGTCGAATCCTGAATGCGCTGCAAAAGAGCGGACGCATGTCCAATGCAGAGCTGGCGGATAAGATCAATCTGTCGGCCTCGGCCTGTCATCGTCGTGTACAGCGGCTGGAAACGGACGGGGTGATCAAGAACTATGTGGCCATGCTGGACCCCCGTGCCGTGGGGCGGCGCACCACCGTTTTTGTAGAGATTTCGCTCAGCGGGCAGGCCGATGAAACTCTGGCTGCCTTTGAACGGGAAGTCGCCCGCGTACCTGATGTGCTGGAATGTCATTTGATGGCGGGAACGGCGGATTACCTGTTAAAGGTGGTTGCGGCGGACACCGATGATTACGCCCGTATTCATCGCCAGTATCTGGCGCGCTTGCCAGGGGTGGCGCAATTGCAGTCCAGTTTTGCCCTGCGCACCGTGTTCAAAACCACGGCGCTGCCGCTTTAGGCCAGCAGGTATTGCAGCGCGTAGAGCGTGACCAATCCGCTGAAAATCGTCGCAATCGCCGATTTGCGCCATGTGCCAACGGCAAAGGCCACAATCGCGGCAATCAGGCGGGCGGGATCGGTGTTGCCGCCCGTTGCAGAGGGCCACAGGATCAGCGGTGCGATCAGGCCGGGCAGAATTGCCACAGCCGTATAGCGCAGGTGACGCAGCGCCCATTCGGGCAGCTCACGGTCGCCAAGCAGGCCCAGAAAGGACCAGCGGATGAAAAACGTGCCAATGGCCAGACCGACGATGACAATCCAGATTTGTGTTGGATCAACGGTCATTTCTTGCGCCGCTCCAGCCAGAGTTCTGCCTGTGCGCCCACCAGCATCGCGATGATTGCCGCGACGATCAGGCCAAGGGAAAACGGGATCCAGCTAAACGCCAGCGCGCAGATGACCGAGGCCCCCGCCGCCAGAATATGGGGCAGGCTGCGCAGGGCAGGTGCGATGATGGCGAGGAAACAGATCGGCATCGCAAAATCGAGCGAGAATTCAGGCGGGATCGCCGCGCCAAAGGCTGCGCCGATAAAGGAAAACGTCACCCAGAACGGGGTGATCGACAGGGCCGCTCCGACAAAATACAGGAACCTGTCCCGCACGCTCCAGTCCGGTTCAACGGGGTAGCGGGTGCTGGCCAGACCAAAGGTCTGATCCATGTTGAAATAGGCCACCAACAGCTTCATCCCCGGCGAGGCTTTGCCAAGATACGGCACCAATGCCGCCGCATACATCGCCATCCGCAGGTTCACCGCAAGGGCTGTGACAATGACGATCAGGGTCGGGGCGTGGTCGTGCAGCAGGATCAGGGCGGTGAATTGCGCGGCCCCTGCGATCACCATCACGGTCATCGTCATGGTTTGCACCAAGGACATGCCCAGTTCGGTTGCGGCCACGCCGAAAAGCATGGCAAAAGGCGCTGCAACCAAAATAAACGGGGCACAGTCGCGATAGCCTGCCCAGAAGGCGGATTTGGATATGGTTTGTTTTGAAGTCATGATGTTACTGTGCGACCAGTAAGGGAGTTCCGCACAAGTGGCAAATGCTAGATGACTGAAAACAGTTCAAAATATTTGATAGGCCCCAGCACCGGAGGTGATGGGTTGACGCGGGTTGTGACAGGGCGCGATCACACGGGCGCTGTGCAGGATATTTCGGTGGTCGAAGAGCGGCCCCTGACGATTTTTCTGAACGGTCAGGAAATTGTCACTGCCATGACCATTGGCGACTATCCCGAATATCTGGCGCTGGGGTTTTTACGCAATCAGGGCATGCTGGCAGATGATGAAACTGTATTGGGTGTCGATTACGACGAGGAGTTGGAAACCGTCGTCGTGCGCACGGATGGCGGCACGATTTATGAAGAAAAGCTAAAGAAAAAGACCCGCACCAGTGGCTGTGCAGTGGGCACAGTGTTTGGCGATATGATGGAAGGGCTGGATCAGGTGGTTTTGCCACAGGGGCAGGTGCGCACAAGCTGGCTTTACTCTCTTGCCCATCAGATTAACCAAACGCCGAGCCTTTATCTGGCAGCGGGGGCGATTCACGGCTCTGTTTTGTGTCAGGAAGACCGCCCGCTGGTCTATATGGAAGATGTGGGCCGCCATAACGCGGTAGATAAAATCGCAGGCTGGATGCTGTCTGAAAAGGTGCAGGCGGGGGATAAGATTATGTACACCACGGGGCGGCTGACGTCCGAAATGGTGATAAAATGTGCGTTGATGGGGATACCCGTGTTGGCCTCCCGCTCTGGCTTTACCGCTTGGGGGGTGGAAATTGCCCAATCCGTGGGGCTGACCCTGATCGGGCGGATGCGCGGCAAGCGGTTTATCTGCCTAAGTGGCGCGGATCGGCTGATCTGGGATGCGGATCTTGATGCGGTGGCCGATGACACAGGAAAGCGGAGGTCCAAAGATGACTGAACCCGTAGGTGTGATCCTTGCGGGCGGTTTGTCGTCCCGCATGGGCGGTGGTGACAAGGGCTTGCTGGCGCTGGATGGTGTGTCGCTTGTGGGCCGCGTGCGGGTGCGATTGCAGCGGCAGGTCGGTACTGTGATCCTGAACGCAAACGGCGATGCGGAACGTTTTGACGGTCTGGGCTTACCGGTAGAACCCGACAGTATCGTAGGGTTTGCAGGGCCGTTGGCAGGGGTTCTGGCGGGCATGGACTGGGCGGCCAACGCAGGGGCCAGCCATATTGTGACCGTGGCAGCAGACACGCCGTTTTTCCCGAGTGATCTGGTGGAGCGCCTGCTGGCATCCGGATCGGATCTGGCAATGGCCGTGACACCTGATCCCGAACGGGGGCAGGCGCGGCATCCCACATTCGGGCTTTGGCCCGTGGCTGCCCGCGCGGAATTGCGCGCAGCCTTGCATGATGGTGTGCGCAAAGTGGTGCAATGGACCCAGCCACGAGGCTGCGTGAATGTAGAATTTCCCGCCAGCCCGTTTGATCCGTTTTTTAACGTCAATACCCCCGAAGATCTGGCGAAGGCCGAAGCGATGATTGCGGAGTTTGATCTGTGAAAGTCTTTGGCATAACCGGCTGGAAAAACACCGGCAAAACCGGATTGATGGAACGTCTGGTAACGGATTTCACCGCACGGGGGTTGTCTGTGTCCACGGTGAAACACGCCCATCACACCTTTGATGTGGATCATGAGGGTCGCGACAGCTATCGCCACCGTGCGGCGGGCGCGCAAGAGGTGCTGCTGTGTTCAGGCAATCGCTGGGCCTTGATGCACGAATTGCGCGACGAACCGGAACCACCGTTGGCTGCGCTGTTGACCAAGCTGGCGCCAGTGGATCTGGTGCTGATCGAAGGGTTCAAGACCGAAAGCCACGCGAAACTGGAATGCCACCGCGCGGAAACCGGCAAGCCTTTGCTGGCGCGGGACGATCCGTCTATTATGGCGGTTGCCAGCGATGTGGCGCTGGATCTGGACCGTCCTGTGCTGGGGTTGGATGACACCGAAGCTGTGGCGGCCTTTATTCTGGATCAGGTAGGATTGTCATGAAACCGCCGCCGCTGAAAGACGATTGTTTTGCCATGCCCGCAGGCGTTGACTGGACGCCAGTGGACGTGGCCCTGACCCAGTTGCAAGACCGTTTGCACGGGGTGACTGGGGTGGAAACCGTGCCGCTGGCACAGGCAGGCGGCAGGATTCTGGCGCAGGATGTGGTGGCGGCCCGATCAAACCCGCCCTACGCGAATTCCGCTGTGGATGGCTACGGGTTTGCTTTTGATCATATGCCCGAGGACGCAATCTGCACCCTGCCTTTGGCCGAAGGACGCTCTGCCGCGGGTGCGCCGTTTGATGGGGTTTTGCCCGCAGGTCAGGCGCTGCGGATTCTGACAGGCGCGGCCTTGCCCGAAAGGGTGGACACGGTTGTTCTGGAAGAAGATTGCAGTGTTGCAGACGATAGGATCGCTTTTCGCACAGGTCTGAAACGGGGCGCGAACACGCGGGATGCGGGCGAGGATTTGCGTGCTGGTGCGGATGTTCTGCTGTCCGGCCATCGGTTGCGGGCGCAAGATTTGGCGCTACTGGCCTCGGTCGGGGTGGCAGAGGTGCCCGTGCGCCAAAAACTGCGGGTGGCGGTGTTTTCCACAGGGGACGAGGTGGTGGACATCAGTGCCGGCATGGCCGGACCGTCGCAGATTTATGACGCCAATCGCCCCATGTTGTTAGAGCTGATCCGCGCTTGGGGCTATGAGGCTGTCGATCTGGGTAAAGTGCCTGACGACGGCGCATTGGTTGCAGCGGCTTTTGATCAGGGGGCCGCGCTGGCGGATGTGATCCTGACCAGCGGCGGCGCCTCGGCGGGGGATGAGGATCATGTTTCGGCTGTGTTGGGGGCGCAGGGGAACCTGCAAAACTGGCGGATTGCGATGAAGCCGGGGCGGCCATTGGCGCTGGCGCTTTGGAAGGGGGTGCCGGTGTTCGGCCTGCCTGGAAATCCTGTGGCGGCTTTGGTCTGTACCTTGATTTTTGCACGCCCTGCGCTGGGCGCGCTGGCGGGGGGCGGGTGGTCTGCGCCGCAGGGGTTTGAACTGCCTGCCGGGTTTCACAAACGCAAAAAGGCAGGGCGGCGTGAATATCTGCGGGCGCGGGTGCGCAACGGTAAAGTTGAGGTGTTCCGCTCTGAAGGGTCGGGGCGGATTTCAGGGTTGAGCTGGGCCGAAGGATTGGTTGAACTTGGCGACGGGGCGCAGGAAATTGCCCAAGGAGATCGGGTCTTGTTCTATCCTTACGGGACTTTCGGGGTGTGATTTGAAGCGCCTGTTCTTGGCGCGCGCACGGGATTTGGATATTTGAAAAACAAAAAGGCGAAGGGGGGATTTTGACTTTGGTTAGTCGAAAGACCCTGCGACGCGGCCAAGCAGCATGAAGGCGCGGGCGGTGCGGGTTTGGGACATTTCCAACAATTCATTGTCTTCGGCGGATTCTTCGAATTCGATCAGGATCTGGTCGAACTTGCGCAGGAAATGATGGGTGGCGTCACGGAACACCGGATCGTTTTTCAGCCGTGTTTTGGCCAATGTCAGGGCCGAGCGGTCGCGAATGCCGCCAAGGGCGGAGACTGTCAGACCCCGCTGGCCGCTGGCAAAGCGGCGCCAGACTGCGGGAAGGGGTTTGTCCGGCGTGAGGTCGTCCATATAGATGCCGTCCTGGGACAGCAGGGTCAGCACATCCTGCGAGGCTTGCAGCAGTTTGCCCAGCTCCCGTTCCTCAAAGGCGCGGCGCAACACGCGAAAGCCTTCGCGGTCGTCGGCATTGTCAGGGAAATTCAGTGCTTTGATGAATTCGGAAACCGTGATTGGCATCCGCTCTGGCCCTGTGGGGGATTGCAGCGGCAACGAGGTCTGGCTGACGTCTTCGGGGGCTGCGTGTTTTTCTGCAAGGGCGGCGGCATCGGTGCGCGGGCTTGCAGGTTCGGCTGCCGAAGCCAATGCTTTGGCGGCCAGTTCGTTCAGGCGATTGTCTGTTTGCTGGGTCAGGGCCGCGATTTCGTTAAGCTGCTCTTGCAGCTTGGTGTTCAGGCTTTGATCCGCTTCCGGTCTTTCCGAGATCACCGCTTTGATCTGATCCATGGAATTGCGCAGCACATTGGTTTCCGCCCGCATACCGCGCAGGGAATTTGACACATACGCCACGGTCCAGATCACAATCACCGGAAAGAACATGGCGATGAAGGCGATCATCAGGGTCAGGATATTGGTGGTGATTTGCTCAAGCGCACCCGGCACGCCAAACACATAAAGCGTACAGGCCAGCAGCCAGAAAATGCTCAGCGCCAGCGCGATCCGCGTTTCAGCGCCACTGTTGGCTGGCACTGTTGGCGCAAGCGATGTATTTGCATTAGACATGTAACGGGCCTTTGTGACCTTAGATGAACTTAATGCTCACCACTTCGTAGTTCTTGGTGCCGCCTGGGGTGCGTACCTCGACACTGTCACCTTCCTCTTTTCCAATCAAGGCCCGCGCGATGGGAGACTTGATATTGAGCAGGTTTTTGTCGATGTCGGCTTCGTTCTCGCCGACGATCTGATAGGTTTTCTCTTGTTCGGTGTCTTCGTCGTATAATTCGACAGTGGCCCCGAATTTGATGGTGCCGGACAGTTTTGTCACGTCGATCACATCGGCCCGACTGATCAGGCCTTCCAGCTCTTTGACGCGGCCTTCAATGTGGCTTTGCTGTTCGCGGGCTGCATGGTATTCGGCGTTTTCCGACAGGTCGCCATGTTCGCGTGCTTCTGCGATCGCTCTGATCACTGCAGGGCGGTCCACTGATTTCAGCTGTTTCAGCTCTACCTGTGCAGCATTATAGCCGCGCGGTGTCATCGGGATTTTTTCCATTAGGCCTGTCCACTCAACTTTTCCGAAAACTGACCTTAAAAGTGGATGCGGTTCTCTGCAAGGGGCCATTCGCCCCAGAGTGCGGCTGTTTTTTATGCAAAATTGATATGTTACGCGCCGTGACAGGGTAATTTATGCGGCTGAACGCATGGTAAGGCTTTCAATATTGCCCAACCGTTGCAATGTCAGTAGAACAACGCAGATGATTTTCCGCCAGAATAGGCGAGTTGAGGGGAAAAGTGACCATGTCCGATATTGAACGCGAGTCTATGCCGTATGATGTAGTTATTGTTGGGGCGGGGCCTGCGGGTCTGTCTGCGGCGATCCGTATCAAACAGCTTGACCCTGATCTGGATGTGGTTGTGCTGGAAAAAGGATCAGAGGTCGGGGCGCATATCCTGTCTGGCGCGGTTTTGGACCCTTGTGGTCTGGATGCGCTGATCCCTGACTGGAAAGAAAAAGGCGCGCCAATCAAAGTACCGGTTAAGAAAGATAATTTTCTGGTGCTGGGCGAAGCGGGCAGCGTGCGCATCCCGAATTTCCCGATGCCCCCTTTGTTGAACAACCATGGCAACTACATTGTGTCTATGGGCAACGTCTGTCGCTGGATGGCGGAACAGGCCGAAGAACTGGGCGTCGAGGTGTTTCCCGGCATGTCCTGTTCCGAACTGATCTACGGCGACAACGGCGAAGTCAAAGGGGTTGTGGCAGGCGAGTTCGGCCTGAACCCTGATGGCACACAAGGGCCAAGCTATGAGCCAGGTATGGAATTGCACGGCAAATATGTGCTGCTGTCCGAAGGTGTGCGCGGGTCCCTGTCAAAACAGGTTATCGAAAAATTCGATCTGGCCAAGGATTCAGAGCCGCAGAAATTCGGTCTGGGCATGAAAGAAATCTGGGATATTGATCCTGCAAAACACAGCGAAGGCACTGTGACCCACACGATGGGCTGGCCTTTGGGGGGCGCTGCGGGGGGCGGTTCGTTCCTGTATCACGCTGAAAACAATCAAGTCTTCATCGGTTTTGTGGTGCATCTGAACTATAAGAACCCGCATCTGTTCCCTTACATGGAATTCCAGCGGTTCAAACAACACCCTGAAATCAAAAAACTGCTCGAAGGTGGCAAACGGGTGGCTTACGGCGCGCGTGCGATCACCGAAGGTGGCTGGCAGTCGATCCCGAAAATGGTCTTTCCGGGCGGGGCGCTGTTGGGCTGTTCCGCAGGTCTGGTCAACGTGCCGCGGATCAAGGGCAACCACAATGCGATGCTGTCTGGCAAAGCCGCCGCCGAAGCTGCAGTTGCGGCGATCAAGGCTGGTCGTGAAGGCGACGAGTTGACCGAATATGAAACAGACGTACGCACAGGCCCGATTGCCAAAGACCTGAAAAAAGTGCGCAACGTCAAACCGATCTGGTCAAAGTTCGGTCTGGTTGCCTCGCTTGCGCTGGGCGGGCTGGATATGTGGGTGGCAAGCCTGACGGGCTGGAACCCGCTGGGCACATGGAAACACGGCAAATCTGATGCGCTGGCAACCGAAAAGGCCAGCAAGCACAAGCCGATCGACTATCCCAAGCCGGATGGGGTGATCAGCTTTGACCGTCTGACCAACGTCAGCTTTTCCGCGACAAACCATGCCGAAGACGAACCCTGCCATCTGCAACTGAAAGACCCGAGCATTCCGATCGCAGTAAACCTGCCGGAATTTGCCGAACCTGCGCAGCGGTATTGTCCTGCGGGTGTGTACGAAGTGTTGCGCGATGACGACGGGTCCAATCCCCGGTTCCAGATCAACGCGCAAAACTGTGTGCATTGTAAAACCTGCGACATCAAAGACCCCAGTCAGAATATCAACTGGGCCACCCCCCAAGGTGGCGAAGGTCCGAACTACCCGAATATGTAACATCTGAAACCCCGGCCACGCGCCGGGGTTTTTGATTGGGGATCGGCGGATTCCAACAACTCGCGTGAAAATCCTACAAAGATGTGACTCCAAAGCGCAGGTCATTCATTGTCAAAACCGGGGTCTGGGGCTAGGTTTTGATCAAAGCTGACAAAGATTGGATGAAACGTGGCAGGGTTTACCAAAAGTATCGCAGTTGTGGTGGGAGCCGCCGTTGCGCTGGGCGCGACGATAGGGACCGGTGCTTCGACGCAGGCCCAAGGGCTGGCGGGGGCGTATCTTGCCGGAAACCAAGCCAATCGGGACAATAATTACGAACAGGCCGCCCGTTTCTATACAGAGGCACTGGCCCGTGATCCCAGTAACCCCTACCTGCTGCAAAACGCGTTATTATCCTTTGTTGCCAAAGGGGACGTGGACCGGTCCATCGCGATTGCCCGCAAAATTCAAAGCGGCCAATTCGCCAGCCAGCTTGCCGATCTGGTGGTGATTGCACAGGATATTCGCGCTGGTGACTTTTCCGAGGCGCAGTCGCTTCTGACCGATAGTGCCGATATTTTCAGCCCGCTTTTGACAGGGCTTCTGTCGGGTTGGGTTGCGCTGGGGGACGGGCAAATGACCGTTGCTGCGGACCGTTTTGATTCGATGGACAACCCGCCTGCCATGCGGTTGTTCGGGCAATACCACAAAGCGCTGGCGCTGGCCTCGGTTGGGGATTTTGCCACGGCGGATAAAATCCTGACCGGGGATGAAGACGGCAATCTGCGCCTGAACCGGGGCAGTCTGATTGCCCATGCCCAGATCATGACCCAACTGGATCGCAAGGACGAAGCACTGGCGCTGCTGGATGATGCACTGCGGGGCACATCCGATCAGGGTGTGTCTGAGTTGCGTGACCGGATCGCGGACAAGGGCATAGTGGATTACGACTTTATCTCGGATGCCGCACAGGGAGCGGCAGAGGTGTTTTTGACGCTCGCAAGCGTGTTGGAGCGGGAACAGGATGAACGCTACGCGCTGGTTTACGCACGTCTGGCTGAATATTTGCGCCCCGGCTACACCGAGGCGATTCTTCTGACGGCTGAAATTTTGCAGGATCAGGACCAGTTCGATCTGGCCACCCGCACCTATTCCCGTGTCAAACAGGACGACCCGATGTTCCTGAACGCTGAACTGGGGCGGGCCGACGCACTGGTGGATGCCGAAAAACACGACGCTGCCATCGAGGTTCTGCGCAATCTGACCCGCACTTACGCAGATGTGCCACGGGTCTATATTTCGCTGGGCGATGTGCTGCGGGGGCAGGAAGACTATGCCGAAGCTGCCGAGGCCTATGACATCGCGGTTGATATGATCCCCGAACCTGCGCCAAACCACTGGTTCCTGTTTTACGCGCGCGGCATTGCGAATGAGCGGGAAGGCAGTTGGGAACAGGCCCAGAAAGACTTTCACAAAGCGTTGGAATTAAGCCCCGACCAGCCGTTGGTGCTGAACTATCTGGGGTATTCGTTGGTTGAAGCAAACGAGCGGCTGGATGAAGCGCAAGACATGATTGAACGTGCGGTGACAGCCCGCCCCAACGACGGCTATATCACCGATAGTCTGGGATGGGTTTTGTATCAGCTTGGCAAATACGAAGAGGCTCTGGGTCCGATGGAGCGGGCGGTGGAACTGGTGTCAAATGACGCGATCATCAATGACCATCTGGGTGACGTGTATTGGAAGGTGAACCGCAAGCGCGAGGCTGAATTCCAGTGGCGTCGGGCCTTGTCGTTCAAACCCGAAGAAAAAGACGCGATACGGATTCGCCGCAAGCTGGAAAAAGGTCTGGATGCTGTTCTGGACGAGGAAAAAAACCGCGAAACCGCGTCCGGCAATGGCAACAATTAAACAGATTGCGCGGGCAAAGATTAACCTTTGCCTGCATGTCACCGGCCAACGGGATGACGGCTATCACCTGTTGGACAGCATCGTCGGTTTTGCCGAATACGGCGATGTGCTGACCTTTGAACCTGCCGAATCTGTGTCCCTGTCCATCAGCGGCCCGTTTGCTGCGGGGCTAAGCGGGGCCGACGATAATCTGATCCTGCAAGCGGCCCGTTGCTTTGCCAAACCTGCAGGGCAGGGCGCTGCGATACATCTGGAAAAGAACCTGCCTGTGGCATCGGGTATCGGTGGCGGTTCTGCCGATGCTGCCGCCACGTTGCACGGGCTGTCGGCACTGTGGGGTGTCCCGTTGCCGGACGCAGTCAAGCAGCTGGCTTTGGGGGCCGATGTGCCTGTTTGTGTGGCTGGAAAAACCGTCCGAATGCGCGGCATAGGCGAGGTGATTGAACCGCTGCCAAACCCGCCTGATTTGCCGATGGTTCTGGTGAATCCCAATCTTTCTGTGGCAACGCCTGACGTATTCAAGGCGCTGACATGCAAAGATAATCCTGCGATTTCGGGGCTGGAAACAGCGGGCTGGACCGACTGGTTGACCACGCAACGCAACGACCTGCAGGATCCGGCAATCGCCTGCGTGCCTGAAATTTCCAGCGTTCTGGACGCACTGTCAAATACAGGCGCGCTGCTGCACAGAATGTCGGGGTCGGGGGCAACGTGTTTCGGGCTATATGACAGTGTTGAATCCGCCACGACAGCGGCGGATCAACTGGCAGGAAATCACCTGGATTGGTGGGTTCAGACCACGCGGCTGACCACGTAGTCGGACAGGTCCATCAACAGCTTGCGCAGTTCACTGTCTGGCAAGGGCTGCAAGGCGGCGCGGGCTTTTCCAGCCCAGTGCAGCGCATCCTGACGGGTTTCTTCCATGGTGTTGTGTTTGGCTAAAAGGGACATCGCCTGTTCCAGATCGCCATCCTGCTGATCGCCTTTTTCGATGGTACGTTTCCAGAAAGCCCGTTCTTCGGCATCGGCTTTGGCCACGGCTTTGATCACCGGAAGGGTTAATTTCCGCTCGCGGAAATCGTCGCCAGTGTTTTTGCCCAGACTGGCCGAAGCACCGCCGTAATCCAGCAGGTCATCTACAATCTGAAAGCTGATCCCAAGCGCATCGCCGTAATCGTATAGGGCCTGTGTGACGGTTTCATCAGCGTCAGCGATCACGCCACCCACTTCGGTTGCAGCCGAAAACAGCGCCGCGGTTTTGCCGCGGACCACTTGCAGATAAACGGATTCATCCGTGGCCAGATTGCTGGCGGCGGTCAGTTGCAAGACTTCGCCTTCGGCAATGGTCGCAGACGCATTTGCCAGAATATCCAGCACCCGCAGATTGCCGGTTTCAACCATCAGTTGAAACGAGCGGGAGAACAGGTAATCGCCCACCAGAACCGACGATTTATTGTCCCACAACAGGTTCGCCGTCGGCCGCCCGCGCCGTTTCGCGCTTTCGTCTACCACATCATCATGCAGCAGGGTTGCGGTGTGGATAAATTCCACAGTGGCCGCCAGATGGATGTGATAGGGGCCGTCATAGCCGCACAATCGCGCCGCTGCCAAGGTCAGCATCGGGCGCAGGCGCTTTCCGCCTGCCTCAACCAGATGGGCGGTGACTTCGGGAATGCGCGGTGCATGTTTTGACGCCATCCGGCTGCGGATATGGTCGTTCACCAGCGCCATGTCATCGGCCAGCATCGCGGCCAATTGTTCATGTGGTTTAAGGGGGCTAATGTTGTTCACCGTTTATTCATTCCCTTTGGCTCGACATCCGATACCAATTGGCCGTATGCCTTTGGTATGAAAGAATTGTTGCGCACGAATG
>JAXMOF010000021.1:0-62748 GCA_034670045.1 Amylibacter sp. | reverse complement strand
GTCGCGGCTTGCGCCACGGGCGCATCGTTGACTGCGTCCACGGTGATGGAAACTGTCTGCGTATCTGTGCCGCCATTGCCGTCACTGACGGTGTAGGTAAAGCTGTCCGCCCCGTTGAAATCCGCCGCTGGCGTATAGGTATAGCTGCCGTTGGCATTCATAACGACTGTGCCGTTGGTGCCGTCGGTTTCCAGCGCGAATGTCAGGCTGTCACCTTCAATATCCGTCGCGGCCACTGTTCCTGAAATTGTCGTATCCTCGTCGCCGGAGGCTATGCCTGCCTGCGCCACAGGTGCGTCGTTCACCGCGTCCACAGTGATAGAAACTGTCTGTGTATCCGCACCACCGTTGCCATCGCTGACTGTGTAGGTAAAGCTGTCCGACCCGTTGAAGTCCGTTGTTGGCGTGTAAGTATAACTGCCGTTTGTATTCATCACGACCGTGCCGTTGGTGCCATCGGTTTCCAGTGCAAAGGTCAGGCTGTCCCCATCAACATCCGTTGCGGCAACGGAACCGGAGATCACCGTATCCTCGTCGCCGGAGGCTGTGCCTGCCTGTGCCACGGGCGCGTCGTTCACCGCGTCTACGGTGATGGAAACTGTCTGCGTATCCGTGCCGCCGTTGCCGTCGCTGACGGTGTAGGAAAAGCTGTCGGACCCGTTGAAATTCGCCGCTGGCGTATAGGTGTAGCTGCCGTTTGCATTCATAACGACAGTGCCGTTTGTGCCATCGGTTTCCAGCGCGAATGTCAGGCTGTCCCCATCCACATCCGTTGCAGCAACGGAACCGGAGATCACCGCATCCTCATCCCCTGTGACCGAAGCGGCCTGCGCCACGGGTGCGTCGTTTACGCCTGTTACTGTGATGTCCACCGTATGGTTAACAACGCCGCCATTGCCGTCCGAGAAGGTGAAAGTCACCTGTTCGACCGCAGTTTCGCCTACTTGAAGACTGTCAAATCCGCCATTTGAAGAGAAAGTGAAACTGGCCATCAAGGTCGAGAAGCCACCCGCAGTGCCAGGCACCATAGTGCCGAGTGAAATCAGGCCGGCACCCGCGTAGGTGTATCCGTCAAAGACCAAATTGTCCCCGTCAAAATCTGTCGCTGTCAAATCGAAAGACACTGAAGAATCTTCGGTTACGGTTGTGTCATTGCCAGACAGCAGTGGAAGGTTATTGGTCCCGTCCAAGTGGATAATGCCGTCGTTGAACTGCAGCCTTTCAAACCCCTTGAGCACATCCACACCGGAATCACCGTTTTTGGTGCTGTTATCGGTTACGGTGACCGTGTTTCCGGTAACGGCCCATGAATAATCATGAAGCGAACCGCCGTAGACTGCGGTATCCGTGCCATCGCCCCCGAACAATGTGTCATCATCCTGACCGCCTGCAATGGTATCGTCACCGGAACCGCCGCTTATCAGATCGGTGCCCTTGCCGCCACGAATGCTGTCGTCGCCAGAGTGGCCAAAGATTTCATCCGCGCCCCAACCGCCGGAAACGAAATCATCGCCGCTGCCCGAATTGATTACATCTGCGCCAAGACCCCCAGTCAGTTGGTCATCTCCGGCACCGCCATACAACACATCCGCACCGCGGCCCCCGAACAGTTGGTCATCGCCATCGCGGCCGAACAAATGGTCCACACCGCCCCCACCATTCAAGGTGTCATTGCCCAACCCACCGTCGATTTCATCGCCGCCGATCCCGCCAAGCACAAAATCTTCACCTGCACCGCCAATCAGAACGTCTTTGCCAAAGCCGCCATCGATCAGATCATCGCCGCCAAGCCCTGAAATACGATCCCGCCCTTTGGACCCGTGTAGTGTGTCGTCAAATTCGCTGCCGAGAATGGAATCATTCCCGCCGAGGCCGTCAATACTGACAGACTCCAATGCGGTGGCGTTGTTGATGAGATCGTCATTTTCAGTCGCGGACATTGTGTACCTATCAATTGGAAAAGATGCCTGAATTTAATTTTACAAACCTTTGTAAAAGACCGGATCTGCATAATTGGCCAGCCGGGTCTTAAGGATCTGCGATTTTTACTTAGAATGCGCGAAAAGACTTTCTGTTTCAACAACTAGTTGCCTAAAAAATGACCTTTGGAATGCCTAAAATGCCAGTGTTGCAGTGCTGCAAGCCACTGATCCAGCAGAGCCGTCGGGACGGATGCTGTTTTGGCGGGCATCCCCCTTGAAATCAGCCCGCGCGGGTGACAGAGCTGGATGTATGGATCATGACCCACAACAGCAGCTTTCGGATCAGAAAGTAACGGCAGCGGATGTTGCAAAGCTTGCCAAATCCGGCAGGCCGGCCTTGCTGCAGAACTGCGACCTTCAGGGTCTTGATCTGACGGGGTTCAACATGGCGGATTGGCGGTTTGAGAAATGCAATCTTAGCGGGGTCTCGTTCCAAGGGGCATTGTTAGAGCGGGCGGTATTTGCAGGATGCAGGGCGGCTGGCGCGCGGTTTTCCAGCGCCACCTGCACAGAAGCCCGGATCACAGGCGGAGATTTCAACAACACCTCCTTTCGCGGCGCCACGCTGGCCGCGATGAAAATCAGCGGCTGCAAAATGATTGGCGCTGATCTGTCCGAGACACGCTCTATCGGGCTGGAACTCTGTGACGTTTTATTCGGCCTTGCCCTTTTGCCGGGTCTATCCTTTTGCAAAACCACCCTCAGGGGTGTCGATTTCAGCGAGGCGGATTTGCGCTCCTGTGACTTTCGCGAGACCGAGTTTGAGGACTGCTCGCTTCGGGATGCAAATCTGGCGGGGTGCCGGTTCGAAAACGCAGACCTGCGTGGTGCTGATTTGGGGGGTGTCAAACTGGTGGATGCCAGACGGTTCAAGGGCGCGTTGATTTCCAAACGGCAAGCGGCTGACCTGTTGGGGCAATTGGGGCTGTTTGTCCAATAGGCCCGGCACGCGCGCAGCAAGGTGCCGTAAGGCAAACTTTGTTGCTTATAGACTTCAAACTTTTGCGCCTTTATTGGATTGACCTGCAATATTCAGGCGCGAAAAAATGACCATTACCACCTATCCCAGCCAGATCTCCTCCCACCGTGCCGCTGATATGACTGTGCATTTTGTCGGGCTTGTTCTGATCCTGGCCGCAGGTTATGCGCTGGTGTTCAAAGCGGCGGAACTGCTGGAGACCAAGATGGTTGTTGCGGTGGTGGTTTACGTGCTTTGCGCGCTGGCGTCCAATCTGGCCTCCTGGGCCTATCATTTCGCGCCTTTGCAGGATCACCGCGTGTTACTGCGCCGCATGGATCACGCGGCAATCTATCCCAGTATTTCCGGCACGTTCACACCGTTTTTTGTGCTGGCGGACACCCCTTGGACGCTGACCCTGCTTGGGGTCTGTTGGGCGCTGACGTTCGTGGCAATTTGGAAGAAGTTCACCGACGGAACCGTCAAATCAAAGTGGTCGACGGCGTCTTATCTGGGGCTAGGGGCGATTGGCCTGTGCGCTTTGCCGGAAATGACGGGTGTGTCGGTTGTGACCCTGTGGTGCATCCTTGCCGGATCTGCCTGCTATGTGATCGGGACGCTGTTTTATGTGCGAAAGACAATGCCTTACCGCTATTCGATCTGGCATCTGTGGGCCAGTTTTGGCGGTATGTTCATGTTCGCGGGTATTTGGGTTGCCGTGTTCTGAACCCCAGTGGCGCGATTATGATTCCGCGATCAAGGCTGCCTGAACCGCATCGTCCCAGCCTAGGAAAAACCTGTCGCCGTCACGAATGACGGGGCGGGCCATTACCTTGGGTTTTGCAGCAATCTGCGCATCTGCGTCGGAATGTTTCAACCAGTCGCTCAGCCCGCGATAATCGTTTGACGTGCGATCAACCAGATTATCGCCGAACTCTGCCAGCAGTTCCGCCAGTTCGGTTTCATCCAACGGGTCAGCGCGGACATCGCGAAAGGTGAAAGTCCTGCCATCCGCTGTAAGGGCTTTGCGGGCTTTTTGGCAAAGGGGGCAGGTGTCCAAACCGTAGATAATCATGTCGCGCTCCTGTGGTGATCGGGTTTCAATCCCATGGAAAGCCCCCTGAATGCAAGCGGGTTTGGCGCCAAAGGCAGCCTGTTTCGGGGCGCGCTATGCCCTGTGTTCTGTGCTTGGCTTTCGATTTGTGGCGCAGTACGCTCACCCTATGATTGCACCGGTTGTTCTTTTGCTGCTGTCTCTTGTGGGGGTCGGCGTGGCTTTTATCCCGGACTATTCCGGGCTGATCCTGTTGGCTGGCCCCTGTGCGCTGGCCAGTCTTTACCTGCTGTTAACGGCCCCCCGTTCCGGTTACCAAGACCGCCGAGACATCCCGCTGCGCTGGGTTGTGGTGGACGGGTCAAACGTGATGCACTGGAACGGCGGCACGCCGAAACTGGAAACCGTGCTGGAACTGAACGCCTATCTGCGCGAACATGGCTATATGCCCGGCGTCGTTTTTGACGCGAATGTGGGGTATAAAGTGCAGGGAAAGTTCCTGAATGACCGCGCTTTGGCTGGGCTTTTGGACTTGCCGAAAGATCGCGTGATGGTGGTGCCCAAAGGCAGCCCCGCCGATCCGCTGATTTTAACCGCCGCGCGGGATCTGGGCGCGCAAATCGTCACAAACGACCGCTTTCGCGATTGGGTGAACCAATATCCGGAGGTGGATCGGGCGGGCCATTTGATGCGCGGCGGCTATCGCTCTGGCAAGCTGTGGCTGGATCTGGCCGCGCCTGCGTCGCAAGGCGGTTAATCCATTGGGCGCAATTCCCCGCGATAGGCGACGATGCGCCCGATCAACGGCGCGGCGATGTCCACGTCAAAGCAGAAATGTCCGTTGCGGGTTGTTTCAAAACTTTGTCCCTTGGGCAGTAAGGCCCGTGGCAGGGGAATGCCAAGGCAGGACCATCGCCGTGGGATCAGGAACAGGCGGTTTTCGTCAATCACCAGCGCCAGTGCCACTGCGATGATGCCAAAGGTTTCAACCAGTAAATAATCGTTCTTGCCGCTGCCTTTGTGCTGCGTTGAAGAAAAGACTTTTCCGCCAAAATCCCGCACCCACAACTCTCCCCCTGCTTGGGGCGAGAGTGTCACGGTGACCGGTATTTCCGCGCAGGCTTTGGGAAAGCCGATCAATGCTGCAATGGCTTTGGCAATCCAGTTCCTGCCGCGCCGCACCTCGGCCTGACCCGTCCATCGGCGGGTTTTGTTGCTGTCATGCAGTGCCTTAACCGGCGCGGGAAGGGTTTCGAAAGCCGGCCCTAATATCTGATGGTAAAGCGGGGTCGTTTTTGCCTGCTGATCCCGCATCCCCGCATAGATTGTGCGGGTTTTAAACAGCGCGTTATAATCCGACAGATCAAGCGCGCGGGTCGCGGGTCTGGCCCCTGTTTCGGGCCGCACACCTGTCAGGGATTTGCGAATAATCGCTTCGATCGCCATGGATGGAATATAGGGGCCGTCGTCGCCCTCGGCCAAAAGATGCCAGGATTGCGCGACTTCTTGACCGTTCCGCAGCCCGCGGGCTTGCACGAACATGCCGCCGCGATGGTCTCCGAATTTCATCAGGTTCAGGACTTTGTAAAACAGGGCAGACAGGGGTACCAGTGAAGGCAGCTTGAAACGCGCCCGTGCCTTGGCCAACAGGTTAAGAATGCGGTGAAGCAGTTCGGGAACTGGACCTGCGCCCATCCAGATGTCTTTTAGGGTGGGATGTTCGGGCGGGATAACCTGCAAATCAGGCACATCCACCAGCGAGAAATGGATGTTGTTCAGCGGCAGTCGCCCCGGCACCGCAATGGTGAACCGCTTGCTTTCCGCCAGCCCGACGGCCTGAACCTGCGCACCGTTTCGCTGTAATTTAACAGGCGCGCCTGCATAGCCCACCACCGCGCGCATCACGTTCAGCCCGATCCCCGCATAGGGCGAGGGGGCGATACCGCCTGTGACAGACACAATATCCATGGTCTTGGCCATGTCGCGCAGAACGCCAGCCGTCAGGACGGGAAAGCTGCTGACGCCAGACAGAACATAGACTCCGGCCGCTTTGGCCGCGCTGTCGAACTGTGACACGCCAAAGACAAAATCAGCCGCATCGGCAAAATCGAGGTAGTTAATTCTGGCGGCGATACAGGCGGTAATCACGCGGTAGCGGTCTTTGCCGTAATCCTGAAACGGTCCGGATGCATCCACCACCAGATCAGGAGCTTCCGCATTTAGGCCCTGCACAATATTCTTGCGGTTCAGCGCCAGCGGCCTGACCTGTGCCTGCCCCTGATAGGCGTCACAAAACGCGGCCGCGCGGTTCGGATCCCGCCCGCAAATGATGATTTCAAGATCCGTCAGATCAGATAGTAATTCAGCAAGCCGCCCGCCAAAGACCCCGTATCCGCCCAGCAGCAGGACTTTCACAGCACCAGTCTTTTTTGAACTTCAGCGTCGGGCAGGCTGCACATATCAGTGGTTCCAAACAGCCGATACCGGTTGCGCGCAACAGCGCGGTACATCACGTCCTGAAGTGTAGTGGGCAGTATTCGAAACAGGCCAAGCCCGCGCCAGATGCCACCCAGACGCTGGCCCACACGGATATAGGCATCAAGCGAGGAATAGGCGCGTCCGTCTTCTATATAAAGCCAGGACGTGGGGTCGGCGGGATCAAGGCCATAGTGCCGCATCAGGGCGTTTCCGATGTCGGATTGCAGTGGCACGATTCTGAAATCCTGCTTTTTATCGTTGCGGGCAATCCAGCTTGCGCCTTTTGCACACAGCGAACAGCGGGCATCCATCACGGTGAAAACCTCCCCCGCAGAAAACGGCGGCACCGATGGATCTTGCAGATAGGAAAACGGTTCGCGTGGACTAAGCATGTTCATAAGGAATCGTTAGCGCAAGGATCAGGCGAAGTCCAAGGTGCAAGTTGCCACAGAGCTGTCCAAGTGAGGGGGCTGGATGGGCATTAGACACAAAAAAGCGGTGACCCCGGGAGGTGAGGGCACCGCTTATTTGAAGGGTTCGCAGCGGGAGGAGGTGCCGCAAACGCGTTCAGGGTGCAACATGCTCTCGGGAGGAGGTGAAAGCCTGTTGCGAAATCATCTTGGGATCTCTGGGAGGAGAAAGGTCCAGTATGATAGTCTGTGATCTCTGTATAATCGAAGTTTCTGCATTGCAGCAACTGATAATGCTGCAATGCAGCTATGCAACGCGCGCAAAGGTTTAAATTGATGCGCATTAAGGGGGCATTGCGCAAAACTTGGGCAAGCTGTGTCCGGTGGTGGTTTTTCAGGCAGCGAATTTGGCCGAATTTTCAGCAGGAATACACCTCAAACCGCAGTTTTTTACAACCCTTGAATGGTCAAAACCCCCAGCGCTGGATCACACTGATAAAGAGATTCGCAGCTTCTATGTAGACTGACAGCCCCGAAGTGAGTTTTCGATACGTTACTATTGGCCAACTCAATCTTGGGGTGCGGAAATCTTGCAGAGTCTTGGTTTTATGAGAAAAGAATCGGTAAATCACTTTGGATTCAATGTTGACAAAAACAGTAAGATATAACTAAACAGCATCAAGTTCACGGGATGACCCGCTTGAACGCTAGCGCACCGCCAGCAGACGCATGATCTGAAACTGGCCTGCCAAGGCCTTGCTGGAGGCCTTTTTATGAAGCCGACATTTTGTAAATCCATTTTGGGGGGCACCACTGCCCTGTTAACCACACTTGCTGCGGGTGCATCCGCGCAAGACGCCACGCAGAACGCCCTGCCGCTGGGCACAATCACCCTGTTCACAGACCGCCACGGCGCACAGGTGCTGGATGCGCCGTCAAATACCACAGTGGTGGATGAAGACGATATCGAAACCTATAGCATCACCGATATGCAAGAGCTGACCCGCTACACCCCCGGTGTCACAGTGCAGCGCCAGACCACATCGACCGATCCGTTCAACACATTTGGCGGGTTCACCGTGCGCGGGGTCGGGGGCAATCGTGTGCAGATGCAGGTAGACGGGTCGCGTGTGCCGGAACGGATCATCGACGGGACGCGGGATTACCTTGATTTCAGCTTTACCAAGCAAGTTGAAATTGTGCGCGGGCCGGCCTCGGTTTTATGGGGTTCGGATGCGCTTGGCGGGGTTGTCGCGGTGGAAACCATCGACCCTGAGGATGTTCTAAAGGGCCGGAATCGGGGCGGCTCGGTTCGGGTGGGGTATGACACACTGAACAGCGGCACGGATATGGATCTGGCTTTTGGGCAGAAACTGGCGCCGAACCTTGATCTGTTGGTGGGGATTTCAAGGGAATCGTCAAGCGAGACGGAACTGTCCAACGCCCGCAATGACGGCGGTATTTATGGCTGCCCGCGTAACGTGGATTTCGGCGCAACGCCCTGTGGTGAACTGGACCCGAGCGACATCACGTCCAATCGGGGTTTGGTGAAACTGGTCTGGACCCCGACCAGCGCCCATCGACTGGAATTTTCCGCCGATATTCTGGATCGTGAAACCTCGGTTGATTACCGAACAACTTTGGGGCCTGTGACGTCTTCGATCACAGGGCTGCCAACGGGCGAAGTGATCCATAAATACGACCGTGATCTGCAAATTGACCGCAAACGTTATGCAGTGGAACATGAATGGACACCCGAAGGCGGCATTCTGGACAGCGTGAAAACCACGCTTGCTTTTACACCCAATTCTTACGGACGCACCGGGGCCGAGTATTCTACATCCGCCGACGGCGATAGCATCATTGCCCGTGACAGCCTTGATTATTCCGAAGAATTCTTTGAACTCGATATTCAGGCGAATGCCAGCTTCACCCTTGCAGGCAGTGAACATGACGTGGTTTTCGGTTTTGACGGTGACCGCACGGACACGGATTATGAACGGATCAACCGCACCAACAATCTGACCACGGGAGAGACCAGCGAAACACGGGCAGGGGGCTTTAACTTTGCCAATGCCACAACCACGCGGGCGGATGTTTACATTCAGGACCGGATTACCTTTGGCAGCGACCGTTTCGAACTGACCCCGGGCCTGCGTTTTGCGACCTATAAAATCGACCCCCGTCCCAACAGTGATTACGTGGTGGTGCCCGGTCAGGAACCCGCCATCCGCAAAGACAATAAACTGCTGAAAAGCCTTGGTGCGATGTATCGGTTTAACGATACTTATTCCGTCTGGGCAAAATACGGCGAGGGTTTCAAAATGCCCACCTCCCAGCAGTTGTTTACCTCCCTGCCGGGAAGTTTTTTCCAACTGGTTCCCGCCCCGAACCTGCAACCCGAAGAGGTCAAGAGCTTTGAGCTCGGTGTGCGGGGCGAATTTGCTCGCGGGTTCTTTGCGCTGAATGCGTTCAAATCCGACTACAGCAACTTTATCCAGTCCTTCTATAACCCGCCCGGCACCAACGACTATACCTATCGCAACCTGTCCACCGTGGATATCTGGGGGCTGGAGGCATCTGGATCGTGGGACTTTACGGATGTTCTGACAGGCAGCCTGTCCGCGTCTTATCAAAAGGGCACGCAACAGGTGAACCCGACAAGTGCCGAGACCCCGTTCAATGTATCCCCGTTGACTGCGACCTTTGGTCTGGCGTGGGACATTGCGCAATATGATCTGCAACTTGAAGCAATCGGAACCGTTGCGGCAGGTGTCAAAGACACGGCAAGCCCGACAGCGTTCAAACCGTCCGGATATGGTTTGCTTGATCTCTACGCCACGTGGAGCCCGACAAAAACGGGCCATTTCACCTTTGGCATCCAGAACGTATTTGATCGCCGCTATTTCCCTGCCTCTGCCGCCAGCTATGACATGGGCGCCTCTACTGCTGTTGCTGCTGCCAACCCGCTGGAACTGCAAACAGGCGCGGGACGTTCGTTTCAGATCTCCTACAAGATGGCGTTTTGATCCGACATGCGGCAGGTTCTCAAACGCATAATTTCCCTTTCGTTTCGTGCGATTGCCGGAACTGGCGCATGGCAGGGTATCGCGCTTTACGCCGTGGTTCTGGCGCTGCAATTCGGCGGTGTGTGGATTTCCGTTCGGTTCATCACGTGGAACAGGGATTTTTATAATGCCCTTGAAGACATGCAAGGTCAGGTGGCCCTGTATCAGGTCGGTGTGTTCTGTGCGCTGACGGGGGTGTCTGTCACGATCTATCTGCTTGGCCGCTGGTTGCGTCAGAATCTGTTCATGTTCTGGCGCAAACGGCTGACGGATCGGGCGCTGGACGCCTGGACAGAAAACGGGGCGTATTGGCAATTGCGCCCCGGTCTGTCGCCCGATGCAATTGACAATCCCGACCAGCGGGTTGCCGAGGACTGTCGCAAATTTATCGAACACCTGCTGCGGGAGTCTTTGGACCTGATTTCCAACGCGGTGGCCATTGTGTCCTATTGTGCGGTGTTATGGTCTCTCTCGGAATTTCCACTGGAATTCAGCCTGTTTGGCTATGATTTCTCTTTTCCGCGCTATCTGTTCTGGCTGGCCTTTGCCTATGTGGCCCTGTCCAGCGTGGCCACGCATTTGTTAGGCAAGCCGCTGAAATCCATTGTCTTTGCACAAGAACGCCACGAGGCTGACTTTCGCCACGCCCTGATCCAGATTCGCGAGTCCGCCACCGAAATCGCCCAATCCCAAGGGGAACCCGCCGAGCGGCGCAGGCTGGACAGCAGATTCAGCGCAATTCAGCAAAACTGGCAACATCTGATCCGCCGGGAGGTCATTCTGGGCCTGTTCGCCCGCCCCTATTACCAGACCATTTTGTGGGTGCCACGGATGTTCGCCCTGCCTGCCTATTTCGCAGGCGCGGTGACTTTGGGTGGGTTGATGGAATTGGCAGCCGCCTTTGGACGGGTGACCCAAACGCTGAGCTGGTTTATCTTTTCTTACAAAGCCCTGGCCGAATTCGCCGCCGTTGCCGAACGTTTGGACGGCCTGTTCAAATCTGCGGCAAGCCCGACGCCCATGTCAGGTGCCCCGCGGGCCTTGGTGCGATCTGTATCACGGGATACGGGGCTGCATTGGTCCGGTTTACGGCTGAGCACCCCAACTGGCCGCGCTTTACATCCTGTGCCGGATACCAGCGTGGCCGCGGGGGAGCGTATCTGGATTTCAGGCCCTTCAGGGCAGGGTAAAACCACGCTGCTGACGGCGATTTCGGGGTTGTGGCCCTATGGAACAGGCCGGATTTCAACGCCCGCTGCGGATATGTTATTCCTGCCGCAGTCCCCTCGCGTTTTTGCTGAAGGCATGGCCGCTGCTGCCTGTTACCCCGCAGATCCGGCGGCGTTCGATCCAGATGCGCTGCGGGCCGTCCTGACGCGGGTGGGTTTGGGCCACAGGCTGGACGGATTGAGTAAAACCGGCACCGAAGGGACCGAGGGCCTGTCCATCGGCGAGCGTCAGCGGTTGGCGCTGGCGCGGATTTTGATCCAGAAACCTGCATGGATTTTGCTGGATGAATCCACCAGTGCTTTGGACGAAGCCGCCGAAACCGAACTTTTCGCCCTGATCCGCAAAGACCTGCCAGACACAGGCATTTTGTGCGTCGCACACCGCCCGCCCCGTGGTCTGGCCCCTTATCGCACCGTAACTGTCGGCGCAGAACTGCAGCCCGAGCAAAGGAAAATTGCATGACAAATCCCCGAATGCCCTATGGCCATTGGATCGACCCGAATACAGCTCAGCACACTGACGGGCAGGGGGTGATTGCGCGTGCGGCCAAAGCACCTGCGGTTTTGCTGGGGGAACACCATGACCGCGCGGATCATCACCTGTGGCAACTGGAGGTTAGTCGTCAGATATTCGCCCAGAGGGTTGATATTGTGATGGGATTTGAAATGTTCCCCGCACGGCTTGATCCCGTTCTGGCAGAATGGAGCGCGGGCCGTCTGGAGGAACCCGCGTTTCTGGAGCGGGCTGAATGGGGCACTGTCTGGGGGTTCGACGCCGCATTATACCTACCCCTGTTCCGGTTCTGCAAAGACCATAACATCCCGATGATCGGATTGAATTGCCGGCGTGGACTGGTCCGCGAAGTAGGGGCGCAGGGCTGGGATGCGATCCCGCCCCAAGACCGCGAAGGCCTGACAGAGGCGCGTGCCGCTACACCTGCGTATCGTAAATATCTGTTTGAAATAACCGGCGGGCTGCGCAAGGGCCGCGCTGCACAATCCCCAAGCGACCCCGCGTTTGACCGTTTTGTGCGCGCACAACAGACATGGGATCGTGCCTTTGCCTGCCGGATTGCCGCTGTCGCCCAACGCCCTGATCCGCCTTTGGTGATCGGCATCATCGGGCGCGGGCATTTGGAATATTACCACGGAACCCCGTTCCAGCTCGACGATCTGGGGGTCAGCGGCAGTGTGGTTCTGCTGCCGACAGATGGCGGGTGTCCGGTGGCAAAGCAGATTGCCGATGAAGTTTATTGTCTGGAGTGACCGGCGCTGCCATTAGGGGAGTGTTCCAAAGACTGCACAGCCCTGAAACACGGGCTGGCGTAGCGGTTAATCGGAGGGGGTGTTTAACCTACGTTTCTGGGTTTGACGCATTCTGCGGCTTTGCACAAATTCCTCATAAGGATCAGTTTAAACTTTGTATCGAATAAACTTTTATTCCGAACCGTCTTGCAGGAAATGCACTTGGTCAAATAGTCCAGAACCTGAGCATTTTAGCGGGTAAGGTCTTTGATCTTGCGCTGTGTTACGCCTGCAAAGGCGGCAGGTTTTCGCGTAAAAACACATCCATTTTCACGGCATAGGGTGTAATGCCCTGATCGGGGTTTTCGATCAGCCGAATGGCCGTGTCCAGAATGGATTCCGGATCGGAATCAATCACCGTGTCCATGGTCCCGTCGATCAACAGCCGCCGCGTGTCGGGGGTTAATCCATGGCCGATAAACACCAGATCGCGCCTGTCCCGTTCAACCAAGGCACGGGCAATGCCGTCAGACGATCCGCCCACATTATATACGCCTACCAAATCAGGTGTCTGGTCGATCAGCGCCAGCGCATGACGATAGTTTTCGGCGGCGCTGTCATGGCCTTCGCGCAGACCCACCAGCCGAAGGGCGGGGAACATTTCGTCCAGTAGCGCCATAAAACCCGCTTCCCGCTCGGAATGGGCGCGGTAATTCCGGCTGCCTGCCACCAGCGCCACGCTCCCGGCAGAATCGCGGCAAAACCGGCCCATCAACAGACCTGCGGTGCGCCCCGCCATCTGGTTTTCTAACCCCACATAGGCACTGCGGGCAGGGTGGGGCAGGTCGGTGATGATGGTCACCACCCGTGTTCCGGCGGCTGTCACGTCTTCCAATGCGGCGCGCACGGTGGGGTGGTCGATGGCCATAAAGGCAATCCCGTCGGCCCAGTTTGCATGGTGGCGCAGAGCAGCAGCCAAGGCATTTGCGTCAAAACTCTCGATAAAAAAGCAGCGCAGTTTTGCGCTGTCGCGGCTGGAATTTGCCGCCCGTGCACGGACCTTTTCGCCCAGCATTCGCAAGTAGGGATTGGTGCCCGCAGGCAATAAAACTGCGATATTGAGCGGGCGGTCCCTGTGATGACTGTCAAATTCCTCTTGTGAAAAGAACCCCAGTTTCAGGGCAGTGGCCAAGACTTTTTGGGCTGTGCGCGGCTTGACCCCCTTACGCCGGTTCAACACCCGATCCACGGTTGCCAAAGACACATTCGCCTGTTCTGCCACATCCGTCATACTGGCATTTGCCTTTGATTGATCCGTCATTGATACCTCAAAACCCGTCATTTATTCCTGTTTGACGGATGGTGGGCCGTTCCATATGGTCCCGTCAAGCTTTTTGTTTTCTTGAATGAACAGCAAAGACGGGGTGACGTTTCACCTCAAAACACATCATGGGAGGTGATGATGACTTTGACGAATTCCAACAAACCTATGTCTGCACTTACACGCCGCAGCGCCTTGTCACTGGGTGTTGCCGCAGGAGCTGTGGCCCTGATGCCGCGCGGTGCCAAAGCGCAATCGGTGACCCTGCGCTATGGTCATAACAACGAACCGGCTTCTGTTGCAGGGGCGCAAGCCGACTGGTTTGCCGAGGCACTTGGCCAGGCGTCCGGCGGGGATATCGCAGTGCAGGTTTTCCCTGCATCCCAACTGGGCAAGTTGCAGGAACTGGCCGAGGCGGTTTCTTTGGGCAGCATCGCGTTTTCCCACAATACTGCGGGCGGGATCGGGTCGCTCTATGAACCATTCGCAGCCCTTGATACGCCTTATTTGTACCGCGACGTTGACCACCTGATGAAGGTGACCGACGTGAATTCACCCGTGATGCAGGAATTGAACGCGGGTCTGATCGCAGCCGCCAATGTGCGGGTGATCTATGCCCATTACTTTGGCCGTCGCAACTTGACCTGCAACAAGGCCGTTCTGTCCCCCGCCGATCTGTCCGGCGTAAAGATTCGCGCCGTGCCTTTCCCGATTTACACCACTGCCGTTGAAGGCATGGGTGCCGTAGCTGTGCCTGTGGACTGGTCCGAAGTACCAACCGCACTGGCCACGGGTGTTGTACAGGGGCAGGAAAATCCGGTGAACGTGGTCCTGACAGTCAAGCTGAACGAGGTGCAAAGCCACCTGATGTTGACCGGCCACATGTCCAACGCCGAAGTCGTTGTGATGAACGAAGACGCATGGCAGGCCCTGAGCGACGAACAAAAAGCCGCTGTGACCAAAGCAGCCGAAGAAACACGCCAGAAAGCCACCAGTGCGATCCTTGACAAGGAAGAAGAGGAAACACAGGCGTTGCGCGATCTGGGCATGACGGTGATCGGCCCTGACGAAGGTCTGGATGTAGAGGCCTTCCGCACCTCGGTCAAAACGCTGGTGGATGAACGCTTTGGTGAAAAATACGGCGAACTCTACGCAAAAATCGCGGCGATTTCCTGATCCGATGACCCTGAAAACCGAAACTTTTGGCCGCGCTGTGATGGCGCGGCTGGCCCGTTCGGGGCTGTGGGCCAGCATGGGGTTGCTGTCGCTTATGGCGGCGTTAATCATCATTCAGGTCATCGCGCGCAATTTTTTTGACAAGGGCCTTCCCTGGGCGGATGAACTGGCGCGGTTTTCCAGTGTCTCGCTGGTGTTTTTGACGATCCCCTTGCTGGCGCTGCGCCGTGACATGGTTTCGGTCACCATGCTGCCCGATATGGTTGGCCCCGCGTTGCGGCGCTGGTTGCATCTGATCGGTGAACTTGCCCTGCTGGGTTTTGCCATTGCTCTGCTGTTCGGTTTTGCATCCTATCTGCCGCGCGCCGGAAAATTCGTCACCCCTGCCATGGGTATGCCCAACTGGATTTTCTACGCCCCCGCCCTGATCGGCACGCTGGTTCTGGCCGCCGCCGCCCTGTTGCGGATCGTTGAAACCTGTACCAACACACCGCCCCTAGATGCCGAGGACACATTGAAATGAGCCTTATGCTTTTGGCCGTCTTTCTTGGCCTGCTGATCCTTGGCGCGCCCGTTGCTGCCGCCCTTGGCCTGTCATCTGCCCTGATGATTGCGGTAAACGGGCTGCCTGTCAGTGTTCTGGCGCAACGTTCCGTGAATGCGCTGGACAGTTCGCCGCTGCTGGCTGTGCCGCTGTTTATTCTGGCTGCCAGCCTGCTGAACGCTATGGGGGTGACCACCCATTTGTTTGATCTGGTGCGTATGTTGCTGGGCCGAATTCGCGGTGCTGTGGCGCAGGTCAGTATTCTGGTCAGTCTGGTATTCTCCGGCATTTCCGGTGCGGCACTGGCGGATATCGGCGCCCTTGGCGCCGTGCAAATCGCCCAGATGAAGGCCCAGGGCTACCGCGAGGATTTCGCCGCAGGTCTGACCATTGCCGCCGCCACCATCGGCCCGATTTTCCCGCCCTCTATCCCGATTATCATCTACGCCTCGGTGGCCAATGTCTCGGCTGTTAAACTGCTGTTGGCGGGCGTGGTTCCGGCGCTTTTGTTAACCGCCTTACTGATGGTGCAGGTCGGCATCATGGCGCGGAAATACAATTTCCCCCGCGACACCGTAAAGCCGACACCCAAAGCGGTTGCGACCAAATTTGTGGTGTCTTTTCCTGCCCTTCTGGCCCCTGTCATTCTGATTGGCGGTTTGATGAGCGGATATTTCGGCCCCACCGAAGTTGCAGGCGTCACCGTGGCCTATGCCCTGCTGATCGGGCTGTTTGTCTATCGTTCGTTAACCCTGACCAAAATCCTGACCTGTCTGCGTGAAACTGCCGAAGCTACCGCGAATATTCTGCTGATTGTTTCGGCGGCGGCCCTGTTCGCATGGGTTTTGACGCTGGATCAGGTGCCCATGAAGGCCAGCGCGATCCTGCTGGGGATTTCCGACAATCCGCTGGTTCTGCTGCTGCTCGTGAACCTGTTGCTGCTGGCTGTTGGCATGATACTTGAATCCATTGCCGCGATCCTGATCATTGCGCCGATCATCGCCCCCGCTCTTGCGCTGGCGGGTGTCGATCCGCTGCAACTGGGTGTGGTGTTTGTCCTGAACCTGATGATCGGCCTGCTGACACCCCCCGTGGGGATGAGCCTTTATATGGTGTCGATCATCACAAAAATGCCTGTGGCCGTTGTGATCCGTGGCGTCCTGCCGTTTTTTCTGCCGCTCTTGCTGGCGCTGGTCGTTGTTTCGGCAGTGCCCGCGATTTCCACTTGGCTTCCTAACTATCTGATTGAATGAGGTAATATCATGGCTAAACATATCGGACCGATCCGCCAACTGGGTTATGTTGTGGACGACATAGAAGCCGAAATGAACTATTGGTCCAGCGTGATGGGCGTCGGGCCGTGGTTCTATAATCCACGGGTTCCGATCGAGGATTACACCTTTGACGGCAACCAGCACGCGGTTCACAATTCGGTCGCGCTGGCCAATGACGGCTATATTCAGGTGGAGCTGATCCAGACCCGAAATGACGCGCCTTCCATGTACCGCGACTTTAAGGAACGGGGGCTGCGCGGCTTGCAACATGTGGCCTATTGGACGCAGAACTATGACGCCGATCTGCAGGGCATGATCGACGCGGGGTTCACCGTCAAGATGAGCGGTAAGGTCGGCGACGACGGGCGCTTTGCCTATTTCGCCGAGGAAAGCCATCCCGGGTCCGTCATTGAACTTTCCGAAGTTCTCGGTCCCAAAGGCCGTATGTTCGACATGATCCGCGAAGCTTCCGAAGACTGGGACGGCACTGATCCCGTGCGCCCCTTCCCAAATCTGGCAGAAATCTGATGCGGGTAGAGGCCGAATATCTTCTGGAAACACCAATGGAGCCTGAAAAGGTTGCGTTGATGATGGCGGGCGAGCAATCCAGCGGCACATTTGTGCGGGTTGCAGGCGAAACCGACGATCTGCGCGCCCGCGCTGCGGCGGAGGTTCTGGAAGTGACCCGCCTCGGATCACATGACACGCCGACCCTGCACAGCGCCTATCTGGAACGTAAGAACATTACCGGCCCCTACCACCGTGCCAAAGTGCGGATTGCCTATCCCGTGGCCAATATCGGGCGCAATCTGGCGACACTGGCCGCGACTGTTTCAGGAAACCTTTATGATATAGGCGAGGTTACGGGCCTGAAGCTGATGTCCCTGACAATTCCGCAAGACTACCGCGCGCGTTATAAAATGCCGCTTCAGGGGGTTACAGGCACGCGGGCGGCGACAGGGGTGCAGGGCAGGCCGGTTTTTGGCACGATCCTGAAACCCAACGTAGGAATGCGCCCGGACGAAATTGCGTCCCTTGTGGCGCGGCTCTGTGCGGCGGGTGTGGATTTCATCAAGGATGATGAAGTCTGCGCCAACCCCGATCACGCCCCGATTGGCGAACGTGTGCCTGCCGTCATGCGGGTTATTCGCGATCATGCGGAAAAAACCGGCCAAAAGGTGATGATGGCCTTCAACATCACCGATGAGGTGGAGGCCATGCGCCGCCACGCCGATCTGGTCGCTGCCGAAGGTGGCACATGTGTTATGGCCAGCCTGAACTGGTGCGGTCTGTCGGGGATGGAAACCCTGCGCAGCACCACCGATCTGGCGATCCACGGTCATCGCAACGGGTTTGGCGCCATGTCACGGCACCCGAGCATCGGCATGGCGTTTGATGCCTGGCATCAATTGTACCGTCTTGCGGGGGTTGATCACATGCATGTTCACGGCATCGGTGGCAAGTTTGTCGATACCGAATCCGAAGTCACCGCAGCCGCCCGTCGCTGTCTAGAACCCCTGTCACCCGATGGGGAAGCGTCGGATATTGTGATGCCTGCGTTTTCTTCGGGTCAATGGGCGGGGACTTTGCCTGTAACGGTCAAAGCGGCGGGGTCCGATGACTTCATGTTTATGGCGGGGGGCGGTATTCTGGCCCATCCCGACGGGCCTGATGCGGGTATTGCCAGTCTGAAACAGGCCTATGATGCGGTTCTGGCAGGGCGTGCCCTAAACGACTCTCCGCCACAGGCGCTGAAGGCGGCGCTGTCGTTTTTCGGGGACAGTTAAGTGGATCACGGCCCAAGAATCCTGTTCATCGGCGATGATTTTACCGGTGCGTCAGACACGCTTGCTTCATTTTCGCGCAAGGGGTTGGCGGCGGAGTTGTTTCTTGATCCGCCACAAGATTTTACGGCTGGCGGGCCTGTTGGTCTTGCCACAGCGCTGCGCTCCCTTTCCCCTGCGGATATGGTGGCGCAGATCGAACAGTTTGCGCCTGCTCTTGCAGGGTTTCAGCCCGATGTGGTGCACTATAAGGTCTGTTCCACCTTTGATTCAGCGACGGATGTCGGATCTATCGGCACTGCGGTTGCGGCTTTAAGGGCGGTTTTTGACCCCGCTTTGGTGCTGGTAATCGGCGGGCAGCCAAGCCTTGGGCGTTACTGCCTGTTTGGCACGTTGTTTGCCGCGGATTCCGGCGGTAAAATCCACCGCATTGATCGCCATCCCGTCATGCAAAATCACCCTGTCACCCCGATGGGTGAAGCTGATTTGACCCGCCATTTACAGGGGCAGGGCCTGACCCTGCGCAGTATTCCCTATACGGATTACGCCCAAGGACCAGCAGCCCTAACAACACAACTCCAGAAAGCGGCGACCGCGCAAGAGGCGGTGTTGCTGGACGCGGCGCGAAGCGAAGATCTCGCAACACTCGGGACCGCGCTTGAGGCGTGTTCTTTTGCAGGCCGGCCCATCCTGTTGGTCGGCTCCAGTAGCGTGGCCGAGACCCTTACGGCCCATTATCCCGACGAAACACCATCCCCCGAAGTGCCAAAACAACAGGCACCCGTCTTTGCCTTTGCTGGCAGTCGCTCCTTTGTTACTGCCGATCAAGTGGCCCAAGCCAGCCAGTATAAAACTGTGGCCTTACCTGCAGAAGTTTTCCTGAACCCCAAAACCTGCGCCAGAACAATGGCCGCCGTTGCACAGGACCTGTCACAGGGTATTTCCGTGCTGGCCCATTTGCTGCCGGACGAAGATTATACCCTGTCCCCACAAGCACTTGCACATCGTTCGGTGGATTTTGTAACAGCCGTTCTGGCCAAAACGCCCCGTCCCATAGCAGGTCTTGCCATTGCGGGGGGCGATACATCCAGCATGATCTGCCGCGCCCTAAACCTGCGCAGCCTGACCTATTTGCGCGATATGGACCCCGGCGTTTCGCTGTGTCTTGGACACAGCAAAACCAATGGATCCGATCTGGTTTTGATGCTGAAAGGCGGTCAGGTCGGGCGCGCCGACCTGTTCAATCACTTTCTGGCTTCGGTCACAGGCTGACAACAGCCTTTAGTAAACCGCTTCATAGGCCGCACAACGGGCGGCTTCGTCCATGTCTTGTACCACGCTCAATTCGCCCCGTTTATGGGCGGTGTAAACCGACGGGAACTCTTTGGGGAACCAGTCGCAGACGGTTGCGTTGGTTTCAAACCGTGTCAGGGCTTCGTCCAGCGATTGGGGCAGGCGCACATAGCCTTTGGCCTCCAGTTCCTCGGGCGGCAGTTCGGACAGGTCTTCCTGGGTAACGGCAGGGGCGGGCAGACGTTCCTCAATTCCCTGACAGCCTGCATGAATAATCGCCGCCAATGCCAGATAGGGCGAGGCCGCCGCATCTGCTGCGCGATATTCGAAATTATACTGCCGTGCGATTTTTTCGGGATCATCCGAGGTCACAGGGCAAATCCGGACCGAGGCTTCGCGGTCCCGAAAGCCCAGATTGTTATAAGCCGCGCTCCAGCGGTGGGGGGTCAGTCGCAGATAGGATACGGCTGATGGTGCTGTCAGGGCGATGATACTATCGAGGTATTTCAAAACCCCCGCAATGAACGGCGCTGTGACGGATGACATGCCGGACGGACCCGCGCTATCCCATGTGGCGGGGCTGCCGTCGGCGGCCAGAAAGCTCATGTGGATATGCACGCCGTTTCCCACGCCTGCGGTGTCGCGGATCGGGGTAAAGGTGACAGAGTCGTCGTGGTGCTGTGCCGCCATACGCGTGACTTCGCGCAGGATGACCGCATCATCGGCGACGCGTACACCTTTGGCAGGGCCGTTGGTGACCTCATACTGGTTGGCGCCATATTCTTTCATGAAAGTATCGCTTTCCAAACCGCCCTGTTCCATCCCTGCCATCAGGGATTCCGCAAAGGCGCGGCGGCGGGAAAAGCCGTGCAGGGAATAGCCCTGCGGCCCCGCAGGCGTGTCGCCGCGAAACTGGAATTCATGTTCGAACGCGCCCAGCAAGCCAACCCCGCCCACCCGTTCCAACCGCGCCAGCGCGGCTTTCAGGATTGAGCGGGTACAACAATCCCAAGCGGCCCCGTTCAAATCGGTAATGTCACCTAACATGAACCGTTCGATCGACGCACCGTCACCGAAATCAAGATCCACCGCCGTGTCTGCATCCGGCATCAACAACAAATCCCCCAAAGCGCCGTAAGGGCTGGGGGCAATGTGATCAAAGCAGGTGATCATCACATTTGTCGGCGTCCAGCCCACGCCTTTGCGCAGGCGACTGTCCAGTTTGGACAGCGGAAACGCCTTGCCCCGCGTGATGCCTGCAATGTCCGAGGTGGCCGCAAAGACCAGCGGTTCAGATTTCTTCATCGTCTACTCCAAATTCGATACGGTTGGCATCCCATGCCTCGATACGGGCTTTTGTCTGGTCCCAATTGGTTTCGGCAACGCGGGTCACGATACCCTCTAGCAGAGCCATTGCGCCTGTATAGCAATCCCATAGGGTGCCATTGTCGATAGGCACGGCCAGAACCTCGGTCGCGTTGGCTGCAATGGGGGACATCCATTGATCGGTCAGCAGGATGATCTGCGCATTCCG
Organism: Amylibacter sp.; assembly: GCA_034670045.1. GTDB lineage: Bacteria > Pseudomonadota > Alphaproteobacteria > Rhodobacterales > Rhodobacteraceae > Amylibacter. Next base: position 41,398 of record JAXMOF010000021.1, on the reverse strand, counting down.
GCTGCGCTGCGCATTGGTGGCAAGGATTTCCAGACTTTTCTGATAGCGGCGAAAATCGGCGACCATCAGAATGTCACGGGGCCGCATCCGCAACAGGTATTCCGGCCAGACTTCGGGATCGGGCGGCACATGGAAAATCTTGCCGCGCACCTGACGCAAATGGCGGGACAGATAGGTGGCAAGCGTGTCGCTCATCCGTCCGCCAATCACATAGATGCTGCGTTTGGGGTCACTTAGCAGGTTACAGACCATATCAAACTGCACATCCGTCACAGAATTGGCCGTGGCGCTGACGATCTGTTCAGCCCGCTCCAGAAACCCTGCCAGATAAGCGCCTTCTACTGGTACGCTGGTTTTTTGCAGGTCCACGGGGGATCGTTGACCGTCTTTCAACTCTCCGATCAACTGGCGCTGGAAGTCCTGATAGCCGGAAAACCCCAGCTTTGACACAAAGCGGGAAATTGTCGGCGAGGACATTTTGGTTTTGGCCGCAAGTTCCTGAATCGGTTGCAGCCCCGCAAAGGGATAATCCATCAGCAAAGTCGCGCTTAACCGCCGTTCGGTGGCGGTGAATTCGCCTGACATGCCTTCAATGCGGCTTTTAACGTCCATGGGTGGTTCCTTATTGACCGACAGGTGATGCCAGAGCCTGTCGCTGTCTGGCCAGTAAATCAAACTAAAAGTTTTGTGTCAAATAATACAAAATAGTTGACTCTGAAAATAATATGTCAATGCTGTTCCCTGTTAGCTACAGGATTCCTGATGACCACATCACCCTCAAAACATTTGCTTGTGTCCGTTCTTGGCATCTGCGCCCTGTGTGCAATCGCTGCCTTTGTGGCGACCACACTTGGCCCCGCAAGCGAACGTATTCTGACCGTTTTCTTCATTTCGCTGATCGCTGTGGTGGGGATGGGGGTTTATTCGGGCAACAGCGGTATCCTTAGTTTCGGGCATTTGTCCTTTATGGGCATCGGGGCGTATATCTCGGGGCTGCTGACGCTGCCCACACAGATGAAAATGGCCACTTTGCCAAAACTGCCGGATTGGCTGGCGGGTACCGAGACCGGGTTTCTAGCCGCAATTGCCGTGGCAGTTCTGGCCACATCATTTATGGCGCTGGTGATCGGGCTGGCGCTGAACCGGCTGGAAGGATCGGCGGCGACCATTGCCACTTTGGGTCTGTTGATCATCACACACGGGGTGATAATCGGCTGGCGCGACGTGACGCGGGGTTCGCAATCCTTTTTCGGGGTGCCACGGGAAACCACACTGTGGTCGGCGGCGGTGTTTTGTATCGTTGCGCTGGTGGCCGCGCGATTGTACCGCGATTCCGTATCTGGCCTGCGTTTGCGGGCGGGTCGGGAAAACGCGATTGCTGCCAGTGCAGTCGGGGTGCGCATCCGCAGGGAACGGTTGATCGCTTGGGTGCTAAGCGCGGCCATCATGGCCCTGTCAGGCGCATTGATCGCGCATTTTCTGGGCGCTTTCAGCCCCAAGAAATTCTACTTCGCTGATACGTTCCTGTTGCTGGCCATGTTGATTGTCGGCGGCATGTCCACGGTCACAGGCGCAATTACAGGCGCTGTGACGATCACGCTTGTAACGGAAATCCTGCGCCGCTTTGAAGGTGGGTTTTCAGTCGGTGGCATGGAAATGCCAGCGGTGTTCGGCACCACACAGATCGGCATCGGCCTGATCATCCTGTTTGCCATGTTCCGCAAGCCCGAAGGTCTGGCAGGGTTAAAGGAGCTGGAAGAGCGGTTTTTGTCCGGTCATAGAATCAAAGGAGCGGAGCGCGCGGCACAAACCTCGGTGAAGGCGGCAGACCCGACCCCGCTGCAAGGGCGTGATTTGACCATGCGGTTCGGCGGATTGGTTGCGGTAAATGACGTTTCGATCAGCGTGCAAACCGGTGAAATCATCGGATTGATCGGACCAAACGGATCGGGAAAAACCACACTTTTGAACATGCTCTCCGGTGTTCTGGCCCCCACAAGCGGGACAGTATTGCGCGGTGACATTAACCTGACCCAAGCCGCCCCCTATGAGGTCGCAAACCACGGTATTGCGCGGACTTTTCAGAATATCCGCCTGTTTGATACGCTGACTGTTTATCAGAACGTACTGACCGCGGCCCTGTCGACAGGCAAAGGCGCAAATGCCACACAGCGCTGTGAAAGCGCCATGCAAGCCATGGGAATTGCGCAATTTGCCGATAGCGATGCGAATACCCTGTCTTACGGCGATCAGCGACGGGTGGAAATTGCCCGCGCGCTGGCCTGTGAACCCTCGCTTCTGTTTCTGGACGAACCCGCCGCTGGCATGAACCGCGCAGAAACCGATGATCTGATGACCACATTGCAATCCCTGACCCGGGAATTGGGGCTGGGGGTGCTGATCGTGGATCACGATCTGAAGCTGATCAACCAGTTATGCGACAAGATTATCGTGCTGAACGAAGGCGCAGTCATAGCCCAAGGCACGCCCGCAGATATCCGAAAAAACCCGGCCGTTATAGAAGCCTATTTGGGTCATTCCTGACCCGTCCACCCTAACAACATGGAGTTTGATATGAAAAAACTACTTACACTGACCGCCCTTGGCGCGCTGATGGCAGCGCCCGCAATGGCAGACACCTTGCGTATTGGCACGGCAACGGCGCAGACAGGCGGGCTGGCCACCTATGACGCCCCCGTGATGGAAGGCGTCCACATCGCCGTGGATGAAATCAATGCGGCAGGCGGAATTGGTGGCACCACCATGATCGAACTGATTGAAAAAGACGTGCGCTCGGACGCGGCGCAAACATCTATTGCGGTGCAGGAACTGGTGGATGCAGGCGTGTCGGTTCTGGTTCTGCCCTGTGATGCTGACCCGTCTTTGGCAGCTATCGGCATCGTGTCATCCGCACAAATCGCAGCGATTTCTACCTGCGCGTCGTCACCTACACTGCCGATGATCGGCGGCGATTACATGTTCGCCAACTTCCCGGGTGATAACGTGCAAGCCACGGTTTCGGCCACTTGGGCCCGCGAACAGGGCCATGACAGCGCCTACATCATCTACTCCCCCGACAGCCAGTACACCACCATGCCGCTGTATTTTGCCGAGGTTTTTGAAAAATCCGGCGGTACAGTACTGGGGCAGGACACCCATTCCATCGGCCAGCAGGATTTTTCCGCAATCGCCACACGGATCGCAGCTTTGCCCGAACAGCCTGATGTGATCATGACATCGTCATACGAACCCGACTTCCCGTCCATGTTGAAAGCCCTGCGGTCTGCTGGTGTGACCAGCCAGATGATCGGCTCTGACGGGATTGACAGCCCGACCACATTTTCACTGGGCGAAGCTGGCGAAGGCGTTGTCTTTACCACCGCAGGCTATGCAAAAGAGGGCAGCCCGCTGGCCGAATTCAATGCAAAATACGAAGCCGCCACAGGCAACCCGTCGCAAACCGTGTTCAACGCGGTCGGCTATGACCTGATCAAAGTGCTGGAAGCCGCCGTTCTGGCCGCGGATGGTTCAACCGAACCCCAAGCCCTGCGCGATGCCATTGCAAACCTTGAAAACGTGCAGGGTGCAACCAGTTCGATCACCTACAAAGGCACCGATGGTATGCCTGTACGTCAGGTTGCACTGATCCGTGTGAAAGACGGCGGTCGTGAATATCTGGGCTCGCCCAGCCCAGACGCTGCGCTGATCCCAGCGCCCCGTATGCAATAAGGATCAGCCCATGCAGCCGCTTCTTTCAGCCAAAGACCTTCACGTCAGATATGGCGCTGTGGAAGCGGTGCGTGGGGTGAATTTTGAACTCCGGCAAGGCGAAATCGTCGCCTTGCTGGGCGCGAACGGGGCGGGGAAATCCTCGATCATGAATGCGATCACGGGGTTGGTTCCCACCGCTTCGGGGCAGGTGATGTTTGACGGGCAGGATATTACGGGGGCCGCACCCGAAAGCCTTGCCCCTGCCGGACTGACCCTGTCCCCCGAAGGCCGCCGCGTTTTCGGCACGCTGAGTGTGGCCGATAACCTGCGGATGGGGGCTTTTGCTCTAAGTGATAAAGACGCGATCAGCGCGGCTTGGGATCGGGTCTATGATCTGTTTCCGATCCTGCGCGAACGCAAGGACCAATATGCGGGCACCCTGTCCGGTGGTCAGCAGCAGATGCTGGCCGTGGGCCGCGCCCTGATGTCCAATCCCCGCGTGTTGCTGCTGGATGAACCGTCCTTGGGGTTGGCGCCTTTGATCGTAGACCAGATATTCGACCTGATCCTCAAACTGCGCGATCAGGGCGTGACCCTGCTGGTTGTGGAACAAAACGTCGCCAAGACCCTGCAAGTGGCCGACCGCGCCTATGTTCTGGTCAGCGGCGAGGTGGTCGAGCAGGGCAAACCCTCACAATTATCAGAAAGCGGCACCATGCAAGACGCCTATCTAGGAGCCAACTGAAATGGATCTTTTCCTGCAGCAAACCGTGAACGCTTTGGCGCTTGGCGGGACTTATGCCTTGCTGGCCCTGGGGTTGGCGGTGGTGTTTTCGATCATGGGGTTGATCAACTTTGCCCACGGCGAATTGATGACCATTGCGGGCTATGTTTTGATGTATTGCGGCATTGCGGGGGTATCTTTTGTAATCGCCGTTCCACTGGCGCTGACGGCATCCGTGGTGGCCGCTGTCGCGATGGAACGGATCGCCTTTCGCCCTGTACGAAACGGATCGGGTGCCACCATGCTGGTGACCAGTTTCGCGGTTGCAATGATCCTGCAGGTGCTGTTCCAGAACCTGATTTCCACCCGCTCGCAGCCCGTTTTGCTGCCAGCCTTGCTGTCTGACAGTGTGCATATTTTCGGCATGGTGATCGGTGTGAACAAACTGGCGGCAATTGTCGCGACGGTTGTGATGCTGGTGTTTCTCGACTGGTTCATGAAACACCAGAAAACCGGCATCGCCATGCGCGCCGCCGCCGAGGATTTTGCCATTGCCCGCCTGATGGGCATTAAGGCGAACACAGTGATTGCAGGTGCTTTTGCCCTGTCGGGTTTGTTGGCGGGGGTGGCTGCGGTGCTTTGGGTGTCCCAGCGGGCCTCGGTCGATCCGTTGATGGGATTTATGCCGGTGCTGAAAGCCTTTATCGCCGCAATTCTGGGCGGGCTTGGCAGCCTGCGCGGTGCTGTGGCGGGGGGCTTTTTGCTGGGCTTTATCGAAATCTATCTGGCGGCTTTCCTCCCCCCTGAAATGCAGGAATTCCGCGACCCGATCGGCCTTGGCATCGTCGTTCTGGTGCTGCTGTTCCGCCCCAACGGCCTGATCCCCTCTGCCACGTTGAAAGCGGAAAAAGTATGAGTGCCTTTGCGTCACAAACGGATAGATTGCTGGGGCCAAACGACCCAAGCCCGTTCGAGGTGGTCAACCCCGACAGCACATATCCCGCAGTTCTGGTCTGTGAACACGCAGGGCGTGTGATCCCCGAAGCGCTCGGGGATATGGGGCTGTCGGCATCGGCGCGACAGGCCCATATTGCATGGGATATCGGCGCTGAAGCAGTGTCCCGCAGGGTTGCCTCGCAATTGGGCGCCTGCCTGATCCTGCAACGCTACAGCCGTTTGGTGATCGACTGCAACCGCCCGCCAGACAGCGAAACGGCCATGCCTGTAATCAGCGATACAATCAGCGTACCCGCAAATCTGGACCTGAGCGAAGATCAGAGATCCCGACGCGTCAGTGAAATATTTGACCCGTTTCAAGCGGCGGTGGATGCACAGATTTTGAAACCCGGCTGCACCGCAACCTTTTCAATCCACAGCTTTACGCGGTCTATGGCGGGGCAATACCGCCCGTGGGACATCGGTTTTCTGTTTCGCAAAGACAGCCAGACCTCCCTGTCCCTCGCCGAAAGCTTCGCCGCTTTTGTTCCCCGTGACAGGATCGGGCTGAACGAACCCTACACCATCGACGACGAAAGCGACTGGTTCGTGCCCCAGCACGGCGAGGCCAAGGGACGCCACCACAGTTTGATCGAAATTTGCAACGATCTGATCGACACACCCGAAGGACAAACCCAATGGGCCGAATGGCTGACCACAGCCATCACCCAGTTCATGCAGAAAGACCCCAGATGACTTTAACCCGCGAAGTACCCCTGCAGATCGACCAATCCGCGCTGTTGTATATCGACGTTCAAAACTTTGCTGCCCGCCGCGACGGGGCGGAATTCAAGGACATGGATGACGCTGAGTTCAACACGAACTACGGCTGGTTCTTTGACCAGATGAAAACCCGCATCATCCCCAATATGCAGCGCCTTCAAACCGCCTTTCGCGCGGCGGGGGGCGAGGTTTTATACACCACCATCGAAAGCCTGACCAAAGACGGCCGTGACCGCAGTCTTGATTACAAGATCACCGGATTCAATGTTCCCAAAGGGTCCTGGGACGGCAAAGTGATCGACGAACTGGCACCGGGGGACGATGAAATCGTGTTTCCGAAATCCTCCTCCTCGGTCTTTGTGTCCACCCATATCGACTATGTTCTGCGCAATCTGGGCGTCAAACAACTGGTGATCAGCGGCATCGTGACCGATCAATGTGTCGAAGGCGCGATCCGTGATGCCTGTGACCTTGGCTATCTGGTCACGCAGGTCACTGACGCCTGTATGACCTATTCACAGGAACGCCACGATCATTCGATCAAGACCATCAAAGGCTATTGCCGCCAGATGACAACGCAGCAGTTGATCGACGAATTGGTAGGCAGCGCAAAGTGACCCGACCACCGCTATATGCCCGTGATACAGCGGCCCTGTCACCCCTGCAAAAGCTGCGGTTCTTTCCGTTAGCCGTTGCGCGGGGCGAAGGCTGTTACCTCTTTGAAGAGGACGGGCGGCGGTTGTTGGACCTCTCTGCATCCTGGGGTGCGGCAAGTCTGGGCCATGCCCATCCCGCCCTGCGCGCCGCGGTCGATCAGGCAATGGCAGCACAGGCGGGCGCGTCGATCCTGTCTGGCACCAACGCCCCTGCCGTGCATTTGGCTGAAACCTTGTTGCGCCTGACCGACGGCCCAATGGATCGCCGTGTCTGGCTTGGTCATTCGGGCAGTGACGCCAATGAAACCGTTGCACGGATTGTGCCGATAGTGACGGGGCGACCCAGAATAATGGCCTTTTCGGGCGCCTATCACGGTGGCACACAAGGGTCGATGGCTGTGTCGGGCCATACGGCGCAGGCGGGCGCTGTGAAAGATCACGGATTGACGCTGGTGCCTTACCCCGACCCGTTTCGCCCGTTTGAAGGCGATAAAACCGGCGCGGCCTTGCTGGGCTATATCGAAACCCTTTTGCAAACCACCTGTCCCGGTTCCGAGGTCGCATGCTTTTTCATGGAACCCGTTCAGGCGGATGGCGGGTTGATTGTACCCCCGCCCGACTTCCTTAAAAAGCTGGCACAGATTTGCGCGCGTTACGATATTCTAACCGTCTGTGACGAGGTCAAAGTCGGTCTTGCCCGCACAGGCGCCTTGCACTGTTTTCAACATGAGGATTTTATCCCCGACATTCTGGTTCTGGGCAAGGGTCTTGGCGGTGGGTTGCCTGTATCTGCGGTGATCGGGCCTGCAAAGATCATGGATCACGCCACTGCCTTTTCCATGCAGACATTACACGGCAACCCGATCTGTGCCTCAGCCGCTTTGGCTGTTCTCAATGTGATTGAAACAGACGCTCTGGCGCAATCGGCACAGCGGGTCGGTCAGTGCCTGATGGATCAGATTTCCGAATTGGCCACCGATGTTCCCGAAATAGGTGAAATTCGCGGGCGCGGACTAGCGATCGGGGTCGAACTGGTGGCCCCAGAAACGGGTGAACCAGATGCCGATCTGACCCGCAAGACCGTATTTCGCGCGTGGCAGTTGGGCGCGGTGTTTTACTACGTCGGAATGAATTCCAACGTGCTGGAACTGACGCCGCCCCTGACCTTGACACTGGAACAGGCCAAATCAGGAGCTGCCATTCTGGTTCAGGCGATCAAAGACGCCCGCGCAGGGCGTGTCAGCGATGCGGATGTTCAGGCGTTTGCGGGCTGGTAGCCCCGCCTGACACAGTCCGGCCAACAGGCACGTTGTCGATCAAACGCACCCCGTCCAGCCAAACTGCCACAAACAGCCGTGCCTTTTGATCCGCTTGTGTCAGTGGCATCAAATCCGCAGCACTGCGCAGTTCCAGATAGTCTAGCTGGCCAAATCCGGCAGCAGCCAGAGCGGCAGTTGCACGGTCTATTTCCTGGGAAATAGACGCCCCCTGTTCAATCGCCGCCGCTGCTTCTGTCAGCACATCGTACAGCCGGGACGCAAGGTCACGGGCAGGCGGCCCAAGGCGCAGGTTGCGGGACGACATGGCCAGCCCGTCCGCTTCGCGGATTGTGGGGCAGCCGACGATTTTTGTTTTTAGGTCCAGATCAACGGCCAGCCGTTTGACCACCTGCAGTTGTTGATAGTCTTTTTCCCCGAAGAATGCCGCATCCCCTGCAGTTTGCAGCAACAGTTTTGCCACCACCGTGGCCACACCGTCAAAATGACCGGGCCGTGCGCCGCCGCACAGACCTTCGCTGATACCGGACACGGAAATTGTGCTGGAAAAGCCGTCGGGATACATCTCGGACGGGTCGGGGATGTAAAGCACATCCACGTTGAAAGGCGCCAGTTTCACCGCATCGCTGTCTTCGGTTCTGGGGTAATTCGCCAGATCTTCGGGGTTGTTGAACTGGCGCGGGTTGACAAAAAGCGTCACGATCACGCGGTCGGTTTGCGCCTTGGCGCTTGTCACAAGGCTAAGATGCCCCGCATGCAGCGCGCCCATGGTCGGAACCACGCCAATGGTTTGGCCTGCGCGGGTCCAAGTATCGGTCAACTGGCGCAGATCGGATTTTTTGCGGATAATCTTCATGATCTTCCACCTTTGGTCGCGGCTTTATCGGTGAAAACATGTTCCGCTGCGGGGAAATCGCGGGCGCGGACCTCAGCCGCATAGGTGCTGACAGCGCGGGCGGCATCCTGCGCCAGACGGGCATAGCGTTTGACAAAATTCGGCTTGAATTCATCAAACAGGCCCAGCATATCGTCGATCACCAAAATCTGCCCGTCACAGCCTGCCGATGCCCCGATGCCCACTGTCGGGATCGGGATTTGCGCGGTGATTTCATCCGCCAGCGCGGCGGGTAGTTTTTCCAGCACCACCGAAAACGCCCCTGCATCCGACACCGCCTTGGCATCGTCCAGAATACGCGCCGCGTCTTCGCCTTTGCCTTGCACGCGGTAGCCGCCAAGGGCGTTCACCGATTGGGGTGTCAATCCGATATGGGCCATCACAGGAATGCCGCGTTGCACCAGAAAGCGGATGGTCTCCGCCATGTGGCGGCCGCCTTCCAGCTTGACCGCGCCGCAGCCTGTTTCCGCCATCAGGCGGGCGGCATTGCGAAAGGCCTGTGCGGGGCTTTCTTCGTAGCTGGCAAACGGCATATCCACCACCATCAACGCCTTTGACAGGCCGCGCGCCACCGCCTGACCATGCAGGATCATCATTTCCATGGTCACGGACAGGGTCGAAGGCAGCCCGTGCAGCACCATGCCAACGCTATCCCCCACCAGAACAAGATCACATTCCATATCAGCGATTTTGGCCACTGGGGTGGTATAGGCGGTCAGGCAGACCAGCGGCGTGGTGCCTTTGCGGGCCTGAATATCGGTTGCGGTCAGGGCTTTTTGGGGGGCAGGCTGGCTCATCATTGTCCTTTTAGTGGGGTCACATAGGGGATGTCGTGCACGGCACTATAAGAGTCTGTCGTTTTGAGCAAGTTTTGTGTAATATTATTTCGCACTGACAACTGCGATTTGGTCGGGAATCCGCCGATCCTCCCCAGCCTACTGCGGTGTCACGGGGCAGGCGGGGTTTCCAGTTTTTGCAGGATCGGGCAATCCGGGCGCTGGTCGCCCGCACAATCGCGCACCAGAACAGACAGCGTGTCACGCATGGCTTGCAGGTCGGCGATCTTGGCCTCGATCTGGGTCAGATGTTCTTTGGCAATGACACGTACATCATGACTGGCCCGGGTTTTATCCTCCCACAGGGCCAGCAGATTGCGGCAATCCTCAATCGTGAACCCGAGCGCGCGAGAGCGGCCCAGAAACGAAAGTTTATGCACGTCGCTGTCGCGAAACGCGCGGTAGCCATTGGCATCGCGCGGAGGGTTCACCAGTCCGATGTCTTCGTAATAGCGGATGGTTTTGGGGGGCAGGCCAGACTGCTGTGCTACTTCGCCGATATTCATGGTGTGCTCCTTTTCTGCTATGCTGCGGCTACGGGCTGTGGCGCCTGTAGCGCGGGCTTTCGGGGGGTGTTCTGGCCCTGTGACGGGTTGATCCAGCGCAGGCGCAGGGCATTCATCAGCACAAAGACACTGGACAACGCCATGGCCCCGGCGGCCAAAGCGGGTGACAGCAAAATCCCGAACAGCGGGTAAAACACCCCTGCGGCCACAGGGATCAACAGCGCATTATAGCCAAAGGCCCAAAAAAGGTTCTGGCGGATATTCCCCATTGTGCGCTGGCTGACATTTATCGCATTAACCACGCCGTTCAAGTCCCCCGACATCAAAACCACATCCGCCGCTTCAATGGCGATATCCGTGCCTGTGCCAATGGCAATCCCCACATCTGCATGGGCAAGGGCAGGGGCATCGTTGATCCCGTCCCCCACAAAGGCGATCCTGCCTTCAGCGGTTTTCAATCGGCCAAGGGCTGCGACCTTACCATCTGGCAGGACCTCGGCAATTACGGTGTCAATGCCAAGGCGGGCGGCGATTGCATCGGCGGTGCCTTGGTTGTCGCCAGTGATCATCGCCACCTTCAGACCCAGATCATGCAGCGCCTTGATCGCAGCGGGCGTGCCTGATTTGACAGGGTCCGAAACCGCAATCACCGCCGCCAGCCGACCGTCGATTGCCGCGTAAAGCGGTGTCTTGCCGTCCTGGCCCAGTTTTTCACCGATGGCTTTCGCGTCGCCCAGTTCGACCTTTTCGCGGGTCATCAGACGATCGGCCCCCACCAGAATGACACGGCCCTGAATGCTGGCCTGCACGCCATACCCCGTGACCGACTGGAAATCCTCCAACGGGTCCAGCTCCAGCCCGTCCTGTTTGGCACGGCGCACCACGGCCGCAGCAATCGGGTGTTCGGAACTGGCTTCGACCGAAGCGATCAGGCGCAAGACGTCGGATTCTTCAAATCCGTTCAGGATGGACAGATCGGTCAGTTCGGGGCGCCCTTCGGTCAGGGTACCGGTTTTGTCGAGCGCGACGGTTTTGACCCCTTGCAAACTTTGCAGCGCATCCCCTTGGCGGAACAAAACCCCCAATTCAGCCGCGCGCCCTGTGCCCACCATGATTGACGTGGGCGTTGCCAAACCCATGGCGCAAGGACAGGCAATGATCAGAACTGCCACCGCCGCTACCAATGCATGGCCGAGCGTTGGTAGCGGCCCCAAAGCCAGCCACGCAAGGAACGTCAGAACCGCCACGCCGATCACCGCAGGGACAAACCACAGGGTGATGCGGTTCACCATGTCCTGAATAGGCAGTTTTGCGCCCTGTGCGTCCTCGACCATGCGGATAATCTGCGCCAGCATCGTGTCGCCGCCGACTTTCGTCGCCTGAAAGGTCAACGCGCCTGCTCCGTTTATAGTGCCGCCCACAATTTCAGCGCCGTCGGTTTTTTCAACGGGAACAGGTTCACCCGTAATCATGCTTTCGTCCACAAAAGACGCGCCTTTGGTCACCACCCCGTCCACCGCAATCTTTTCGCCGGGGCGCACCTGAAGCAAATCCCCGACGACGATTTCATCCACGGACAGTTCAACAAAGCTGCCATTCCGTTGCACCCGCGCGGTTTTTGCCCGCAGGCCAACCAGCTTGCGAATAGCTTCACCCGTGCGGCCCTTTGCGCGGGCTTCCAGGGTGCGGCCCAACAGGATCAGGGTTACGATCACCGCTGCGGCTTCGAAATACACCACCTGTGTGCCATCTGGCAGCAGGTTTGGCGCAAACAGCGCGACGGATGAAAACCCCCACGCCGCACCTGACCCAAGCGCGACAAGTGAATTCATGTCGGGCGCGGCTTTGAACAGGGCAGGAATGCCTTTGATGTAGAACTGCCGCCCCGGCCAGACCAGCACCAGTGTTGTCAGTATGAACTGGATGACCCAACTGACCGTCGTGCCCAGTGTCGCCATGATCCAGTGATGAAAGGCAGGCACCATGTGCCCCCCCATTTCAAGGATGAACACAGGCAAGGTCAGGGCGGCCGCGATCCATGTCATCCGCAGTAAATGCGCGCTTTCGGCGGCTTTTCTGTCAATGGTATCTGTATTCGCGTCGGCATCTTCCAGCGCCTTGGCGGGGTAGCCTGCCGCCGTGCTGGCTTTCACCAGATCGGCAACGGAAACCGATGCGCCCAAGACCACAACCGCCGCCTGTTCCTGCGCCAGATTCACATCCGCAGAAACCACTCCAGAAAGCCCCTGCAAGACCTTTTCCACCCGCCCGACACAAGACGCGCAAGACATGTTTTCAATGGCAATGCGGTGGGTTGTGGTCTGTGCAGGATAGCCCGCGCTGTCCAGTGCAGCGACCAGTTCGGGGGCTTTAAACTCTGCGTCTGCTTCAACCCGTGCGTTTTCAGCGGCAAGGTTCACTTGGGCGTTTTGCACACCTGCAACCCCGCGCAGGGCTTTTTCCACACGGCCGACGCAGGATGCACAGCTCATGCCCTTTATGCCGAATGTCAGTAATGTTTCGCTACTCATGGCCCAGCCTCATACGTTCGGTGACGATCATATCAGGTCATATGGGGCTTCCAGTAGCTGGAGGGTCAAGGGGTGTATTCAAAAAAATTTCGACGGGCCGGATAACAGCGCAAACCCGCCAGTCCGCCCTTACAGTCGGGCTGCAGCGCGGGCGAGCCCGTCTGTCACTGCGGTAAACACCTCGGCAAAGGTGTGGCGGGCCTTGGGGAATTCCAGTTTCATCGTGTCGGACACCACCGACATCAAACTGGACCCGCCCACATAAATCACCCGATCAATCTGGCCTGTTTCCAAGCCCGCCAAACGCAAGGTATCTTGTGCGCCACCGCGCAAGGCAGCGCCATAGGGCGTAAGGCTATCAGCAAGGGCCGTTCCAGACAGAGCAGCGCAGAGGCCTTTTTCAAGGACACCCAAAGGAATGCCCGAACCGTCATCGCCACTGTTGGCCGCGATTTTACCTTGTTCCACCCCAAAGGCAATTTCATGGCCCAGTTCATCGCGCAGCGTTGCTGCCAAACGCCCGAATTTCTGCGGCTCTTCGGATTTTTGCAACATGCCAGCCACCATACTGCGGTTTTGCGCTGTATAGAGAAACGGGATTTTTTCCCATGTTGCCAGATCGTTAAAGATTGCATTCGGGGCTGGTTTACAACCAGTACCGATCACATCGCGCAATTGTGTGCCTTTGCCAAGCAAGGGCATGACATGTTCAAAACTGATCTGGTGATCAAAATCCGTCCCCCCTATGCGAACCCCGTGATTGGCCAGAATGGTCACGCCTTCAGGGCCGGATCGGAACACTGAAAAGTCAGATGTGCCCCCGCCGATGTCAACGATCAAGCCCAACTCGCCCGAATGATCCAATGCGCCGCTGGCAATTGCTGCAGCTTCGGGTTCGGCCATAAAGTCTACGTCCTTGAAGCCCGCAGCCAGATAACAATCGCGCAGGTCGGTCTGCGCCTGGGCTTCGCGCGGATCATCCGTTCCGTGAAACACCACAGGGCGGCCAGACAGGGCGCGTTCAAAGGTAAGGCCGGTTTCGGCTTCGGCGCGGGCTTTCATTTCGGCCAGAAAACGACCGATAATTTCCACAAAAGACACGCGTTCGTTAAACAACTGCCGCTTTTCGCGCATCAGACTGGTGCCAAGCACCCGTTTCAATGCGCGCATAAACCGCCCCTCGGCCCCGTCCAGAAGGGCCTGATTGGCAGGTTCACCAATCAGGGTTTGACGGGTTTCAAAGTCAAAAAAGAACGTGGTCGGAAGGGTATTTTGCCCCGGCGCCATTTCAATCAGACGGGGCTCACCGTTGTGCAGAAAACCTGCGGCAGAGTTGGACGTGCCAAAATCAATGCCCAATACGTGACTGTGCCGCACCATGACCAAACGCTCCCGAAATAAATTGGAACGCTGCGTTTATGGATGCGACACAAGTAAGTCAAGCGGCCATGCTCAGGTGGTTTTCGCGCCCCCGTCATCCAGCCGTGGCAGGAACCATGTCAACAGACCTGCAAGCGGCAGGAAGGCGCAGAACTGATAGACCGCCTCAACGCCATATGAATCGGCCAACACACCCAACAGGGCTGCCGCTACACCGCCAAGACCGAAGTTCAGACCATAGAACAGGCCACCGATCAGGCCGATCCGGTTGGGCAAAAGATCCATCGCGTAGATCAGGATCGAAGCAAAGGCGCTTGCCATAATCAGGTTGATCATGATGGTCAAAACCCCCGTCCAGAACAGATCCGCATAGGGCAGGATCAGGGTCAGGGGCAGGGGGCCGAGTACCGAAATCCAGATGATCCGATACCGCCCGATCCGATCCCCGATGATCCCGCCAACCAGCACACCAACTGCAGCGGCCAGCAAAAAGATGAACAGCATCATCTGGGCGGAGGGGATTGAAAGATCAAAGCGTTCGATCAGGTAAAAGGTATAAAACGAGCGGAAACTTTCGCCGTAGGCATTTTTGGTAAACATCAGGAAAGTCAGGACAAACAAGCCGATGCCGATGGTCACAGGCGCGTGGCGCGGGGCTTCAACGCCAGACGATGTGTTGGCGCGCATCTGGGCAAATTCCGCACTGATCCTGCGTTGCTGGCGCCCGATCCACAGCAAAAGCATCATGGCGACAAGGGCAATGACAGCGAACCAGGCAAGGCTCGGCTGGCCCCAAGGCACGATAATCAGCGCCGCAAAGACCGGCCCGAGCGAGCCGCCCGCCTGCCCGCCAACCTGAAAAATCCCCTGCGCCAGACCTTGGCGCCCGCCAGCGGCATAGCGTGCCATGCGCGTTGCCTCGGGATGGAAAATAGACGACCCGATGCCGATCAATGTCACCGACACAAGGATCATCACATACCCCGGCGCAAAGGCGAGGCTGAGCAGACCCGAAAAGGTGAACATCATCCCCACAACCGGCGAATAGGGGGCGGGATATTTATCTGTCACCATCCCGATCACAGGCTGCAACATGGCGCCCGCGATCTGGAATGTCAGGGTAATCATACCAATCTGGACGAAATCCAGTGCGTAGGCTTCTTTCAGGATCGGATAGGCTGCCGGGATCAGCGATTGCATCAGATCATTCAGCATATGGGACAGACCCAGAACGGCCAACACGGCCAAATGGGTTTTGGTGCGGGTCGAGGTCGTCATGTGGGGTGTTTCCATTTACGGCTGCATTGGCAGGATTGGCGCCAATTAGTCACACCTTGGCAGCAGCCGCAAGGGCACAAGGAAAATCAGCAGCCTGATCCAAGGACTGGCCAGAGCGTCAGCGCCTTATTCCGTCGACAAAGATATCCAGCAGGTGCAGCACCTGTTTGCGCCAGTTCGGGCCGGGATCACGGGCGTAACACAGGGCATACATGGTCTGAAGCAAATCCTCTGCCGCGATGCCATCCCTGATCTGCCCGGCAGCCACACCATGTTCGATCAAACGGTTCAACGCCGAGGAAATCCGCTCTGTCAGCGCGGCATAGGCCATTTTTGATTCGGCAGTCATCACCACAGAAAGCGCCCCAAGCATGCCCCGTTTGGTTTCCACTAGGGCCACATTTGTATGCAACCAGCCGCGCAAGGCACCGATTGGGTCAGGGGCATTGTCCAGCCCTTCGGCGGCAACGGCCAACTGTTCCAACTCGCGGCTGAACACGGCATGGAACAGGTCTTCGCGGGTCGGGAAATGCCGGTATAACGTGCCAATTCCCACGCCTGCTTGTTTTGCAACCGCTTCAAGACTGGCACTTGGCCCGCCTTTTCCCAGAACATCCTTGGCCGCCTCGATCAATAAATCGCGGTTCTTTAGCGCATCGGCACGCGGCTTGCGTCTGCGTGTTTCCAGCAAAATGCACCTTCCTCTTGATAAACGGAGGATGCCTCCGTATATTGATCACCAAGGGCACGCCCAGGTGCCCTGACCCAACCATATAGACATATCCCCCCGGGCGCGAGAGCCCGATATCCAGCAAATAGCCATATGAAAGGAAGACGTATGTCACTTTCGATTAACCTGACCGTTAACGGGGCACCGCAAGACATTACCATCGAGGACGCACGGGTGACGCTGCTTGATCTGCTGCGCGAGCGCATGGCGCTGCCCGGAACCAAAAAAGGCTGCGACCGTGGCCAGTGCGGGGCCTGCACGGTCCTGCTGAACGGCAAGCGGGTGAATTCCTGCCTGACCCTTGCCGCAACCCTGAACGACGCAGAAGTCACCACAATCGAGGGCCTGTCCGACGGCACCACCCTGCACCCTGTGCAAGCCGCTTTCATTGAAAATGACGGGTTCCAGTGCGGATATTGCACATCCGGCCAGATCATGAACGCCGTGGGCCTGATTGCCGAAGGACAGGCAGGCGATGACGCCGAACGCATTCGCGAAGGCATGAGCGGCAATATCTGCCGCTGTGCTGCCTATCACGGCATCACACGGGCCGTCCAAAACGCCACCCGCGCCATGTCCGACACCCAAAACGGAGACGCCGCATGAAAACCTTCGACTTTACCCAACCCGCCACCGTGGAAGAGGCGCTGGCCGCGTGGCAACCCGGGTCTGTGTGGCTGGGCGGCGGCACAAACCTTGTGGACCTGATGAAAATCGGCGTGATGGCTCCGGATAAGCTGATCGACATCAAACGTCTGTCGGGGCTGGACCGGATTGAAACCCTGTTAGACGGGTCCACCCGCATCGGGGCGATGGTCAGCAACGGGGATTTGGCTGGCAACCCCGATATTCTGCGCCGCTTTCCGATGATGGCCGAGGCCTTGTTATCCGGCGCATCAGGCCAGTTGCGCAATGCGGCAACGGTATCGGGCAATCTGATGCAACGCACCCGCTGTGCCTATTTTCAGGATGCCAACGCGGCCTGCAACAAGCGCGCGCCGTCCCAAGGCTGCGACGCGCAGGGCGGGGTGGACGACACTGCCGCAATTCTGGGCTGGAGCAACCAGTGCATCGCAACCAATCCGTCGGATTTCTGCGTTGCGCTCGCAGCACTTGATGCAGTGGTAGAGGTCCAGGGCCCCGCAGGGAAGCGCGACATCCCTTTTGCGGACTTCCACCTTTTGCCCGAAACCACACCAGAGCGTGAAACAGCTTTGGCAGAGGGTGAACTGATCCTTGCCATACGTTTGCCCGCTGAAGCCGCCGAATTTGCGAGCAATTCTCGGTATCTGAAAGTGCGCAACCGGACCTCTTTCGCCTTTGCAACCAGTTCCGCCGCTGCCGCCTTGCGCATTGAAAACGGGCGGATCACCAAGGCCAGACTTGCCCTTGGGGCCGTAGCCGCAAAACCTTGGCGCGTGGCCAAGGCCGAGGCTTTGTTAATCGGTCAAACCCCCGATCCCGCCCTGTTTGCCCAAGCCGCCGAAACTGCTTTGGCGGGGGCTTCTGCCTCAAACGATAATGAATGGAAAATCGAACTGGCCCGCCGCACCGCCACCCGTGCGCTGGTCATGGCGGCCGCTGGAACCCCTGCGCGGATGCCTGCGCTTCCTGCCTCTCCATTTGCCGATCAAGGAGACACTTTAAATGCCTGATACACTGACACGACCCACCCGTTTCGGATCAAACGCGGGGCAACCGCTGACCCGCCGTGACGGGATCGCCAAAGTCACCGGAACCGCCCGTTTTGCAGCCGATAATACCCCGGAAAATCTGCTTTACGCCTGTTACCTTCCTGCCGCCATTGCGCGGGGCCGCGTGACCCATCTGGATGTTAAGGCCGCGCAAGCCCATCAAGGTGTGACCCATGTGATCACGCCACAAAACCGCCCGCCGTTGCAGGGCGACCCGTCTGAAAAAGTCACGATGTTTTCCTTTCGCATCGAAGTCTTGCAAGACGATACCGTGCGCTATGCAGGCCAGCCCATTGCCATGGTTCTGGGCGAAACCCTAGAAGCTGCAACCGAAGGCGCGCGCCTGTTGAACCCGCAGTATGACGCGGAACCCGCACGCGTTGCTTTGGACCAGAGCGAACCGGTTTCTGTGCTGCCCCAAGGGTTTGGCACACCTGCTGGCGCGGAACACGGCGATGTGGCGGCGGGGCATGCAGCGGCGGTGCAATCCATTGATGTGACCTATGAAACCCCCGCGCAATATCACAACGCGATGGAAACCCATGCGGTTGTGGCAGAGTGGGACGGGGATATGCTGACGCTGGACATGCCAAGCCAGGCGTTGAACATGTCCTGCGCGGGCTACGCGTATTTCTTTGGTATCCCTGCCGAAAACGTTACCCTGCGCAGCCCCTATCTGGGGGGCGGTTTCGGGTCCAAAGCCTTTCCAACCGGCCCGCAGGTCTTGGCAATCCTTGCAGCCAGACTGGCGGGGCGACCTGTCAAACTGATGCTGACACGCCAACAAATGTTCGGACCCGTCGGCCATCGCGGTGCCACCAGCCAGCGGTTGCGGCTGGGGGTGGATGTGGATGCGGCACTGACCGTGCTGGATCACGAAGGTCTTGCGGAAACCTCGACCTTTGACGACTTCATCGAACCTGCAGCAAATGCTTCCCAAGGGCTGTATGCAGCAGGGGCGTTGAGGTCGACCCACCAAGCGGTGCGCCTTGACGTCGGCACGCCCGGTCCGATGCGGGCCCCTGGCGAGGCATCGGGGTCTGCCGCGCTGGAATGCGCAATGGATGAAATGGCTGATCTGGCGGGGCTGGACCCGCTGGAATTCCGCCTGCGCAATTATGCCGAAACCGAACCGGGCACAGGCCGTCCCTATTCGTCAAAAGCCCTGCGCGACTGTTACACCCAAGGGGCAGAGCGTTTCGGCTGGGCGGGCAGACCATTGCAGCCCCGCCAAATGCAGGACGAAAACGGCCTGCTCACAGGTTGGGGCATGGGCACGGCCTTATTCCCCTGTCCGATGTTCGCCGCCGATGCACGCGCGACCCTGCGTGCGGATGGAACGGCATTGGTTGAAACCTCGGCTGTGGATATGGGGCAGGGTGCCTGGACCGCTCTGGCGCAAATTGCGGCGGATAGTCTGGGCCTGCCAATGGAAAAACTGGAATTCCATGCGGGCCATTCCGCGCTGCCAGATGGCGGTGTTGCGGGGGGCTCTGGTCACACGGCCACGGCAGGCGGCGCGCTTCATGCCGCTGGCAGTGACGTGATCCGCCAGTTGGGCGAACTGGCTTCCAACGATCCGGACTCGCCGCTGCATGGCACAGGCAATGCCGGCTTTGTGGCGCGGAACGGACGGGTTTACGTGGACGGCGACGACAGCCGCAGTGATGAAATCGTCGCGATCATGTCCCGCGCAGGCAGCCTTGATCTAACCGGCAACGGCAGTGCATCGCGTCCGCCAGAGGTAACGGCGAAACACGCGATGAATTCACACGGGGCGGTTTTTGCCGAGGTGAAAATAGACCCTGACCTGTACCAGATCCGCGTCACCCGCATGGTCGGGGCTTTTGCCGCAGGGCGGATCATCAACCCGCGTCTGACTGAAAGCCAGTTGATGGGCGGAATGATCTGGGGCACTTCGTTTGCGCTGCACGAAGAGGCAAAGCACGATCCCCGCACGGGTCGGATCATGAACGCAAACCTTGCGGGCTATCATGTTCCGGTAAATGCGGATGTGACCGGGCTAGAGGTGATTACGATCCACGAGGACGACCCCTACGTAAACGCGCTTGGTATCAAAGGCGTGGGTGAAATCGGCGGCGTCGGGTCGGTTGGCGCCATTGCCAATGCGATCTGGCATGCCACAGGCACCCGCGTGCGGCGTTTTCCGATCCGGATCGAAGACCTGATCCGCGGATAAATCCAGCCCCGTGCCGTAAGTGGATTTTAAATAAAAAACGGGCCGCAGTTTCGGCCCGTTTTCATGTTTCAAGGGGGGTGGATTTACCCTTTTGATTTTTCCCAAGCAAAGGCCTGCATCGGCTTGTCCACCGGGGTTTCCGCCAGATGGTTGGTATAATTCGACATCACTTTCTGCGCGATCCCCAAGACAACCTCTAGAACCTGCTGTTTGGTGAAGCCGGCGTCCAGAAACGTCTGAACCTGCGCATCCGTCACGTCTCCACGCTGGCGCACCATTTGCAGTGTGAAAGTCCGCAGGGCTTCCAGATGGTCGTTTGGCAGCGGGGTTTCGTTGCGCAGGGCTTCGGAAATCGCGTCGTCCACTTTCATCATTTTTGCAATGCCTGTGTGCGCGGGCACGCAATAATGGCATTCATGTTCCACGTTGATGGTCTGCCAAACCACTGTCAGTTCGTCTTTGTCAAAGCTGGTGTCCTGCGCAAACACGCGGTGCAGATATTTATATCCGTCCAACAGTGCAGGGGATTGCGCCATCACAGCGTGCAATCCGGGCACCCGCCCAAAACCTTTCAGGCTGTCTTCGAGCAAGGGGCGGCTCGCCTCGGGGGCGGATTCGATGGTGTGTAGTGTAAACTCGGTCATAGTGTCGTCCTTTTCTTGAGTGATTGCTCAACTATACACCCCAGATAGCTTTACTTGAGCGATTGTTCAAGATATATTATGAGCGATCACTCATGAATGAACGGAGATCCCAAAATGGCCAGACACGCCAGCTATGACAGGGAAGATGTGCTCGCCAAAGCGCAGGCGCTGTTTTGGCGTAAAGGCTATCATGCAACGTCTTTAAAAGACCTGGAGGCGGCGTTGGATATGCGCCCGGGATCAATTTACGCCGCTTTCGGATCAAAAGAAGCGCTGTTCGGCGAAGCCCTAAAGGGATACGGGCGCCAGACACTGGCCCAGTTCCAAAAGGTGCAAAAAGCCGCCGCATCACCGCTTGCGGGACTGGCCGATCATGTGCGGGCATTCGCCTGTATTGATCCAGATACCGCGCCCTCACGCGCCTGTATGTTGGTTAAAACCCTGTTGGAAATGCCCGACGACGATCCCGTGTTGCGCCGTCAGACCGAAGAGATGATGCAAAAGATGGAGTCCGAATTCGCCGCCGCTTTTCGTGCGGCGCAGAGTCAGGGGGAATTGCCTGCATC
Source organism: Amylibacter sp. (assembly GCA_034670045.1). GTDB lineage: Bacteria > Pseudomonadota > Alphaproteobacteria > Rhodobacterales > Rhodobacteraceae > Amylibacter. The sequence continues at coordinate 20,051 of JAXMOF010000021.1, read as the reverse complement.
TGCCAGTCCGGAACGTCTGGCCAGCCGCCTGCAAGCTGCCATTTTCGGGCTGCGGGCCTATGCGCAACGCAGCGACACCCAAAGCCGGATCACCCAAATGGCAGAGGATATCGCGCTGGATATCGAGGCCCTGGCCGAGCGGGAAAATGCGTAACGAGCGCTGCCGCAGCATGGCAACGTAGCACTGACACTGCGCGGCTTTCAAAAATTTCTTTCCTATGGAATTAATTTGCGCTACATTTCCATCAGGAAGGAAGCCAAGATGCAGAATTTGCAAAGACAAGCCGTTTCTCCCGATCGCGGGGCCATTTTAACCAAAGCCGCCATGCGCGCAGCGGAACGTCTGGATATATCCGGACGGCTTCTGGCCGAGGTTTTGGGTGTGTCAGAAGCACAGGTTTCCCGCTTTCGCAAAGACGAAGCCAGCCTTGCCGAACACACAAAGCCCTATGAACTGGCAGCCATGCTGGTGCGGGTGTTCCGCTCTCTTGATGCAATTTCAGGGGGCGACGAAACCGTGGCACGCAGTTGGTTAACGCAAATGAACTCAGCCCTTGGCGCACGTCCCAGCGAGCGGATCACCTCAGTACAAGGACTAGCGGATGTCGTCACCTATCTGGACGCCCGACGCGCTCCGGTCTGAAGCGGGGGCCTTTAAAGGCACAGCCTGGCGTTTGGTTGAAGCCCAGCACGTAGTGTCCACCCAAAAACTGGTGGACAGTCTGGCCGAACAGGAAATCCTTGAGGAAATTCTGGACAACACCAAGCCGCCTTTGCCCGAAGACTGCCGCCATCTGGATTACCTGCTGTCCACCCCGTTCCGCTATCGCCCATATCCCTACGGATCACGGTTTCGCCGTGCCGGCATCACGGCAGGGGTCTGGTATGGGGCCGAACGCCCCGAAACAGCCGTGGCTGAAATGGTGTTTTACCGCTTCCTGTTTTTCGCCGAAAGCCCCGGCACGCCGTTTCCCGACAACGCTGCGGAATACACCGGATTTGCAGTTGATCTGGAAACCCCAGTGGCACTGGACACACGGGCAGGGGCTTTGGCAGCAGATGCCGCCCATTGGACCCATCTGACCGATTACACCGCCTGCCAGAACCTTGCCGAAACCGCCCGCGAGATTGGTGCAGAGGTGATCCGCTTCACCTCTGTGCGTGACCCCGAACAGGGGGGCAATGTCGCGGTTCTAAGCTGCCGCGCCTTTCACAGCCCCGCCCCGACAGAACGCCAGACATGGCGCATCCGCATCAGCCGATCCGGCGCACAAGCGGTCCGTGAACACCCCCGATTGGGCATCGAATACCCCTGTGCCGCTTTTGAAAAAGACCCGAGGCTTGCAGCTATGATCTGGAACAGGCCCAGAAAAGCGTAATCTACTGCGTTGCTCTGGCAACAGCGTGAATAGCGGATTTCAGGCTTTGCCCCTTGGTCACGCCAGATCTGCGGGCCGTTTCGTTGGCACCAGACACAATGCCCGTTTCAAAGGCCGACGCCGCATTGCCGATTTCACAGCTCATGCAATCCAGAACCACCGCAGCAATATCAGAAGCATCCAGTGCAGGAAGCCGTGACAAACCGATGTCATTCTTGCCCCGCCCTGCATCTGAAAAACTGACAAACCGCGCTTTGGCTTTGCAGGCCCGTGTCGGATCGCCCCCGATCAACCCGCCGTGGGATCCTGTGACAATGAAGCGCCCCGCATCTTCGGGTGTGATCAAGGACGCCGAATCCACGCATAGCACAGACGTGGTTTCAACCGTCGATTCAAAGCGTGATTCGGGGGCGGGGGCCAGCATTCCCACGGGGTTCGGGGCATTTTCCAGCAAAGCCACCGCAGATTTTACGGATTGCCCCGCCCTGACACCCAATTCCGCAGCCACAGGGTTGGCATAGGAAATCACGCCGTTTTCAAAAGCATCCCGCGCAGAGCCGATTTCCGCGCTCATGCAATCCACACAGCACGCGGCCATTCCGACACCAGCAAGGGCGCGAACCCCTGCTATGCCTGCGTCATTCAGCCCTGCGCCCGCGTCATTCAACACCAAAGCCCGCAGCCCCGCCCGCGACCCGTAGGCCGCAGCAAACATCCCCCCATGGGAGCCGGACACCGCAATACACCCCTGCACAGCGCCCTGTGACTCAGCGCTGACATCGGTGATGGAATCATAGAATCGCGGATCAAAACTCATGGTGACAGGATATTTTGTTTGACAGCTTGGGGCAATATGTTCCTACTATCAAAACTAACATTCCGATAAATGGAATGAGGGAGGAATTGTGTGACCACCGAAGCGCCAGTAGGCTCGATAGCGCGCGCGCAAAGCGTTTTAAGCGCCCTAGCACGCCAGCCCCTAGGGGCCAGCCTGACGGAAATCATGGCGCAGACGGAGTTCACCAAAACCACCACCCATCGGGTGCTCGCCTCTTTGCAGGAAGTGAATTACGCCTATCAGGACCCCGATACCCGAAAATACCATCTTGGCAGTGCGCTGGCCGCCCTGTCGCGGATTGCCAACCGCTCCGATCTGGCGGCACTGGCCAAACGCAGTATGACACGAATTGCCGATGTTTCCGCTGACACGGTATTTCTGTCAGCGCCCGAAGGGGCGGTTTCCATTTGTGTGCGCCGCGAGTTGGGCGCATTTCCCATCCGCACCTTGACGCTGGATGCGGGCAACAGGGTGCCGCTCGGGGTTGGCGCGTCGGGACAGGCGCTTTATGCGGTGACGCCGAAAGCCAAACGCATGGCGGCGGCGCAGGCCAATGTGGCCTGGATGGCAGAGTATAATTACACCCCCGAAAGCGCCGAGGATTTGGCCGAAGATTTCCACACCCGTGGTTATGCGCTAAACCCGTCGATCCCCGTTCCCGGCATGAGCGCGGTCGCCCTGCCGATCCAGACCGAAAGCGGGCGGCTGTGTGCGGCCATCGGCATCGGCGCCATAAACGAGCGGATGACCAAAGCCCGCATAGAGGATGAATTGATCCCGCTGCTGCGCACAGAAGTCACGTTATTATCCAAAAAGTTCAGTATTCTAGAACAGGAGGGGTTGTTTTGAACATGTCGAATTTTGATTGCGATGCGGGGTTGGCGCGTCTGACGCTGATGGAACGGATACGGGCCTTTGAAGAAACCGCGCGGCGTGCGGCGGTGGATGAGGAACTGGTGCTAGGGGCCATTCACCTGTCCATCGGGCAAGAGGCCGTCGCCGCCGCAGTGATCGAACGGTTGCGCATCGACGATTACATCCTGTCCACCCATCGCGGCCATGGTCACACTTTGGCCAAAGGGGCGAAACCTGATGCAATGATGAAGGAATTGCTGGGCCGTGAAGGCGGCTGTTGCGGTGGCAAGGGCGGGTCCATGCATATCGCCGATTTCGGTGTGCGGATGCTGGGCGCAAACGGGGTGGTCGGCGCAAATATCACCATTGCAGCGGGGGCGGCCCATGGCATCAAACTGCTGGGCGGTGACCAGATTGTCGTGTGTTTCTTCGGGGACGGTGCCGCCAATCGCGGGCCTTTCCTTGAAGGGGTGAACTGGGCGGGTGTTTTCGACCTGCCGATCCTGTTTGTTTGCGAGGATAACCAATATTCCGCATCAACCCTGACCAGTGCCATGACCTCTGGCAATGTGGCGGATCGGGCCCGTGCTTTGGGTCTTCGCACAACCGAAGCGGACGGCAATGACGTCACCACATTAGCAGCGACAGCGGCTGAAATAACCGAGCGGATCCGCGAAACAGGCACGCCGGAATTCCTGCTGGCCAAAACCTATCGGATCAGCGGCCACACCTATTTTGACCCCGCCACCTATCGCCCCGAAGGCGAGGCGGATCACATGCGTGACACAAATTGCCCGATCGCCCGCTTGCGTGCGGAACTGGCAGCGGCGGGGGTGAAAGACCCTGACATGGACGCCCTGCGCCAGGCCGCCGCCGATGAAATGGAAACCGCCCTTGATGCGGCCCGCGCCGCGCCCTGGCCCGCTGATGCCACCGCATTCAGTGATGTTCAGGACATCGGCTCCCCCCAGCAGGAGGCGTTCTGATGCCTGTAATGACCTATGCCGATGCCGCCAAATTGGCCATTGCCGAAGCCATGCGCACCGACCCGACGGTCTGGTGCGTGGGTGAGGATTTGGGCCGCGGCGGTGTGTTCAAACAATATAGCGGACTGGTCGAGGAATTCGGCCCGAAGCGGATTTCAGACGCGCCCATTTCAGAGGCCGCCATCATGGGGGCCGCCTTTGGCGCGGCCATGGCAGGCACGCGGCCTATCGTGGAAATGCGCTTTGCCGATTTCGCGCTTTGCGCCACAGATGAACTGGTTAACCAGATCGCCAAGGCACGGTTCATGTTCGGCGGGCAAAGCCGCGCGCCCATGGTGATCCGCAAACCTATGGGGATGTGGCGCTCGTCAGCGGCGCAGCATTCCCAATCGCTGGAATCCTGGTATGCCCATATTCCCGGGTTAGTGGTCTGTTGCCCTGCAACGCCACAGGACAATTATTCCATGATGAAAGCCGCCATCGCCTGTGATGATCCGGTGGTCTATCTGGAACACAAGAATATCTGGGCGGTCGAGGGCGAAGTTGACACCAGCCTTCCAGCAGAATTTGGCAAAGCCAAACTGCGCCGCGCAGGGGCCGACGTGACCCTGGTGTCCTGGTCCCACACCGCAAATCTGTGCTGTGACGCCGCTGATATGCTGGCCCGCGACGGGATCGACGCCGAAGTGATCGACCTGCTGAGCATCTGGCCTTGGGACAAATCCGCCGTGCTGGACAGTGTGCGCAAAACGGGGCGGCTTTTGGTGGCCCATGAATCCGTGTCCGTGGCAGGTTTCGGCGCCGAAGTCGTTGCCACTGTTGCCCAGACTGTTCCCATGAAAATCCTGCCCAAACGTTTGGGCAGCCCGCGCGGGCTGATTGCCTATGCGCCCAACCTCGAAGACCAAATGCGCGTGACGGCCGTGATGATTGCCGACGCCGCCCGCTCAATGATGGAGACTGTACCCGCATGACCAATTCCAATGAAATGACAGGGGGCGAGGCGCTGGTCCGCATGCTTTTGGCCCATGGTGCGGGACCGATGTTTGGCATGGGCGGCTTTCAACTGCTGCCGTTTTACGATGCGGCGCGGCGTCTGGGGCTGGATCACAATCTGATCAATGACGAGCGCTGCGCGGTCTTTGCGGCGGACGCCTACGCCAAGGTTTCAGGCCGAGTCGGGCTGGTGGACGCCACGCTTGGGCCAGGGGCGACAAACCTTGTGACCGGCCTCGTCGAGGCCTTGAACGCAGGCAGCCCGATGGTTGCGATTGTGGGGGATGCGCAGCGGGATCACGCAGGCAAAAACATGACGCAGGAAACCGATCAAGTGGCGATCTTGCGCCCCGCCTGCAAAGAATTGTTGCGCATTGAGGCGATCCACCGCATCCCCGAAATCATGCGCCGCGCCTTTGAAGTGGCCACTTCCGGCCGTCCCGGACCTGTGATTGTTGACGTGCCGGAAGACATCGCACATGGGATGTGGGGCTTTGAAGACGGTGATTTCGACGTCGATCCCGCCCATGAAGCCGCGCCAGCCCTACGCTGCCGTCCTGCGGCGGAACCTTTGGCAAAAGCCGCGCGGATGATCGAGGACGCAAAACGCCCGATCCTGTTGTGCGGCGGCGGCATTCATATTTCCCAAGCCACCGAGGCCGTGACCCGTTTTGCCCAGGACAACGGCATCCCCGTCGCCCACACCATGAGCGGCAAGGGCGCGATTGCCTGCACCGATCCGCTTTCGGCGGGGCTATTCGGGCGCTATGACCGAATTGCGAATGATCTGATTGCAGCATCGGACTGTATTATTGTTGCGGGGTGTAAACTGGGTGAAATCGCCACCAAACGTTTCACCATCCCACAAAAAGGCCAGACGGTAATCCACCTTGATAACGTCCCCGAAGAAATGGGTCGCACCTATCAGCCGACGGTGAAACTATGGGGGGATGCCCGTGACGGGTTGAACGATCTAAGCGATGCCATGGCCAAAGGGGCTGCGGCGCAGCGGGCAGGGCGCGCGGATTATCTGGCTGAAATTCCTGTGAAAATGCAGGTCTGGCACGATGAAGTCGCCGCCGAACGTCTATATTCTGATGAAACCCCGATCAATATGGCGCGGTTGATAACCGAATTGAACACCCATCTGCCCGAAGACGGCCACCTGATCGCAGACGGCGGGTTTGCGGCCCATTGGGGCGGGTTGCTGTTCAATTCCAAACAGGCGCGTCGCACCTTTGTTCCGGATCGGGGATTTGCATCCATCGGGTATGGATTGCCCGGTGCAATGGGCGCGCAACTGGCCAATCCTGACGCTGTGGTTGTAGGGTTGACGGGGGACGGCGGCTTTAACATGGTGCTGGGCGAGCTGGAGACCGCACGGCGCATGAAGCTGGGGGTCACCGTGATTGTGGTGAACAACGCGGCATCCGGCTATGTGAAAGCGCTGCAACATTTGATGTACGGGGAAGGAAATTACCAAAGCTCGGATCTGGCAGAGACAAATTATGCCAAACTGGCCGAAGCAATGGGCTGTCACGGCATAAGGGTGGAGGACCCTGCCGATATCGCCGATGCACTGAAAGCGGCCTTTGCGGAAAAAGACCGCCCCAGCGTAATCGACGTTATGGTGACCCGCGATCCGGCAAAAATGTTGCCGGCAGTGGATAACCGGACGGTTCAAGTCAAGAAAGGCGATCGTGTGGCCTAATACACACGGCATTAATTGGGAGGAGATGCTAAATGAAAAGCAAATTTACACTTGTGGCCTGTGCTGCGACTTTGATGGCCACAACGGCCAGTGCGAAGGACATCGAGATGCAATCGATTTTCCCGCAGTCTTTACCGCTGTTGGGAAAACCGGCTTGGGATATCTCGGAAAAAGTGGATGAACTGACTGCGGGCGGGATACATTTTGATGTGAAAGCCCCGGGCGAAATCGTATCTACGGGCGAGGTTTGGGATTCCGTTTCAACGGGTGCTGTGGAAAGTTCGTGGTATTCCATCGGCTTTGCCGAAGGCGTTGTACCATCCGCCCCGCTGTTCACCACATTTCCCTTCGGACCTGACATTAAGGAATACGCGGCTTGGTGGTATTACGGCGGCGGTCAGGAAACCTGGGCAGGGATTACCGAAGCCAAATACAACATCAAAACCTTGCATTGTTCCACGTTGGTGCCCGAAGCATCCGGCTGGTTCCGCGATGAAATCAAAACGCTGGATGACCTGAAGGGCAAGAAAATGCGCTTCTTCGGTCTGGGTGCCTCTGTCATGGGCAAACTGGGGGTTGAAGCCCAGTCGATGGGCCTGGCTGATACCATGTCCGCGCTGAACACCGGTGCGATTGACAGTGCGGAACTCGGTTTCCCCTTCCTCGACAATATGGTGGGCATGTTCGATCACGCCAAACATTACTATTTTCCGGGATGGCACCAGCAGACCAGTTTCCTGAGCGTGATCATCAATCTGGACAGTTGGAACGATCTGACTGCGCAGGAGCGGGCGATCATTGAAACCGCCTGTGAAGCCCAGGTGCTGAAAACCATGGCAGAGGGTGAAGCGGTTCAATTGGAACCTCTCGCCAAAATGCAGCGTGAAAACGGTGTGATGGTGCATGAGTGGCCACCTGAAATCCTGTCAGCCTATGAAGCTGCATGGACCGAAGTTGCTGCCGAAAAATCTGCAGCAGATGCCGATTTCAAAAGCACATGGGAAAACATCCAGACCTTCCGCGAAAACTACGCCGAGTGGAAAAACATCGGCTATCTGAAATAGGCCGCAGACATCCCGATCTGGCAGCTTTGCCTGCCAGATCGGATTGACCACAAGGGGAGGAAGATGGAAACAAGCCTGAAAATCGCATCTGCACTGACGGTCCTGTGCGAATGGGCGGCGCGGCTGGCAGCGGTGCTGTTATTTGCATTGGTCGCGGTCATTATCTATGACGTGGTCGGGCGCAAGTTTTTCTCGACGGGGTCGTTTATCCTGCAGGAACTGGAATGGCACATCCACGGGGTCATCGCGGTTTTTGCCTTTGGCTATGCCTATACCCGTGACGCCCATGTGCGCATCGACGTGATTGCAGACCGCATGAACGGACGCTTCCGCCTGTGGCTGGAACTGGCAGTGGTTGTGCTGCTGGTGATCCCCTTTTTCCTGTTTATCGCGTGGTACGGCTATGAATTTGCCCTGCGCGCCTATGAACGGGGCGAGGGCGCAAACGGCGGTCGCGGCCTGCCGCAACGCTGGATCATCAAATCTGCCGTGCCGATTTCGGCACTTCTGACCATTGCAGGGTGTACAGCCGTGGCCCTGCGCCTGTTTGCAGTGCTGAAACGCCCTGACCTGATCACCTCCGCCTTTGTTGAAAGAGGTCTATGGAAACGCTAACCGAATTTCTCCCCGCAATTATGTTCCTAAGTCTGATTGCAGGGCTGTTTACCGCTTTGCCCGTGCCGATTGTTCTGGCCGCAATCACGCTGATCTTTGCCATCATCGCGCTGGCTTTGGGCGAAATGCGTTTTGTCCATCTGTCCTTGGTTCCCACACGGATTTACGGCGGGGTCATTGACAACGCCGTGCTGGTGGCCGCGCCTATGTTCATCTTTATGGGCGTGGTGATGGAAAAAACCCGCATTGCCGAAGACCTGCTACTGACCCTGCAAAAACTGCTGGTGCGGGTTCCGGGTGGTCTGGCATTGGCGGTTGTTCTGATGGGCACGATCCTTGCAGCGGCAACGGGCATCATCGGGGCGTCAGTTGTGATGCTGACGGTCATGGCGCTGCCGACAATGATGCGCGCCGGCTATTCGGCCCCCTTGGCAACCGGCACGGTGGCGAGCGCGGGCACTTTGGGCATTCTCATTCCGCCCTCGGTCATGCTGGTGTTCATGTCCGATCTGTTGTCCCTGAACCTTGCCAAAGTGTTTGTGGCAGCGTTCCTGCCAGGGCTGTTCCTTGCCGGTGTTTATCTGATCTATCTGGTGACCCGCGCCCTGTTGCGTCCGGGTGAAACCCCTGTACCGCGAACCCTGTCGGTTGACGAAAAAGACGGCATCTGGCTGGAAGCACTGGTGTCGGTTTCTTTCCCGCTGATCCTGATCGTCGCAGTACTCGGGTCGATTATCGGTGGTTTTGCCAGCCCAACAGAGGCCTCTGGCGTCGGCGCTTTCGCAGCCCTTCTGCTGGGCCTGATACGGGGGCGCATTACATGGAAGGTTCTGGGCGATTCCACGGACAGTTCCCTGCGCACCATTGCACTGCTGTTTTTCATCTTTGCCACCGCCACCGCGTTTTCCTATATCTTTCGCAAAATCGGCGGTGATGACCTGATCGTTGATCTGGCCCGCAGCCTGAACCTTGGGGACTGGGCCTTGTTGTTCACCATGATGGGCATGGTCTTTATCATGGGGTTTTTCTTTGACTGGATCGAAATCACACTGATTTTGTTGCCTATTTTCGCGCCTATCGTTGATCTGATGGATCTAGGCGAACATATTGCCAAAGCTGATCTGGTCTATTGGTTTACCATTCTTGTGGCGGTGAATTTACAGACCTCATTCCTGACACCGCCCTTTGGGTTTGCGCTGTTTTACATGAAAGGGGCGGCGGGTGATCTTGTGGAAATGCGGGATATCTATCGCGGCATTATCCCCTTTGTTTTGTTGCAAGTGGCGGTGCTGTTCATCCTGATCTGGCAACCGGAACTGGCCATGTGGCTGCCCAATAAGGTGCTGGGACATTGACCCGTCTTGCCGGAAAACGCGCGGTGATCATCGGTGCAGGGTCTGCGGGGGCGGGCTGGGGCAACGGCAAAGCCACTGCTGTTCTATTCGCCCGAGAGGGTGCCCGCGTGCTGTGTGTGGACCGCTCTGAATCCGCAGCCGAGGAAACCGCCACGATCATTCGCAGCGAAGGCAATCAGACCGAGGTTCTGGTGGCTGATGTTTCTGACCCCGATGCAGGCCAGTTGGTGGCCGATACCGCAACCGCGCTTTGGGGCGGGATCGACGTGTTTGATTACAACGTGGGCATCAGCCAGCAAGGCAGCGTCCTTGACACCACGGATGCGGATTGGGACCGCGTGTTCGACATTAACCTGACAGGTGCTATGCGTATGACCCGCGCCATCCTGCCGATGCTGCGCAGGCAAAACAGCGGTGCGCTGATTTACGTATCCTCGCTGGCCGCAGTCTATTCCGCGCCCTACAGTTATGTGTCTTATGAAGTGTCGAAAATGGCACTGGTCCGCTTTGCCAAATCCGTCGCCCATGAAAACGCCGCCTATCAAATCCGCTCGAACGCAATTCTGCCGGGCGTGATCGACACCCCACATGTCACCGCATTCGTAGATCAGAAAACCGACCCTGTCGAGTTGGCCCAAAAACGCGCCGCAATGGTGCCTATGGGGCGCCAAGGAACCGCATGGGACATCGCCAAAGCTGCCTTGTTTCTGGCCTCGGACGATGCTGGCTATGTAACGGGGGTAGAATTGAAAGTGGATGGCGGGTTGACTGCATGAGGCCACAAGTTAACATAATCATAATTATGCGTATCAGTTGCCACACGCACAACGGCTCGATCCCAACCAGCCAAATCGCTTAGTGCATCACCCGCGCCACATCCAAAAGCGCATCTCGGAACAGGCCGATAAGTGCTGTCGGACGCTCTTCTGACAGCGCCATCAAGCCAACCGCCCCGTCGGTCAGGCCCATATCAATATCCAGCATCACCAAACGGCCTGCAGCCAGATCATCGGCAACCACCCCGCGGGAAATGAACCAGACCGGCTGCAAAGGCCCCAACGTCAACGCGCGCCCAAAGGCACCGGACACGCATTCAATTCTGTTTTCAAACAACGGCAATCCCCGCGACAGCATCAGCCGTGCCATCAAGGGGCGAATGGCAGCACCGTCTGGCGGATAGAGGATCAAATCACGCTCGATCTGGTCCAGTCGCGTTGCGTCACACTTCGGATGGTTCGGGGCGACCACCGCCACCACCTTTTCCGAATATAGCGCGGTGAACGACAGGCCCGTCATCGTCTTGGCATCCCCCAAACGACCGACCACAAGGTCAAGCTCTCCGCTGCGCAACCGATCTGTCAGATACCCGTGAGAGCCCTCGTCTATATGCAGCGTGGTTTTGGGCGAAGCCGCACGAAAGCGTTCGACCGCCAAGGGCAACACATGGGCAGCCACACTGGGCAGCGTGCCGATTTTCAGCACGGCCCCGCCAGATTCATTCAGGGATGCGATACTGCTGATGCCCTGACGCAGCGCCGCCGTGCTTTGTTCGGCGTATTGCAGAAAAACCTTACCCTCGGGGGTCAGCCGCACCCCTGCCCGATCACGGGTCATCAGGCTGACCTCCAGAATCTCTTCCAGATCTTTCAAGGTTTTGGAAATCGCAGGCTGCGTCAGGTTCAACTGTTCCGCAGCCCGCTTCAGCCTTTTGGCACGGGCAATGGCGACAAAAGCCTCTAGATGTCGGAATTTTATCCTGCGATCCATTTTCTTTCCACAATTGGCAAGTAAGATATAAAAACTATCAATTTACTTTCGCTTTGCAATCAGGAAATACAGGGTCTTAAGGACAATCATGTCAGGGAGGATGCCATGAAAACGCAGGTTGCCATCATCGGGGGCGGGCCATCGGGGCTTTTGCTGTCGCAGTTGTTGCACAAACGGGGCATCGACTCTGTCGTACTGGAACGTAAAACCAAAGACTATGTGTTGGGGCGTATTCGGGCTGGCGTGCTGGAGCGCGGTCTGGTGGATCTGATGCATGAAGCTGGCGTGTCGGATCGCTTGGAAAAAGAGGGATATTCCCATGACGGTACGCTGATTTCCTACGGCGAAGACATGTTCCGCGTGGATTTCAAAGAGCTTACAGGCCACGGCGTGATGATCTATGGCCAGACCGAGGTCACCCGCGATCTTTATGCCGCCCGCGAAGCCGCCAACGGTAAGATCGAATTCAACGTTGAAAACGTGGTGATCCATGAGGCCGACTCAAAAGCCCCCTATGTCACCTATGACGTGGGCGGAACATCCCGCCGGATCGACTGTGATTTTGTTGCAGGCTGCGACGGGTTTCACGGCGTCAGCCGCAACACAATTCCGGTCGATGTGCGCCGCGAGTATGAAAAAGTCTATCCTTTCGGCTGGCTAGGCATCCTGTCCGAAACCCCGCCCGTCAATCATGAATTGATCTACACCAATTCCGAACGGGGCTTTGCACTTTGTTCCATGCGCAATGAAAACCTAAGCCGCTATTACATCCAGTGTTCCCTGTCAGACAGCCCCAACGACTGGACTGACACCGCCTTCTGGGAGGAACTGAAACGCCGCATCCCGCCCGAGCAGGCAGACACCCTGATCACCGGCCCGTCGATTGAAAAATCCATCGCGCCGCTGCGGTCTTTCGTGACCGAACCCATGCGCTGGGGGCGGTTGTTCCTATGCGGTGATGCGGCCCATATCGTGCCCCCGACGGGCGCAAAGGGGCTGAACACCGCCGCGTCTGATGTGAATTACCTTTATAATGCCCTGCGCGATTTTTATGAAAACGACAGCGAAGCGGGCATCGACAGCTACTCTGCCAAAGCGCTGGCCCGTGTCTGGAAGGCTGAACGCTTCTCCTGGTGGTTCTCGTCCCTGTTGCACCGCTACCCGCGCCAGACAGCTTTTGATCACCGCATTCAGATCGCAGAACTTGAATTTCTACGCTCCAGCCCCGCTGCACAAACCGCGATGGCTGAAAATTATGTTGGCTTGCCCTATTAAGGAGACCCCGATGACCACGCGATACGATACCGGAATGAAAACCCGCCGCAGGGTTCTGGGTGATGCCCATGTGGACCGTGCCGAAGCTGCCAAGGTGGATTTTGACCAACCTTTCCAGACCATGATCACCGAGGGCGCTTGGGGGACTCTTTGGGCTGATGACAGTATTCCCCATCGTGAACGTTCGATGCTGACACTTGCTTTGCTGGCTGCAACGGGTAACTTCGAAGAAATCCCGATGCATATCCGTGCCAGCCGCAATACCGGTGCCTCGCCCCAGGATGTGTTGCAATCGTTTTTGCATGTAGCCGTTTACGCAGGTGTGCCAGCCGCCAATCACGCCATTAAGCTGGCCAAACAAACCTACGCAGAATTGGGGGTAGAGATATGAGCCTTTCGAACAAACCAACCGCAAACGGGGGTTTTGTGCCGCGCGACCGCGCCTGGCAGCCCGATGCCCTGACACCGCAATATAAAACCTCGGTCAAACGCAGCCCCCATGCAGCGCTTTTGTCGTTTCCAAGCACCCTAAGCGAAGAAACCTCCCCCGTTTTCGGGCATAGTATGCTGGGTGCGCTTGATAACGATCTGATCCACAATTACGCCGCAGACGGGCAATCCGCCATCGGGCCGCGCATTATTGTGCACGGGCGTGTGCTTGATGAAATGGGGCGTCCGGTGCCGGGGGCCTTGCTGGAATTCTGGCAGGCCAATGCAGGCGGGCGGTATCGTCATAAGAAAGAATCCTATCTTGCGCCGCTCGATCCGAATTTCGGCGGTTGCGGGCGTACCATCACAGGCGAAGACGGCTCGTACGAGTTTCGCACCATCCAGCCCGGCCCCTACCCCTGGCCCAACGGCATGAATGACTGGCGCCCCGCGCACATCCACTTTTCGGTCTTTGGCCACGGTTTTGCACAGCGCCTGATCACCCAGATGTATTTCGAAGGCGATCCGCATATCCGCCTGTGCCCCATCGTCGGCGTGTTGAAATCCCAAGAGGCCATAGACGCCCTGACTGCCCCGCTGGACATGCACCGCACGGTGCCGATGGACAGCCGGGCCTTCAAGTTTGATATCGTTCTGCGCGGACGCCGCCAGACCTATTTTGAAAACCGCAAAGAGGGGATGTAATCATGGTCCAGAAAATCGACTATTTGCGCGAAAGCCCAAGCCAGACCGCTGGCCCTTATGTGCACATCGGCTGCACGCCGAATTTCACAGGCATTGATATTTATGGCGGGGATCTGGGCACAAGTATGAAAACCGGCCCTGTACAGGGGCAGGAAATCACCATCAAAGGCACAGTTTATGATGGCACGGGGACGCCGTTGAAGGATGCGATGATTGAAATCTGGCAACCTGATGCTGCGGGTCTGTTTCCGTCCGAAAACGAAACCCGTGGCACAGCGGACCCGAATTTTACCGGCTGGGGCCGATCGCCTGGCGATATGAACACAGGTGAATTCACCTTTGAAACCGTCAAACCCGGTGCTGTGCCTTGGCCCGATGGCCGCATGCAAGCGCCCCATATCACAGCATGGATCGTTGCGCGGGGTATCAACCTTGGCCTGCACACGCGAATCTATTTTGAGGATGAACCGGATGCGAATGCCGCCGATCCCATCCTGACACGGATTGAACATCAGAACCGTATCCCCACCCTGCTGGCCAAAAAGACGGCCCAAGGTACCTACCAGTTCGACATTCATCTTCAAGGTCCAAACGAAACCATATTTTTCGATATTTGAGGACACTATGACCAACCCCTGCATTATCTGCGTTGCCATCACCGGATCGTTGCCCACCAAAGAAAACAATCCGGCGGTGCCGATCACCATTGCCGAGCAAATCGAAAGCACCCATCAGGCCTTTGAGGCAGGTGCCTCTATCGCCCATTGCCACGTGCGTGACGATGCGGGCAAACCCACATCAGACCCTGAACGGTTCGACCGTTTGAAAGAGGGTTTGGAAAAACATTGCCCCGGCATGATCGTGCAACTGTCCACGGGGGGACGCTCTGGCGCGGGGCGGGATCGGGGCGGTATGCTGTCCCTGTCCCCTGACATGGCTTCCCTGTCGGTCGGCTCGAACAACTTCCCTACGCGGGTCTATGAAAACAGCCCCGATCTGGTGGATTGGCTGGCCGCAGAAATGCTGACCCATAATGTGAAACCCGAAATCGAAGCCTTTGACCTTGGCCATATCGTGCAAGCCACCCGCATGGCTGCCGACGGTCGCCTGAAAGGCCCGCTTTATGTGCAATTTGTCATGGGTGTGAAAAATTCCATGCCCGCGGACGAGCCGATTTTCGACTTTTATATCGAAACGCTGAAACGTCTGGCCCCTGATGCGCAGTGGTGTGCAGCAGGCATCGGCCCTGCGCAATTGACCCTCAACGAATGGTCGATTTCCAAAGGCGGCCACACCCGCACAGGACTGGAAGACAACGTCAGACTGGACCGGGAACGCCTTGCGCCCTCTAATGCTGCACTTGTCCAACGGGCCGTTGATCTGTGCGAAAAATACGAACGCCCTGTCGCCACATGGCAGCAAGCCCGCGAGATTCTGGGGCTGGCCATATAAGGGCGCGCAGTCCAACAGAGCTGTAAAGTTTAAGGGCAGTGGCAGGTCGGATGACCCCACTGCCCTTTTTCTTGGGCGCTATTTCCCCGTATCAGGACGCCGCAACAGGAACACAATGGGAAAGGCTGCCAATGTGAAGAACAACATCAACAGGAAGTTATCCACATAGGCGATCATTGCGGATTGCTGGCCGACCAACCCGTTGATCTGCGCCATCAGCGTCGGGTTCCCTGTCAGCAAGCCCGGCACCTGTCGCGCCACTTGCGGTGCATCTGCTGTCAAACGCGAGGCCAATT
Source organism: Amylibacter sp. (assembly GCA_034670045.1). Classification (GTDB taxonomy): domain Bacteria; phylum Pseudomonadota; class Alphaproteobacteria; order Rhodobacterales; family Rhodobacteraceae; genus Amylibacter. The sequence continues at coordinate 4,328 of JAXMOF010000021.1, read as the reverse complement.
CTTCGTGGTTCACAGTGGCCATACGGGCCAGAACAGTGGTCACAATTGAAATGCCAACCCCCGACCCCACATTGCGCACCAGACTGAACAAAGACGTAGCATCACCACGATAGTTGGACGCCAAAGTCGCAAAGGTCAGGGTGGACAGCGGCACAAACACAAACCCCAGACCAAAGCCCTGAATCACGCCGGAAACCATAATCGGCAGGCTGCCCATAGTGATGTCAAACCGCGACATCATCCACAAAGACCACGCCGTCAGGATCAAGCCGAAGGTAACCAGAACCCGCGCGTCATATTTGGCCACCAGACGTCCCACAAGGATCATCGACAGCATGGTACCAACACCCCGCGGCGCCATCACAAGACCTGTTGTAATAACCGGATATCCCAGCAGATTTTGCAACAGTGGCGGCAACAGGGCCAGACCGGAAAACAGGGTCAGGCCGATGATGAAGATAAAAATCAGCCCCATGGAAAAGTTGCGGTCGCCAAAGATTTTCAGATCGATGAACGGGTTTTCAGCGGTCCAGCAATGTACAACGAAAATCCAGAAACCGCTGATAGTCAGGCCGAAGTAGATCCAGATTTCGATGGATTGAAACCAGTCCACCGCCTGCCCGCGATCCAGCAATAATTGCAGCGCACCCACGCCCATGGCCAGCATGGCAAAGCCGAAAAAGTCAAAACGCCGTTGTTTGACCGCAGCTTTTGGCAGGAACATCAGGATGCCGACCAAGGCAATCAAACCGATGGGCAGGTTGATCAGAAATACAAAACGCCAGTTGAATGTCTCGGTCAGCCAGCCGCCAAGAGTGGGGCCGATGATCGGGCCGACCATAATGCCCGCGCCGTAAATCGCCATTGCCTGCCCGATCCGCTCACGCGGGTTGATGTCAAGGATGACCGCCTGTGCCAGCGGGATCAGCACCGCGCCAAAGATGCCCTGAATGATGCGGTACACCACCATTTCCGCAAGGCTCGTTGCCACGCCGCAAGCGAGCGAGGCCAGTGTGAACCCGCCAATTGCCACCGCAAACACCATCTGCCGCCCGAAGCGATCCGTGGCCCAGCCCGTCACAGGTGTGGCAATGGCCGAGGCCACAATATACGAGGTCAGCACCCATGTAATTTCATCCTGCGCAGCGCCAAGACTGGCCGCCATATGGGGCAGCGCCACATTGGCAATGGTGGTGTCGAGCACTTGCATGATCGTCGCCAACATAATCGTCGCCGTCAGCCAACCCGGATGTGCGACGACAATCGCGGGTTTTGACAGGATTGGCGCGCCAGTCATTTCAGTTTGTCGAGCCGCGACAGACCTGTGTCGATCGACACTGTCGTGCTCATCCCGTCGCGCAGCGGATGCGCTGCGTCAGGGGTCACTCCGATCCGGATCGACAGGCGTTGAACAACCTTTACCCAGTTGCCTGTCGCGTTTTGCGCAGGGATCAATGAAAACTGCGATCCCGTGGCCGAACTGATGCTTTCCACAATGCCTTCCAGCTTGATGCCAGGGTAGGCATCGACCTCCACCTCGACAGGCTGGCCGATTTTCAGGGTTTCCAGTTGGGTCTCTTTGTAATTGGCTTCAATCCATGTCTCGCCGGTTTTGACGACACTAGCAACAGTGGCCGCAGGGGTCACATATTGCCCCACATTCAGGCTTTCGATCTGGCTGATCACCCCGGTAACAGGGGCCAGAACCACGGCTTTGGACAAATTCCGCTTGGCCGCAGCCCGTTTGGCCAAGGCTGTGCGGACGGCAGGAAAATCATCGGTTTTTATGGCAGGGTCACCGCCCAAAGCAGCGGCCGCTGCTTCCACCGCCGCGCGGGCCAGATTAACGTCATTTTCCGACGTATAGACTGCCATCGTGGATTCATCCAACGCCGCAGAGGAGGAAATCCCCCGTGAGGACAGTTCCTTTTGCCGTTCAAATTCACGGTCGCGGACATCTTTGATATGCAGGGTCGCAGCCAGCTTGGCCTGCGCCGTATCATAAGCCGCCCGCAGTTGCGCGACTGAAAGCCGTGCGCCCGACAAAGCAGCCTCGGCTTCGGCAAGGGCGATGTTCAGGGGTTCAGGGTCCAGCCGGAACAACGGCATCCCCGCCTGAACCATCTGGTTTTCAACCACGTCCACTTCGGAAATCCGTCCCGAAACATCGGGGGAAACATTGACCATCGGCTGATGCACATAAGCGTTGTCGGTGGTCACATAGCGCCCGCCCGTCAGCCAGACGTAGCCCCCCGCCACGGCAAGCAGCACAGGCACGCAGAACATCAAAATACGGCGGCGGGCTTTGGATTTTACCCCGTCATCCGGCGTCATTTCGGGTTCTGCCGGGGTTGGCTCCGACTGTGTTGGTTCGACCTTCGTCAGATCGGCTGAAGTCGGTTCGGTTTCGGCAGGCTGAACCGGGCCTGTGGGTTTCGCGTCCGGATCAACGCGTTTTAAAGGGGCATTCATGCCACGTCTTCCTTTTGTTCGGTATCATCTGTTTCAAGATTGCTTACAATCTGCTGCAAAGACCGTGTCAGCCCGTCCAGATCCTCCGGCGCAATGCCAGCCAGTGCGGCGGCATAAACCTCGGTGGCGATGCTGCGCATTTCCTCAACCACAGGGGCTGCGGCTGCCGTGATCCAGACCAGTTTGGCGCGCTTGTCGGCAGGGTCGCTTTCGCGCCGCACCAGCCCTTCGCCTTCAAGCCGATCTATGATGTCGCTCATGGTCATCTGACTGGCTTCGACCCGCGCGGCCAAGGCCACTTGGGACATGCCGTCATTCTGATTCAGCGCCCCCAAGGTGCGCCATTGCATCAGCGACAGCCGATGCCCCCGCGCCCGCCGCTCAAACTCGCTTTTGATCAAACGAGCCGCGTCGTGAAGCATGAGCCCAAGACTTTGCATTGTGATGATTCCAGATTTTAATTTACTACGGATACATATAGTATTGGCCCGTAGTATGTTCAACCCACGAAAACGACAGCAGGCTTCAGCCCCCTTTTCAGGGGGGAAGCCAAGTTGAATTGAACAGATTTTTCAGACGCTACAGGCTGCCCAGCCTAGTCTTCACGTTCCATGGTTTCGATCAGTCGCGTTTCCAGCAATTGCCCCCCCCGATACAGGATCGGATAGGCCACTGCGGATATATGGCTGTTGAATTCCTTTAGCGAACGGGTGGTTTCCAGATGGATGTCACTGGATTCAAAACTTTTCGCCGTGCCTTCGCTCAGGCGGCGCAGGTGTTTCTTGCGGCTGGTGCGTTCCATCTGGGTCATTTCGTTTTTTTCCTCCAGCAACAGACGGGCGCTGGCCAGATCATCGGAAATCAACACATTCGAAGCCAGCTTCAGATTCGCCAGAATCCGTTCGTGCATGGAAACCAACTCGGCCTGCCCTGCCACAGAAAAGCTGATATTGCCTTCGTTCTTTTCTTCGGCAAGGGGCAGCAGGTTTTTGACAATAATATCCCCCGCCGATTTCAGCGCGATGGCGTATTCCGTCAGTTCGCGCGCCTGTTTGTTTTCCCGCTTTCGCATCGTGTCATGGGGGATCGCCGCCACGTAGCGCCGCACACTGTCCAGTGCGTGGTTCAACGCGCGGTCTTCGGTCAGCAGCGCTTTCACCTGTCCCCTGTCATAAGATGCATAAACCTCCATGACAGGCAGCATCATGCCTTCAACGATCTGGGTCATCCGCAGGGCTTCCCGTTTCAAAGAGGCCAGAGCCAGCGCAGGGGAGATCAATGCCTCATCATCCAGCACACTGCGATGGATCAGCGGTGTCGCGCTTTCCGTTGCAACGGAATCGGGCAACAGCCGTGTCATCGGTCCGTTCAAAAAGCGGCAGAACGGAAGCGCAGCCAGTTGCGCCAGATTGAACGCGATATGCACATTCACCAATGTTTGCCCTGCCGCACTGCTGCTAAGATACGGCAGAACCGGCAGGTTATTCACCAGCAACACAGCAACAATTGCCCAACTGCCACGGATCAGCATATTGGCCAGCGGAACCCGTCGGGCTTCTGGCAACATGCCACGACTCAGCCAGACCGGAATGAGCGACGAACCCAGATTTGCCCCAAGCACCAGTGAAACGCCTGCCTCGACAGGCACAGCGTTCAGGCTGACCAGCGTCACACACATCAGAATCACAGCCAGCGAGGAATGCATCACCAGCGCCAGCACAGCCCCCACAATAAAGGCGGTAATATAGTCTTGCGCCAGATAGCTGGCCATGGCGGGAAGGAAATCACTTTCACGGATCGGGTCCATGGTTTCGCGCAAAAAGCGCAATGAAATCAGGATGAAAGCGATGCCAAGA
>JAXMOF010000020.1:0-64526 GCA_034670045.1 Amylibacter sp. | reverse complement strand
GCCTGATGGCGATCTTCTTCTTTCTTGTGGGGCTTGAAATCAAACGCGAGATTTTAACAGGAGAACTCTCCAGTTTTGATAAGGCAATTTTGCCGGTACTGGCTGCAATCGGCGGTATGGTGGTTCCGGCAATGGTCTTTGTTGCGCTGAACTGGGGTGCCCCTGAAAATCTGAACGGCTGGGCTATTCCAACAGCGACCGACATCGCATTTGCCTTGGGCATCCTTGCGCTACTTGGCACGCGGGCGCCGGTCGCGTTGAAGGTCTTTCTGCTTGCTGTCGCAATCATTGACGATCTCGGCGCGGTGGTGATCATTGCCGTGTTTTACACATCTGAACTATCAACCAATGCCCTGACCCTGTCGATGCTGGGCTTTGCTTTGGCGGTTGCGCTAAACCGTATGGGCGTGCAACGAGGCTTGCCCTACATCATCATCGGCGTGTTCATGTGGGTGTTTGTGCTGAAATCCGGTGTTCATGCGACCTTGGCGGGCGTCCTGATTGCCTTGGCCATTCCGCTTAAGAAAAAAGACGGAGACAAGGCGCTGCTGTATCATATGGAACATGCGCTGCACCCTTGGGTCGCCTATATGATCCTGCCCATTTTCGCCTTTGCGAATGCAGGGGTCAGCATCACCGGGGTTTCATTCGCGGACCTTGCGCAACCTTTGCCTTTGGGTATCGCAGTGGGGCTGTTCCTGGGCAAACAGGTTGGCGTGTTTGCAGCCACTTGGATTGCAGTAAAAGCCGGACTTGCGCGTTTGCCAGAAGGTGTTGACTGGCGTCACGTCTACGGTGTGGCCTGTTTGACAGGTGTCGGATTTACCATGAGCCTGTTCATCGGATCGCTGGCCTTTGGCGCGAATGAAACGATGAATGCAGTCCGGCTCGGCGTTATTTCCGGCTCTATCCTGTCGGGTGTTCTGGGCTACGCAATCCTGCGTGCGGTATCGACAACCAGCGCCGCACCTGTCCCCAACACGTAAACGGAGAGGATCAGGCGCGGCAGTAATACCTAAGCACCGAAAACTGTCACTTGTCAGCGGGCGTCATTGTGGACCAGCCACGGTTTCGCACCGCTACAAGTGCATTTTCGGGTCGGGTGGTTTAAGCGCAGCCGCGTTTGAATGCTTACGCCATTGGGGATGGCATACCATTAACCTTTGATCCCATCCCCAAGCCTATCGGGTACAAATGCGCATAGCGGCAAGTTAGGAAGGTTGAAAATCCCACTTGCCGCTATGTTTCCTAATCTTCCACACCTCAGTTGAAGTTGGGCTTACGCTTTTCCATGAAGGCATTCACGGCCTCTGTATGTTCGGCAGTTTTATGGGCCAGTGCCTGAAACGAAGCAGACAGCTCAAGCAGGCTGCTTAGCCGCGTCACCTGACCTTCACGCAATAGACGTTTTGTCATCCGCAGGGCCGGTCCCGGGTTGGCTGCAATCTTGGCGGCCAATGCGCCTGCTTCGCTCAACAGTTGGTCATCAGGCACTACACGACTGACCAGACCGCAAGCCAATGCCGCTTGGGCATCCAGCATTTCGCCTGTGAAAGCCATTTCAGAAGCCTTTGACATGCCCACCACGCGGGGCAACAGCCATGCGCCGCCATCTCCGGGAATAAGCCCGACTTTAATAAAGCTTTCGGCGAATTTGGCGCTTTCGCCTGCGATGCGTATGTCACACATGCAACTCAGATCGCAGCCCGCGCCGATAGCATAGCCGTTAACCGCTGCAATCATCGGCACTTCAAGATTATACAAAGCCAGTGTCAGGCGCTGGATGCCTTGCTGGTATTCTGTGCGGATAGACACGGGCAGCAGCGTGTCATCGTCGTATTTTTTCATGTCCTTGACATCACCGCCTGCGGAAAATGCCTTTCCAGCACCGGTTACAATCACCACACGAACAGACTCGTCCGTTGCAATCCGCTCCGCAGCTTCTACGAACTCGGCGACGGCGGAATTTCCGGTAAGGGGGTTGCGGCGGTCAGGGTCATTCATCGTCAAGGTGACAATGGCTCCCTCCTGCTCGTATTTCAGAAAATTGGTCATGGTTGTCCTTTCGTTTACAGGTTTATCGGCATCGTTTTTCGCGCCGAAACAGACTGCACATACTCTAACGAACTGTGCTTGCTTTGTAGGAGGGATTGGCCCAGTTGCAGGTTCCAATAGCTTTCCGAACCATAGGCGATACGGCCTTCGATCAGGCGTCGGGTGTGAAGGTGAAGATCATGTTCATGGGTAATCCCGATGGCACCGTGAACGGCATGGGCGATGGGGCCAACACGTCGGGCCGCTTCGCCGACACGGGATTTGGCAATCGCAACGGCTGCCCTGTCCGAAAATCCGGCAAGCCCCAATTCTGCCGCCATACGCGCGGCAAAGCATTCTTCGGCCATCTGGCTAATCTGCTGCTGGATGGCCTGCTGCTTTGCGATGGGCCGCCCGAACTGTTCGCGTTCCTTGGCATAGCTCACCGTCATTTCAAGCAACCGTCCCATTGCCGCCGCCATATCGACCGCGCGCATCAACGCCCCCACACAGCGCCAGTCGCGGGTGTCCAACACAAGGCCATCAGGCGCAGCCTGCGGCCACAGAATATCCGCGCTCAGGCTGCCCTTTGACGGGGACGGAATGACTGTGGCCTCTGCCAGTGGCAACAATGCCCAGCCTGCGTCGACCCGAGCCACCACATAGGCTACAAGTCGCCCGAAGGGAACGTTGGACAGCCTGCACCCGTCTTTTGTTTCTTGAACCGGCGTCGGCGCTATGGCGATAGGCCCCGCCTCTGCCGCATCGGGCGAAACAGACCGCAACAGCATGGTTTCTCCCAAGGGCAACGGGGCCGCATAGGCCCCCGCCTGAAACAAGACCGGCGCCACGTCGATCGGATGCAATCCGGCCCCTCCCCTGTCCTCAGAGGTCAGCGCATCGACGAAACCGGCTGCGGTGAGCGCGTTCCAAAGGGCGGCAGTCTGCCCGTTCTGCGCAATATCGCGCAGTTGCTTTGGCGTGCAATGAATTGCGAAAAGCTGTTTGGCGCTTTCTTCCAACATGTTAGTCATCCCTGCCCCCTATCGCAGCCCTAAGCCGCGCGCGATCATGCCGCGCAAAATCTCTCTGGTTCCGCCGCGCAAGGAATAACTCGGGGCGGCAAGCCCAACAAAAACCGTGGTTTCCAACAATGACGGCGGCGGCTGCAATTCTGGATCAGCGGCCAGCGCATCAGCGATCATAATCGGCAATTCCTGTTCGAAACCGGTGCCCAAGTCCTTTACAAGCGCGGCTTCGATAATGGGGCTTTCGCCTGCAGCCAGACGCGCCGTGACGGCGATGCTTAATTCACGCAACGTGGCCAGATGTGCGATCATCCGACCCAGTTCCGCCGTATGGGCTTGGGGCACAGCACGCAGCCAGTTCAGCCATTCGTCCAGCAACACGATGCTGCTTAAAATCCGCTCCGGACCAGAGCGTTCAAAGGCCAGTTCAGCCGTGACCTGTTCCCATCCGCTTCCCTCCATGCCGATCAATGTGTCATCGGGCAGAAAAACATCCTCGAAGAAGACTTCGGAAAAATGGGCATCTCCGTTCAAATCCTCGATCTCGCGGATCGTAATGCCGGGTGTGGTCAGGTCGATGACGAACTGCGACAGCCCTTCATGTCGATCCCCGAAAGCACCGGATGTGCGCACAAGCGCGATCATATAGTGGGAACGGGGGGCGTTGGTTGTCCAGATCTTCTGTCCGTTCAGCACCCAACCGTCATCGGCCCTTTGCGCGCGACTGCGCACACTTGCCAGATCAGAACCGGCGTTGGGTTCGCTCATGCCGATGCAAAAGTAACTTTCTCCGGCGCAGATACCGGGTAAATAGCGTTGCTTTTGGTCTTCCGAGCCGTAGCGCTGGATCAGCGGCCCGCTTTGACGGTCTGCAATCCAATGGGCCGACACAGGGGCCCCAGCATTAAGCAGTTCTTCGACGATGACATAGCGGTGAAAAAAGCCTGCCTCTTGTCCCCCGTATTTCTTTTGTATCGAAAGCCCGAGCCAGCCCCTTTCCCCCATCTTGCGGCTGAAATCTGCGGAAAATCCCATCCATGAACGCGCCCGAACAACAGCAGGCAGCTTGGCTGTTTCCTGCTGTGCAAATGCACGGACTTCGGCGCGTATGGCTTCGGATTCAGCGGGGATCGCTGAAAGGGACAAAGGCCGTAACATCATTTCTCACTCTTTCATCTGCTTGCAAGCGGGCGTGCCTGCAATAGCTGGATCAGCCGCATAGACCCCGCCGCTTGCGCGGGGTCTATGTCTGGAACATGGTGTCGCGGTTATTTCAGCGCATCCATGAAGGCCTTCATCACCTCGGTGCCCGGCTTGTTGCGCCCGTCCATATCTGCCGCCCATTCGGAACCAACGGAGTCGAGCAAGGCGCTGATTTCTGCGACATCCGCTTCAGGCAGGGTGACGAATTGGACACCCTGTTCGGCGATTTTTTGTTTGTCGACATCAACCATCCCGTCAATAACCGCACAGGCATGCTGCGTTGCCCGTTCGCCCGCCTCGGTCAAAGCCTGCTGGGCCTCGGGCGAAAGGCTGTCGTATTTCGACTGGCTGATCATATAAGACGCCACGAAAGACCCGAGGTTCAGCCCTTCCGTTGCGTTCTTCAAATGCGGGGCCAAATCGTAGGGCTGGATGGACCCGTAAGGGAACACAATTGCATCCACCGTCCCGCGCGACAGGGCTTCACGGGCTTCGGGGGCCGACATCTGAACGGGCACACCACCCAGTTTAGTCATCGCAAGTGCCTGAGACCCGCCACTGGTGCGAATTTTCTGACCTTTGATGCTTTCAACGCCAGTCAGTTCCTTAGCCGAAAACAACTGATAGGGCGGCAGGGCCAGCGCCATCAGGGCGCGTACACCTTCAGGGGCGTATTCGGCTTTGTCCAGAACGCCGCCCGGCTTGGCGATTTCCCAATAGGCCATTGTCCCTTCACAGGCACTGTTGAACGTTCCGGGCAACTGCGCCACAGAACTGAGCGGTAGTTTGTCAGCCAGATAGGACGCCCCGATATAGCCGATGTCGGTCACTCCGGTCTGTGTCAACGACAGCATGTCCTTGGCTTTGCCCAATTGCTGTGCCGGAAAATATTCAAAACCAACGCCTTCCCCCGTTGTTTTTTTCACATCTTCAAGAAAGGGCATCAGCAGGTTTTCTGCGATATAATGCCCGACAGGCAGGCTGTCAGCCACCCGCAAGGTGATATCCTGCGCAAATGCCGTGCCTGCGTTGACGCAGAGTGCAAGGCTTGCAGCTATACCTAATTTATTGATTTTCATTGTCTTTCTCTCCTCCTTGTTAAATCTTGCTATTGCATGGTCGACGGCAGCCACAGGACGATCCCCGGAAAGGCTGCCAGTAGTGCGATGACGATCAGATGTGCCCAGACGTGCGGCATGACCCCTTGAAAAATCTCGCTCAGCGGGCGGCGCGTATAGCGTGCAACGACAAAGACGTTCATGCCCATCGGGGGGGTGACCATTCCGACCTCGGCAGTTACGACGATCAGAACGCCGAACCACACCGGATCAAAACCCAACTGGTAGATCAGGGGCAAAACCACCGGTACGGTCAGGATCAGAATGGCGATCTGGTCCATGAAAAACCCCAGCACCAAATAGCCCATCAGAATGACCGCAAGAATGACCCAGCGCGACGTTTCAAGCGCGCCGACCCAACTGGCAAGATCATTGGTGACGCGGGTCAGGGTAAAGAAATAGCCAAAGACATGCGCACCCAAGATGATGAACAGGATCATGCATGTGGTTTGCGCGGCTGATCGCAGCGCCCGCCATGTGTTACTGACAGACAGCTTGCGTTCCCATCCGGCGATCAACAGGGCACAAAATGCGCCGATGCCCGCGGCCTCGGTTGGCGTTGCAATGCCCGAATAGATCGTGCCCGTCACTGCAAAGAACAGGATCAGAACCGGCCCGATCCGCTTGAGCGAGCGGACCTTCTGGGCAAAGCTATAGGCCTGCCCCTTGGGCGCGGCGCTGGGATCACGCCACACCAGAAAGGCGATGGTCAGCATGATCGTTGCCGTCACCATGATACCGGGCAAGACCCCGCCGACTAGCAGGGCCGATACAGGTATATCCGCGATGATCCCGTAAAGGATCAGTGCAATCGACGGCGGGATCAGCATGGCCAGTGTGCCCGAAATTGCAACAACACCGCCAGCAAGCTTGGGATCGTATCCCTCTTTCAGCATGGCCGGGATAGAGGTAGAGGCCAGCGTTGCCGCTGCGGCTGTCGACGAGCCTGAAATCGCGCCAAATCCGGCCCCCGCCAGTGCTGTCGCCATCGCCACACCACCGCGCAAGCGGCCCACCCAAACGGTTGCCGCCCGAAACAGATCATTTGCCACACCCGAAATAATGATGAATTCCGCCATCAGAATGAACATCGGGATCGTGATGATTTCATAGTTGTTGGCTGTGGAAAGAGGGGTGGTCTTCAAAATGCCCTGCAGGATCGGCCAGCCGCCGAACATATAAAGCCCCGCTGCACCGGAAACCCCCATGGCCAAAGCGACAGGAAGGCCGGTGATCAGCAGGAAAACCAAAAGAACGAGTACAATTGTCACGGTCATTCGCCATGCTCCCCTGGTTTAACGGCTGTATTGGGTGGGGCAGGCATTTCTACCAAATCCCGTGCTGAAAAGACTGAGGCCAGATGGAAAACAAACCGAAAGCCACAGCGCAAACACAGCGTGGTCATGCCCACGGTAAGCAGCGCATAGGCGATCCAAGTGGGCCAGGCCACGGCCTCGGCTACACGGTTGTCAAACAGATATGCGTCACGCGCCTGACTGTACCCGAGCATGGACATGGCCCCGACAAACAAGGTCGATCCGCCATAGCCAAGCCCCTGCGTAAGGTGGCGAACACGACGGGGAAACAACGGAACGAAGACGTCCAGTGCGATATGGCCGTGGTTGTTCAACGTGTCGGGCAGCGCCAGAAAGAACATGGCCCCCGCCAGATACAGCCCGATAAGGCTATACGACCACGTCAGCGGCGCTGCAAAAACATAGCGCAGGGTGACATCCACGACCACGATCAACATAATCGCCGCCATCGCCAGCCCAGAGACACCGATCAGAACGGATTCCACCCGCGCCAGAACTGCCGACACCCCGTTGACCGGCTCGGTCTCCGCCATCGCATCTTTCATACCTTCCCCCCCGATTCAGAATGTCGGCTTGCGCCCAGTATTTTTTCCGCCGAACGCAAGTGCGGCTTGTCAATCATCTGACCATCAATGGTCACGACACCTACTCCCGGATTGTCGGCAAAGGCGTCAAACACGGTCTGCGCCCAGTCGATTTCTTCTGCAGTTGGTTGAAACGCTTTGTTTACGGGGGCGACATGATCGGGATGGATCACTGCCTTGGCGCCAAACCCGTCGCGTCGGGCTGTGCCGGCTTCAGCCGCCAGCGCGTCAATGTCTCTGAGATTGGCGCAGATTGTATCAACGGCGACAACGCCCGCCGCCGCAGCCCCTGCAAGGCACAGGTTGCGGGCCAGTCGGAACGGTTCGGTATAAATGCCGTCTTGCACATTCTGCCGCGCCCCGAGAGAGGCGGCCAGATCCTCGGCACCCCACATCAGCCCCCAAAGACGCGGATCAACATCGCGGTATTGCCCGAGCGAGAAGAGAGAGGCGGCGGTTTCTGTAGCAATCGCCAGAATATTGGTCTGTTGCAAACCATGCGCGGCCTCGAACGCAGCAAGATAATGCGCGCAAGTCCGAAGATCATCCGGCCCTTCACATTTGGGCAAAACAATCCCGTCAGGGCCGTGGGGCATGACAGCGACCAGATCGGTCAGGGTCAGCCCTGAATCCAGTGCATTCACCCGCACAAAAAGCGCCTTTTTGCCCCGCTCGGCCTTTAGCATTTCGATCACACAGTCGCGGGCCTGCGCCTTGGCAGGGGCGGCAACGGAATCTTCCAGATCAAGGATCAGCGCATCGGCTTCGCCGCCGGATGCTTTGGCAAATTTGCGGGGGCTATCGCCGGGAACAAACAGAAAACTGCGCATCAGGTGGCCTTTTCGTTAGGACGCTTGCGCATCAGGCCCATACGGCGGCACGATGCCACCAACGTGCCATGCTGATTAAAACAGTGGTGCTCGAATTCCACCAAACCGGCATCGGGGCGGGATTTGCTTTCCCTCTTGGATATGATCAGGGTTTCCGCCCGAAGCGTATCGCCGTGGAACACCGGTTTGGGGAAACGCACCTCGGACATACCCAGATTTCCGATCGTCGTGCCAAAGGTTGTGTCTTGCACGGTCATCCCGATCATGATCGCCAGCGTGAACAACGAGTTAAACAGACGTTGGCCCCATTCCGTTCCTTCGGAAAAAGCCGCGTCGATATGCAAGGGCTGCGGGTTCAGTGACATCAGGCTGAACATGGTATTGTCTGCTTCGCTCACGGTTCGGCCCAGTTCATGGCGAAACTGGCGGCCAACCTCGAAGTCTTCAAAATACAATCCGGGCATAGGGGGCTCTTTAATAAGATTTCGGGAGTCCCAGCACTTTTTCGGCGATAAAGCACAGGGCAAGCTGGGGGGAAACGGGGGCGATGCGGGGGATCAGGCTTTCGCGCAGATAGCGCTCTACGTGGTATTCCTTGGCGTAGCCAAAGCCACCATGGGTCATCACGGCTGTCTGACAGGCGTTGAAACCAGCCTCCCCTGCCAGATATTTGGCGGTATTGGCCGATGCGCCGCAAGGCAGACCACTATCGTATTCCCACGCCGCCTTCATGATCATCAACCAAGCGGCTTCCAATTCCGAATTGCAGATTGCCAGAGGGTGCTGGATCGCTTGGTTCTTGCCAATGGGGCGGTTAAAGACCTCTCGCTCGCAGGCATAGTCGGTTGCACGCTTCAATGCGGCAAATCCAAGCCCGACAGCTTCGGCGGCGATCAGAATGCGTTCGGGGTTCAACCCTTGCAAAATGTATTCAAAGCCCTTGCCTTCCTCGCCAATCCGATCGGTCTCGGGAATTTCGAAGTCTTCAAAGAACAGCTCGTTGGAATCCACCGCCTTGCGGCCCATCTTTTCGATCTCGGAAACTTTGATCCGGTCACGATCAAACGGTGTATAAAACAATGACAATCCCTGCGTCGGGGATGTCACGTCCTCCAGCGGGGTGGTCCGCGCCAAAAGCAAAAGATGATCGGCCACCTGCGCGGTAGAGATCCAGACCTTCTGGCCGTTGACCACATATTTGTCGCCCCGTTTGTCCGCCCGCAATTTCAGTTGCGTGGTGTTCAGCCCTGTATTGGGTTCGGTGACGGCGAAACAGGCTTTGGCGCGCCCTTCGACCATCGGGCGGATCATCCGTTCTTTTTGATCGTCAGTGCCGAACACCGCCACGGGTTTCAAACCGAAGATGTTGATATGGACCGCCGAAGCCCCGGACATCCCTGCGCCGGATTCCGAAATGGTGCGCATCATGATTGCCGCTTCGGTAATGCCCAGCCCTGCGCCACCCTGTGCTTCATCCGAGCAAATACCAAGCCAGCCTTCGGAGGCCAGAGCATCATAGAAATCCAGCGGAAAGCCCCCCTCGCGATCCCGTTTCAACCAATAAGCCGCGTCGAAATTCTGGCAAATCCGGTCCACTGCATCGCGGATGGCGGTCTGATCCTCTGTCAAAGAAAAATCCATCGCTTAGTTCTCCTTCATGACACGCAGTGCCCCACTGCTTTGTAATTCAGCGATTTCGCTGTCGCTAAACCCTGCTTCCGTCAGGATTTCAGGGCCGTGTTCGCCCAAACGTGGCGCATGACGGCTGGAACTGGCGGGCGTGCGCGAGAACCGCACCGGCACGGCCATCTGGCGCAACTTGCCTTCGCTGGGGTGATCCTCTGACTGGAAAAATCCGGTGGCCACAAGGTGCGGATCTTCCAGAACCGATGCGTAGCTGTGCATCGGCATGGCCGGAACATCGGCGTTTTGAAAAACCTCAAGCCATTCCGCAGTGGTTTTCGTGCGCAGCAGCTCGCTTAGTGTCGCATAGACAAAATCTATGTTGGCCATACGGGAGTTGAAGTTTGAAAAGCGGTCGTCATTTTCAAGAATCTCGCTGCGTCCGATCGCCTTGAAAAACCGCTGCCAGTGGCCATCGGTGTAGACCAGACAACAAACATAACCGTCTTTTGTTTCATAGGGGCGGCGATCAGCAGACAGGTGGCGCGCATAGCCGCCCTTGTCCAGCGGGGGATCATAGGACAGCCCGCCCAAATGATCCCCCATGATCATCGAGACCATGGTTTCAAACATGGGAATTTCGATTTTCTGCCCCTTGCCCGAACCGGTCCGTTCGATCACCGCGGCCAGAATGGCGTTGACGCCAGCCATCCCCACGATCCGGTCCGCAATCGCTGCCGGCACATAAGAAGGTTTGCCACCCGCCCGCACAAATCCGTGTGAAATACAGGCACCGCCCTGAATAAGATCGTCATAGGCAGGGCGGTCTGCGTAAGGGCCGTTTTGCGCGTATCCCACATATGCAGCGTAGATCAGACGCGGGTTCAAATCCGCCAGTTCTTCGTAAGACAGACCAAGGCGCGCCATCGCCCGCGGACGGATATTTGTGATGAGCACATCTGCCGTTTCGAGCAGTTTCAGGATCACGGCACGGCTCTCGGGCTGCTTTAGGTTCAAGGCAATATCACGCTTTGAACGGTTAACGTTCAGAAACAGCGGCCCCATCTCGGCATGACGGGTCGGTCCGATCTGGCGGACCACATCCCCCTCGGGCGGCTCCACTTTGATAACGTCTGCCCCGTAGTCCCCCAAAATCTGAGATCCATACGGCCCCATCAACACCGTTGAAAGGTCGATAATGCGCAAACCTTTTAACAAACCCATTTTTGCCCTTCCAATTTGTCCACATATGTGAATAAATAGTTCTACATACTGGACCACTTAACGAGCGAGTGAGTTGCCTTGTCAACAACTTTCTGACCGTCGGAGCATCCCCGATGGTATAGTAACGGCTTATAGACACGAAAATTCAGAACGCTGGAGGGCATCAATGGCAGTCAAACAGATAGAAAACCTATTGAAATTGCTAGAGTTTTTTGCCGAACGGAAAAACCCTGCCACTTTGGCGGATGTCGTGGCACATTTTGGCTGGGCGCGATCCAGCACCTTCAACATTTTGACAACCCTGGTCGAGAATGGGTATCTGTATGAACCCAAGGCACGCGCGGGGTTCTATCCTTCGCCCCGATGGCTGCAACTGGCGCATGCCATGGCAGAAGGGGAACCGATCTCGGAAAAATTGCGTCAGCTATTGGCGGAACTTGCGGATCAAACCGGAGAAACGATCTGGATTTCAGCCTCCAGCGGGCAATTTGCAGTATTTATCGAGGTCGTCGAATCAAAGGCGAATGTCCGGTATACTGCAAAGGCAGGAAAGCGGGTGCCGATCCACGCCACTGCTTCGGGTCAGGCGCTGCTGTCACAGCTACCGGAACATGATCTGGGGGTGTTGCTGCGCAAAGTCACCTTTGAACGCTACAGTACGAACACCCCTATGAGTATCCCCGAGGTTCTGGAGCAAATGGAGGCGGGACGCCGACGGGGCTGGTTTGCTTCCGCGTCAAATTATTCACCCGATCTGGGGGGCGTGGCGGTGCCGGTGATTGATGGGGGCAGAACCTATAGCGTCACGGTTGCAGGGCCTTTGTACCGTGTCCGCGACAAATCTGTTGAACACGCCACTTGCATCCACAAAACTATAAGCCGCATATTTGGACCGGATCACAGTCAGGCCACTTTGGCGAATTTCAATTCCATTCTGTAACCAGCTATTTTGACTGAACATCTGCCCCTAGCGGCTTAGTCACGTTAATGGGCCACCCGTCCCAAGCCGGTAAACGCCCAAAAAACACAATCCGCAGACGTTGATTGGGTTGGGTCAAATGTTAACAACAGGCCGCCGTTCGAGTAATGCGCGTGCTGACTGTGCGGTCACCCCTTTCAGGGTGACCACAGGGATCAATCAATCGACCACGATCTTTGAATAGACTTCATCACGCAACAACTGTGCGTAGTCTTCAACGGTATCGACGCCCTCTACCAGACCCTGCCACCGCGTATAGGCCGCAAGGTAGCGGTCAACCAAGGCTTGTGCATCTTGCACACCGGCGTCAGTGGCGGTTTGCACGGCGCTGGCCACTTGCGCTTCGATTGCCGTATCAATGATCGCTTGCAGGTCTGCGCTGGCATTGGTCACGTTGAACTCTACGCCAGGCCGTTCAAGCGCACTTACATCAGAACCCTGTGTTCCGAACAACGCACCAGCCACCGCCATGGGGGCTGCGTCCAGCAGCACCTGTCGTTGCACCGAGGTCAGTTCGTTCCATTTGTCGCGCCGAAAGGCGAAAGCAGCAGCAGAAGGGATGGTGCCCGCAGAGACCATGGTTACATTTTGCACCAATTCCCCGAGCGCGTATTCATCCAGCCAGGCGGTGGGCGCAAAAACACAATCGACCTGCCCCCGTTGGACCACTTCATACACCTCGGATGAGGGAACGTTTGTCGGCGTGGCATTCATCGCGTTGACAATAGCAATCGTATGGCCGGCCGCGCGTATCCGAAGACCGCTCACATCTTCGGCGGTTTCAACCGGTTTTGCACACAGCAGGCGGTAAGGTGTCAGCGACCATGATCCCAGATCGACGAAGTTCATCTTCTCGCCTTCTGCTTCACATTGCGGGCAGTCCAGCTTTGACACCTCAATGATGGCGCCAATAGCCGCCGGTACGTTGGACATTGTCGCCCCGAGATTGACAAAAACATTCGTCACGGGCAATTCAGCCGGATAGTAGACCGCAGGAATATAAGTCAGGTCAATGACCCCGTCAGCCAACCCCGGAAGTGTTGTGCGGGCTGTAACAACCGCCCCGTCCGTAAGGGATGTGACGTTGAATTCGCCACTGTCTTGCAAGGCTTTAACGTATGGGTTGAAGCCTGCAATATTCAGTTGGGTTGTATCTGACACGTAAGTGCCAAACAGCAGGTCGGTCTCTGCAGATGCGGCCGTTGCAGCGGTCACAGCCATAAGTGCAAGGGCGGAGCCGTGACGCCGGATTTTCGTGAATTTCATTAGGGTCTCCTCTCTGTTTTAAAATCTGGCGCTTGCGTCTTTCGCACACACCATTGGGTAATTGGGGTCAGCCGATCATCATAGACGGCAGGAACAGGATGACGGACGGAACAAGTATCAGGATTGCCATGATGCCTACTTCAACGAGTAGAAACCAACTGACGCCTTTAAAGATGGTGCCGAGTTTGATGCTGTCCCCCGATACGCGGTTCATGACGAACACGTTCATTCCCAAAGGCGGGGTAAGCAGCCCGATTTCCAGCATCTTGACCAGGATCACTCCGGCCCAGATTTCGTTCACGCCAAGCTGTTTGAAAATGGGAATAAGGATGGGCAGCGTAAGCAGCATTATTCCGATGGTGTCCAGAAAAGCGCCCATCACCAGATAGATAAGACAACAAATCAGGATGATGGCCACATGGTTGGTGGTGATGTCCTGCAGCGTGTTGGACAGAAAACGCGGTACACCGGACAAGGCCAAAAACTGGGCCAGCAAGGTCGCACCGATGCCGATCAGCAGCAGCGTGGCTGTTATCACCACTGTTTCGCGCGCGCATTCCATCAGGCCTTTGCGATCAAGGGTCCGCTGGGTAAAGGCAACCAAAGCAGTGGCGACAGCCCCGATTGCACCTGCCTCGGTTGCAGTGGCGATACCACCATAGATGACCCCTACGACCATTGCAGCGATCAGACCCACCGGCCAGATGCGGCGCAGGCTGGTAGCCTTGTCGCGCATCGTCACCCCAGACATGTCAACCTTCGGAGCAAGGGTCGGGTTAAGGTGGCAACGGACCCCGATCATCAGCGCATAAGCAAGGGTTGTCAGCAAGCCGGGCAAAAGCCCCGCAACCAGCATCTTGCCAACTGAAACCTGTGCAAAAAGCGCATACAGAACCATAAGAATCGACGGCGGGATCAAAGCGCCGACAGTTCCGACAGCGGCCGCACATCCTGCGGCAAGGCTTTTGTCATATCCCGCGCGGACCATTTCCGGCACGGCAATGCGCCCCATAGCAGCGGTGGTGGCCAGCGAAGAACCACAGATGGCTGCAAAGCCCGCACCGGCAAAGCTGGTGGCGATGGCCAAACCACCCGGCAGCCGCCCGAACCAAAGCCGCATAGAGGCATAAAGGTCGGAAGTCAGACCGGAATGGGATGCAATCGCGCTCATCAGTACAAACATCGGTACAGCCGAAAGCGTCCAATGCGCCGTGAAATCAAACGGAACCGAACGCAGCATACCAAAGGCAGGGCCAAAGCCGCGCAAATAATAGATACCGCCCACGCCGACAGCAACCAGCGCAATGCCGATCGGCACACGCAGCGCAAGCAAACAGGTAAGAATAGCAAGAGCGGCAAGTCCAACTTCAACGTTCACAGCGCAACCTCCGGCTTGGGTAACGTGTTGGTCGGCAATCGGCGGCGGCTGATAATTTGCACAAACAGGACAAGCACCATCGCACCACAGCCCAATGCCGCCAGCCACCGCGCAGGCCAGACCGGCAGCCCGAACCATCCGGTTTCAACGATCTGGCCAAGCGCGCTCTGTCGCATGGCCATACTGACCAACGCCCAGCAAATCAGTCCTGTGACAGCAGCCGAAAACAGATCCACCACAAATTGCAGCCACCCCAAAACGCGGTCGGGCAACAGGGCCGTCAGCAGGTCAACTGTCACATGCTCGCCCAGTTTTTGAGCCATGGACCACGGCAGAAATGCAACCAGCACCATGTAATAATACATCACAATTTCCACCGTGCCGGGCAGCGTGATGTTGAACAGGCTGCGCAACAGCGCAGAAGCACTGACATGCAGGCACATGACAATAACCGTAACTCTGGCAATCCAGCCGGTAACGGCCACGATCATATCAGCGGTCTTCGCCAAGGCCCTTACCGGTGCTGTGTCCATTGGACTGTTCCTGCTTTCCATCTGATGTGTCCTCGCTAGGTTCTGTCGGTAGCGTCTGGTGTGCGGCCTGTGCCAAGACGGGCTTTCACCTCGTCCCGCAGCAGGTGTTTTTGCACCTTGCCAGAGGCAGTGCGGGGCAAAGCGTCAATGCCGAAAACATATTCAGGCCGTTTTTGCGGTGCGATACCGGCCTCTGACAGAATCCGTCCCAACGACGTGGTGTCAGGCATTTCACAGCCGTCAGCGGTTACAACAAAAACCGCAACACATTCGCCCAACCGTTCATGGGGCGCGCCAACCACGGCAAGATCCGCAATGGCCGCATGCAGGGCAAGCGCGTCCTCGATTTCTTTGGCAGAGAGGTTTTCACCACCTCGGATAATCAGGTCCTTTATGCGTCCGGTGACAGTAATGATGCCATCATCGCTTAATCGGCCTAGGTCACCCGTGTGAAAGAAGCCGTCGGAATCGACTGCTTTTCGGGTTGCGTCCGGATCGGTGTACCCCAAAAACATTGATGGTCCGCGCGCGATAATCTCGCCTTCGCTTCCGTTGGGAACGTCGCGGCCCTCTTTGTCTATCAAGCGAACCTGATAGCGGAAAACACGACCGTCGGTGCTGGCCGATAAATCGCAATCGTCGATACACCCTTGCGTCACCATCGGAACCTCTGACGCACCGAAAACTCTTGTTGCAACGCCATTGGCAAACCAAGTGTTGGCGCGACTGATCAGGTCGGGTGGGACTTCTGCGCCACCGCAGGCGAACACCTTCAGCGATGGGAGATGCGTTTGCGCAGCTTGCGCCGCCTTAAGGGTTTCGGAAAGAAACGGGGTTGCGCCAATCATGTAAGCCGCGCTGTGTCGGTCAATCAGGGCGACCGCTTCGGCGGCGTGCCAACGCTCCATCAGGATTGTGCGTGTTCCCAGCAGAAACGGGCCTTCAAGCCCGTGCGCATATCCCGTTACATGGGTAACCGGAGTTGGAACCACGGTAACGGTGCCATCTGGTTCCAGACCCCATGCGTCAAACGAATAGGCAATTGATGCTTTGGCCTGCGCATGACCGTAGATCACACCTTTTGGCAATCCAGTGGTCCCCGATGTGTAAATCAGCATCTTGGCGCTTTCGGGCAGAACCTCCGGCAGCGGAGTGTTGAGTGTTCGACCATGCTCTATCAGCGGCTGTAACCCGTCGCTGGCACCGCGCACCTGCACAACATGGGCCAGTTCGGGCAAATCGGGCCGGACTTCGGACAGAATAGCGGCAAAGTCGACGTTGCGAAAAACATGGGGAATAAAGATCAACCGCGCGCGCGCGTCTTTCAGGATCACCCGCAGTTCGGCCTGGCGATAAATGGGTATGACGGGATTGACGACAAATCCCGCGAAAGCACAGGCAAGGTTGATCACTGCTGTCTCAAGCCAGTTGGGCAGTTGGAACGCCAGCGTGTCACCGGGTCGAAGACCAAGATCGAGCAAGGCACGCGCCAATGCCTCGCCCTGTTCGACGGCTTCGGAATAGGTCAACGTATCGTTTTCAGACTGTACCGCGACCCTGTCGGGTTCCCGACGGGCCCGCATACGCGCAGCCTCCGCCACGGTCACCCGCTCCCACGCGCCCGAGGAAAAATACGCCTCGGCTTGTCCCGCAAGTAGATTGAGCGGCCAATTGTTATCCTGTGTGTAGAGATCCGTCATAATGTGTCTCATTCCCGATCGCGGAGCATTAACTACCAGTGAATACAGGCTTGCGCTTGTCGCGGAACGCGGCAACAGCCTCGGCGTGATCCTTGGTTTCGTTGGTCAGCACCTCATAGCCGATCCCTGCATCCGCATGGGCGTGCACAACCTGCTTAAGCGCGAGATTGGTGACAATCTTGGTATAACGGATCGCTTGTGTGGCCCCTCCGGCAAGACGACGGGCCAGATTGTAGACCTCTGTATCCAGTGTGTCGTCAGGAACGGCCCGCGTCAAAAGCCCCATTTCAGCGGCTTTTTGCGCCGGAATTGCATCGCCTGTCAGCAGGTATTCGCGGGCGCGCATATAGCCGATCATCTGCGGCCAAAGCAGCGCACCGCCATCCCCCGCAACCAGCCCGACAGCAACATGCGGATCACCGATTTTGGCGGAGTCTGCCGCAATAGCAACGTCACAACACAGCGCCAGACTGGCGCCCAGCCCCATGGCGTGGCCGTTGATCCGCGCAATCAGCGGCTTTTCCAGATCAAGCTGTGAAAAAAGGATGCGTTTGGCTTCGATCGCTGTACGTTTAAAGGCCGCCGGATTATCCACGGCTTCCTGCATCCAGTTGATGTCACCACCTGCGGAAAAACAACGCCCTGCGCCAGTCAGTACAACGATATCGCTGTCAGGGTCTTCATTCGCGTCAATGAACACACGGGACATTTCGGAATGCAACTGCCCGTCCATCGCGTTCAGGGTATCCGGCAAATTCATCGTGATGGTTAAAATGCGATCCTCGCGGGAAAAACTGAGTGCGTCGTAGTCATCAAAAAGAGGCATGGGAATATTCCGTTCTTTGTTTCGTTACAGAGAGGTGCGCAATGCAGCCCGATTGTGGATTTCACCGCCAAAGCGGCCTTGCAGGATTTTGAGGCTTCGAAACCCTTGCCCCAGTGGCATTTCTTCGGACATTCCGATCCCTCCGTGCAATTGGATTGCATCACGGCCAACCGCGACACAGCGGTCCAGAACCCCTGTGCGGGCCATGATCAAATCGAGATCTGGACCTTCGCTTTGCAGGGTATGGCGCGCCATGTCGGTCAATGCGCGCGCTTCCTCGATGGCGATCATCATGTCAGCCATCCGGTGTTGGATGACCTGAAAACTGCCGATAGGTTGCCCGAACTGTTCACGCACACGGACATAGGACAGCGTTTCATCAAACAGGTCTCGGGCGGTTCCCAGAGCCATGGCACAAGCTGCATGCAGTCCACACCGCCACCCTGCGGTGATCGCTTGAAAGGCACGATCTCCCTCGGCCAGAACGGTTGCAGGGGTGCCGTCAAAGTGTAGCCGCACGCCGATCTGACCGCCCATCATCGGTTGTGATTTGGCCACATCCGCCGATACTTCAGCCAGCACCAGTCTGTCGCGGTCACGGGCCGATACCAGTATCCGCGAAGCGCCTGCCCCGCTCGGGACCAGAGCCTTGCTTCCGCTTAGCGTGCCATTCCGAAATTCCAGTCGGGGGGCCGTTCCTTGCGGGCCATTCTCTTCTGCGAAGGCAGCGATTGTCTTTGCGTCGCCCGATACAATTTCTGCCAAACGATGGTCGCCGATTTTTGCCAGCGCAGCACCGGGGATGGCAAGTGCGTCGATCAGTGGTTCGGTGCAGCGATTTTGTCCCGCGGCCTCCAGAACCAGTTCCATTTCGCGCGGGCCGCCGCCCAAGCCGCCTTCCTGTTCACTGAAACCGATGCCCAAGGCGCCCAGATCGGCAAGGGCCTTCCAACGATCGGCCACGGGAAGGTCAGCAAGACCTGTTTCCATGAACCGACCCAACGTGTCGCGCAGGATGCGCTGTTCTTCTGTAAGAGCGAATTCCATCACCGTAATCCCAACTGGTGTTTTGCGACAATGCCACGCTGGATTTCATTCGAACCGCCCCAGATTGTCGTGGCTTTTTGCAGCAGCATGTCCCGCGCGATCCCCGAAAGCGGCGTTTCGGCATCCTCCGGTTCGTCGATGCCAAAGGCACCGCCTTCTATTCCCAGAACGTCAAAAGCGTATTCGCCGATCCGTTGCTGAAGCTCTGTGCCGCGGATTTTCAGCATGGATGCTTCAACCCCCGGTGCGCCTTGTTCAACCGATTGCACCAAGCGCAAAGTCAGCCATTCAAGCGCCTTCAGGTCGATATTGAATTGCGCCATTTGCGTGCGGTGACCCGGATCATCACGTAATCCCCGTTCGGCGGCCAGACCCTCTGCCCGTTCAAGATGACGCCGTGTCTTACCTGTTTCCGCTGAAATCATGCGTTCATGGCCAAGCAGGAATTTGGCATAGGTCCAACCCATGTTTTCTTCCCCGACAATATTTTCGACCGGCACCTTCACATCCGAGAAAAACACCGCGTTCACATGGTGGTGGCCTTCGATTGTGGTGATCGGCTTGATTTCGATTCCGGGGGTTTTCATGTCAATCAATAGAAAGCTGATCCCTGCCTGTGGTCTTGCATCTGGATCGGTTCGTACAAGACAGAATATCCAATCGGCAAAATGCGCATGGCTGGTCCAGAGTTTCGAGCCGTTAACTCTGTAGTGATCGCCCTCTCGCACCGCCCGCGTGCGCAAACTGGCAAGGTCCGATCCGGCGTCCGGTTCAGAATATCCCTGACAAAACCTTACCTTATTTGCCACGATGTCGGGCAGAAACCGCGCCTTCTGTGCCGCGTTGCCATAGGTGAAAATCACCGGACCGACGTAATTCACGCCATATGGCAACACCCAAGGCGCCCCGTGATAGGCGTATTCGTCATTGAATATAAAGGTTCGGGCAGCATCCCAGCCCTGCCCGCCATATTCCTTTGGCCAGAACCCTGCGTACCAGCCCTTTGCGGCAAGCGCGTCGTGCCAATCTTCGTGATCCCGACGGGACAAGGCAAGCCCACCTCTGACCTTCTGACGCGTGTCCGCTGACAGGTTCTGGTTCAGAAAATGGCGGACTTCATCGCGAAAGGCAGTCTGTTCTGGTGTCCATAAGGATGGCATACACGGCTCCTCTGCTCCGGCTCAGGTCCGGAGTTTTTCTGTTTGTTGGAAGGTGGGAGGTTGCGGGGACGGTTCGGCGCCGACACCCGAACGGTGTTTAGTTCGGAGGGGACGCCCGCACAATTCGTAGCGCAATATCCCCTTGCGCAGCAGCGACGGCTTCCCTGCCAAGCCGACCGCTCGGCGCGTACCAACGCCTGATCCAACTGACCATACCGCCGATAGCAAAGACTGCGGACGGAATATTGTCACAGTCGAAATCGCCGCACTGGTTGCCCTCGGTGATAATGCGCGTCAGCATGCGGGTAAGATAGCCTTGATAGTCCAGCACCACCTTGCGCGTATCTTCATCGTGGTACTTCTCTTCACGATCAAAGATATTGACGCTTTTCTGGTTGTCGATCACCGCCAGCGCAAGTCCTTCAACCGCTGCCCGAAGCTGCTCTCGCGGCGTAACGGATTCAGTCATTGCCTTGTCGATGGCAGCCTTTGACTGGGTAAGGGAGAGCAGGCAGATCTCAACCAGAATTTGTGTTTTGTTGGGAAAGTAGGAGTAAATAAACGGCTTGGTAAACCCAAGTTCCTTCGCAATCGCATGGACAGTTGTTTGGGAAAATCCGTGTTCATCAAAAAGCGAGATAGCAGCCTCGAGGATGCGCTTGCGTTTATACTCGGCAATTTCATCCTTCATATCCAAACTGCACTCCCCTGCATTTTCTTCGGTAGATGAAACCGACACGCCCTGCGTCACTGACTTGCGAAACATCCGATTGGACGCAAGCACATGCCCTATTGAACAGGCTGGGTCATGCAGACCATTTGCGCCGGCCCATTCTGCTGTCGCAGCATTACCATTCATTGCTTTCCCTCCCGAATGCAACAATTTTATCGGCCACTCTGTGCCGAAAATACCAAATGGTAATAAAATTCTACCATCGGGTATCGAAAATATTGAATACTCTATTCCCTTTGTCAAGAAACTTTAAATCCGAAACCGAATAACTTTATAAAATGAAATTTATCAATTAGTTACAGACTTCATGATCAAATATATGTTTAACGGAAAGCACTGAAATCCCGCGCCCCGCCTGTCAAATTTTCAAGAATGTGCAGTAATGCTGATTGAATAACTGTACTGCCCAGACGCCAGTTATCGGACAATGGGGCCATTGCATGACTGGCTTCGATCAAATGCTCGGTATGGCGGGGAAGCCTTAGACATCGAAGGACGCTGGCGAGCGTTTGCGCCGCCTTACACAGATTTTCGGTATCCGTTTCTTGAATACATCGCATTGCACAATTCAATTTTTATGATGCATCTAGTGCCATTAGTCTTGTGTGAATAAACTGCTTGTCGCGTAGAAATCAGCTAGAAAGGCCCATCCGATGCCCGCTCCCTCTTCCGTAATTACAGTTGGCACCGCTGGTGGCCCAATGCCAAACCCGAAACGTTCGCAGCCGGCCCATGTGGTCATGCATGGTGACGCTCCTATTCTGATTGATTGCGGCGAAGGCACCATGGGCCAGCTTAAGAAAGCAGGTATAGAATACCGCGACGTGCATCACATCTTTCTGACCCATCACCACTTTGATCATATCGGCAGCCTTTTTGCCTGTCTTGGTCTGAACATGATGACACAGCGCCAGAAGCCGCTGACACTCTACGGCGCGCCGGGCACCAAACAGATTGTGGATGCGCTTTGTCTTGCCTGCGATGTGCCCCATGCAACAGGTTTCGGGGTGCCCGGACAAACCCTGCCACATCCACGTGACTTTGTAAGCGTCACCGAAATTGTACCGGGTGACATTGTCAATATTGATGGAATGATCGTCACAAATTGTGAAAACACACATTACAGACCGGAAACGGACTTTGGCACCGAAGGCTATCTGTCGCTCTCTTTACGCTTTGATCTGAAAGACCGCAGCATCGTTATCACTGGTGATACCGGACCGTGCAAAGCCGTCGAAACACTGGCGCAAGGCGCAGATATTCTGATTGGCGAGTTGATGGATGCTGAAATGACAATGGTCAACATTCGCCGCATGAACCCACAAATGCCCGAAGAACGGATCCAGATGATCGGAAGCCATTTGAAACATCATCACATGAGTGCCGAGGATATTGGGAACATGGCAGAGGCTGCAGGCGTCAAGAAAGTGGTTTCGGTTCATTTTCCCCCGGGTTGGCCCGCACCCGACGCGGTTGCCGGTTATATTGAACGGGTCAAGGCTGTGTATTCAGGCGACTTCGAATTCGGCGAGGATGCCGCAGAATATTAAAACCTGCGGGTGGGCAATGCGCCCAACCGCCTGCTTTCATTGCATTACAACATTCAAGGGCCACGCATTTAACATGATGTGTGGCCCTTAAGTATTGACACTGTCAATTAATGCCATTCAATCAATTCATTTATTAAACGTGTTGTTGGATTGTATAGTTACACCGATGGCCCCGAAGGCCAGACTGATTTTATCTTGGGAGGACCACATGCGTTCTAAATTTGCAGCTCTTTGTCTTGCTGGCGCAACGGCAATGACACCACTCATCGCGACGGCTGAAACACTGATTTTTGGCACCGCCAATCCGGAACAGGCACCGATCAACACGCAGATCATGACCCCTTGGGCCGAGAAGGTGAACGCCGAGGCAAATGGCGCGGTGAGCATCGAACTACGTCACGGGCGTATGATGGTGAACGCTACCAATTTCGTTGACCGTCTGACGGATGATGTCGTTCAGCTTGTCTTTGGCATGCTGGTCTTTGATCCGGGCCGGTTTCCGCGCTCGTTGGTATCAACAACACCTTTTATCGAAGGTTCAGCCGAAGCCGCAGCAATCGCATTTTGCAGCCTTTATGAATCTGGTGCTTTTGACAAAGAATACGCAGGGCTTGTGCCGCTTTACTTCATCCCGTTTCCGCAATCCTCGGCGCATTTGAACGGATCAGAGCTGACGTCCCTGAACAACCTTGAGGGCAAAAAGATTATGGTCGGCAGCCCGATTCAGGCCCAGATCGTATCCGCTTTTGGCGGCACGCCCCTGTCCATCAATCTGCCCGATCAATATCAGGCGCTTCAACGTGGAACGGCCGATGGCAACTTCATGACTTTCACAGCCTTCCCTGCATTCCGGTTGAACGAAGTCACCACCAACCATCTGGAATTACCGCTCGGGGGTGCCACCGGAATGGTGTTCATGGAACGCGCCCGCTACGACGCCCTGTCTGACGAGGCGCGCGCCGTTCTGGACGCCAATTCGGGGTGCGCTGTAACCCGTGACGTGGGAACAAAGGTCGACAAATGGCAAGAAGGATCAAAAGGGTTTGTGATGTCCAATGGCGATCACACGATTTCGCAAATTGACCAATCAGAGCTAGACGCGGCCCGTGCAAACATCGC
Organism: Amylibacter sp.; assembly: GCA_034670045.1. Classification (GTDB taxonomy): domain Bacteria; phylum Pseudomonadota; class Alphaproteobacteria; order Rhodobacterales; family Rhodobacteraceae; genus Amylibacter. The sequence goes on along the minus strand of JAXMOF010000020.1, from coordinate 41,275 downwards.
GCCCGGCATCTACGCTGGTTTCAGCGAACGCGTCCCAGGCGGAGCCGCACTTTTGGAGCAGTGGCAAGCAGCAATGGAAGCCGCCCGTACAGAAACAGGCGAAGCTAAATAACTATTTTAAAAAGTCGAAAACGGGAGGGCCAGCTTGGGCAACCTGGCTGGCCTTTCTTCGTGAAATTGTCTGAAAAACGCGCTGCCGACTTTGATCAATGGACAGCTGCCGTGATGACAGCCTTCGTGTCTTGAAACGGGGCTGCGAAAACACTGTGCATTTTCACGTCCTGTCCAGTGGCACAGGGAAGACGGTCATTGGTAATGGCCAGATGAAATTTAAAAATTGAACGCTTTTATCGGGGATCGTTTGGCGCTGGGGTATTGCCGCCCCGCACGGATTTGCACCGCAAAACGATGCCGCTCTTGGCAAAGAGATTCTCAACATCGCGCAGGGTGAGCACCGAACAACCGCATCCCCGAACCCCAAAAAATTGGTGAAACACGCAATTCGGCATCCCTTTTGGGCAGGACGAATAAATTCGCTTGATTATCAACGCCCATTCCAAAAATTCACTTTCCAGGCAACGACTTGGCAAAACTCGGCCCCCACAGTCAGGCCCCTCTGACACCCCCGTGCCGGATTGAAATCAATCGTGGGCTTTAAATTTTGTTGACAATATCAACGAACTGTCCCTAAATTTGAAATCACAGGAGACACACATTGAAAAATCCGAACGCCCGTAAGATCAATCCAGCACTGCCCGACCCCGATAGTATCGAGCGGCTCTCCCAAGCTATGAGCTTTCGGATATCCCGACTTGCAGCAATCAATGAACGTGCAGGGACACATCGCTTTAAGAATGAATTCGGGCTTAGCCTGTCCGAATGGCGGGTGATCGGGCTGGTTGCCGAAAGCAGCCCTGCCACAACTTCTAAAATCCGGAAAATGCTTTTGCTGGACCGCGGTTTGCTCAGTCGCACAGTTAAAGAACTTTGTTCACGCAACCTGCTAATCACCGAACCCAGTCCCAAAGACCGCAGGCAGACACTGCTTTTCCTGACGGATGAAGGGCGCGCCTTACATCAGGCTTGCATCAAATTCACAGACGAACGGAACCGCTCAATGGCGTCAGTCTTGACCGCAAAAGAGCAAGAGGAGTTCGGGCGCATTCTCGATCTGATGATTGACCATAACGCTAAACTCTTGAAACAAGGGAATTACACTGGTGACTAACACGATCGCACTGCAACTTAATCCTCTTCAGAAATTGGGGCGCGCACTGGCCGTCGCGTTTTCCCTGATCATCATTGCCGTCATTGCATTTTTCGTAATCGACGAGGCAAATGCCAGATTTGGCGTGATGGCCGCAAGTATCGCCATTGTCGCGCTCACCTCTGACAAAGGGCGCTTGGGTAAATTGGGCTGGGCCTTGGATTTGGGCATGGTCGTCGCGTTTGCATATTCAGCGCTGTGGTTTTTTCAGGTCAAACAAGCCCTCTACACCGGCTTTTACACAGCAACCCCGGAAAACATTGTGGCCGGCCTTGTTGGTATGCTTGCAATCATAGTCCTTTCAATGCGGGCGTGGGGCAATGCCCTGGCCATCATGGCCGTGCTTTTTATCCTGTTTGGATTTGCGGGACCCTATCTGCCTGGCATTCTGGAACATTTCGGGATGGATTGGTCCAGCTTCCTACAAATTGGCTGGTATTCCTTTGACGGGGTGTTCGGACGGGTGACCGGCTTGGTTGCGGATAATGTTCTGATCTTTCTGATCTTCGGTGCAATTCTGGAAAGAACCGGCGCAGGCGATAGTCTGATCCATCTTTCAACAGCGATAACCGCACGCATTCGGGGCGGCGCGGCCCATGCGGCCATCGTTGCTTCGGCCATCTTTGGCATGATGAGCGGCAGTGTCGCTGCGAATATCGCGGGGACGGGTGTTTTCACGATCCCGATGATCAAACGACAAGGGTTTTCTGCGAATTTTGCAGGAGCCGTTGAAACAGCCGCCTCGTCAGGTGGGCAGTTGACGCCTCCGATTATGGCGGCTGCGGTTTTTGTCATGGCAGATCTTGTGGGAATGCCTTTTGTTTTGGTTATGGCAGCCGCGACAATCCCCGCGCTGTTCAAATACATCGGCCTGTTTGCCCAAGTTTACACCGAAGCCGTGCGTCTGGACATCCAGAACCTTCCCGAAGATCAAATCCCGACGATTACCGCCCGCGACTGGCTGAATTCAGCATTGGTCTTTGTACCGGTTGCCGCGCTGATGGTTGCCTTTTTCATTGGCAAAAGCCCCGCCACGGCCGGGCTATACGGTTTGATCACAGCCATACTCATGGGTCTGCTGTTGAACCCTGATTTCCGCCGAGAGCCCAAACGCATTGTCTCGGCCTTGGCAGATGGTGGTGTCAGTGCTGCGCAGATTATTCTGGCAGTTGGCGTGATCGGTATTGTTTTGGCTGTTGTCAATGAAACGGGTGTTGCGATCCGCTTTGCCACATCCATTGCCGCTGCGGGCGAAAGCAGCCTAATTCTAGCATTGGTGCTGGCCATGTTTGGCGCGCTGATCCTCGGCATGGGTCTGCCCACCCTGCCCGCCTATTTGATCATTGCCATCATGATCGCCCCTGCAATTATCAAAGCAGGTGTGGAACCGATCGCTGCGCATATGTTTGTGCTGTATTTCGCGGTTTATTCGTCGATTGTACCACCCATTGCCTATGGCTGCTATGTTGCGGCACCCATTGCCGGGGGCAATCCACTTGCCACGTCCTTTGTGGCGCTGCGCATCTCGATTATCGGCCTCTTGGTGCCTTATGTCTTCGTCTATTCCCCTTCGATGTTATTGGTAGCAGACGGTTTCACTTGGGTCGAACTGGCCTGCACCATAACCCGTCTACTTGCTGCGGTATGGATGTTGGCCACGGCCTTTGGCGGTGCCGATCCCCGAATGGGCATATTAGGCGTAGGGCAACGCAGCCTGCGGCTTGTCATCGGCGCAGCGGCGATGCTTCCCATTGCCTATTTCTGGATGCCTGCCGTCATCATGACACTGGCTGTCGGGCTGCTTTCACCAAAACCAAAAATCCAAACAACAACCTAAAGGGAAACAATAAAATGATGAAATTTTTAAGTACGTCTAAAGCACTAACCCTTGCGGGCATTATGGCACTCACTTTGCCTGCTGGCGCTGCATTGGCCGAGCTTTACAAAGTAACCTCAACCGCCCCGGGCATGTCGCCCTTTGTGATCAACACCGCAATTGCAAAAGTTGTGAACGGCCATGTGAAAGACGTGGAGTTTCAGGTCCGCGCGACCGGTGCTGCCACGAAACATATGGTGGATGCAGGCAGCGGTAAGGTTGATTTCCTTTTTGGCTCCTCCACGATCAACTGGCTGATGGCAGAAAACATCGGGCCGTTCAAAGACATGAAAAATGCGCCGGAGCTGGAAAAGAACATCGGGATGATCTTTTCGTATCAGATCGGCCCATATCATTATGTGACACGCGCAGATTCCGGCATTGAAACCCTTGAAGACCTGAAAGGTCACACCGTATTTGCAGGCCCTCCCGGCGGGGCGGCAAAAGGTGTGGTTTTACGGGCAATTGAAGAAATGGCAGGGGTAAAAGCAGAGGAAATGAACATCCAAACCTTTGGTTATGATGCTGCCATTCAGGCGTTTCAGGATGACAAGATTGACGTCATCGTGCTTCCAACCAACTTACCTAGCCCGTCAATCCAGCAATTCGCGCTGACCAAGAAAATTCGCATCATTGATGCGAATACGGACAAACTGACGGTGAACATTCCTTCTGGCGGTACGCTGAACATAATCCCTGGTGACACTTATGGCAGCAACCAAGTCGGGGGCGATGCACGCACCCATGGTGCAATTGTCAACTTTTCTGCCGGAATGCATGTGGATGAGGAAGTGGTGTACCAAGTGACCAAAGCGATCTGGGAAAACCTCGACGAATTGCATGAAACAGCGGTCTGGATGCCATCAACAATTCGCAAAGAAGACGCATTGCAACTGATTGCGGGTCGCCTGCACCCGGGCGCAGAACGCTATTACCGCGAGATGGGCTGGGAAATCCCGGAAGCCACAACTTTTGGTAAAACGAACTAACCGACAATACCCTCCCGCCGCCGTGGATTGATCTAGAAATTGATCCACGTCGCTTTTCTTTTTGAAACCACAAAACCGTCGGGTCACTTATGTCTACACTCCCCCCTCCCACCTTCACAGGGTCCGATCTTTCCAGACTTCAAGCCTATGAAGTCGTTGACCTGCTCAAGCGAAAGGAGGTCTCTCCCCAGGAATTGCTGGAGGTGAGTTTTGAACGGATCAAGGCTGTCAGCCCAGCTATCAACGCAACCCCGACAATATGCCCAAAGCGGGCCTATGATGCAGCAACCCACCTGCCTGATATTCCGACGGATCACGCGGGGTATCTGGCTGGTTTGCCTATCGGCATCAAAGACCTGACCCCTGTTGCTGGTGTGCGCACAACCTTTGGCACCAAAGCTTTGAGCGATAACATACCCCCCGTCAGCGATCCGATGGTCACGCGTTTGGAAGCACGCGGCGCACTGGTCGTCGGGAAAACCAACACCCCGGAATTCGGCGCGGGGGGAAATACATTTAACGACGTCTTCGGCCCCACACGAAACCCTTGGGATACCACCCTGAACGCGGGCGGGTCGTCTGGTGGTGCGGCGGCGTCACTGGCAGTCGGAGAAACATGGTTAAGCCATGGCTCAGATCATGCAGGCAGCCTGCGCACACCGGCCTCTTTTTGTGGGATCGTGGGCTTGCGCCCCAGCTTTGGTCGGGTCGCCAGCGGATCACGCGATAACGCTTTCATGGGCGAAGGGACCCAAGGCCCGATGGCAAGGTCGGTGCGCGATTGCGCCCTGTTTCTGGATGCCATGGCCGGATATGACGCAAGGTATCCTTTGTCTTTTCCCGCGCCTGACTGCTCGTTTCAGGACGCTGTGATCCGCGCAGATGGCAAACCGCGGATCGCATATACTGCGGATTTAGACGGGTTTGCCCCCATCGACGCCGAAATTGCGGATCACTTTCACAGGGTTTTGCATCTGATGGAAAAACAAGGTTCAGTCATCGAGCAAATCTGCCCAGATGTGTCACATTTGGACGCAACCTACCGCACCATAAGGGGAACTATGTGGGCCACAATGGCGCAGACGATCAAGCCGGAAGTCCGATCCTATTTCAAACAAACGCTAAAGGATAACTTTGCTTCAGGTGAGGCATTGACGATTTCCGATGTGGTCTCTGCCCACAGCCATCGCTCGACCCTTTATGGCAATATGCTGTCGATTTTTGAAACCTTCGATGTGCTGGCCTGCCCGACTGTAGGCTGCCTGCCCCACGCCCAAAGCGAAGAATGGGTTGCGAGCATTGGCGGACAACAATTGCAAGACTATCTGCATTGGCTGCGGTTTTCCTTTCTGGCCACAGTCACAGGATTACCCGCCATATCAATCCCTGTGGGTCACGGTCCCGGCGGCCTGCCCATAGGGTTGCAACTTATCGGCAAACCACGCAGCGAGGCAGCGCTTTTGGGCGCGGCCCGCGCCGTTGAACTGGCCATGGGCGGCCCGCAGGGTCCGATTGATCCCAACATCACCCATCTTTCTTAACCATACGGAGCAAGCAAAATGCAAAAAGCCGATACTGTATTTGAAGGCGGTGCGATCTTAACTCTCGATCCTGCCTGCCCGATTGCTGAAGCCATAGCGGTTGCGCAAGGTCGCATTCTAGCCTGTGGCACCCGTCATGATTTGGACCCATTTATCGGACCGGGCACACGCCGGACCTCTTTGGGTGGCCGCTTTGTTATGCCCGGGTTGATAGAATCCCACACCCATGCCCTTTGGGGGGCTTGCCGTGATCTGTTCCAAATCTATGTGGGCTACAGCGCCACCACCAAACAGCTAGCGGATGCCGTGCAACAGCGTACAGGCGAAATTGCCAAAGGGGACTGGATCAGCGGTGGTCCGTGGCGCTACGAGATGCGCGAAGACCTTGGCATGACCCCGCGCGAATGGCTGGACACCCTAGCCCCCCATCACCCCGTTGCCCTGTTTGATACAAGCCAGCACGCCGTTTGGTGTAACAGCGAAGCATTGACGCGGGCTGGTATCACCGATGACAGCCCCCCGATTGAGGGCGGATTGATTGAACGGGATCATCAGGGCAAGTTGACGGGGTTTATGGCGGAAGCCGCCGTCGCGCCGATCCGCGCCTCTATCGTGGAAACCCCTGCTCAACTACGCCAAGCCTGCGACTATGCGCTGCGCTATCTTAACAGCTTGGGGTATACCGGCTTTAAGGAACCCTCTGCTTCCGAAACAATTCTGGCCACATATGCCCAAGCCTGTGACGACGGCCGTTGGACCTTGCATGGGGCCGCGCATATCAATGCTTTTTCGCCCTTGGCTGGCGGGCTTGTTCCCATGAACGACATCAACAGGATGCGTGAAACCTATGCCCGCGATGACCTGGCTTTAAACTATGCCAAACTGTTTATTGATGGCGTTGCCCCTGCGCATACCGCTTCATTTCTGGATCCCTATCAACCTGCCGAAGGGTATGATCCGTCAGCCCATGATCCCGATGCAACCCTGCTGATGTCGCCTTCCGCGCTGAATGATAAAGTTACGGAATTGGATCATCACGGCTATGTGGTCAAAATGCACGCCGTCGGGGATAATGCGATCCGAAAAGGACTCGATGCGATTGAAGCTGCACGCAGGGCAAATGGCCCCTCTGGATTGCGCCATGAAATCGCACATTCAGCATTTGTAAGTGATGCGGACTTACCGCGTTTTGCACAGCTTGATGCCATTGCCGAGGTTTCCCCCAAATTATGGATGCCAAATGCAGCCACCCGCTCGCAACGCGCTGTCCTGAGTGGTGAACAACTAAGCCGTCTTCACCGCATACGCGATCTGATTGCAGCTGGCGCAGAAGTGATCTTTGGAACGGATTGGCCTGCAAGTGCTCCGGATGCGGACCCGTGGACAGGGTTGGCCGGGATGCTGAACAGACAAGACGCCAGCGGCACTTATGCGGGCACTATGAATGCAGATCAGGCCATCCCGCTTGATCAGGCTCTGACGCTGTTCACAAGTAACGCTGCACGCGCAATGGGTCTGGCAGGGCAAACATCAATCCTGACGACAGGCGCTTGGGCAGATTTCGTCATATTGTCCGAAGATATTCGCGGACTATCCCCTGAACAGATCGCAACGGTCAAAGTACAAGAAACAGTCTGGAAAGGGCAAACGGTCTTTGCACTGTAAGCCAAAACAACTGGCGTTGCGCCAAATGTAAAATCCGATCTGTTGGCGGCAATGAAAAGCCCCGTCATCACGCACACTAACTGCACGTCACTCTGTGGATCACAGGCAAAACTGACAAGCAGGGTATACACGCTTGTGCGGTGATGGCGGCTTTGATCTTCGTTATTTTCGTTCAAAGTTCGGGGGATATCACTGACGCAGGGACTATGAGTTGACAAATCAATTCGATTCGATATTGTCGAGTCAGTTGATTCATCAACTCATATCCTTGGGAGAGGATACATACATTCTGGGAGGACTTTATGAACCGTTTTATCTCCGCGGCGATACTCGCCGCGATCAGCACAGTTGCGTCCAGCGCGGCCATCGGTGACACGATCAAAGTTGGTGTCATCGCACCATTTTCTGGGCCATTCGCGATTTACGGCAAGCAATATCAACAAGCCATCGAAACCTATGTTGCGCAGAACGGCACGGCAGCGGGCGAACATGAGATCGAATTCATCTACAAAGATGTCGGCGGTCCGAACCCCGACCAATCACGCAGTCTGGCGCAGGAACTGCTGATCCGTGACCAAGTCGATTATTTGGCAGGGTTCACCTTTACGCCCAACGCGCTGGCCGTAGCGCCCCTGATTGATCAGAGCCAGACGCCTACAGTGATTTTCAACGCAGCCACTTCCTCGATTAACAAAGAAAGCGATTTTTTCCTGCGCACCAGCTACACGCTTTGGCAGGTCTCGGCACCGCTTGCGCAATGGGCTTATCAACAGGGCATGCGCACTGCCGCGACCACGGTTTCCGATTACGGCCCAGGCATCGACGCCGAAAACGCCTTTCGCCAGGCTTTTGAATCGGCGGGCGGTGAAGTTGTGGATGCGATCCGCATGCCCCTATCGACCACTGATTTCACGCCCTTCATCCAACGTGTGCGGGATGCGGCGCCGGATGCGGTCTTTACCTTCCTTCCGGGCGGCCCCCCGACCTTCACCTATACCAAGACCTACAATGAAAACGGGTTGGCCCAAGCGGGTATCAGGTTCCTTGGCACTGCTGAAACCGAAGAGGTGAATCTGCAAAGTCTCGGCGATGATGCAATCGGTTTGACCACAGCCTACCATTATTCCGGCGCGCACGAGTCCCAAGCAAACGACGCTTTCAAAGCCAAGCTGACCGAACTGTTTCCCGATGCCGTAGCAAACTGGGCTTCAGCCGGTGCTTTTGACGGCACGCACCTGATCTACCAGATGGTCGCGGCAGCGGGCAAAAATGGTCCAGAAGCGGTTCAATCGGTGCTGGGACTGGAATGGGAAAGCCCGCGTGGCACCGTGTCAATGGACCCCGAGGCACGCACTGTGGAGCAGAACGTCTATATCCGCGAAGTGGAACGCGACGCGGATTCCGGAGAGCTTGTGAACCGCGAAAAAGGCATCATTGCCACTGTCGGCGATCTGGGCTGGACCCAGTAACCCCGCGCAGTGCCGGTTTCAACCGGCACGGCCTGTCCCTTGCGATAGCCATTTAGCGGACTGATCTTATGACATTATTTCTGAATATAGCCGTAGACGGGATCGCCTACGGGATGATTCTCTTCATGATCTCGGTGGGCCTGTCGGTCACCATGGGCCTGATGCGCGTTGTCAACCTAGCACATGGCGGCTTTGCCCTTCTGGGCGGCACGTTTGCCCATAGTTTTGCTCAGGATCTGGGCCTGCCTTTCTGGCCTGCCACCCTGCTGGCTATCGCGGCGGTCGTCGCTGTGTCGCTGCCACTGGAAAGGGTGATCTACCGGCGCATCTATGGTTTCGGCGATCTGCAACAAGTATTGGCCACCATCGGACTGACTTTTCTGATGATTGCCTCGGTCAACCTGTGGCAAGGCTCGTCGTTGCTTAGCATTCCGCTGCCCGACAGTCTGAAGCAAAGCGTGGATCTTGGGTTTCGCACCCTGCCAATGCATCGCCTGACCGTGGTCGCGGCAGGGCTGGCGTCAATTCTGGGGTTTTGGCTGTTGCTGGATCGGACGCTGTTCGGCATCCGGCTGCGGGCTGCGGTGGACAATCGCGGTACGGCTTCCGCGCTGGGGATCGACACCGACTGGATCTTCATGGCGGCTTTCGGGTTGGGGGCTGCTCTGGCTGCTTTGGGCGGCATTTTGGGGGCAGAGATCCTGCCGATAGATGCCTATTACCCTGTTCGCTACATGGTCTTGTTCCTGATCGTCGTGGCGGTTGGCGGCATGGGGTCGATCACAGGATCATTCGTCGCGGCGCTGGGGTTGGGCACACTGGAAACGGCTACCCGCTATCTGGTGCCCGATTACGCAACCATCGTCTTTTTCACCTTTGTCATCGTCCTGCTGGCTCTGCGCCCGCAAGGCCTGCTTGGAAAGGCTCACCCATGAAATCCTGGGGTCCTCCTTTATTGCTTCTGGCTCTCGCGGTGGCGCTTTACTTTGCGCTGCCCTTCAACCTCGCCTTCCTTACGCGCATCCTGATCATGGTGGTACTGGTCCTGTCTCTGGATCTGGTGCTGGGCTATGCTGGGATCGCGACGCTGGGACAGGCGGCGCTTTATGGTGCAGGGGCTTATGCCGCCGGGCTTTTCGCCGTCCATGTCTGGGCCGACCCTGTTTTGGGGTTGTTTGTCGGCGCGGCGGCGGGGGCAGTGCTCGCCTTCGTCTCGGGTCTGGTGCTGATGCGCACCCAAGGTCTGACGCTGATTATGTTGACCATCGCAGTCGCCTCGATCTGCCTTGAAATCGTCAACAAGGCCCGCGACCTGACGGGCGGCGCCGACGGTCTGCGCGGGATACGGATGGAGCCGGTACTCGGCCTATTTGTATTCGATTTCATCGGTAAAACTGGTTTCTGGTACGCACTGGCAGTTACTTCCGCAGTCTTTGTTTTCCTCTTCTTTTTGACCCGCGCGCCTTTGGGCCTGTCACTGCGCGGCATCCATGAAAGCCCAGAGCGGATGGCCGCCATCGGTGTATCCGTCTACTGGCGTCGCGTTACAGCATACACAATCGGGGGCGGTATCGCGGGGATCGCAGGCGCGCTGTCTGCACAGATCACGCAGTTGGTCAGCCTCGAAAGCTTTTCCTTTACCCTATCGGCAGAGGCACTGATCATGCTGATCCTAGGCGGCACTGGGCGGCTTTATGGTGCGGTTTTGGGCACGCTGATCTTCATGTTTGTTCATCATTGGGCAGCGGCCAACGATCCGTTTAACTGGCTGTTTGTCATAGGCGCGCTGGTGCTGGCGATCGTGTTTTTCCTGCCCAAAGGCGTGATTTCAGCGCCAACAGCACTCACGCGTTTGTTCAAAGGAGGCCGTCATGCAGGGTCTTGAAGTCAGAGGGCTGTCCAAGCGGTTCGGCGGGCTGACCGTTTCTGAGGATATCGATTTCGATCTGAGACCGGGTGACCGCAAGGCTCTGATTGGCCCAAATGGCGCGGGCAAAAGCACGTTTTCAAATCTCGTTACAGGCATCCTGACACCGTCCTCCGGCAGGATCCACTTTAACGGTACCGACATCGGCAGACTGAACGAGGCTGAACGGGTACGGCTGGGCATCGCCAAAACGTTTCAGATCACTACGCTGTTCCGCGATCTCACAGTCCGCGAAAACCTGCGCCTGCCGGTTCTGGAGCGCGAACATCGCGGTTACCGTTTCCTGCGCCGCGCCGACGGGGACGACAAAATCGAAACAGAGATCACCGCCTTGCTTGACCAGTTTGCACTTGGTGCGCTGGCCGATCGCAAGGTGGCAGACCTTGCATATGGCCAGCAGCGGCTTGTGGAACTGGCTCTGACACTCGCACTGAAACCGCGCATTCTGATACTTGATGAACCTGCGGCCGGGGTGCCATCATCGGAAACCCATCTAATCGTGAATGCCATCGAAGCACTGCCCAAGGATCTGGCTGTGCTGATCATCGAGCACGACATGGATCTGGTGTTCCGCGTGGCGCAGCAGATCGTCGTGTTGGTGCAGGGGCGCATACTGACCGAAGGCACGCCAGACGACATTGCTGCAAATGCCCGGGTGCGTGAACTTTATCTTGGAGGCGGAAATGACTAACGGGCTGATACTGAAAAACGTCACCTCGGGTTACGGCCCGACCCACGTGCTGGACCGTGTCGACCTGACGCTGCGTCCAGGGGAGCGACTGGCCGTGATCGGGCGCAACGGCGCAGGCAAGACCACGCTTTTGGCAACAATCATGGGGCTAGCAAAACTGCACGAAGGGTCCATCGCCCTGAACGGTACGGTGATCCACGGCCTTTCCCCGCACAAACGATCAGGCTTGGGGCTGGGCCTCGTCCCCCAAACCCGCGACATTTTTCCATCTCTCACGGTAGAGGAAAACCTGCTGTCGGCAAAACGCGGCTCTGCCACGCTGGACGAAGCCTATGCGCTGTTTCCCCGCCTTAAAGAACGCCGCAAAAACGGCGGCGCGCAGCTATCGGGCGGCGAGCAGCAGATGCTCTCCATTGCCCGCACCCTGATGACAGAGCCTGAAGTGATCCTGCTTGACGAACCGCTCGAAGGGCTCGCTCCGGTGATCTGTGAACAGCTCATGCAGGTGTTCGAGGATCTCGCCAGCGACGGGCGCCGCTCGGTCGTGCTGGTCGAGCAGCAAGCAACCGCAGCCCTGAAATTCGCCGATCGGGCCATACTAATGGCCAACGGCAGCATCGTTCACGAGGGGCCTGCCGAAGCGTTGCTCGCCCGCCCTGATCTTCTCAACCGCCACATCGGCGTGGCGCTTAGCGCCTGAAAGGACACATCATGACACTGATCGAAGGTCATCGCCAACTGACACCAGTTGCAGCAATCCCGGTGCTGGACGTTGATCCATATGCCGAAGACACCCTGCTTAATCCGGAACCCTATTACGCCGCACTGCGCGATGCAGGGCCAATGGCCTATATTCCACATTACAACGTTTTCGCCGTGGGCCGTTATGACGAAACCCGTGCAACATTTTCGGATCACGAAACTTTCGTTTCTTCGCGCGGGGTGGGGCTGAACGACTTCAAGCTGGAAAAACCCTGGCGGCCGCCGTCAATCATCCTTGAAGTGGATCCGCCAGATCACACAAAGACCCGCAAAGTGATGGCCAAGGCGCTGTCGCCAAAGGTTGTAAGAACGCTGATGGACGATTTCATCACCACCGCCGAGACCTTAATCGACCGGCTTCTGGAACAGTCCGAAATTGAGGGCGTCGCGGATCTGGCCGAAGCATTCCCCACCACCGTATTCCCGCGCGCCGTGGGAATGAAAGACGTAAACGCGCGCCATCTAGTTGATTACGGGGCAATCGTATTCAATGCGGTGGGTCCGGACAACGACCTGCGCCGCCGCGCCATGTCCCGCGCACCCGAGGTTGGCGGTTGGATCACCTCTGCCTGCGCCCGTGACCGTCTGACCAGCGATGGCCTTGGCGCATTGGTCTACGATGCCGCCAGCGCGGGCGATATCACGCCAGAGGAAGCCGCCATGCTGGTCCGATCCTTCCTATCCGCCGGTGTCGATACCACCGTAACTGGCATCGGAAACGCCCTATGGTGCCTGTCGCAGAATCCCGACCAGTGGGAGGCGCTCAAGGCAGACCCCAAACTGGCACGCCCCTGTTTCGAAGAAGTCTTGCGTTATACCTCGCCGGTGCACACCTTCCTGCGCACGGCCAACCTTGATACCACAATTGCCGATTATCCGGTTCCGGAGGGCGCAAAGGTCATGTGTGTGCTGGGGGCGGCCAATATGGACCCTGCCAAATGGGGTGATCCCGAAAATTTTCGTATAGATCGTAAACCTGCTGGCCATATGGCTTTTGGCGCGGGCATCCACGGCTGCGTCGGGCAGAACATTGCCCGCGGCGAGCTGGAGGCTGTTTTGTCGGTCATGGCCCGCAAAGTTGCCCGGATCGAACCGGCGGGGGATGCCATCTGGCGACCTAACAACGCTATTCATGCGCTCGACCGATTGCCCCTGAAACTCATCCCGAATTAAGGAAACCTGTCATGATCAATGTAACCTACATCCAGCCTGACGGTCGCGAGATCACTGTAACCGCACAGCCCGGGGACAGCGTGATGCAGACCGCGCTTAACAACAATGTGGACGGGATCGTCGCCGAATGCGGCGGGTCGATGGCCTGCGCAACCTGCCATGTCTACGTGGCCGAAGATTGGGCCAACAAAACCGGCGAACGTATGGACGGTGAAGAAGACATGCTCGATTGCGCGATGTCCGAAATGAAGGAAACCTCGCGTCTGTCCTGCCAGATCAAACTGACCGAAGCACTGGACGGGATGCGTGTTTACATACCGGAGGAACAGGGGTGACGGCACGGCAGATTGTCATTGTAGGGGCTGGACAAGGCGGTCTTCAGGCTGCCGTCAGTCTACGCCAAGAAGGGCATAGCGGGCCGATCACCCTGATCGGCAGCGAGACCCACCTGCCCTACCAGCGCCCACCGCTTTCCAAAGCCTACCTAAAAACAGGCGAGGCCGACAGCTTGCGTCTGCGCCCGCGAAGCTTTTTTGACGACCAGAACATCAACCTGTTGCACGGGACAACAGTGACCAAGATCAATTGTGCCGCGCAAACCGTCGAACATGCGGCAGGCGTTGTTCCCTACGATCATCTGATACTCGCCACAGGCACCCGCAACCTGCGCCCACAGATCCCGGGCCTTGATCGTGCCTTGGATCTGCGCACGCTTGATGACGCCGAAGCATTACGCCAAGCGATGACAACGGCGCAAAGCGTGGCTGTGATTGGTGGCGGTTTCATCGGGCTTGAATTCGCCGCCGTGGCCCGTACTTTCGGGTGTGCCGTGATTGTGGCAGAAGCCGCGCCACGTCTGATGGCTCGGGTTGTCTCTCCTCAGATGTCCGAGCGGTTTTTGAAGATGCACCGGTCAATGGGTACGGAAGTCCTGCTAAACGCTCCGGTTTCCAGTGTGTCTGAAAGTGGGATTGTAGCAGGCGACAGGGCGGTGACGGCGGATCTTGTGGTCCTCGCCGCAGGCGTTCAACCAAATAGCGAACTGGCAACGCAGGCCGGACTTGTAACAGACAACGGGGTGTGGACAAACGGACAGCTGCTTAGTTCAAACCCGTCCGTATCGGCCCTTGGCGACTGTGCGAGATTTCCAGATCCTGCCACCGGCCGCCCCGTGCGCCTGGAAAGCGTGCAGGCCGCAACAGATCACGCCCGCCTCATCGCCCGCAGACTGACCAGAGGGGACGAAGCCTGCTACAAAGCCGTGCCGTGGTTCTGGTCGGATCAGGCTGACAGCAAATTGCAGATCGCAGGATTTGCAACGCCCCAAGACACGGCTGTCGCCCTGCCGAACGGCACCATCTTGCGCTTCGACGCAGAATACCTGTCGGCTGTTGAGACGGTAAATGATCCCCGAACCCACATGCAGGCGCGCAAACTCTTGGCGAAAGACAAGCGATCTACCCGTGACTTCTGCGACACACATGGATATGAGATCGCATCCATGCTGAGGTGAGGCCCGTGACACATACCGACAAGATCGACCAACCGATTGAACGTATCGCCAGCCCGACGCGGGATCGTGACGGAACGCTCATTCTGGACATCGATCACTACGCCCCGTTCCTGCTGAACGCAGTCAGCAGTGCATGGGGGCGCAAAACATCGGCAATCTATCGTCGCGACTTTGGTCTCAGTCTGGTGGACTGGCGCGTCATGGCAATGCTCAACATCGAACCCGGCATCACAGCCAGCCGCGTGTGCGATGTCATCCGTCTTGACAAGGCGGCAGTCAGCCGCGCGCTCAAGCAAATGCTGGAAAAAGATTTATTGCGTTATGAGCAGCCGTCAAACGACCCTAGAAAACGTCTTTGGTGGCTTTCGGATTTAGGCCAGAAGTCACATGAAGAAGTGATGGCTGTCGCGTTGTCCTGCGAAAAAGATTTGGTTTCCGGGGTGTCACCAGCGGAACTGGATACTTTTTTAAAGGTCATGAAACAGATGCTGACCAACATTGACCCGAAGTAAGACCCGGAGCCTTTAAGGATCCGATCGTCTATTTGGTCGTATCCCAAACTTTGGCTTGCAGTTGGGTGTTCGCTTTAGCCAGACACAATTATCCTGCGCACAACCTTGATAGCGGGCCGCAAGATCAACAGCAACCCCGCATGCGGCCATGATCTCTTCGCGAACCCGGTACGAGCCGCCAAACCGAACGTAGAAATAAACCACGTACAGGAGGTTCTGTTGCATTATCTAGAATTGGCGCAGATTAGCTTTGAATCACAGATCACACAGTCTATTCGAACAATTTTGCGACGAAAGCGATTTCGTTGATCGCTCCGATTTGGGTGTCCTAAAAATGCCCTTACTTGACCGTCCGAAATGTCTCTAAGCCTTTCAGCGTGTTCTTAGCGGCAGACAGGCTTTTGAAACCTTTTTGGGTTTGAGCAGCTGTTTTAATGCGCCGCGGTCGCCTTCATTTCTATTGTTCAGGTGTTTTCGAGCGACATGTCGGATCGCCTCTTCCGGCCGGAGATAGCGAACAGTTTCGCTGGCCTGTCGCCGCACAGTCAGACGAAAATCGATCAGTTGGCCGCACGATCAATCTTACCGCTGGCATTCTTCGGCAACTGTCCCAGATTGCACAGGTCGGTGGGCACCATGTAATCGGGCAAGGCGCGTTTAAGATCTTCAAGCACGGCGCGGGTGTTCCCCGCCCAGCCCTCGACACTGGCAAGCAGCGCCGTCGGGGTGGCGGATTTCAGCGGCAGCGGGGTCGCAACGACAGAACACCCGTTTACGCGATTGCGGATTTCGGTTTCTAATTCCCTAAGTTCAACGCGGTGGCCGCGGATCTTGATCTGTTTGTCGATGCGATCCACAAAGAAAATCGCGCCGGTTTCATCAGCGAGAACACGACCCCCTGTGCGACAATTCCGCCCGCCAAACTCTGGCAGGTCTACAAAAGCGGCCGCCGTATTTTTTTAGGGTCAGCCAGATAACCGTCCGCCAGCTGTGACCCTGACACCAGCAATTCGCTGGTTTCCCCCGCCGGCGCCGCACGGCCGTCTTCGCGCAGGATAAGAGTCTTCATACCAGGCAGCGCCTGCCCGATCGGGGCGAGACCAAAACGTTCGGACACAGTTGCACCCGCAGCGGGCATCACATTACATAACGGGCGCAGGCAATGGTCGCCTCTGTCGGACCGTACCAGTTCTCTACCCCCTGCCCTGTTGCCGCCAGCCAGTTCCATCAGCAAAGCCTCGCCGCAGAACAAGGAAATCCGCAATCTTGCCAGAGTTTCGCGGTCCAGATTGCCCCGCAGAGCGATTTTCTGCGCCAGCGACGGCACCGAGAGCCACGCTGTAACCCCGTCACGTTTCACACTGGGCGCCGGATCATTCGGATCCGCAAAACCCCCAGTAGCCTACGCTTGTTCTGCTGATGTGGCAGTGCAGATCGTACTGGCAAAACCACTGACCATCTCCGCTAGTTGACCGTAGCTGTAACGCACCCCGTTCACCCGAAGGGCCGGACGGCTCAGATGGAGCTTTGACCAAAGCCGCAAAATCATACCAACCACGCCAGATTTGGTTCTAGGGGAATCCGTTAGTGTAATCGCCAACAAATCTTATGCCGTATAAGCTAAGCCCTGAATAGCCCGGAGATCGGAGATCAGTGCTTAAAGGCTTTTTCCTTGCCAAAATAGCAGGACTAGGAAGGCGACCAGCAAAGTAATTGCTCTGATCCGCCAACCACCCCTCGATCCAAGCCAAGATTTTTTCAGTCCGTCAACAGTTGACGCCCTCCAACGCTATCAGCGCATTTGCTTGCTTAACGTTACTGAAAAGCCGCCCCAACCCTTCCAAACAGCGCTTTTTGGCGGCAGTTGGCCGAAAATACTGGAAATACAGTTTTTTTTGCTTAAATTTATTAAAAGTTACCGATTCTAGTGAATGTAGTGGTTGGAAAATTACTCCAATTGTGTTTAAATTGATCAATTATTTAATATGCGTCTCGGAAGTCAGTGTTTCGGCTTCGGCAGTTTTAGTTTGCTTAGATCTGCGATAATAGCCAGATTGGGAAGTTTTAATATGTGGAGTTTTGAATTGAATTTGAAGAACCTGTCTAACGGAGCTTTAGTTTTAGGGCTCGGGCTTGCTCTTTCGTCGGGAACCGCGGGGGCTGCCAGTGTTACCTTTGATTTCACGGCTGAAAAAATGAAACGGGCAAAGATGCTTGATTTCACACAGGGTGGCATCGGCTTGACGGTCAGCGCCACGAAAACCAACCCCAAAGATGTCACGTCCAACTCCAAGGTATTGGTCAAAGATTTCGGCTTAGGCGTGAAATCTGGCAAAAAAGACAATTCTGCGAAAATTGACTCCAAAGGCGCAGAAGAAACTGTTGTTTTCAACTTTGACTCCGACGTCTCCATTGAAAGCATCACATTCAGCAAGTTCAAAAAGCGGGACGACTTCGGATTTGCCACAAGCGGCCTTGAGACCCTGAAAGGTGACGTTGTGGAAACCTACACTTTCACAGACGACTACACGTCAAACCGGTTTGACGTCTCAGCCCTGGACACATTTCTAAAAAAGAAGAATGCGTTCAAAGGCTCCAGCTTTGCTATTGCGAGCATAACAGTCCGTTCGGCTGATGCTATTCCAACAGTTGTTCCACTACCCGCGGGCGGCATGCTGTTGCTCGGCGCACTTGGGGCCTTGGGTTTCACACGGCGTCGCAAACGGGCTAAGGCTTAAACGAGGAGCGTCGACTCGAACGGGCTTCTGGAGCCCGTTTCTCTCCTGCTCCGAGTTCTGGCTGGTCCGACTTTATCCTGATGCGGGGATCGCCGTAGTCTTTCTCTCAGGGATCATCCCAAAACATCGTCAGAAAATATGACGCATGTGCGCTATGCGCTACGCTGGTATGTGTCCGGAGGCCAAATTCTTCGAAAAGAAGAAATCGGACCGCTCTCAGAGTGACAGCCACTGCCATGCCTGGTTTCAGGACGCCAATACGAGAGAAAATGGTCTAACAAAGCGGTCTGAATATCCTTATAAATGAATAGCCTATGTGATCGGCCCAAAGGGTGAAACAAGACGTTTGGCGCAATACTGCATATGTGATCTAATGAATTACCTCTAGATCGTGTAGCAGACTCACTATTTTCCTGCTTCGGGACGGCTCCCTCCGCGACAAGACCCCAATTTGACGAGTGTTTCAAAAATGCCCGCGATCCACAAACAAAGAACGCTTTCCGCTCTGAATGGGTATTTCCACCCAGGCACCTTCTGGTTAGTGATCGCAACGCTTGCTGCCCTGTTGTATTTCCAAGAGGGCGTCGCCGCGCTGTTAACCGCTTGGGAACTCCCCGAGTACAGCCATGGACCACTGATTCCAGTGCTGTCCCTGTTGCTCTTTTTACGCCAGCTTAAAGTTGTACCCGTCACCTCCGATCCTGTTACTGACCGCGGTGCGGGGATCGCCTTGCTGGTATTTGCGCTGCTGTTCGGGGCCGTGGGCAAACAGGCTCGGATTGACGATATTGTAGCCTATGCGCTGATCCTTTGGGTGGGCGCGATGTTGCTAATCTCATGGGGTTGGCAACAGGGCAAGCAGTTTTGGCCACCGGTGGTGCATCTTGTCTTCATGCTGCCTTTGCCAGGGGTCATTTATTATAAAATGTCCACTATCTTGCAGGCCTGGTCGTCAGAACTTGGCGTCTGGATGCTGCAACTTATCAATGTACCTGTCTTCCTAGAGGGCAACATCATTGATCTGGGGGTCTATAAACTACACGTGGCCGAAGCCTGCTCCGGCCTGCGTTATCTCTTTCCCATCATGTCGTTCTCTTACATATTTGCAGTACTGTTTCGCGGCTCCTTCTGGCATAAAACCGTCCTGCTTCTTGCGGCGGCACCCATTACGATTGCAATGAACTCGGTGCGCATCGCCTTTGCCGGCTGGCTAGTGAACTATTTGGGACTGGAATACCTCGAAGGCTTCAGCCATTTCTTTGAAGGCTGGGTCATCTTTATGATTTGCGTGGTTATCCTGTTTCTTCTTGCTTGGGTCATGCTGCGGTTTACGGCTGAGAAGACGTCGCTTCTGGATGCACTGGATCTAGACACCTCCGGCTGGGTGACGCAGGCGAAACGCATCCGCTTGATCGAGCCGTCCAAGGCCCTCATTCTGTCAGCCGTCATGCTGTCGCTGGCAACGATAAGCTGGCAGGCCCGCCCGCCAATAGACACCAGCCCTGTGGATCGCGAACCATTTTTGCTGTTTCCAAAAAATCTGGGCCTTTGGAATGTCGGCACTCCCGAAGTTTTAACTGAAAATGTCGCGCAGGTTCTGGGAGCCGATGACTACCTTGCGGTCCAGCTCTCCCGTTCCAATGCGCAGGAGCAAGTGGGACTGTTTATTGCCTGGTATGACGATCAAACCCGAAATGGCACCCATTCCCCCGAAATCTGCCTGCCAGGCGCAGGCTGGGAGATCGCCTGGTTAGAACGGGTCGATGTCGGCCCCCGAACCGGCCTTGCAGGGACTTATAACTTGAACCGTGCCGTGATCCAAAAGGGCGAATCCCGAATGCTGGTGTACTACTGGTTCGAACAGCACGGTCGCCATGTGGCTTGGGATCTGGCGGCCAAAATCTATCTGCTCTGGGACGGATTAACGATTGGTCGGACTGATGGTGCGCTCGTGCGTCTGACGACCCCGATTGCCCAAGGCGAAACAGACTCTGATGCAGAGGCACGCCTGCAAAATACCTTCCTCGAGCTTATCACCGTGATGCCCCGTTTCGTTCCGGGACTTTAGCGCCGGCAAGAGAATCCCACCAACCACGGCAGGGCCTGACCACTTTTTTGCCACGTCATAACATCCGCAAAAAACCCCTGCGGGGATTCCCCACCAAAGCCATTCGCCAGATACTCCATAGATGCGCCCAAAACAGGGCAGGCCAAGCGAAATCAATAAGGCTTTGTATAAATACGGCGCTCTGCCTCCTGCCCTTCCTACAGACTCGCCTTCCAAGTGTCTTTGGCCCCGACCGGACGGCTGGCCGGAAACTACCCTTAAGGGACTTTCCGGCCAGGTCTCAACCGGACTAGCAGTCTGCCCCCCGTTTCATAAGAACGAAATTTATTTAAAGAACAAGGCCGTTTAGAAATAATAGCGATGTGAAGACTTCGACAAATCACATCTGATACGGTGTGGATATATCTCAGCGCCCTTATCGATAATATCCCTTAGAAGCTGCATCCAAGACAAATTTCCAATTTACACTAATGACCACCTAAGGTATTGTGTTCAAAAAAACACACACCTCTAGGATTGAGCCTCACTCTGCCAGTAAAATCGTGAATGTGGTTACAATCCGCTCAAAAAAGACATAATTAATTCACGAAATGGACATGGGAGTAACGTTTCTTTTAAGAAGTCATAGTAATCAGGAATAGCAGATGTTTATTGTCTACATCACTCTCGGAATAATCTCAGGCATCTTGGCTGCCATTGTGACGTTTGCATCAGGGGCAGGTCTCTTAATGGCCATTGTAGCTTATGTATTGGGAGGGGTCGTTGGCATCGGCGCAGGTGCTCTGTGGTTTACTCTTTCCCGCTACGACTTCGCCCGCCCCCCCTCACCTGCGACCCACGCGAGTCCCCAGCGAATTCCGCAAAGTAGATACGAGCAATAAAATTTCAATGTAATGTCCTGTCGTGACGTGCGGACGACATCAGAACACCCCCTTCTAGTAACAATCCCACTGTGTTTTGGAAAATGTGCTACAGCTCTACGCGCCAATGTCCCGGGCTGTCGCGATAACCACAACAGCCCGTATTTTGAGCTATAATCTGCCCACAGCTCCCAAATGTGGTAATATTCCGCCTGAAATGGTCATACTCACAACATAGAATAGACACGGGGGGAATAGTTTTTATGTGTTGGCGTGAACTTCTCTGCCGTCGGATTAATGGTGCCCTGCCATTCATTCTTCGGCTCATACTGGGACTCTACATAATGGCTTACGAATCCGAATTAGCACAGGCCGAGTCAGCACAAGGACTGGATAACCCGACCCTCTCGTTCAATCTGGCTGGGGCCTACGACTACAACCCGGGACTGCAATTTCTTGACCTGACAAAAATGATGCGCCCCTGGATCGGGCATGTTGAAGACGGTTGGGGTGGCATGTCCACCGACGAGTTGCGCGATGGCGGCTATCTGGACCCCGATGGCTGGCCAACCGAGATCCCCCCCGGGGTTGAACGGGTTGGCACAATCTGGGCCTGGAGTGATTTCCGCGAAAACGCAGGAACCGACCATGCCGGTGTTTACATACTGGAGTACGAAGGCGAGGGCACCATTGAGGTGCGCGGGGGAGCCACAGTTCTCTCTTCCGAGCCCGGGCGCATCGTTTTTGAAAATGCCGATGCCACGTCCTTCATCATGAACATTTTGGAAACCGACCCAGGGAACAACGGGAATTACATCAAGAACATCTCAATCGTCGCAGAGGAGCACAAGGATCTGCACGAAGCAGGAGGAGTCTTTAACCCTGACTGGCTTGAACTGGTCGAAGACAGCCGCGAATTACGCTTCATGAACTGGATGGAGACGAATAATTCCGAAGTGTCCTCCTGGGATGAAATGCCCTCCGTTACGGGGCCTTTCGGCAAGCAGGGCATGCCAGTGGAATATATGGTGCAACTGGCCAACGAACTGGGTGTGGATCCGTGGTTCACAATGCCCCACCTTGCCGATGAGGGCTATATCCGCAATTTTGCAACCTACGTTCGGGACAATCTCGACCCTGAGCTGACGGCACGTGTTGAATATTCAAATGAGGTCTGGAATCTTTCCTTTGAACAGGCCCGATGGGTACGCGATCAATCCGAGGCCGAATGGGGTGAAAGCGCCCGCATTGATTATCATGCGAAGAAGGCCGTTGAGACAGCCCTGATCTGGGAAGATGTCTATGGCCCTGAGGCAGACGGAGATCGTTTGACGAATGTGCTGGGAACAAACGCTGTAAACCCTTGGCTGACCGAACGCCTTTTGAACCCGACCGTCTGGCGCGAGAACGAGCCCGGAAATTACGTCGATCCACGCACGGTTTTTGAAGAACTGGCGACAACAACCTACTTTGGCGTGGCCACAATGGGTCATAACGACCTGAGAGACGAGCTGATCGCCGCAATCAGCAACCCGGCGATAGATGCCAAGCAATGGCTGGCAAACCGTTTACAGGATCCCAGTTACACCAACTCGATTCCGGAAATAGCAGGCTTTCTCAAAGAGACAGCCGCCGTTGCCCATGATAATGGCCTCAAGCTCGTCTCCTATGAGGGGGGCCAGCATGTGCACCATTCTTTCGCGGTAAGCGGTCTGACCGAAGCCCATATTGCAGCCCTGAACGACTTTATGATTGATTTCGTACGGTCCGAAGAAATGGCCGAACTCTACCAGCAGATATGGGATGCATGGGCTGCGCATGGCGATGGGGCCTTTATGCAGTTTACCGATATTGCGACCCCCTCGAAATGGGGGTCATGGGCGCTCTATGACAGTCTGGATGATGCCACTCCGCGATCGGAATTGCTGGAGCGTCTCAACGACACGACCTCCCCCTGGTGGACAGGGGCCAAGGGCGGGGAATTCCGCCAGCAAGGTGTTACCGAGACAGGCACCAATGCAAACGACGTCATGATCGGCACCCCAGAGGAAGACTATCTTATGGGTGGGCGTGGCAATGACACCTTCATTGCCGGAAATGGCAACGACGGTATCAACGGCGGCCGTGGGACGGATCGCGTAGTTCTGTCGGGCAATCCTGCAGATTATTCCCTGCACATCGAGGGAGACGGCTACCGGGTCAACGGCCCCGACGGCAGCGACTTTATCATCAATGTCGAAGAACTCGCCTTTGGTACGGGCGAAGTGGTCATTCTGGCTGATTTGAAAGTCAATTCCGATGGTGTGTTGGAACTGACCGAAGGAACTGGGCCGATCTATCCGACCGATCCGGACTCCGATGTGATCCACATCAAGGAAACTGAGGTCATCAACGGCGAGACACTGAACGAGGTCAAGCTTGGCAAGCTGGGCAGTGAAGGCCAGGGCGTCGTCATCAAGGCAATCGACCACGGTTCGGCTTTGGGGACGCTTCTGGCTTTGGACAAATCCGAAGATAAACCCAGCTATATCTTTTATGCCTCCAACACTGACAATCCCGAAGATGGACTGGATGGCAGCTCTGATACGTTGGATCTGAACAACGCAGCGATCACCGTAGGTGCGCCGACGATCACTGCCACTAAGGAGGACGATATTCTTCGAGGCTCCAGTGTCGAAGACCGTGTGAACGGGGCCGGCGGTGATGATTCGCTTTACGGGCGGGGTGGCGATGATTACCTGCGCGGCAAGGCCGGAAACGACCGGCTTTACGGTATGAACAATGACGATGTCCTGCACGGGAACAAGGGTCGGGATAAAATCTATGCCGGCAAGGGCGACGACAAGATAAATGGTGGCGCTGGCGGAGACACCCTTGAAGGGGGGCGCGGCAACGACAAGCTATCCGGCCAGTCTGGCAATGACGTCATGACCGGCGGATCGGGCAGCGACCTGTTCATATTCAAAGCCGGCACCGGCCAGGACATTGTGACCGACTTTACGGCTAAAGACAGCTTGGTCCTCAAGAACTTCCTGCCCACCGGCCAGAGCATTGATGACGCTGCCGGTATGGCGCGGGGTAATCTGGTGCTCAGCAATGGCGATGACAGCATCACATTGGTGGGACTAGATATGGATGATTTTGACTGGGTCAAAGACAGTATCGCCTGACCCGATTCATCCCGTCTCAGAGCAGGTCGCGCCGGAACAAGTCAACAAAAGCGCCGCGACTTACCCAGTAAAGGCGCAGTTCCGACATGAAAACTGTCCCGTAACACTCTGAAGCTTCCGTCTTCAGAGTGTTATATATTATACATGCGGCCGCGATTCATCCGCCACGGTGCCATCGGTACAACCGTGATATTCGGCATTCAATCTGAGTGCTTCACAATTTGCCATCACCCATTTAGTTTCTATCCAGACGCTAACAGGGGATATTCATGAATACTTTGACAACCCGCGACATTGTGTTCGTGTATGGCGCACTTCGGTCAGGCACAACGGTGTTCCGGTTGATGCTGAACGCTCATCCCCAAATTGCCAATCCTGGCGAGATGGATTTTCTGTTTGACTATCTGCACCCCGACCCGACCCATCCAACTGGCTGGCGTTATGATCTGGCGGCGCTCACGCTGAACCGGATCTTTCAGGTACATGGTATGACTCTGTTACCCGGTCTGGACGGGCTTGACCTGTTAGAGGCATTTCTGCGGGAACTTAAAAGCCAACATTCTGAAAAAGTCCTGTCGATCAATATCCACCGTCATGTGGACCGGATTATTGCCATCCTGCCACATGCACCGCTGATCCATTTGCTGCGCGATCCTCGCGATGTGGCGCGGTCCTCAATTGTGATGGGCTGGGCGGGTACCACCTATCACGGGGTGGTGCATTGGCTGAACACCGAGACAGCATGGAATGTCGTAGAAAACGAAACGTCCCCCCCGCCCGTCTTCACACTGAAATATGAAACGCTTCTCTCCGACCCTGAAAACCAGCTTCGGAACATCTGTAATTTCCTCGGGCTTTCTTATGACCCGCAGATGATGGATTACTACCACGGAACCACGTATTCGGCTCCGGATCACACACTTGTCCAGCAATGGCGAAACAAAGCTGACCCGAGAGATATGGCCATATTGGAACACAGGGCCGGTGCGATGATGCAGGCACGCGGTTATCTTCCCGAAATGGCACCCGTCGAACCTGGCGTGATGGAGCGCTTCCTGCTGGCTCTGCGCAACAAACGCCACGTTTGGGCATTTCGTCACCGCCGCTACGGGGCAACAAATTTTTACTGCGAAAAGCTGACCCGCTGGCTGCGTATTGCTGGGCTCCATCGCCACTTTCGCCAGCGTATGAACCAGATTGACCAGGGGGCGGTCAAATAAGGCGTGCCCGCCTGTGTCGCAATCCATCCCGACACCCCGCAAAGATGTCGGGTCTAGTTATAGCCACCATAGCCGTCGTTTTTCTCCATGTAGCGGCATTTGTTCAAAAGCACACCCAGCACATTCGTCTGAGCCGCCAGATCGCGCTCACACACATCAATTTCGCGCATAGTCGTAGTGCCAGCCTCTGCCACCAGAAGAACGCAATCAACCTGTTCGACGAAGGCAAACGTATCGTCGTTAACCAGCATAGGAGGCATATCAAAGATTATCAAATCGGGGGAAAAGGACGCCTCGATCCTGGCCAGCGCGGGTCCAACAGTCGGGCTTTGCAGCAATTCCGCTGGCGATTGGGCCCGTGAATAATTCAGCCCGAAGGCCAGATTGGGTCTCGGCCGCACAGCCATAGATGCAAAATCCGTCTTCCCTTCAATGACAGTATCAAAACCGGTCTTCGACTTGATGCCCAGTATTTTTGCCAGCGACGGACGGCGCATGTCCAGTTCAGCAACAATGGTGTGCACATCCTTCAATTTGCCAAGAGAGAAGGCAAGGTTCATCGCTACCGTGCTTTTGCCACAGTTTGCCCTCGGGGAAGTGATTGCCAGTCGCTTCCAGCCGTTGGCACGCATCTGCCGCAACACTTTAGTGCGCAATACACCAAAGGCCAATTCCCCGGGTAGGGATTGCCCGCCGTTGGCAAAGGTTACGATCCGTTGTCGTGCCATATGGCGCGCTTTTGGAGAAAAAGTAGCGAGAGTCATCCACGCCTCGGCCCGCCGCTCTGACGCTGTTGTTTGGGATGCACTGGCGGGTTCCGGTGGGAATTGCGATGTCAGGGACGCAGATGCCGAATCTGTGGTCGCGGTAACAGCGGCCCGTTCGGCACGCGCTTTACCAATAGCGGCTTGTATTTTATCCATCTGTCTTCCTTACCCCAGTCCGGTTCGTACAAGCAGCGCATCAAGAATGGGCTGTAACGGGCGGACATTGGCATCAATATACCACAAGCCCGCCGGAATTCCGACCAGCACGACCAATGCACTTGTTAAAATGATCAACCAACGCCGCAATATCTGACCGCGTGTGCGCATATAGGGCAGAGTGACAATCGGGGTTATATCAAGTCCGTTGACCAAATCCGCAGGACGGCGCACGGCCGTGTTCAGAAGCTCCAGTAGGGCGATAAAGCCGAACCCCAACCCCAACCCTGCAGCGACTCCCATTGCTGCGATCTTTTTGCGGTTGGGACTGTGCGGTTTGGAGGGCGCAATCGCCTGCTCGATCACGGAAATCCGTTGGCCTTTGGACAGAGCCTCGATCATGTCGCCTGTCTCTGCCCGGGCGCGGTTGGCCACGGCCTGATCATATTGCAAGCGCAAGTTCTGAAGGTTGCGCGTAAGCGTATCAAGCGTCAGCGCGTTTCCCGGCGTGGCGGCGATGGAGGCTTTCAGGGCTTCAAGCTTGGAATTGATCTGCTGTTTCTGCTCTGCGATGAACTCCAGTTGCCCGTCAAGATCCGCAAGCTGGAGTTCATAAGGCGTAAGCTGGGTACCGTCTTCGTTCACCGCGGACATCGCGAGAGCGGCCTGCTGTTCAACAACAACCTTCTCAAGGGCCGCAATCTGGGCCCGCAGCACCACCACGCGCGGGTTATCTAGCGACAGCACCGCCACCGAAGTGGCCAGCCGGTCCTTCAACTCCTGCAACTGCAGTTCCTCAGCGGTGCGGGTTTCTTCCCCGACCCGCCCGACATCGCCGGTTCTCTCGTAAAGGGCCACCATTCGGTTGCGTCGGTCGCGCAACTGGCTTTCCTCCCGTTCAAGTTCTATCAAACGTTCCTGCTCTGCCGTCTGCTCGTTGCGACGAAAGCTCAGGCTGTCAGGCAGGGCATCTTCATTCGCCTCTTGGAATTTCAGAATCTGCCCGCTGGTCTGGGCGAGGCTCTGTTCCAGTCGGGCCACTTCCTGGGTGAAAAAATCCAGCGTCTGTCCGGACACTGTCGTGCGCATCTTAACGTTTTCCTGCAACATCAAGGTCACGATTTCATTTGTCACCGCCGCCGCCATCTTTGCTGTCGGTGCCTCAAAGCCGACGATGACGACGGTCGCGGTGGATTGCCCCCGCTGTACCGACCCGCCAAAGGTACGGATTTGCACCCGTTCGCGCAGGTCTCGCACTTTCTCGTCCGGGGTCATCGGGTTGGCAGGCGTCCCTGCACCGCGATAAATGTCGAGTCTGTTCGCCATCTCAAGCAGTTTATCGCGGGTCATGATCCGCTGCTCAATAATCTGAAGCTGTTCCGAAGCATCGGTCTGGACCGTAGACTCCGCCAATTTATCGGGGATCTGCTCGGATTCGACCACCAGCCGTGCCTCGGCCACGTAAACCGGAGGCAGGAGCAAGGCGGCTGTAACCCCCGCCCCTATGCCCAGACACAACAGTATGAAAAAATAAGGGAAGCGCCGCCAGAAAACCAAAAGGTAAAATTTAAAGTCCATACTCAACCCGTTATTTCAAACTGCGCGGCGTAAATATATAATTGTCCGGTGCCACAGAGACTGCGCCGCCGCCAAAAAAGACACCATCATCCAGTACCTGCTGCACGACAGATGCCGTGACCATTTTGCGATCTTCAGTATAGGCGTAAAGCAGGGACAAATCACAAAGCTGATTGATCAGGCGTGGAACACCTTTGGTCGCTGTGTAAATCGCGTTGCTCGCCTTCGGGCTGAAAAGCTCGGTCGTCGCACCGGCAATTTGCAAGCGATGATCAATGTAATCGCGCACCGTAACTGCATCAAGCGCGGGCAGATGAAAACTGGCCGCGACCCGCTGGGCAAATTGTGTCAGATCTGCCTGATGCACAACATCTCGCAACTCTGGCTGGCCAACCAGCACCAGTTGCAACAGCACATCCTTGTTGGAATTGATATTGGTGAACATGCGCAGCTCTTCTAGGCTCTCACGGTTGAGATTTTGCGCTTCATCAAAAACAAGAACAACCCGGCGCCCTTCAGCATATTCCGCGATCAAAAACTGCTCGAACGTCCCAAACAACTCTACATAGCCTGCACTGGAGGGGCATTTCTGATCTAATGCCTGCAACACCCAGCGCAAGAGTTCGTCGCGAGTGCCATGCGCGTTGGAAATCAGACCCACTTGCAAATCTTCCCCGAGCGAATTGAGCAGGTGATGCAATAACGTTGTCTTGCCTGCACCCACATCCCCGGTGATGAGGGTGATGGGCGCACTGGTCACTATCCCGTATTCAAGCATCGCAAAGGCACGCCGGTGGGCCGGGGACCAAAATAAGAATTCCGGATCCGGCACCAGATTGAACGGTCGTTCGCGCAATCCAAAGTAATCAAGATAAATGTTGATCGAGTAATCCATCAGTATTCCAAAATAAAAATCAGTAACCCGTTACAAAGGGGCAATTTAAGTCAAAGAGTACCACAGACACGGTAATCCCCCCATTTTTAATGGGGTCCAGCCGTAGAATTCCTGCGGCTGTTTTCAGTTTCATAGCAGGTGTGATGCCTCCGATGCCCATATTGGGTCTCTCGTTGTTGTAAGTCCAGAGCCATTCCGTTGCCTGGTCTTGTGCTTCCTCAATCGTTTCGAAGAAATATTGCCCCAGCCATTCGCCACGAACGGTGCGGTTGTTGCACTCGATATAGGCGTTCTGTTGGGGTTTGCCAGGCTGGATGAAATCCAGCCGAACATTGCGTTTTTCGGCACATTCCATCAGCTTGCCACTGACATATTCCGGCACCATAACACTTTCGGAATGATGCTGATTAAGAGGCTATGACCGCCAGCATCCGGAACTTCCGCGAGGCGCCGAAGCTATCGGACACGAAGCCCAATGACCAACGCGCATTGGGATGCGCGGCAACCGGCGTCGGCGCCCTCGTGCCACACGCCTGTTTCCGGCCGCGCCGCCGTCTCACCGACAGGCCTTCTTCGCGGTAGAAACTGTAGAGCTTCTTGTGGTTCATGCTCATGCCTTTGCATCCCAGTAGCACGCGGATCCGGCGATACCCGAACCGACGCCGCGTGCCGGCTATCTCCTGCATCTCCTTGCGGTTCTCGGCGCAGTTCGGCGGGCGTTCACGCCGGACTGTCTTGGGATCGACACCGACCAGCTTGCAGGCCCGGCGCTGCGAGAGGTCCAGATCCCGCATCACCCGGAGCGCCGCGTCTCGCCGCTTCGTCAATGTCGTCAGTTCTTTCCCAGCAGGTCTTTCAAGACGACATTGTCCAGCATGGTGTCCGCCAACAGGCGCTTGAGCTTGGCGTTCTCGTCCTCCAGCGCCTTGAGCCTGGTGGCCTCGGACACGTCCATGCCGCCTTACTTGGCCTTCAGTTTGTAGAAACGTCGCGGTGCTCAGGTCGTGCCTGCGGAACACCTCAGCCGTCGGCATCCCGGCCTCCTGTTCCTTGATCATCCCGATTATCTGTCCCTCGGTGAAACGGCTCTTACGCATGTGTCTGCTCCTTCAGAGGTGGCGCAGACTCTACATTACAGTGAGGGATTTCGCGGGGCTCAGGTCAGTATGACTTTACCAGAAGAGACAAAATGGATCAGAGTCTCTCTTAACCGAATGATCTGGTTTGACAAGCTTGTGGCCCTGTTCTTCAAAAGAACAGACTGTTTCTAAGTGGAAACAATAAGTAAAAGTATTTCCAAGCAGATACTTAAAATCTTTTGTGTAAAATATTCTTGCTCACCGCAGGCTATATTTTTTTGAAAAAATTAGTTAATATATTCTTAATAGCTTAGTTACGATTCTTAATATCCAAATATTCGCTCCTGAATAATTCCAGAAATCAGGCGCCGTGAGTGACATTAATTTAGATTATGTGAGCAACCTTAATTATGACGACACACTATAGTGATATCCCAAATGACACTAAGGCGAATTCTATCGCCTCGTGTCTCCCCAGACCCGGCCTTTATGAAAGCGTTTTCAAACGCGGGTTTGATATTTTTATCGTTCTTCTTGCCCTGCCCATTATTCTACCAATCATTGCTGTTCTGGCGTTTTTGGTGGCCCGCGATGGCAGTGGCGCCTTTTATTGTCAGAAACGAGTTGGTCGTGGTGGCGAAATCTACCGGATGTGGAAATTACGCACAATGGTCGCCAACGCAGATCGGCAGCTTAAGGACTATCTGGCCGGCAATCCCGCCGCCCATGCAGAGTGGACAACAACCCAAAAACTCAAAAAGGACCCCCGGATCACCCCGATTGGCCGCATTTTACGCAAATGTTCAATGGATGAACTACCCCAGCTATGGAATGTCTTGATCGGTGACATGAGCCTTGTAGGTCCACGCCCGATGCTGCCTGAACAACAGGAGCTTTATCCCGGTCTGGCGTATTACCACCAGCGTCCTGGCATTACCGGAAGCTGGCAAGTGTCCCAGCGCAATGAATCAACCTTTGCGGATCGCGCGCGGTTTGATACGGATTACAGTGCAAATATTTCCTTCACAAACGACGTAAGATTACTGCTCGCCACTGCACAAGTTGTTGTTCGCGGTACGGGCTATTGAATGGCCGGACTTGCACTCTTCCACAGCAAGAGTGTGAATCCTTCAATGGCATGTAACTAAGTTGCGGCCCCAACCGCATAAAACGGAACACGAAGTAGTCCAATGCTGAGATATATGCGTGTTTGTCTGGCGTTTATTACTGTCATGACTTTGGTTGCCTGCCAAAGTCACGAAGAAAAAGCCGAATCCTTCTATCAATCGGGTCTGTCTTTGATGGAGGCGGGGGATCTCGATCGTGCTGCAATCGAATTTCTTAATGTTTTCCAACACAACAACTTACATAAAGACGCCCGCCGCAAACTTGCGGATATCCGGCTGGAACAAGGCAATTTAGGCGCAGCCTACGGTCAATATCTCCGCCTGATAGAACAATATCCGGACACACCAGAGGTCCGGCTTATTCTGGCACGGGTGGCGTTGGACACGAACAACTGGGACGAGGCCCGCCGCCACGGCGAGGCTGCCATCGGCCTTATTCCCGAAGATCCCGAAGCACAGGCGCTGGCTGCAGCTTTTGAGTATCGTGACGCAAAGGATGCCAAGGCGCGGGCCAGTGCAGCGGGCATTGCCTTGGATTTGCTGGCTGCTGATGCCTCAGACGAAGTCTCGCGCCGGGTGGTGATCGACCATCTACTGCGCAGTGACACGCCCTATGATGCGATGGCCGAAATTGACCGCGCGCTGGAACGCGATCCCCAAAGCTATGCTTATAATACCTTGCGCCTGAGGCTCCTGAACCAAGTTCAGGACAGTCGGGGCATCGGCCAGCAGCTAAAGCGCATGGTCGCGCTCTATCCGGATGATCAGGATTTGTCGCGAACCCTTATTCACTGG
This sequence comes from Amylibacter sp., assembly GCA_034670045.1. Taxonomy (GTDB): domain Bacteria; phylum Pseudomonadota; class Alphaproteobacteria; order Rhodobacterales; family Rhodobacteraceae; genus Amylibacter. The sequence continues at coordinate 9,437 of JAXMOF010000020.1, read as the reverse complement.
TATCTCGCTCAGGGCAATCTAACGGATGCCGAAGACTACCTGCGCCAGCTTGCCGGTGACATCACCGCCAGTCCTACCGGACATATATCAGTGGTCCAGCTTATCCAGAGTAGCCAGGGCCCCGAAGCCGCACAAGCCGAATTGAACCGGCTTGCCAAAGCCAATGCAGACAATACCAACGCCGATATTTACCGCACCCTGTCTGCAATGATCACTTTTGATAACGGGAACCGCGATTCCGCCATCAGCACTATCGAAGATATTGCAACCAATGCAGAACCCTCGGAACAGACTTGGAGAATTCGCAACATTCTCGCCCGCCTGCTAATCGCCACAGACAATCGGGTTGGCGCCAGAGCACAGGTCGAAACCATCCTGACCGAAGATTCTTCGAATGTGGACGCCCTGAAGCTTCGTGCGACCTGGGCGATCGACGACGACCGCTCTCCCGAAGCGATTGTGGATTTGCGAACCGCTCTGGGTCAACAACCCCGGGATGCAGAAATCCTGACGCTCATGGCTCAAGCCCATGAACGTGAAGGCGCCCAGGCCCTCGCGGGTGAGCGTCTTGCTCTGGCAGTGGACGTCTCGGGGGCCGGCCCTGAAGAATCCTTGCGATATGCCGCCTTTTTACTGCGCAGCGGCCGCACCCCCGCCGCCCGCAGCATTCTAACAGACGCCCGCAATGCCAACCCGGGCAACGTTTCCGTGCTAACCGAACTCGCTAAACTTCTGTTGGCCGAAGGCGCCCTGGTCCCAGCCCAGGATCTCACCAATGATTTGCGCAGCCTGAATGACCCTGCCGCCCAGCAAGCGGCTATTTCCTTGCAAACCGCCCTATTGCTCAGCCAGAACCGGAGCCAGGACGGGATTGTCTTCCTACAAGAACAAATCGCCCAAGGCAAAGCAGACACCACGGCCATTGCACAGGTGGTGCAGATCCACTGGCTATCGGGTAATATCAACGCGGCGCGCACCTATCTGGAGGAGGCTCTGACAAACGATCCGCTTAATGGTACCCTGAGGATGCTCAGCGCAACGCTCCATGCTATCTCCGGAGAGTTTGCAGCCGCCGAAGTGGGGTTTCGCGAACTGATTGAAGAATTCCCCCAATCCGAAGATCCGGTGCTACGCCTCTACAATCTGTTGATCTCTACCGATCGCGCCGAAGAAGCCGGTACCGTCATCGACGCCGCACTGGCCGTACAGCCGCGGTCACTGAACCTGCGGTGGGTGCGGGCCGGTGAGCTGGAAAAATCCGGCAACATCGACGCGGCCATTGCCCTTTATGAAGAAATCTACGCGGCCAATACCGATGCAGTAACCATCGCCAACAATCTCGCATCGCTCATTGCAACACATAAAGATGACACCAATAGTCTGGAACGCGCAGCCACCATCGCCAAACGCCTGCGCGATTCCGACCTGCCACCGTTTCAGGACACTTACGGCTGGATCGCCTTCCGGCTCGGGAATTTTGAAGAGGCCAGATCATATCTGGAGCCCGCAGCCCTTGGCCTGCCCGATGATCCTTTGGTTCAATTTCACCTTGGTATGACCTATGCCGCCCTGCAAGACGTGGATCAGGCGCGCAGGGTGCTGTCACGTGCTATTGATCTGGCAGGCGACAGTGCCCTGCCCCAATTCGATACCGCTCGCCATCAACTGCAAGAGTTGGGCGGTTAATATCACCCGAGCGGTCTTCTTCCGTGCCTTACATCTTTTTTATTTTGATATTGGCCAACGGACGCTAGACTGACTTTTACAACACGGCTTCTGCCCTGTGTCACCATATTGTCAAAAGGCCACTTCATGTTCCGAATTTCCACACTTCTCGGCTCTTTTCTGGCCCTGATCCTTTGTGTAACGACCGCCACAGCCCAAAATTACCGGGTGCGTCCCGGCGACACGCTCCGAATTGAGGTCATCGAGGACTCAAATCTGGATCGGACTGTATTGGTCGCACCGGACGGGCGAATCTCTTTACCCGGCGCAGGACAGGTCCGCGCAGGCGGGCGCACAATCCTGCAGATTCAACAAAACCTGACCGCGCAGCTGGCCCCGAACTTTGCCAACCCGCCCAACGTACATGTATCGCTCGAAGAACTGCGTACCACCATGCCGTCCCCCCCCGCCGAAGACCCGGTCACGGCGGTCTTTGTTGCCGGTGAGGTTAAAAATGCAGGCCGGGTCGAACTGGAACCCGGCACCACTTTGTTACAAGCGATTGCCCAATTCGGAGGCTTCACCAATTTCGCCGCCACCAAACGCGTCCAATTGCACCGCAGTGCCAAGATTTACACCCTCAACTTTGAGGCGATTCTCAACGGGACCAGCCCCAATGGGACCGTGCGATTGCGGGAAGGCGACGTAATCATCGTTCCACAGCGTCGTTTGTTCGAATAATTCGTCAGAACGATGCCTGGGAGTGCTGCGTCAAATGAACCATTTCTTCAGAATTGTTATTCTGACCGGCCTCTCTCCGGCTGCAGGTTTGGCACAAGACGCCGAACCGGGGGGGCTCTCTTTTACTTTTGGACTGAGACAGCAGTTCGAGGCGTTTACCGACCGAAGCCTGAGCGTTGCGGGCGAGGATCCCGGAGGACGCAGCACCACGATCTTGACCTTTGGCGCGCTGACCGAGACCCGTCAGGAGCGGCTGGAACTTGAGTTCGGCACCCAGCTGAGCGACGGTCTGATACGCACGAACACGACCGCAGACCTGTCCTACCACCGCACAAGCGCGAATGCGGTGATAGATCTGACGGCGGAATGGGTCCAGTCGGATTTAGCCTTTTTACGAAGTGCTTCCAGCTTTGTCGACGCCGACGGGATCGTTGTGCTGCCGGATGATCTGGGGCAATTGACCAGCACGGGGACCCGCACTGCAACCACATTCGGCGCCTCCATACGTTGGGGCTATCTGCGGCCATTGGGTGCATCGCTGGAGTTGCGCCACCGGATTCAGGATTATGACAATGCCCGTGCAACCCTGGCGGACGGCACGACTACGACTCTTTCCGGCGGGTTGCGATTCAACATCAATCCGGTCACGACTGCAAACCTGAACCTGCGCTATAACAGCATTGATGACGATGGAAGTACCGTCGAAAACAACGCTATCCTAAGGGGAGGACTAACCTTTGACCGCCCACTGGGCCGGTTGGTTGCGCAAATTACCGTTGCCCATAACGATGACAGCGAAACCCGTTGGGCCGCCTCGGTCAATCGCCAGTTTGAACTGCCCCGCTCGGACCTAGATATTACACTCGGGGTCGCACAAGATGACAGCGCAACAGCACAGCTGATCGGGCGGATAGCCTATGGCTATGATTTGCCAGAGGGCCGTATTGAATTCAGCACAGGCCATGATCTGACCGCAGGATCAGACCGGCGAAACACGACGTTACAGGCCAGCTTTACCCAGGTTTTGACCCCGATCAGCAATCTGCAGCTGCTGCTCGACTATGCCCGTGCGCGCGATACTGATGAAGATGCAGATATTGCGGTTGGCACTATTTCTGCCAGTTACGGGCTCCAGTTGACCCCGGACTGGTCTGTCAATTTCGGGGCCCGCTCTGATCTGCGCAAGGATTCAGGCACAGCTTCACGCTCCCATAGTGTCTTCATGGTGTTGGGGCGAAGTCTGACCTGGCGTCCATAAGCCCGGATGTCCTACGTGACCCACGCCCCCCGCGGGGCGCTTATTGCAATCCTAACCGTTCTCATCGCCAGCGAGGTTGCTCTACAAATGGCGGATCTGGGATGGATCGGATCCCCCCGCTGGCGATCGCTGGCCTATCAGTACGGGGCTTTCTGGCCCGGCCTTTTAGACAGTTGGGCGCCCAATTATACCGCCCAGCCCATCACCATGTTTGTCTCCTATGCCTTTCTTCACGGCGGCTTGGGACATCTGGCGGGCAATGCGCTCGCACTCTGGTTTCTAGGTCAGGCTGTTGTGACCCGTATCGGACCATGCGGTTTTCTGGGGGTCTTTGCAATAACCTCCCTCGGAGGCGCGGTATCCTTTGCAGCCCTCAGCGCGGGCAACACCCCGATGGTCGGGGCCTCTGGGGCGCTTTTTGGACTTGTCGGGATCGGGGTTGGCTGGCGTTTTTTCGACAGCACAGCTACCATCGTGCGGCGCGCTCGTCACGCTCTTGGCACTATTGCCCTGATGGTACTGCTGAACATTCTGTTGAACTGGTGGTATGACGGGCATCTGGCCTGGGAGGCCCATCTGGGCGGCTTTACGACCGGATTGGTGCTGGCAAAATGGCTTGCCGCCCGGGCCCAAGGCTTCAGAGCGCAGCAGCCCGAACATCATTGATCCACATCTCCAGCGCAACGGTGTTCTGGGTATTCAACCATGTCCGACACGCCTCATGGTCTGTACGGCATGCCCTTTCAAGGGTCGTGATCTGTTCCCTTGATGACGTTGGTTTGCGCATAAAATCTATATGCACCCCAAACCAGCGGTTGGCCGTTTCTGTGTCGGAATTTGCGTGATGCAGTGCCGATTTCAGAGCAACACAGGCAAATCGGTTGTCATCCGAAAGACGCCAACGAAATCCCATACAGTGCGCGTATAGTTTGTCCTGCCAACGAATTTGGGGGGGGCGGGCATATGTAGAGGGCGCAAAATCCGCGCAGAGTTCTTTAATATCTGCATGCCGATGCGCCTGCCAGAACCGATCAATTGCATCACGGATGAAACTTCGATGCCAGCCCCAGTAATGCAGAACCTCCTGCGTGCAGGTTTCGATCTTGGCTTGCCCGCTAAGGGCGACGCCGGTGGAAAACTGGTCGAGACTGAAAACAGGATCCACGTCATAAAGCACATTTGCAATATCAACCGAGCGACATAGACTGTCGTGATGTGTCTCAACGACCCCGACGATCCCCGAGTTATACATGACAGAGTGGCGCGACAGCATCCGGCCGCAGATTTTGCGCCCCTCCCCAAGCCACGCTGCAATATCCGACCAGATACCGTGGTCTGAAATCGGGCCCTCATTCGCATGCATCAGAGCCGTCTCAGGCGAAAGGCGCGCGGCCAGATGTTCGGGCGGCACCAGAAACAGCGTATCCGTGTCAAAATAGAGGACCGGCCCGTGCCCTTCTTCCAAAGTCTGTCTGATAAGATGCAGTTTGACAAGATGGGTAACACCGGAGCCCCGCGTCCAGTCTTCCCAGTCCCTTTGCGATATAATCCGTTCCGTTACCGGCAGGGGAAAATCACCAAGGGTCCGGTCAGTGTAAACCACAACTCGGGTGTCGGGATCGGTACGCAATTTCAAAGCGCTGAGTATGCTTCCGAAAAGTTCGACACGGTAGCGGCGCGCATCGCCGTATATCACGGTGACGAGCGTCAACACGACGAATTACCCCCGATCAGCATTTTTTTGATCTTTCATAGCTGGCTTTGCCAACGGCAGTTCTTTTAAAGAGGATGGCGGGTCTTCCAGAAGCTTTTTGACCTGCGCAATACGGGCTGCGAACTCCTTTTCAAAGGTATGTTCGGTGGCAAAGGCCAGCGCTTCAAAACTGGCATGGGAAAGCTGCTCCGGATGTGCCTTCAAATCGGTAATTTTTTCCGCTAGTTGTCGAGCATCATTTATCGGTGTCGTCCAGCCGATTGCTCTGTCTTTTGTCAAACCGCAAAGTGCGTCATTTGCATAACCTACCACCGGCACACCACAGCCAAGGGTCTCAAGGTAGGTACAGGAAGGGTCTCCCTGACGATGGCAACACACAAACAGGTCGATGTGACTGCGCACCGCAGGAAGCAACTCTGTGGCAAAATCAACGACACCGTGCAGCCGGACCTTTTCCCCAAGGCCATATTCGCGAATGCGTTGCTCCATGATCGGGCGCAAGTCGCCTTCACCGTAAATATCGAAGCTGAAATTCAGCCCCGCATCCTTCAGGTGGCGGGCAACTTCGATCAGGTCATCACCCCCTTTTACCGCGGTTAGCCGGCCCGAATAAGCGATCCTGAGATATGTGTTGCGACCCATGTCTGCGAGTCTCGCAGCGACAGCTTCGCGGTTGGCCAGCATATCGACGGTCATCCGGTTGTCAAAAAACAGCAGGGTATTGCCGTTTATCTTGCGGTAGATGTCATAGGTCGGCGTGCCGTTGCACTGCACCGCATCAGCGGTCGTTATCCCCCGCAGGTTACGGCGCTCCTGGCGCCATGCCCAAAGATACCTTCGATAGCGGATGACCGGATTTGTGACTTCTACATCAATGATCTGGAATCTTGTGCGAAGTGAATATTCGGTCACAAATACAATCTTTTGCCCTTGGGACCGGCACCATTGCGTAAGATTGGCAAGGCGGTGATCGCCGCCCAGCATTACCGCATCAGCATCAGCAAGTGCCGTATAAATATGGCTGCCCGTAAAAGGAAGGATACGCACGGAAAACGGCAACTGGTCTAGGTCGAATTCAGCATCGTCCAGATTCCCCGTCGATGCAGCAGTGTGCGGGCGCATGATCGCCACGACCGGCCCCCCCCACAACATTGCGATCTGCGTCATGCCATCGACAAATTTCCTCGTCAGCAACACCCGCCCTTCAGCCACAGAACGTGCCGGCAATGAGGGAATTATGGCAAGCATAGCCATTCTTCAGCTCAGTCCTGTCTTTGTCTCGGCAATGACCTTTACGATACGCTGCTGTTCTCCCGCATCCAGATCCGGCGAGAGCGGCAGGCACAAAATACGTTGTGCAATATCCCGTGCGACGGGCAAATTCTCGGGCTGTGCCGAGGGCAGATGACGGTACATAGGCATATCCGAGATCAATGGATAGAAATACCGCCGCGCATAGATACCATTGGCCCGAAGCCGCTCATAAAGCGCATCCCGCGTGAAACCAGCATCCGGTTGCACCAGTATGGGGAAGCTGTATTTATTTCCGGTCTGACCACGGGCCAGAGGCGGGCAGTGAACTTCGGGAACCTGCCCAAGAAAATCACGGTAACGGGCATCCGCCTGACCTCTGCGCTCTGTGGCGTCATCAATATATTTTAGTTGCAAGAGCCCGAGTCCGGCGCTGAACTCGTTCATTTTTGCATTCATACCCACACGGGACACGGTTACTTCATCAACAATTCCGAAATTGCGAAGCTCATCTATGCCTTCTTTCGTGGCAGCATCCCGACTGATAACAGCGCCTCCTTCAAAGGTGTTGAACACTTTGGTCGCATGAAAACTCAGCACTGACATATCCCCGTGGCGCAGCACACTTCCCCCTGTGTCACGCACGCCAAAGGCATGGGCTGCATCGTAGATTAATCTCAGGCTGTGGGCATTTGCAAGGGCCTCGAAAGCCGCTGTATCGCATGCCCGCCCGAAGACATGCACAGGCATGATGGCACTGGTCTGCGGGGTCAACGCCGCTGTGGCGGCCGCCGGATTCAGATTCAGCGTGATCGGGTCAATATCCGCAAAGACCGGTTCCAGACCGCTCAGCGCCAGTGTATGACTAGTACCGACAAAGCTAAAAGGTGTGGTGATGACCTGTCCCTGCAGGGCACATTGCTTCAACGCCAGCATAAGACCCAAAGTTGCATTCGCAACCAGACTGACATGTTCAACCCCCAGATAATCACCGAGTGCTGCTTCAAATTCCTGATGATAGCGACCGCCATTACTGAGAATCCGGCTTTCCCACAGGTCTTCAAGTATTGGTATGACCTCCTGCAGTGGTGGCAAAGTCGGACGAGTGACGTAGAGCGGACGGCCTCCAGCCATAAGCGAATACCTTTGTAATTATGCCTTCAACAGGATTAAGGCTTCCTGTTTGAATACAAAAGCCGTGCAGATCAACGATTCTCCTTGTCCCTGCCCCGCTGCATTGCCGCGCTCTTAATGGCATTATTGTCAGCAAAACTGACTGGCTACGGGACAGGGGAAGCGCAAGAGATTGTAGCACGCTGCGGGTCACGACACATGGACGATGCCTTCTTGCAAGCGATCGGAAACACCAGCCAGAGACAGTACGTCGCGGTACGCTAAAAAAGGTTTTTTACGCGACGTGCCCTTGTGCAATCAAACAATAATATCACTTGCGTCAAAGCCGGTGATACCCGTGAGTTGAACCGCAAGATCCGAAGCGCCGTCTCCATCGATATCAAGATGCAGGAAAGTATTGCCACCCGACACCTCAACGCGCACCTCCCCCGTGCCATCGGAGGTATATTCGGCGGTTCCCACGAAAGTAATGCCGCGTTTGAAACCGGAAAGGTCAACGAGATCCTCGCTTCTGGTAAAGTCCCCAATGACATCGTGATCGCCTGTGGGGGACTGGGCAACGCGGGAAAAGACAAAGGTATCTTCGCCGTCACCACCGTAAAGGAAATCGCGCGCAGCCCCGCCAATCAGAATGTCGTCACCGCCATCGCCGAAAAGTGTATCCTTGCCGTGGTTACCACGCAGAATATCCTCATTGTCGTTGCCGTTAATTAGATCGGAGCCCTTACCGCCCTTCACGATGTCATCTCCGCCACCGGCCCAAACACTATCCGCGCCTTTACCGCCTCCGATAATGTCGTCTCCGCCTCCGCCGTAAAGCGCATCGTCACCTTTACCTCCGCGCAGTATATCATTGGCACTCGCGCCAAACAGGGTGTCATCCTGTGTCCGGCCCAACAGGGTGTCATTACCCCCATCGCCTTCCAGAATGTCAGACGTGGCGCCGCCCACAAGCAAATCATCGCCGGACGTCCCTGTGATAACATTCGGTTCGGGGTCCGGATCAGGGTCCGGATCCACAACGTCATCCAACCCCAGTGCCCCGGAGACAAAATCAAGGATCAGATCATAGTTTGCAGCGACCAGCGGATGGACGCTGGAGGGAATGGTGAAATCCTCGGGGGGCAGAGTGCCGTACATCGCCGAATAGGTGATGACGCTGGCCAGAAAATAGAGTGTCTCGGTCCCGTGCGGCGCAATATCCTGATATAGCGCCTGAACGGGGATCCCCGACAAGGGGGTTTCCGTCAGAAGTTGAGAGATGATCGGTCCAACCGGAATAGAGATGATATTAGCATCCGGACGGGCCGCTGACAGTTCGTCGTGGTATTCATCAAACCAGGTGGCATGTTCTGTCAGTGTCAGTTCGTGATATGCCGCCAGTTCCGCTGCGTTGGCCGGGAACACATTATCATCAATCACCCGCCGCATATCCGGCCAGTTTTCATAGATATAGATATCTATTCCAGGTTCCTGAGCGACCGCATAATCAATGATTTCCAGCGTGTAGCTGACGGCCGAACGGGGCAAGCTGTAAATCGGGTCATTCGGATCCAGATTTTGAATGAAATTCGCCGGAGTGATCAGGATCGAGTCAAAATCCGCCTCGGAAAAGGACTCCGTTGAGGAATTCCACGCCTCATCCACACCGTCAAAACGCCACGACCAGGTCGC
>JAXMOF010000019.1:0-68749 GCA_034670045.1 Amylibacter sp. | reverse complement strand
TAGCTCAGCTGGGAGAGCGCTTCGCTGGCAGCGAAGAGGTCAGGAGTTCGATCCTCCTAGGCTCCACCAAAACCTTCCTATATTTTGATAGCGTTTTGAGTGGGTTACAGGGTGGCCAGCACCCTTCCCCATGTGTTCTCGGCATTCGTGAAGAAGTCGTTGAACACCAATGAAATGCCGTAGTTTAGGAAAGTTACCAGCGATAAATGGTGGGGGGACATCATTGCCTCGCGATGCATCTGTATTAGAAAAGTGCGATATGCGAACTGTGCTGTGTCTACCTCAAAAGCTTTAGCGACATTGCCTACTGTGCTGGTAACTTTCCAGGGGATGATCCGTTCAAGGCCATTGTGACGACTTCCCAGTTCGCTTTTGATCTAAAAAGGGAAGCGATGCCAGCCTTTTACAGGGAAAGAACATTTGCGTAATCTATGTGGTGATCACTTTATACTGTCTGGATTTTTTGTTTTTATTTACTTGCGCAGAGCAAATATTTTTTGTTCCGTGACTTGCAGCCGCACTCCTGCATTGCGTTCAATATTTATTTGGCTTACGTCTATCCACGCTCGCCAATGCGAGTGGAAATGTTCTTTGCCCACAAGCACTTAAAAAATTAAGAAACAACAAATAGAGATTAATACTATGGTAAATTTCACCGTTCGCGAAGGCGAAACATCCTCTTTCACCTACTCATATAATGGGTATAACCCAGTGATCACGGTTAAGTTTGCCGCGGGAACGGCGACATACGAAGACGGATATGGCGGCACACGCATTAGCTCAAGCGTTTCTAGCATAAATGGCTATGTTTATGCTGTAAGTACTTACTCATTCGGTGCCAAAATCGACAAGATTGACGAGGCTGATGAGCAGTTCACACTCGAGGTATATTACAACGGCATCCTTGATGAGATCGTGACCATAACAATTCTTGACGATCTTGCTTGGCACGGAACTGACTCGAGTGAAACTTGGTCCGGAAGTGCGAATAGTGACGTTTACTTCGCTTATTCTGGTGCGGATGTTGTTCGCGGACGAAACGGAAATGACGAGATTGATGGGGGGCATGGTCATGATTGGTTGATCGGCGGAAACGGCTCCGACGTCTTGAGTGGTAGCGCAGGAAACGATACTCTAGACGGAGGGAACGGTGCTGACGTTCTGTTTGGCGGAGAAGGAAAAGATAGCCTATTCGGCGGCAGCAGCAACGACACGCTGTCTGGCGATACCGGGCACGACCAGCTTCTAGGCGGCGGCGGCAGTGACGATCTGTCGGGTGGAATCGGTAACGACTTTCTCTCAGGCGAAAACGGGCACGACTTCCTTCAAGGGGGAAATGGCGCAGACGAAATCGAGGGGGGCAAAGGCAGAGACAAGATCGACGGCGGAAACGGAAATGATATCCTAACGGGAGGCTCTTCAGCCGACACATTTATATTCTCTGGTAAATTCGGTCATGACCGGATCGTTGACTTTGAGATCGACGGCCGCGAAAAAATTGATCTTTCGGATGCTGTCGATATCCGTAATTTCAAGGATCTAGCCGAAAATTACGCTACGGACACAGATGATGGCGTTCTAATTGAGATAAGCAGCAAAGCATCAATCTTAATCGAAGGCGTCAATATATCCAGTTTTTCCGGCCAAGACTTTATTTTCTAGGCAATCTTTTTTAGTCTTATCCAAGAACAGTTACTCCTACGTGTAAGCCTAGCTGGTTTATCGCTACCAGCTAGGTAAAGAAGGCTCCCTTTAGCCAGTAGAACTTAGCCTAGGCGTTTCATTCTGTTTGTTATTTTAGGGCGTTGAGAGTATGTCCACAGGAATTGACAGTATCACCTTGATTTAGAAATTCTTTTGTACGGTAGGGATAACACCCGCCCCAAACCTACCGCTGTTTACGGGTTAGAAATCATCAAAATCGGGCACATTTCCGATCCGGACGATGAATTCCGGTGAACTTATTTCGCCTGACTGTAGATCCTCAACGATGATGTAGGCATCAGCCCCTGTGCAATCTTCGGATTGGCTGGCGCGTTCCGCACGGCTTTGCGCCTCTGCGGCAGTTGAATACTGGAATTGCTGGTCCAGCTTTACGCCCGCTTGCGCAGCTTTTGCCCCTTTGGCCAGAACATAGGTCTGACAGATGTAATGGGTCTTTGAAGAGTCGGTGCCGTCTGACATTGTGTGATCCTAAATGCGTCCTGTAAAACATAGACAGCAATAAGCGCGCCTTTGAAAGCCCGAGATTCATCACAGACCAAAAAGGGCATCGCCTGAAAAACATTCAGGCTCCGTTGTGCTGTATCAAAACCCATAGCCCGCTGAGCGCCTTTTTATTCAGGTGCAAATCTTTATCCGCTTTCACAAAGCCACCAGACCCTTTAGGCATCCCTAACCTTGCAAGTTCAGGAAATCCCATGGCGCAAAAAGCCACTATTTACAAAGTCGAATTGTCTGTCTCGGATATGGACCGTCACTATTATGAAACCCATAAACTGACCGTTGCCAAACATCCCTCTGAAACGGATGAACGCTTGATGGTGCGCCTTGTCGCTTTTGCGTTAAATGCCCATGAGCAGTTGGAAATGACCAAGGGACTCTCGACCGATGACGAGCCGGACATCTGGCAGAAAAGCCTGAGTGACCAGTTGGAGTTATGGGTGGCCTTGGGGCTTCCTAGCGAAAAGGTTGTGCGTCAGTCCTGTGGCAAGGCCGACGCGGTGGTAATCTATTGTTATGGCGGCAAAACCGCTGAAATCTGGTGGGAGAAGATCAAGAACAGCACCACCCGTTTCGGCAATCTTCAGGTGGTGAATTTTTCTGAAAAAGACACTGTTGATCTTGGCAAACTGGCGAACCGGTCAATGAAGATGCAGGTTAATATTCAGGATGGCGATGTGATGGTCAGCCTTGATGATTCCATCGTCTACCTGACGCCGGACATCTGGAAAACAGCGGATCAGTGAGCGGTGTCAATTTGGGGCGTAGATTAGGGCACTGGACCGCTGTCATTATCAGAAGCGGCTTACAGCGTATCCGGCCAGACTCGTGGTGAAACAGCCGCCAAACGGGACAAGCGCCCTACCACACGACCAAGGCACCTGCCTTTAGTCGTCAAGGTCATCTTCATCCGGCGTGGTGTTCAGGTAAATGCGCCCGATCGTTTTCACCAAAGGTATGTTAATAAAACCGACAATACCTGCGGCAATGAGCAATCTGCTGGTTATACTGACAGGCATCGGGTCGGTTTCATCCGCATATATCAAGACGAGAAAAGTGATTACAATAAACCAGATGGCGAATATGGTCAGGTTACGCAAAACCACCTTTTTGAAATTTATTGGCATTTTGCGACTCCCGCTATTTTGGTCCTGCATTAGCCTCTATCCAAAGACGGCAGCCCGTCGCAAGGTCGATTTGATCTGATGGGACGGATACCAAGCGTCAGATCCCGTTCCGGCGATTTTGTCAGGGGCGGACAAGGCTGCGTTTCAACACTTTGGCAATGGCTTTCAAAGACCAGTACAAATGGGATCAGGGATAAATTTCCACCAGGCTGTGCCTGCCTTGCCCCCCATAAAATCTATAACTTGATCTAAGGGCGTTCTTTTGCGAGTACGGCGTTTGACTTGCCTTTAAGGGCGGCCATGCGGGCCGCCTTTTTCACCAGATTGCCTTTCGGAGCTCCCCTATGACCATCACCCACCTTGTCACCCATTCAGGGGGCTTTCACGCGGACGAACTGCTGTCTTCAGTTGTGCTTACCCGATTGTTTCCACAGGCTGAATTGATCCGCAGCCGTGATCCGAAATGGGTTACGCCTGCTGCGGATAAGATCATTTTCGATGTGGGTGGTCTGCATGATGTCCAAGCGCAGATTTTCGACCACCATCAACGCCCCAGCCCGCTGCGCGAAGACGGGCAGCCTTACAGTTCCTTTGGGTTGATCTGGGCCCATTACGGGTGGCAGTATCTGGCGGCACTGGATGTACCTGCGGATGATATTGACGCCATTCACACGAAATTTGATGCCAAATTTGTTCTGCCCATCGACCTGCTGGACAATGGCGCGATGGAACCTTCTGTCGCGGGGCCGCTGTCCATCCTGACCCTGCCCTCTTTGCTGGGCAGCCTGAAGCCGGTTTTTGACGATACTTCGCCCACGGCTGATGATGATGCGTTCTTGTCGGCCCTCCCCATAGCCCGCGCCTTTGTAGAGGCCCAGATCCGCAATTTCGCCGCCAAAGCCCGTGCGCAAAGCCTTGTGCAAGCGGCAATCGAAAAAGCCGGCAGCTCTGCCATTCTGGAGCTGCCCATGGGCATGCCCTACCGTTCGGAACTCGTTAAGGCAGAGGCGGATCATATTCTGTTTGTGGTCAATCCACGGGGCGATACATGGACCCTTGGCGGGATCAAACTGTCAAATGACACCTTCGAGCAACGGGCCGATCTGCCCGCGGCTTGGGCTGGCCTGACCGATGCCGCATTAGAAGAAGCCAGCGGCGTCAAGGGCGCGAAGTTCTGCCACAACGCCCGTTTTCTTGCGGTGGCCAGCACCCGCGAAGCGATCCTGAAATTGGCCGAAATCGCGGTGCAAGAGGTTCAACAAGCCCAAGCCCCGTCCCCGTGCCCCGCAAGTTGATCCCAATTCGAAGCGCCCCTGCCTTGTTCAGGCGGGGCGCGCCATAAGATCACCCCAGCAAAGCATTCAGAAAGATACGTGGCAGCTTTAAAATGCTGGGCGTGTGTTGGAAGCGGGTCAGCAACATGCCGACTTTATGCTGTTTTTTATTGGTTACGAACCACGGCGGCTTTGGCAGCAAAGTCATGCCCCCTGACAACAGGTTACGGGGAAAAGGCCGCCACGGGGCTTGAACAATCACCCGTTCCGCCGCGTCGAACATATAGGTGTTATGGGCAAAACCGATGCCGCTTTGCACGTCCTGCAACGTATGCCCCGGAAATGCCCCCCACGGGCAAGCGGGGGTCAGAAAGCCAAGACCGCTCCATGTGTTGATAGCGATGGTGCCGTAGTGGAAATCTGCAATGATTTCATCAAAACGTTTTTTGCCGATCTGTTTGATGGTTTTCGGATGGATGATGATGTTGCTGCCCAGAGTGCCGTAAAGGCTTTCATTTGCAAATTTGATTGCCGCCCGCAGATAGGCTTCGGGGTCTGATTGCGCGATTTCATGGGTGGTCATGGCAGGGGCAAAAACTTCTTCCATGCGATACGTGCTGTCCGACGACGGGGTGTCTGTGCCGACCAGACAGGCGGGAACCGGACCCCTGTCGAACCGGACCACATTGTCTGCCTGACTTTCGAATTTTGACAGCCGATCCATTGCCCCCGGATAATAGGGCTGGCGCGGGTCCATGCCGCCGATGACGTTTTCAATGGTCTCCAGCAGTCTTTGCTTTTTATCCCAGCTTTTGGGCAGGATCAGCATCTGGCAGGCCACGCAGTTAAACCCGGAATTATGCATCTTTTGCGTGGCAATGTTTTCCGCCTGAAATTTCAGATCAGCGGCCGTCCATGGACCGGGCACAACGATCGTCGGACAAACGGCCCCCAGTTCGGATGTGATCGGCTTGGTCAGTTTGGGCGTGTTCGCCGCCTTGTTGCGCGCTGCTTCCTCTCCGCGACCCCAGACGATCATGTCATGGGATGCGCCTGATCCTGTGATGTGAATTTCATCAATGTCAGGATGTTCGCATAGATAAGCCCCCACTTCCGCCCCGCCTTTCACAATGCGCAAGGCGCCAAAATCTATAAGTGGCTTAAGCGCATCAGACAGGAAATCCGCCAGATATTCATTCACAGGGTTCATTTTCAAAATGGTCACGCAGTGATCATTGAACAGCTTTTGCAGCACGTCCAGCGGCGCGATGGCAGCAATATTGCCAGCGCCCAGCACCAGCGCAACCTTGCCCAGCCGCTGATCCGCGGGCGCGTCATAGGCCCCGGCCGTATTTTGCGCAAGGTTCTGGGAAGTAACGCCTTTTTCCATCCAGACTTCGGCTGAAACACCGGACAACAACAGATGATCCCAGATCGAATGGGGCAACACCTGCACTGCTGTTTGCCCGCTTTCCGTTTTGCGCGTCTTTAGGGATTTAAGAAATGTTTTCCCCTCTATCTGCGACAGGGTTTGCAGCAGACCGTTGCAGGCCGACATGACCGTGTAGGGCCCCGAAATCCATTCCTCCCCCACCAGTGGCGAGTCTTCGGGGATACCTTTCTTTCGCGCAGCCGTTTCGGCCCAGTCTTTGGACAGGGGCAGCAATCTGTCTTTGATTTCAACCAACAGGGCCATGCGCTCTGCGATGCCGGTTTGCGCCCATGTGTCTTTGGTGGCGCTTAGCTCGGCAATTGCTGTGTCCATTTCAGGGTTTGGGGGGGTCGCATCTGGTGTTTTGGGATTAAGCATTGCTTTTCTGTCCTTCCATAAGGCGATTGCCAAACTGTTTGCGCAGTTCGTTCTTTTGAATTTTTCCCGTAGCCCCCATGGGCAACGCATCCACAAAAATCACGGCATCGGGCACCTGCCATGTGGGGATTTTGCCTTTGTAAAACGCCAGAAGATCGGACTCGGTTAGGGTGGCATCAGGCGTTTTGATCGCAACGACTATCGGGCGTTCATCCCACAGATCATGGCGCGCGGCGATGGCGGCAGCATTGGCCACTTGGGGATGGGCGATGGCGATGTTTTCCAGCTCGACCGTAGAAATCCACTCGCCGCCGGATTTGATGATGTCTTTGGACCGGTCCCGAATGACCATGTAACCATCCGCGTCGATAGTGGACACATCGCCTGTGTCAAACCAGCCGTCATCCGTCAGCGCGTCGGTGTCTTTTCCAAAGTAACGCTTCACAACCCAGTGGCCGCGCACCTGCAGATCACCTTGGGTCTTGCCATCGTGGGGCAGGATCGCACCGGTTTCATCCAGCAGCCGCAGATCAACCCCGTAAAGCGGCCGCCCCTGCCCTGTGCGCAATTCGGTTTTTTCCGTGTCAGTCAACTGGCTGTGGCGTTGCAGAAACTGGTTCAGCGTGGCCACAGGAGAGGTTTCTGTCATCCCCCATGCGTGCAACAGTTCAACTCCGTAGGCGGCAAATTTCGGGATCATTGACGGCGGCAACGGCGCACCGCCGACCACGGTGCGGGTCAGGCTGGGCAGGGTCGACTCAGATGCCTCAAGCGCGGCCAGCAGGTTCATCCAGATGGTTGGAACCCCCAACGCCAAAGTGGTTTGGGTGTCGTCTATCAGGTTCAAAATCGCTTCACCGCCCAGATTCGGACCAGGCAGCACCAGTTTGCACCCGTTTGCCGCCGCGATATACGGCACCCCCCAAGCGTTGACGTGGAACATGGGCACAACCGGCAACACCGTGTCCTGCGCCGAAATTGCGATGCCGTCGGGCTGGTTACCCACCAGTGTGTGCAGCACGGTGGAACGGTGCGAATACAAGACGCCTTTGGGGTTTCCCGTGGTGCCAGATGTGTAACACAGGCTGGATGCGGCCCGTTCATCCACCTCTGGCCAGGGCGCATTTTCATCGCCTGTGCCAAGCAATTCATCGTAAAACAGCAGCCCTGCGATCTGATCGGCAGCAGCGTCGTCCCGTGGCCCCATCAGCACAAAATGTTTCACGGTTTTCAACTGTGACTGGATTTTCGCGATCAAGGGCAGGAAACTGTGTTCAAAGAATATCACCTGATCCTGTGCATCCTCTGCCACAAACACCAGTTGTTCGGGGGCCAGACGCGGGTTGATTGTATGGCAAACCATCCCCCCGCCCGACACACCGAAATAGATTTCCAGATGACGGCGGTTGTTCCATGCAATGGTGGCGCAGCGCTCCCCATCGTGCACCCCCAACCGACGCAGGGCCGAGGCCAGTCTGCGGGCGTTACCGCCGACCGCGCCCCAATTCGTAGTGGTCCGTTCGCCCGAGGTTTCGACAGACACGATTTCGGTCAGCCGATGGTAACGTTCCGCGTGTTCAATGAGACTGCCAATCGTCAGTGGCATCTCCATCATGAGTCCTTGCATCAAGGTGCTCCTTAATATGTGTGGTTCGGGCGTAAATATGGCCGCTGGCAGGTGACCCCAGCCAGCCAAAGCAGCCGCACCCCCGCTGTGCAGGGATGCGGCCATGGGATTTAGTCCGTTCAGGCCGAGCGGATCAGCTCCGCGCATTTTTCACCGATCATGATTGTCGGCGCATTGGTATTTGCGTTGATGATCGTCGGCATGATGGACGCATCGGCAACGCGCAGACCGTCGATGCCGTGAACACGCAACTCATTGTCCACAACCGCCATGGCGTCATCCCCCATCTTGCAGGTCCCGACAGGGTGATAGATGGTCTGGATATACTTGTTGATATAGGCTTTCAGATCCGCATCCGATTGCACTGCCGCACCGGGCAACAGTTCTTCACCGCGCAGATCATCCAGCGCAGGGGCGGCAAAGATCTCTCGGGCGATTTTTACGCCCTGGATCAGAATGTCGTAATCCTCGTCGTTCTGGAACACATTGGGATTTACCTTGGGTTTAACGTTCGGATCGCCAGAGTCCAATGTGACCGACCCAATGCCCTTGCTTTGCACCAAAGACGGCAGGATCGTCATTCC
Source organism: Amylibacter sp. (assembly GCA_034670045.1). GTDB lineage: Bacteria > Pseudomonadota > Alphaproteobacteria > Rhodobacterales > Rhodobacteraceae > Amylibacter. Next base: position 60,104 of record JAXMOF010000019.1, on the reverse strand, counting down.
GTCCGTGCCATCGGTCGGATTGCCCGCCCCGTCGAGCACAAAATAACCGGGGCAGAAGTGGAACTGCAGGTCTGGTGCGGGGCTGTCGGGATTGATGGTCAAAAACCCGCCGGCTTCACCGATGTTAGAGGTCAGCAAGCCCTTGCCTTGGGCAAACAACGCGCCTTGTTCTTCGCTTCCTGCATGGGTCAGGCTGATCTTTTGGGTGCAGGTAAAGGCCACCGGCATCATGTAGTGTTCCTGCAGGTTTTGCCCGACCCCCGGCAAGTCGTGCACCACCGATATGCCATGCTCTTCAAGGTGATCCTTGGGGCCGACTCCCGACACCATCAGGAGGTGTGGCGAATTGAACGCCCCGCCAGACAGGATGATTTCCTTGCGCGCGGTTACTGTGTGTTGCGCACCGTCGGCCATAAATGTCACCCCTGTGGCGCGACCATCGGCAATTTCGATCCTCTGGACCATGGCTTCTGCCTGCGCAGTCAAACGCCCTGCATCAATGGCTGGGTGCAGGTAACTGACCGCAGCCGAGGCCCGATGCCCGTTCTTTTGGGTCACCTGATACATGCCAAAGCCCGTCTGTTCTCCGTCATTGAAATCACTGTTCAGCGCATAGCCTACCTCACCCGCGCCTTTGACCATAGCCAGCGAAATCGGGTTTGGTTCGTTCAGATCGGTCACACTTAACGGCCCATCCGCACCGTGAACGTCCGAACCGCCGCGCGTATTGGACTCTGATTTGATGAACAAAGGCAGCAGATCGGCATAGCTCCACCCCGCATTGCTTGCCCCCCAGGCATCATAGGTCGAACTATGCCCGCGCTGGTAGATCATCGCGTTGATCGACGAACAGCCGCCAAACATCTTGCCCCGCGGCATATACAATGTGCCACCATCCAGCTTGGTCTGCGGTTCAGAGGTGTAATCCCAGTCCAGTTCGGTTTTGAACAGCAGCGGGAAAGTGGCGGGGATGTGAATGTATTGATTGCTATCGGCAGGGCCTGCTTCCAGTACCAAAACCTTGTTGGCAGGGTCTTCGGACAGCCGCGCGGCAACCGCGCAGCCAGCCGATCCGGCGCCGATGACGATATAGTCGTATTCTGACGCGGATGTGGTTTGTGCATGGGCTGCGCCCAAAAACAAGGGCGCTTGGGCCGCGATCCCGAGCGCCGCCGCACGGCGCATAAAACCGCGCCGTGAAATCTTGCCTGCATTGAAATCCCGATGCAGTTTTTCCTCTGGTGAATGTGTCATGTCTTCCTCCCTTTTGGTGTTAAAGCCGACGAGTGTTTGGCCAAAACGCGTGATTCCACCCTGCGGTGACAACACGCGCCCTGTATTGACCCTGCGTGCATATTTTTTGTCACTCCGTGCAAAAAATGCGGATTTTAGCTGAAACCAGCGCAATTTTGACTTCTTGCCTGACACAAAATTTTCGCCTAGCATCCTGTGCGGGAGGAGTCATATGGTGTTTGAGCAACCATTTTGTGCGGGCGCAGATTGTGTTTCGCCCATATCCCATGTCACAACCGATGATGTAGACACCTTCGCCCATGCGCTGGAAACAAGTCTGGCGCGCTTGGATATGACCCCCTCTTCCAAGGCGTTTCGCGCAGGCATTACATCCTGCCGCACCCCGTCAGCGTCTTCCGCTTTGCTGCATGTCAGCCCTGCAATGGCAGAACGGACGGGGGATATTGTTGACGATAAATCGAACGAGGATATTTGCAAACTGGTCTGGCAGATCGGCGGGCGCAGTGACATCGAACAGGCGGGACGCTCGGTCACGCTGCAACAGGGGGACATCGGTCTATACGACATTTCAACCCCCTATAAATTCCGTGTCAGTGGTGACTTCAAACTGCTTATCTTAGGGTTTTCACGGTCATCGCAGGCCTTTTCAGATCGTGTACTGGTCAGTGAAAGCGACGGGCATATTCTGTCCTCGACCGGAATGAACGCGCTGAAATCCATGTTGCTGACACTGTTAAGCAACCCTGATACCAACGATGAAGGCGGCCATATTATAGAGTGCGCCAGCCAGCTTGCCAGCCGCCTGCTGACCGAACGAAGCGCCCCGTTAGAGCTGCCTGCCAAAATGGATATCGACATGGGGAGGTTGCCCGCGGCGTGGCATCAAAAAATATTAAGCCTGCAAACAGACCCCGATCTGACGCCCGATAAACTGGCCCATGAATTTGGTGTGTCGCGGCGCAGCCTATACAATAGTTTCGCTGTGATGGGCGCAACTCCGGCGGCCTATATCCGGTCGGTCAGGCTGCAATCCTGTCGCAAAATTCTGGAAAGCAAGGCCGGCGCGGGGGAAAATCTGGCGGGTCTTGCGCTGGATTTCGGCTTTAAAGACCAATCCCAGTTCACCCGCGCCTTTCGCCGCGAATTCGGGGTTTCGCCCGGGCAATTCAAACGCGCCAAACCACAGATTTAACAGCCGCTTCGCCCTGTAAATTCAGGCGACCCCTCCCCCGAAACGTGTTGCACAATTTGCTTACACAACTCTTGCTGGTGAAAACCGCTGCGATTTTATCGACCTCTCACAAACCATCTTGACCGGTTCCACATCTGTACTTAACGCTACTTGCCAGGTGCAGAAATTACTCTGTATTTTGGGAGAGATTAAAGTGATTTTAAAAGAAAAAGCCGGTCAATCGGTCATTGCCCCCGTAGGCGCAGGAAGCAACTTTGGCGAGGTTATCGGCCTGAAGGGCGGCGGCTTTATGGTTGTCTGGAGCCAGCTTGTTCTGGACATCCTGCCGATTGCGGGCGTCAAGGACACCAATGGCACTGCCGTTTTGGGGCGTATCTATGGTGCCGATGGCAAGCCGGACGGCAAAGTGTTCCAGATCAACGACAAAACCGAAGGCGGCCAGGGCCAGATCGACCTGACGCTGCTGAAAAACGGCAATGTTGTGGTGGCCTGGACCGACGGGCCCGGAACCTCGGATTTTGATGTAGACGCCCGCGCAGCTATTGTTTCCCCCAAGGGTCAAATCGTCGTCAAGGAATTCGAGTTAGCCAAAAATACCGATGGCGAACAGCGTCTTCCGCAGGTGGATGCGCTTGAGAATGGAGGGTTTCAGGCTGCGTGGCTGGACGAGCAGGACGGCTACGGCGACCGCTGGTTCACACAGGCTTTTGATGCGAATGGCACAAAAGTCGGGCCGGAGCTGCCGCTTGACACAGACGGGGGGGAAGACGCCAATCTGATCGCGCTGAACAACGGTGTGAACATTTTGACAGGCAATATGTGGAACACCGATATCTTTGCATGGTCTGGCGTCAAAACCGAACAACCCTATCCGACATCAGACTTTAAAGTTCTGGTTGATCGCGACATCCAGTCAATTTCCGGCGAAGGTCATACCGGATTTGAAAGTGATGCAGCAGCGGCAGGGGATAACAGATTTGCAGTGATCCGTCAGGATGCCTCGGGCGTGAAGCTAAGTTTCTATCAAGCCGACCCCAAGGGCAATAACGGCAAGGTGGACGTAAAGCCCTATGATGTGGCCGCGCCAGTCTATGCCAGTCAGGGCAATGATGTGACGCTCTGGGATTTTGGTGTCGATAACCCGTCGGACTACACCACGGTGCCGACGTATTTCCGCCCGTTTAGTGAATTGGTCGAACTTAAGGACGGCAACCTGTTGGCGCTGTGGACTGTGGTGACAAAAGGCGATTCCGACAGTTCCGCACGTTTTTCAATTTACGCCCAAGCCTTTAGCGGCGAAGGCACCCCGCTTGGCACACGTCAGGAGGTGGAAAGCAACCTGAAACCCTCGGCGCAGATCGGTATCAACTGGCCCTTCGCAGCACAGGGTAAAAACGGCGATATCTTCATCGGCTACACCATTGAAACCGACCGAAACGGCACTGGCACACGGGAAATCAGCGGCGGCACCTATAAGCTGACCCTGCCAAAACCCGATATGAAAGCCAGTAACGGCGATGATGTGCTTTACGGGTCATCAAAAGCCGATAAAATCGCGGGCGGTATGGGGAATGATGTCGTCTTTGGCTTTGGCGGCAATGATGTGATTGATGTCAGTCTGGGCAAGGATCGGGTGTTTGGCGGCACGGGCAATGATGTTTTTGTTTCCGAAAGCCTGTTTGATTTCAACGGCTCGGGCGCGCTGATCCCCGTCATCGACGGTGGCGACGGCACCGATCTGCTGGACCTGCGCCGCCTGCCCTATGGCGCCGAGCTGTTTCAATCCGGCTTGGCCACGCTTGGCAGTTATGGCAACGGCAAATTGCGCAACATCGAACAGGTCGTGCTGACCGAATTCGACGACAAAGCCTATGTGGGCAATCACAGCTTCGGGCTGAAGCTGGATACAGTCTGGCTGATGGGCGGCAACGACAAGGCCCACGCCGATCCGGGCACCTATCGTATTGACGGCGGCAAAGGGTTTGACACCGTCGATTTCTACCATGCCAAGGCTGACATGCAGGTCACCAAGATCGGCAAGGCGAAATATGTGGTCACCTATGAAGACCCGACCTACCCTGCCAATGACATCAAGGTCACACTGACCAAAGTGGAATTGCTGAAATTCTATGATGGCACAGAAATGAAACTGGGCGCGACCAAAGCGTTGAAACCCCCGCACGAGTCAGATTTCGGCGGATTGCCCGGCAAGGACGGCAATGGCGGCAACAATACTTTGATCGGCACCAACAAAGACGAACGCTTTGAAGCGGGTGCCGGAAATGACACGGTGCGCGCCAAAGGCGGTGCAGACCAGTTGCTGGGCGGTGCTGGCAACGACAAATTGTTCGGTGATGACGGGTTTGACCTGATCCTCGGGGGTGCTGGCAATGACAGGCTGTATGGCGGTAATGACGATGACACGCTGGATGGTGGTCTTGGCAATGACAAGCTGTTCGGAGGCGCCGGAGATGACCTGCTGAGGGGTGGTGCCGGCAATGACAAGCTGGTTGCTGGCAATAACGCCGGATCTGGCGACACGTTGATTGGCGGCGCGGGCAACGACAAAATGACGGCGGGTGACGGGCGCGATACCTTCCTGTTTGCGCCAGGCATGGGCAAGGACAAAATCCTGAAATTCAACGCCGAGGCCACAGTGGAAAACGGGTTCACCCGTGATGCCCTGCATTTCTTATACGAAGCCTTTGATCCCGACATCACTGACGGGCGGTCTTTTGTCGACAAATACGCCTCGGTCGAGGGTAAGAACATCGTGTTTGATTTGCCTGGCAAAGACAGTCTGACCTTGGTTGGCGTGACCAATCTGGACGATGTGGCAGCCAGTGTCTGGTTTTACAGCTAACAAGGCTGTTTGCGGTTGAAAAACACCGGAAAACACATTGTAATCAGGGGATTGATGGCGCTGGATCGGTATATCCAGCGCCATTTTTTCAGACAGGGCGACTGTGTCTAATCCCGCGCCCGCAGCACCCGCGCCGGGGTCGCGGACAAGGGGCGCCATGCGAATGCCAGACCAGCCAGCAAAGACGCCAGAACGCCGCCGCCAATGATCAGCAGCGCGTTGGACCAGATTACAGTATACTGGTTTTCCATGATAAAGGTCGAAACCGCCCAGCCCCCCAAAATCCCCGCCCCAAGGGCAATGACGCCAGCGGCAAAACCCAGCAAGGCGGCGCGCAGGGCGAAGCTGGTCATGATCTGCGCCCGGGATGCCCCGAGTGTTTTCAGAACAGCGGATTCATAGGCCCGCGCCCGTTCACCCGCTGCCGCCGCGCCGATCAGCACAAGGAAGCCTGTGACAAGGGTAATCAACGCACCATATCGGGTGGCGGCGGCGATCCCCTCGACCAGTTCCACCACTTGCGCAATGGCGTCGCGGATGCGGATGGCTGTGATGTTGGGATAGGCAGAGGCCAGATCCCGCAGAATGGCAGTTTCCGCCTGTGGTTCGGCATAGACCGTGGAAATCCAGCTATGGGGTGCGCCTGCCAGCGCGTTTGCGTCAAGGGTCATGACAAAACCGATGCCCGCGTTTTCCCAACTGACCTCTCGGAAGTTGGCGACGGTGGCGGTGATGTCGCGTCCCAGAATGTTTACAGTGATTTCGTCGCCCAGAACCAAACCGATCTCGGCGGCTTCTTCGGCGGCAAAACTAAGCAGCGGCGGGCCGGTGTAATCTTCAGGCCACCATGCGCCTTGTGTGACAGTGGTGCCTTCAGGTTTTGCCCCTGCATAGGTCAGGCCGCGATCACCGCGAATGACCCAATGCCCGCCTGCGACCTCTTCTGCGGGGCGACCGTTGATCCGTGTCACCACGCCGCGCAACATCGGCGCGCTTTCCACCTTGCGCACCAGCGGGTCTGTGGCCAGTCGCGCGCGAAATCCGTCGATCTGGTCAGGCTGGATATCCACAAAGAAATAACTGGGCGCAAGTTCGGGCAGTTCATTGGCAAAGGAATTGCGCAGATTGCCATCGATTTGCCCGACAGCGGCTAAAACGGTCAGCCCAAGACCAAGGGACAGAACAACCGACGTGGCCTCTCCACCGCGCGCGCCAATCGCACCAAAGGCCAGCCGCAGCGCAGTGTGCCCCCGTGTGGGACGGCGCATCAAACGGGCGATGCCGCGAATGGCCAGCGAAGCGAGCACCAGAATAACCAGCGATCCCGCGATCCCGCCTGCGGTCCAAAGGGTCAATTCCACCGTGCCAGAAAACCAGACCGCAAGGCCGACCAGCACAGCAATCAACCCCACCAACGCCACCAGATATCGCGGGGCTGGCAGGGTATTGGACCCTGCAAAAGCATCGCGAAACAGGGTGGCGGCGCGGATGTCTTCGGTCTTGGCCAAGGGCCAGAGCGTAAAGATCAGGGACGCCAGCAGGCCATAGATTGCCGCCTCGATCAAGGGGGCGGGATAGATGGCGAATGCGGCGGGGATCGGCAGTTGTTCTTCGATCAAAGGCGCGAACAACAGGGGCAAGCCCGCCCCGATCACCACGCCGATGACCACACCGATCAGGGTCAGAACAGCGATCTGCAGGAAATAGGTCAGAAAAATCGTTTGCCGCGTGGCCCCAAGGGTTTTTAATGTGGCAATCACATTGGTTTTACCCGCCAGATAGGCCCGCACTGCCGAGGCGATGCCAACACCGCCCACAGCTAGCCCCGACAGGCCGATCAGGATCAAAAAGGCACCGATCCGTTCGACAAAACGTTCGGCCCCGCCTGCCCCGCGCCGGCTGTCGCGCCAGCGCAGGCCGCTGTCACGATAGCGGGACTCAGCCTGTTCTTTCAGGGATTGCAGATTGGATTGGGGGGGCAGATCAAGGCGGTATTGGGTGGAAAACAGCGTGCCTTCGGCCAGCAGGCCCGAATTCGCCAGCGCATCGGTACGCAAAAGCGTGCGCGGGCCAAGTCCGAAGCCGCCAGAAGCATTATCAGGGTAGCGGGCAAGGATCGCGCTAAGTGTGAACTCTTGCGCCCCCAGCCGAAACGTATCACCTGCGGCCAGTCCCAGCCTGTCAGCCAGCACCCGTTCCATAACGGCACCCTGCCCCGCCAAAGCGTCGGCAAGCGGCATTTCCGGTTCCAGTTGCACCGCGCCGATCAGCGGATAGGCATCATCCACCGCGCGAATTTGTGTCAGGCCCCGTTCGGCCCCAGAGGCGCGGTCCACCACAACCATCGATCTGAAATCAACGGTTTGCGAGATCGCGTCTGATATGTCCCCCAGCCAGGCCCGTTCTGCATCTGTGGCAAAGCGGTTGGTGAATTCCACTTCGGCATCACCGCCCAACAGGGCCGCGCCGTCCCGTTTCAGTCCCGCTTCAATGCCGGATCGCACCGTGCCGACAGCCGCAATTGCCGCCACACCCAGCGCGAGACAGGCCAGAAACACCCGAAACCCGCGCAAACCGCCGCGCAATTCCCGACGCGCGAAGGTCGCCGCGATACGCAGGCTCATTCTGCGGCCTTTGCTTGTGCGGTTTCAATCCGCCCGTCGCGCAGTCGCACAACACGGTCACAGCGCACCACCAGATCATTGGCGTGGGTGACGATGATCAATGTGGCCCCGTGGCGATCACGCAGACCAAAGAGCAGGTCCATGATTGCCGCACCGTTGGTTTCGTCCAGATTGCCCGTGGGTTCATCCGCCAGCAAAATCCGTGGCCGCGGTGCCGAGGCACGGGCCAGTGCCACACGCTGCTGTTCCCCGCCTGACATTTGATTGGGGTAGTGATCCATCCGGTCCCCCAATCCGACCGCGCGCAATTCGGACTCGGCCCGTTCAAACGCATCCCGCGCGCCAGCCAGTTCCAGCGGGGTTGCAACATTTTCAAGGGCAGTCATTGTCGGTATCAGGTGGAAAGATTGGAACACCACCCCCATATTATCCCGACGGAAGCGTGCAAGCTGGTCTTCATTCATGCCCGTCAGGTCCTGGCCCAAAGCCTTGATCGTGCCGGATGTTGCCTGTTCAAGCCCGCCCATCAACATAAGGAGCGATGATTTGCCTGACCCACTTGGCCCGACCAACCCCAAGGTTTCCCCTGCCGCCACATCCAGTGACACATCATGCAGGATATCGACCCGCCCCGCGTTTCCATCCAGTGACAGGTTTGCTTGGGTCAGGGAAAGAACTGGGTCGGTCATGAATGCTGCCTTTAATCGCTTTGTCAGACATGGATATGGGGCTTTGGGGCTGCTTCGCAACCTTGGTTTCGCCCTTTTCGTAACAGTCAGCGCAGTTAATGCGCAAACCGTGACGATTGCGGCCTTGGGGGACAGTTTGACGGCGGGCTACGGGCTTGCCCGCAGTGACGGGTTTGTGCCCCAACTTGATGCATGGCTGGCCGCACATGGTGCCGATGTGACGCTGAAAAATGCAGGCGTTTCAGGGGATACCACGGCGGGAGGGCGCGCAAGGGTTGCATGGACCCTGACCAATGACGTGGATGCGATGATCGTGACCCTGGGGGGCAATGACTATCTGCGCGGCCTTGATCCTGCCGTCAGCCGTGCCAATCTGGACAGTATCCTAGCCGCAGGACAACAGGCTGGCGTGCGGATGTTGTTGATCGGGATTGTGGCGGGATCGAACTATGGCGCGGCATATAAACAGCAGTTTGACGGCATGTATGTCGATCTGGCGGCAAAATACGATGTACCACTGTATCGGGACTTTTTCGGCGGGCTTCGGGCCGTGATCAGCGACCAAACGCCTTTGGCATCTTTCATGCAGGCCGACGGGATTCACCCCAATAAAAAGGGCGTTTCGGCGATTGTGGATGCAATTGGGCCGTTTGTTTTGAAACTGGCTCAGCCCACACCCTAGGCACCAAAAAAGAAGGATGGGTTGCCCCATCCTTCTGTCCGTTTTGGTGCACCGCAGGACCTAACACCTGCGTGGTTCAAACCGCTTTTAGAAGCCCAGAACCAGAGACAATCCGACTGTGTTGTCAGTGGATTGCAGGCCCCCTGTCGGATCGGTGTTGTAATCGGTCCGCAGGCTGACACGGGTAGACAATCTGTCAGATACCTTGAAGTTGACCCCCGCATCGTTCGACAAGACGGTATTCACGCTAGAGCCCAGAACATCTGTGTCCATTGTGAAGGAAACAGTGTCAGTGAAGGCATAAAAGTACCGTGACGAAGCGATAAAGCCGAATTCCGTATCAGACACGCCGTTGGCATCTTTGAAATACCGCGCACCAGGACCCGCTTGAACGCGCCAAGTTTGTTTATCGGTGTTGATCACACGATAGCCCGGACCAAAACCCAGAAACGCATCTGTTTCAGAGCCAGGCAGAACCGCGCCAGCATTGTTGGTCAACAGACCATCATACTGAAAACGACCAAGGCCAAACACGTAGAATTCGGGCGAGAAGTAGCGGCTTGCTTCATAGGTGCCAAAGACTTTCTCTTCGTTGCGCACGCCATTTGCTTCGCCAAATTCCACTGCGAAACCAACAAGGTGGTTCCAAGAACCTACACCGAATGTCAAACGACCTGCGCCGGACAATTCGCCTGTATCTGTGTTGCCGGAAGTACCGGATGCAGTCAGGGCAAACGATCCACGCCAACCTTGGGCCACACCGTTCGGGCCAAAGCGTTCGTCGTCACGGCCACGGCGCTGGTCGCGCTCGACCTCGGTTGTGATGTCGTCGATTTGGTCGTTCAGGCCTTGAACACCTGTCAGTGTATTTTGCGCCAGAACAGGGGCTGCTACGACAACTGCCAGCACGGAAGCGCCTGCGAGTTTAAGAATTGTGTTCATGGGATTATCCTTTCCCCAAAAAGGTGATCCGCGCCGAGTGGTGGGGCGGAAGCATCTCTGCTGAGGGTGGTATAAAGCCCGGCCAAACAAGTGTATAATTCGTATTAATCGGGCATAACCCGAGTATTAGTCACTTGTCTTTATGTCTATTCGATACGGGGCAAAATCGCCCATGAATTCCAGATCCTCCACAAGGTTTTCCTGTTCAATTTCAGCCGCTTGCACCACATTTGACAAAGTGGCGCGGGCAAGGGCTGCCAGATCTTCATCCAGATCTTCGCGCAAAACCATCCATGACGGATAGGGAAACCGTGGTGCATCTGCTACAACATGAAGTTTTCCACTGCCCAGATAGCGCTGAACCGCCCGTGCAGGCAGATAGGCCGAGGCCCGACGGTTCACGATATATTCTGTCACAAGTGCGCCTAGCGCCATGGAACGGCCGGAATCGGTTAAATGGGGCACCGCAATGGCCAGCGCATGGGTGAATTCAGGCCCCCAATCCACCGCCACATAGTCTTTCTTGTCGGCAACAGATCCATCAGGGTAAGACGCCACCAAAATCAGCTCGTCATCCAGTGCCGGTTCTACAATCAGCCCCGGACGCAGTTGCGGTGTGTACAGCAGGGCCGCATGGATGACGCCCTCAATCAAAAAACGGGTGATCCGGTCAGGCATCCCCACTTCGGCGTGAAAGCTCAGCTCTGGCATGGCCGATTGCATGGCATCCAGCCAGCGAAACCCCAGTCGCGGCCACAAGGAATATTGCGCCCCGACGAAAAACGCGCGGGAATACCCTTCTGGGATGGCGATTTGCTGGCGGGCTTCCTCCCAGATTTTCAAAAGGCTTAGCGCGTAGCGTTCGAACTGTTCTCCTGCGGGGGTCAGAACCGCCCCCGCCTTTGAACGGATAAACAACGGGTGGCCCAGACTGTCTTCCAGCCGTTGAATCCGCAGGCTGACGGCGGATTGGGTGACAAAAAGCCGATCGCAGGCAGATACAAACGATCCTGCGTTGGCGACTTCGATAAACGTTTTGATAAGTGTGATGTCCATGGCGCAACTATCCACGCGCCCCTAGCCAAAAGCAATTGTTGTGTTCAAAGCGGGCGGAGGGTGCTACCCTGCCAATTCACAGCCTAGATGTGCCGCTGCCCGCGCAACACCCGGAACCGTTTCAAAAGGGATGCGCGCGGATTTCAGCGCCTTCAGTTCGGCCATATCGCCCAGATCGCCACTGTGCAAACGCACCACCCGCTGCCCCTGACGGGCCGCTGCAATCAAAACACCTGCGGTTTTGTCATGGGGCCATTCCTGCCCGTCTACCGCCCCGCCAAGCAGCACCCGTTCCGCATCCCGCCGCGCCAGATCGAGGATTTCCGGATCAACAAACCTGTCATAATAAATCACATCCGCTTCTTGCAGCCTTTGCACACCGCGCAGGGTCATCAGGTCTTTGTCCCCCGGCCCTGCCCCGACCAGCGCCACACTGCCGCCATCCGGATTACCGAAACTTGCAGTGTCGATGGCCTGTTTGATCATCAAGGCCGCCTGCCGCTCTGCCCCTGTTCCATGGGCGTGACGCACGGGACCGTCGAACACCCAACGCCACAGATCGCGGCGCGCGCGCGGGGCCAGTCGGGCGGCAGCGCGGTCGCGTAAACGACCTGCGATCGTGGCAAGATCACCAAGACGTGGTTCCAGTAATTCTTCCATGCGGGTCTTGATTTGCCGCGCCAGTACAGGTGCGGTGCCTTCGGTCCCGATAGCCACGACCACGGGGCTGCGATCCACGATCGAGGGCGTGATCGCATCACACAGATCAGGTTGATCCACCACGTTCACCAAAGCCCCTGCCGCCTGGGCAATGCCGTGAAATGCAGCATCCGCTCCGGGGCAGCCAGTGGCAATAAACACCAGTGCGGTATCTTTAAACGCCTGCGCCGATATGGCGCCAGATTGCCAGTCGATCCGCCCCTCTTTGTGCAAATCCGCCAATTCAGGGTCCAGTTCCGAAGCCAGAACAGTGATCATAGCTTCGGTTTTCAGGATCAATCGGCATTTCTGCGCGGCCTGTTCACCCCCGCCTACAATTACCACGCGACGGCCCTGCATTTGAAGGAACATTGGAAAGGTTTTCATTCTGATTTCCCTGTTTCTGCCTGTCGGTCCGACCAAAGTCTGCGGGCCATGTCTTCGGCTTTCGCGATGCTGTCCTGCGCCCCCAAGGTCCACAGCGCCAGCCCCGCCGTGCCGATCACCGTATCCACAGCAAAAGGATCATCCGCCTGACCGGACCAAAGCTCGGCCAGCCCCACAGCGCGGTCCGGTTCATGCAAACGGCGGCTTTCGTCAATTAACGTCAGGGCGGTTTCATCCAGCTCTACGCCGTTTTTCAGCCCGAACACCGCAATGTCTTTGCCAGGGTTGCGTTCGAATTCGCCACCGCCGCCCTTGATGACTGTCAATGTGTCATCGCCCAACAAAGCCGCCGCACGGGATTGCAAACCCCGATAAGACGGATGGAACACCCCCTGCACCATAGCCTTGGCATGGGTCGGATTCCACATGCGCAACACGGTATTGATGCAGGACCGCAGATTGAATGTATCACGCAGTTTCAGCAGGTTAAGCGCAACCGGGCTTAAATCTTCGAGCGGATAATACTGCAATCCATCGCCGATCAGACCCGTATCGTTTAACCCATTGCGCAGATCGGCCGAGCCGTCCTGATGGGAATTCCACCCGTGCATCGCCACGCTATAGCCCGCCTGCGTCACCAGTTTTGCGGCCAGCGCAAAAAGGGGCGCGCCGCGGGATCGCCCTGCGGCGTAACAGGGCCAGTCCAGATCGGCTTGGGGCAGTTGAACCACAAAACTTTCCCGCAAGGCTGCGGTGAATCCGGCGATTTCAGCGTCGGTCTCGCCGCGCAGACGCAGCACCATCAGCAAGGCGCCGATAGCCTCGGGGGCGGCTGTGCCGGACAGGATAATCCCCATCGCTTCGCGGGCTTCGTCCTGGGTCAGGGCACGGGCGCGGCCTTTGCCTTGGGCGACGATACGGACAAACGGAGCAAGGGTCATTCTGCGGCCATCGGGATCAGGGTGCGGGACAAAAGCGCTGCCAGTTCAGGCTTACACGACCCGCAACTGGTGCCCGCACAGGTTACAGCGCCCAAAGCCTCGACACTATTTGCTCCTGCGCTCACTGCCGCACGTAAAGTGTTGATCCCCACGTTCATACAGGCGCAAACCGTCTGCCCCGGGTCCGGCTGATCCGCCCCGCTGCGCCCCGCAAGCGCCTGCAACGGCGGCGTGTCGGTTCCGATCAGCGACACCGCATAAGAACGGGCCAAAGACACAGGACTCGGCCCCGCAAAGAACAGCCCCGCCAGCAGACCCTCTTGATGGATTGCGATACGTGTTTGATGTGTGTTTTGATCCTGCATAATCGCGATTTCACCCCGTTGAAGCCCTAAAATGCGCCGCGCCAAAGACTCCCAATCCGCCGGGGTATCGGCACCCGCAAATTCACCCTGCCATCCTGTCAGACTGCGTGCAATGGCAGCGTAATTTTCAGTGGGCTGCATCTGGCGGGTGGAGGCTGCAAAGCCGTACCAGCGGGCGGAAAACCTGGTGATCCCGCTGGTGGCGGCTTTCAGCGCGGGCTGGCCAGAAATCGGGTCAACCACGGGCGGTGTCAGGCTGTTGACGGTGCCTGCAGAACTGCGGCGACGGGTCCAGTGCATCGGCGCGAAGACCTGCCCTTGTGCGGTGCGTTCAGTGATCAACACCCGCAGGATTGCGCGGCCTTGGGGATTGTCCAGCGCCGCCAGATCGCCTGTTTCCAGCGAAAGCGCTGCTGCGTCTTGGGGGTGGATTTCAAGGTAGGGTTCCGCAAGATGCGCCCCCAAACGGGGGGATTTCCCGCTGCGGGTCATGGTGTGCCATTGATCGCGGTTGCGCCCCGTATTCAGCCTGAAACCGTTCGGGTCTGCACGCACTGGCGCCGTGACCGGCAGCATCCGCGCCTTGCCATCTGGATGGAAAAACCGCCCGTCCGAAAAGAACCGTTTGTCATTTTGGGGCCATTGTGTCGGCAGCAGGTTTGCATAATCCGCATCGGCAAAAACCGACAGGTCCAGATCTTTGCCAAAGTCGCGGGTCTTTCCCGAAAGCGCTACATATTCCGCAAAGATTTCGGCTGGCGTTGTGTAGTTGAACCCCTCTGCGAACCCCATGCGTTTGGCCACATCACAGATGATCTGCCAATCGGGGCGTGCTGTTCCAGGTGCGGGTAAAAACGCCCGTTGACGGGAAATGCGACGCTCGGAATTGGTGACGGTGCCGTCTTTTTCCCCCCAGCCCGTTGCGGGCAGCAATACATCGGCCAGATCGCCCGTATCCGTGCGCGCTATAATGTCAGAGACCACCACAAAGGGCACAGTGCCAATGGCCGCGGCCACCGCATCAGCATCGGGCATACTGACGGCGGGGTTGGTGGAAATCACCCACAGAGCTTTGATTTTGCCGTTCGCACAGGCCTGAAACAGATCGACGGCTTTCAGGCCCGCCGTTGTGCAAATAGTCGGGCTGTTCCAGAACCCCTGCACCCTTTCGCGGTGGTCGGGGTTTTCAATATCAAGGTGGTTTGCCAGCATATTGGCCAAGCCCCCGACCTCGCGTCCGCCCATGGCGTTGGGCTGGCCTGTGACGGAAAACGGGCCGCAGCCGGCTGTCCCGATACGCCCTGTGGCAAGGTGGCAGTTCAGGATGGCGTTGACCTTATCCGTGCCGCTGGCCGATTGGTTCACCCCTTGGGAATAGACCGTCACGACCTTTTGTGTCCCCGCCCAAAGCTGATAGAATTCCGCCAGTTCTTGGGACGATAGCCCGGTGTCTGACGGTTCACTGCGCCGCGCCTGATCCACTGCCGCTTTGCAGTCGGACACGTGATCATGCACATAGGCCAGATCAATGGCGTTATTGTCGGCAAGATGGGTCAATAGTCCGTTGAACAGGGCCACATCCCCGTCGGGCGCAATGCGCAGATGCAGATCTGCCAGTGCAGATGTAGCGGTTTTGCGGGGGTCCACATTCACCACTTTCATTTCAGGCCGCGCGGCTTTGGCCGCAGCGATCCGCTGGTGCAGCACGGGATGGCACCATGCAAGATTTGATCCCACCAGCACGATCAAATCCGCCTCCTCCAGATCGGCGTAGGTTCCCGGAACCGTATCCGTGCCAAAGGCACGCTTGTGCCCCGCCACGGATGACGCCATGCACAGACGTGAATTTGTGTCGATGTTCGCCGAACCGATAAAGCCTTTCATCAGTTTGTTGGCGACATAGTAATCTTCGGTCAGCAACTGGCCAGACACGTAAAACGCCACGCTGTCAGGCCCGTGATCGCGGATCGCATCGCTAAAACGGGACGCCACCAGATCAAGGGCCGTTGACCAATCCGCATCGCGACCTTTGATCTGCGGGTGAAGCAGACGCCCATCCAGATCAATGGTTTCGCCCAATGCAGCCCCCTTGGAACACAGGCGTCCAAAGTTCGCGGGGTGATCTGGGTCGCCTTTAATCACACCGTCACGATTGGCCAGAACCCCGCAGCCCACACCGCAATAGGGGCAAGTGGTGCGCGTCAGGGTCATGCGACGGCACGCCGACGTAAACGAGAAGCCTCGACCCAGATGCGGCCGTCTTCGACCCGTGCAGGATAAGTTGCAACCTGACCTTCATCCGCGCCTTGCACGGCCCCTGTTTCCAGTGAAATCACCCAATTGTGCAGCGGGCATGTGACGGCATTGCCATGCACGATCCCTTCGGCCAAGGGTCCGTTTTTATGGGGGCATGCGTTGTCGAGCGCAAAAACCTCGTCTTTGGCGGTGCGAAATACCGCGACGCAGCCGTGGATTGTACGCAGCAGCCGTGCGCCCCGTTGCGGAATGGCGTCCAGAGGGGAAATATCAATCCAGTCGTTCATGAGGGTACTCATTCTGCTGCCTCCAATGTCAGATCGCCAAGGGTTTGATAGCTGTCGGCTTTTTTCACATGCTCGGCCCAAGGGTCTTTGCGATAGATGGATTGGGACAGCTCGAACCGTTCGGCCAGAGCTGTGCGGTTTTCAAGGTCGTCAATCTGTTCCTTGATCCAGTCGAGCCCGACTTTCGCCATCCATTTATAGATCCGATCCAAGTATTTGGCGTTTTCACGGAACAGCTGGGTCATGGCCATGACGACTTCCATCACCTCGGCCTCGGTTTCGACCTGACACAGTAATTCGGTTTCACGCACATCCATGCCCGCAGCCCCGCCGATGCTGATCTGAAAACCGCTGTCTACGCAGACAATGCCGATGTCTTTGCAGGTGGCTTCCGCACAGTTGCGCGGGCAGCCTGATACGCCAAGTTTAAGTTTATGAGGCGTCCAGGATCCCCAAAGCGCCTTTTCCAGTTTGATGCCAAGTCCGGTGCTGTCTTGGGTGCCAAAGCGGCAATGATCGGTCCCAACGCAGGTTTTCACCGTGCGCAGACCTTTGGAATAGGCGTGGCCTGACACCATGCCTGCCTTGTTCAGATCATCCCAGATCGCCGGAAGGTCTTCGCCTTTCACACCCAGCAAATCAATCCGCTGACCACCTGTCACCTTGACCGTCGGTACTGCGAATTTATCGGCGGCATCGGCAATGGCGCGCAATTCGTCAGGCGTGGTGATCCCGCCCCACATGCGCGGCACCACACTGAAAGTGCCGTCCTTCTGGATATTGGCGTGTTTGCGTTCGTTCACAAAACGGCTTTGCGGATCGTCGTGATATTCCACAGGCCAGTCGGCCAGCAGGTAATAGTTTAACGCAGGGCGACACACATGACAGCCACAGGATGTTTTCCACCCGCAGGCCTGCCAGACCGCAGGCATGGATTTCAACTCCTGACTTTTGATCATGCGGCGCAGGTCTTCGTGGGTCATATCGGTGCAGCCGCAAACGGGTTGGCTGGTGGGCATCACAAAGGCATCGCCCAATGTGACCGCCAGAACCTGTTCGACCAGCCCCGTACAAGTGCCACACGACCCCGAGGCTTTGGTCACCGCGCGCACGGCGCCCAGATCATTCGCCCCCGCTGCAATTGCGTCTTCGATCTGGCCTTTGCAAATGCCGTTACACCCGCAAATTTCCGCATCACGCGGTAAGGCTGCAACGGCTGAGAGCGGGTCCACGGCGGACCCTCCCTGAAAGGACGGACCAAAGATCAGTGTTTCGCGCATTTCCGCAACTTCGGTTTTGTCGCGGATCAGGCCAAAGAACCAGTTGCTGTCAGTGGTATCACCGTACATCACCGCCCCGACCAGACAGTCGTCTTCTAGCACCAGACGCCGATAGACCCCCCGGCCCGGATCCCGAAACACAATATCCTCGCGCCCCTCGCCTTCGGCAAAATCCCCTGCGCTGAACAGATCACAGCCTGTGACTTTCAACTTGGTGGACAGCTCTTTGGATACAAAAACAGCAGGTTGATCCAGCAGGGTGTGCGCCACAACTTTGGCTTGATCATAAAGCGGCGCCACAAGGCCAAACAGGGCACCGTTGAATTCCACACATTCCCCCACAGCCAGAATATCCGGATCAGATGTCTGCATTTGCGCGTTTACTTCAATCCCGCGTTCAACCGACAATGCCGCGTCATTGGCCAGACGGGTTTCAGGGCGGATACCCACCGCCATCACCACCAGATCTGCCTCAAGACCTGTGTTGTCTTCCAGCATGACGCCTTCCACACAGGTTTCCCCCAGAATGGCAGCGGTGGACGCGCCGCACATCACCGTCACGCCCTTTTGTTCCAGATCACGGCGCAGCAAAAAGCCTGCAGATTCATCCAGTTGGCGTTCCATCAGGTGGCCCATCAGATGCAGAACCGTGACGTCCATACCCCGTTCGGCCAGACCGGCCGCCGCCTCTAGCCCCAACAAACCGCCGCCGATCACAACCGCTTTGCCGCCTTTGGCAGCCGCTTCAATCATTGCGTTTGTGTCGTCCAGATCGCGGTAGGTGATGACGCCTTTCAAATCCTTGCCCTGTACTGGAATGATAAAGGGCGCAGAGCCTGTGGCGATCAGCAGTTTGTCATAATCCACAGTACCGTTCTGGCCGACCACTTGTTTGGCGTCGCGGTCGATTTTCACCACATGTTCGCCAAAGCGGCAGGTGATGTTGTTACGGGCGTACCACTCATCGTCATGGGTGACGATTTCGGCATAGGTTTTATCGCCGGACAAAACGGGGCTCAGCATAATGCGGTTATAGTTTCCGCGGGCTTCCGCGTTGAAAAGGGTGATGTCATAAGCTTCCGGGTCTTGTTCCAGAAGATGCTCTAGCACACGGCCAGAGGCCATGCCGGCGCCGATCACGACGAGTTTCTGTCTCATGGGGTTACTCCGCTGCCATGGCTTTGGGTTTCGGTTTGGCGCCGTGTTCGTACTCCTCAAGGAAATCAAGAACTTCGGCGCGGTAGTTATAGTAATCCGGGTGTTCCAGCAGCGCCTTGCGGGTGCGCGGGCGCGGCAGGTTAACGTCAACGATTTTACCGATGGTGGCTTGAGGACCGTTGGTCATCATCACCACGCGATCGGCCAGCAGAATGGCCTCATCCACATCATGGGTCACACAGATTGCGGTGACTTTGGTGCGGGACCAGACCTCCATCAGGACTTCTTGCAATTCCCAGCGGGTCAGACTGTCAAGCATGCCGAAAGGTTCATCCAGCAGCAGCAGTTTTGGCGACAGGGCAAAGGCGCGGGCGATGCCCACACGCTGGCGCATACCGTTGGACATGGACGAGGCCAGCTTGTCCATCCCGTCGGCCAACCCGACCCGTTCAAGGTAATATTCCACCACATCCTGACGTTCGCTTTGGGACGCGCGGGGATAGACCTTATCCACCCCGATGGACACATTTTCCTTGGCGGTTAACCACGGAAACAGGTTGGGCGATTGGAACACAACGGCCCGCTCGGGGTCTGCATCCACAACATGGGCCCCGTCCAGAACGATGGACCCTTTGCTGATCGCATTCAGCCCTGCGGCCATGGTCAGAACCGTGGATTTACCACAGCCCGAATGCCCGATAAGCGAGATGAATTCCCCCCGATTGACCTTTAGATCAAAGTCCTCGACCACGGTTAGCGGGCCTTTGGGCGTGGGATAGATTTTGTGCAACTGGCTGAATTCCAGATAGCGATGTTCGATCATCCCCTTTTGTGCGTCGGCCACCGCAGAAGGCACGCCGTGGATCGGGGTCACATCCGGCAAGCTGCGCGTGTCTTCGACCTTGGCCGCGATCCCCACATCCATCAGATAGCTGGTAATTTGCGCACGCAGGGCCTTGAACCCCGCATCATGGTTCATCGCGCTACGATCCCGCGGGCGTGGCAGTGTTACCGACACAGGGTCAGCCAAAGTGCCATCAGGGTTCAGCGGAATGATCCGGTCCGCCAGCAAAATCGCCTCATCCACATCGTTGGTGATCAGGATACAGGTCTTTTTGTCGGTTTCCCAAATATCAAGGATTTCATCCGCCAGATTGGCCCGTGTCAGCGCATCAAGGGCCGACAGGGGTTCATCAAGCAACAGCATTTCGGGGCTCATCGCCAAGGCGCGGGCCACGGACACCCGTTGCCGCATACCACCGGACAGTTCAGCGGGACGGCGGGATTTGGCGTGAGACAGGCCAACCATGCCTACATAATGGTCGATTTTAGCCTCGCGTTCGGTCTTGGACAGTTTGGGGAAAACCGCGTCAACCGCCAGCCCCACATTGCCGCCAACCGTCAGCCATGGCATCAGGGAATAGCTTTGAAACACCAGCCCCCGTTCCGGCCCCGGCCCGTTGATCGGCTTACCTTTGAAGGTGATTTTGCCGCTATCGGGCTGTTCCAGCCCTGCGATAAGGTTCATCAGCGTGGACTTGCCCGTGCCCGAAAACCCGAGGATCGCCACAAACTCGCCCTCTTGCACATCAAGGTTGATTTTGCGCAGCACCTCAACGCGGTGGGTGCCTGTGCCAAAGCCTTTGGAAACAGAGTCGAAGTTCAGAATGCTCATGGGATCACCGGTTTTCCGAAAATGTGAACATGGATTGCAGCGCGAACATCACCCGATCCAGCAGAAAGCCGATCAGACCGATGGTGAAGACTGCAACCATGATTTTGGCCAGCGATTGGGACGATCCGTTCTGGAATTCATCCCAGATAAACTTGCCCAGCCCCGGGTTCTGCGCCAGCATTTCCGCCGCGATCAGAACCATCCACCCCACACCAAGGGACAGACGCAGACCGGTGAAAATCAGCGGCAAAGCAGAGGGCAGCACCAGTTTGGTGATCTTGGCATAGGTGCTCATCTTCAGAACCTTGGACACACTGACCAGATCCTTGTCGATGGATGACACCCCGAGGGACGTGTTGATCAGTGTCGGCCAGAGCGAACACAGGGTCACGGTGATCGCCGAAACAAGGAAGGATTTCGAAAACATCCCGTCGTTGGTGGCATAAAGCGCAGACACGATCATCGTCACAATCGGCAGCCACGCCAGCGGGCTGACCGGTTTGAAAATCTGGATCAACGGGTTGATCGCGGCATTGGCTGTTGCCGACAGGCCGGCCATGATCCCCAGCGGAATGGCCACAGCAGAAGCGATCAGAAACCCGAAAAACACAGTGACAATCGAGGTGCCGATTTGTTGGTAATAGGTGGGCTTGCCCGTATAGGCACGCTCTTTCACACGGTCCGCCTTGCCGTCAGCGATCAGCTTGGCGTTGCGGCTGTCCTGTCGGTCATAAAACGCGGCTTCCTTGGCCCGCTCGCGAATGGCATCACTGTTCAGATTGACGGCCTGTTCCCAGACTTGCCCCGGCCCGGGTATCGCCCCAAGCGAGGTTTGCACCTTGGGGGCCAGCGTACCCCAAGCCATCAAAAAGATCAGGATCGCCAGCAGCGGCACCCCCAAAAGACGCCAGATTTCAGAGAGTTGGCCTTTGGGGTTGTCCCCTGCAGCGGCTTTCAGGATCGGTGTCATCCACGCCAGACCAAGCACTTGGAACCAGGCATCGGCTTTGTTGATACGGGTGAAAAGCCGCGCGCGGCGGGCTTGCGATTGGAGGCTGTCCGGGTCGATAGCTGTCATTTTGAAACCTGTAAAATCCGGGGCCTCTCTGACGGCAACCGCCAGAGAGACACCTGTGAGTTATCCTTGAACTTTGGAACCGACGACGATCTGCTGGCCTTTCAGGCCGATCGGCAAACTGTCGAGATAGGCATTGGGGGTGCGCCCGTCATAAGGAATGGCGTCGATCACATCTTCGGCCGGTGTCGGGGCTTTGAAGCCGTCGCTTTCCCAAGGGAAATCCGCTTCATTCGCCAGATCTTCATCCACCAGCAGACGGGCCGCTTTCAGGTAGATGTCCGGGCGATAGACGGATTTTGCGGTGTCGATGAACCAGTCATCTGTCTGCGGTTTGGCAATCTGCCCCCAGCGGCGCATCTGGCTCAGATACCAGATGGCATCCGAATAGAAGGGATAGGTCGCATAATGACGGAAGAAGACATTGAAATCAGGCACGTCGCGCACGTCACCCTTTTCATATTCAAAGGTGCCGGTCATGGAATTGGCGATCACTTCACGGTCCGCCCCCACATATTCTGAACGGGACAGGATATCGACGGCTTCGGGACGGTTGCCATTGTCGTTTTCATCCAGCCAGATCGCCGCGCGGATCAGTGCTTTGGTCAGGGCCAGCGTGGTGTTGGGGTAATCCTGTGCAAACTCAGCGGTGATCCCGAAGACTTTTTCAGGGTTGTTCTTCCACAATTCGTAATCGGTGATCACAGGAACCCCGATGCCTTTGAACACCGCCTGCTGGTTCCATGGCTCGCCCACGCTATAGCCGAAAATCGTGCCGGCTTCCATTGTGGCGGGCATTTGGGGGGGCGGTGTTACGGACAGATAGACATCTGCACCGATCTGTCCGCTGACGTCTTCGGGGGAATAATAGCCGGGTTGCAATCCGCCTGCCGCCAACCAGTAACGCAACTCATAGTTGTGGGTGGAGACCGGAAAAACCATGCCCATATTAAACGGGATGCCCTGATCCTTGTAGCTATCCACCACAGGTGTCAGCGCCTCGGCGCTGATCGGGTGTTGCGGGCGGCCATCCTCCATCAGGGGGATATTCGGTTTCATCTGTTCCCAGATATCATTGGAAACGGTGATGCCGTTGCCGTTCAAATCCATCGAAAACGGCGTCACGATATGGGCTTTGGTGCCATAACCGATGGTCGCAGCCAGCGGTTGCCCCGCCAGCATATGCGCCCCGTCCAACTGCCCGTCGATCACGCCGTCCAGCAAAACCTTCCAGTTTGCCTGCGCTTCAAGCGTTACAAACAAGCCTTCATCTTCAAAGTAACCCTTTTCATAGGCCACAGCCAAAGGGGCCATGTCGGTCAGTTTGATGAAGCCGAATTTCAACTCGTCTTTTTCAACATCCAGCATTTCGGCCAATGCAGGTGTCGTCGATAAAACGGTGGAGGCCAGCAGCCATATGATTTTCTTCATTGTTTTTCCCTGTCAGAACGCAAGTGTCAGAACGCAAAAAAGCCGCGCGATTGATACATGCAGAAGTGGTTTGCATGTATGAATCGAGCGGCTTTGCTCTTCTTGTCGGTGCTAGCATCGTTGCTGGCATCATCAGGCGTCGTTGCCCTGAGCCTTTTCTTACACCGATGCGGCTGGCTTGCAAGTTTCAACCCATGCTTGCGCCTATTTTTTCGCCGCAATGCAGCATTTGCCTAATTTCCGACCAGTTTTTCCGAACCAATGTCGAATAAAGCGCCATCAAAGAAAGTGTCGGGGCCGAGAATCATCTCGCCGCGGGTGGAGGCAACGGCGGTTTGATGGGTCATCGACCCTTCAACTTTTTCCGAAGCACCCGGCATATCCACCCCGATGGGGGCAAGGGCACGGCGGTACAGATCGCTGCGAAAACTGGCGCGGGCTGTGGCGCGGGCCTGTGCCTGATCCAATCCGTGCCACGCGGCAATCCGGTCTGCGATCCAGCAGGCCTGACTGCGCCATGGAAAGTTGGCGGCGCTGTCGTGAAAGGTCAAAAACCGTCTGGTTTTGGTTAGCGCGGCCCCTGTACTGGTCTGGAGATTGCCGCTTAAAGCCGGATCAATCGCGTGATCCGGCAGGTCCAGATGCTGGCTGCGCGCAAGGATTTCCACCGCCAGAGGCATGTTTTCCGGCTGGCCCAGCCATTTCGCCGCCTTATAAACCACCCGCATCATCGCATGGCACAGTTCGGGGTTCCGGCTGACCCAGTCATGACGGGCGCCCAGCACCTTTTCAGGCGCAAATTTCCAAATGCTCGCCCCTGGTAAGGCCAGCACCGCCCCGTTTTGCTGTACCGCAACAGAGCCCCAAGGCTCCCCTACGCAGAACATATCGAGCATGCCGCTGCGCACGGCATCGGCCATTTTCGGGGGGGGTATGGTGATGATGTCTACACGATCGGCCTGAAAGGCGGGATCCCGGGCCAGCCAGTATTCCAGCAACATACGATGCATGGAAAACGGAAACGGCACCCCGATCCGCAGCGGCTTGCTGCTGGCGGCAAACACAGCGGCAGAGGTGTCTTGCGGGTTGTCAAAGCTGTTGACCCAGCCCGCCTGCCCCATCTTTGCCGCCAGTTCAGTGGATGTGCCAATCACCGTGCCATTCACCGACAAAACCATCAGCGCATCAATTTGTGGAAACGCCCCCCCAAGGCCAAGCGACATAGCAATGGGCATCGGCGCCAGCATATGGGCAAAGTCGATATGGCCGAACACCAAACGGTCCCGCAGGGCCGACCAGGACGGTTGTTTGACCAAATGCAGGTCCAGTCCTTCTTCGGCAGCGAATTTTAATTCCTGAGCGATGATCAGCGGCGCACTGTCGATCAGGGGAAGATAGCCACAGGCGATTTGGGTGGTCATTGCAACAAATCCGCCGAAGTCACCAGCGCGTTGGCCACCTCGATCACTTTACGCCCTTGGTCCATCGCGGTTTTGCGCAGCAACCCGTAAGCCTCGTCTTCGGTAATATTGCGCGCCTGCATCAACAGCCCCTTGGCACGATCAATGGTCTTGCGATCTGAAAGCGCACGTTTGGCAGCGTCCAGTTCGGATTGCATCTTTTCAAACATGCGAAACCGCGCAATGGCGGTCTCTAGCACGGGTTTGATCCGGTCCATCTGCAAGCCGTTCACCACATAAGCGCTTAGCCCTGCGGAAATCGCCGCCTGTGTCATGGCTTCATCCGTGTGATCCACAAACATCGCCACAGGGCGGGATTTGGCATTGGACACAAAGCTAAGATGTTCCAACGTGTCGCGATCCGGATTGGCAAGGTCGATCAGCACAATATCGGGGTCTTGTTTCTTCAGCGTGCTCACCAGCGCCTCGGCAGAGCCGATGACGGTCACGTCAGACCAGCCGCCATCCATCAGCGCGTCGATGATTTCACGGGCTTTGGCAGGTTCAGGTTCGACGACCAGTATTTTCAGTTCGCTTTGCACAGGCTGTGCTTACGGGCGGAACAGGTTATTTCGCCAGCACCAAGCGATGGAAATGGCGGCCCCTGCCTGAAATTGCCTAAAAACGCGCAGCACCCACGCAACCTGCCTATTTTAGTGGCGATATTATGAGGCCCCCGCGGGTCAGCACAGGCCAGACCCGCAGGTTTCCTATCATCACGATTTAGCGCCAGCGGGTCATCCGCAGGGACAGCCCCATCACCGAACCATAGACAAAAGTCCCACAACCGATGGCCGCAAAGACGCCTTCGACCCCCCAATCAGTGAAATTGGTCATGATCAACGCGCCGCTGAAGGCAACACTGATGCGCACCAGACTGCCGATCACAGGCCAGCCCATGCGGTTCGCGCCCTGACTGGCGAAATACAGCGCCAGTCCCAGTCCGAAAAAGGCATAGAACGGGGCGACAAGGCGGAAATACCAGCGGCCTGCGGCCAATGCCTCGGTGTCTTGGGGATCAAGGAAGATGCCAAGCCACAGGTCGGGCGCAAAGGCGACAATCGCGCCGATGCCCCCCACAATCACCGCCGCTGCAAATGACCCCGTCCACGCCACGCGCAAGGCCCGTTCCTTATTACCTGCACCGATATTGGCGCCGACCATGGTCGTCATCGCCGCACCGATACCAAAGACAACGGGGATCATCAGGAATTCCAGCCGTGCGCCCAAACCATAGCCCGCCAGCGCCGCAGCGCCGTGCCGCCCGACCATGCCGACCATCAGGACAATGGTTAATACCGTCAGAAAGGAATTGACGGATGCAATGATGCCGACGCTCAGAATATCACGGAACAAACCGCTGTGCAGACGTTCGGCCCGTAAACTTAGCCCTGCGCGTCCTGATAGGATATAGCCGACCGCGACCAGCGTGCCCACGCCGTAGGATATCACCATCCCCGCAGCCAGACCCGCCATGCCAAGGGCCGGAAACGGCCCCCACCCCAGCGCCAGCGCACCGGACAGCGGGATCGTGGCCAATGATACCAGCAACAACAGGATCGACGGCGTGCCCATATTCCCTGTGCCGCGAATGATGCTAAGGGTGGAATGACACAGCCATAAGGTGATGCAGCCCGGAAAGAACACCGCCGCATAGGTTTGGGCCGCATCAACTACAGCACCGCCGCCGCCAAGCAATCCGAAAATACCCGCCCCGAACAGGGCCATCAAAACCGCCGAGAGCGCCGCGATCACAGTTGCGATGATCCATGCGGCCCAGACCAACCCGCCAGCCCGTTCTGTGTGCCCACCCCCAAGCGCCCGCGCCACAGCAGAAGAAATCGCCCCGCCCATAGACCCCGCCGACAACATTTGTGTCAGCATCACCAAGGGAAACACCAGCGCCAGCCCCGCCAAAGCGGTCACCCCCAAACGGCTGGCAAACACGCCCTCGGCAATGCTCATGGCGGCCTGTACCAGCATGGCCAGCACATTGGGCGCCGCCAGTTTTGCCAGCGTCGGCCCGATCGGCCCGTCGAGCAACCGTTTCGTGCGCCCCGCCCGCGCTGCCGCGGAAGCCGCAGCACGGGTTAACGCCGGGGAGTCAGCGGCGCTTGGGGCAACTGTGTTTGAATCAGGGGCTTGCGCATCCATAGAGGTCATAGGTCTATTCGCTTGTGGGTTTCAGGGGGAACAGGAAACAGGTGGTGGACCCGTGGGCGTATAATTTACCGTCTTCCTTGCCGATAATACGGCCTTGGGATGTGGCCATGCGGCGGCCCCGGTGGATCAGGTTGCCTTCGACCAGCAAACGGCCAGTGCTCGGCAGAATGGCGCGGGTGTAGTTTATTTTCAACTCGGCCGTGGTAAAGCCCATGCCCGGCTCCAGGGTGGTGTGGACTGCAATCCCCAGCACGGAATCCAGCAAAGTGGCCGCAAACCCGCCGTGAACCGTGCCCATCGGGTTTAACAGATAGTCGCCCGCTTCAGCCTCGAGCGCGGTTTTGCCGTATTCCAGCAGATGGGGCGGGATCATCCCCATGGTGTTGTTGATCGACGGTTCCGCACCGATTTTCCCCGCAACAAGGGCACGCATGTAGTCCAGCCCTGAAAGCCGCACCGCCGAAGCCGGATCAAATCCCGCGTCCGCATATTCATAAGTCCGCCGTAACATGGCTGTCATTGTGAAACCCTCTTCGTAGTTTCTGTGTTTCAGATCCTATGTCCCGATGTGCCCGAATGGACACTAAGTTCTTTTTTGGAACCCACTCTTAGTAAGTTCCCTTTCAGAACCTGTCAATATAGGCTAGGATCACCCCATGAAATGGGACAACCTTGAAACCGAACCCTGCCCCGTGGCCCGTGGACTGTCCGTTCTGGGGGATCGCTGGACTATGATGGTCGTGCGCGACTGCTTTTTGGGCATCCGCCGTTTTGACCAGATGCAACAGCGTTTGGGCATCACCCGCCATGTGCTGGCCGACAGGCTACGCAAGCTGGAAACAGCAGGGGTTTTGCGGCGCGAACCCTATCAGGACAGGCCTGTACGCTATGAATACCGGCTGACCGAACGGGGCAAGGCGCTCTATCCCATACTGGTCACCCTAATTGATTGGGCCGAGGATAACGTCCCGCCAAAAACCGTAACGGCCATGACTATTCTGTCACAGGAAACAGGCCAGCCGATTGACCCGTTACTGGTGGATGCAAACACCGGAAACCCGATCACCCACCGCAATGTGACGGTGCGTAAAACCGGTTAGACTGGTTGGTTTTACCGTCTATTCTGCCGCGCTTTGGGGTGGTTCATAGCCGATAACCACCAACCCGAGAATCATATCCACCACCCGCTGTTTCAACCGCGCCTGCCCCTGTGCTGTGTACAAAGTGTCGCCAAACGAGGTGGAGAAGGTCTCTTTATTCGACACGTTGTAAAAGCTTGACGAACTGATCAGCCAGTGCAGTTCCAGCGGATCGGCATTGGCACGGAACAGCCCTGCGTCCTTGCCCCGTCTACAGACATCATCCAGCTTGTCGATGATCGAGCGGTTCAACCCCGGAATAATTTCGGAACGGCGCAAATAGGCGGCATTGTGGATGTTTTCGATCATCACCAGACGAATGAACAGCGGCGTGTTGGCATGGGCTTCAAAGGTGGCTTCCACCAGTCGCGACAGGGCAGCCACAGGGTCCAGATCGCCGACTTTCAGCGCATCCTCGTTTTCACGCAAAGTGGAATAGACCCGTTCCAGAACCGCCTGATACAGCCCGTCCTTATCGCCGAAATAGTAATAGATCATCCTCTTGGACGCCTCTGTCTTGCGGGCGATTTCGTCAATACGCCCGCCTGACAGGCCATGGGCGGCAAATTCTTCGGTTGCCACCCTCAAGATGTCTTCTTTCACGCCATCCGGGTTCTGTTTCCAATGCGCTTTACGCGTGTTGGCAGGTTTGCGCGACGTGTCTCCCATGTGGAAAAGCCCTTTAATTCCGTTTGATTCTAACAGTGTAATACCACACAATGTACCAGTTAGTACATTTATGTTGACAAATTAACCGTATCGTACATTTTACAGAGGTTCCCGTCGATCCGCACAACGATTCGGATGGTTCGACGGTTGTTTGACACAAAGGGAGGACCATGATGTCTCGCAAACTACTTGGCGCGATTGTTGCGCTTGGCCTAAGCACGACTTTTGCAACCGCACAGGATTATCCGGCAAAAGAGATCCAAGGGATCATTCAATGGGGGGCCGGAGGGTCCACCGATACGGTCATGCGCGCCGTGACACCCCACGCCGAAGAGGTTCTTGGCGGTTCGGTCGTCATGCAGAACATGACAGGCGGCGTTGGCGCGATTGCGCTGAACCATGTGGCAGGCACCAAAGCTGACGGTTACACCCTGTTGATGGGTGCAGAAAACCCGATGCTGTATAAAATCATGGGCTTTGGCACCAAGGATTACTCGGATTTCACACCTGTAAACCTGCTGGCACGGGGCACGCCTATTCTGGTGGCCAACCCTGACGCGCCCTTCAACACCTATCCCGAAATGCTGGAGTATATCGCCGCAAACCCTAACGAAGTACGGTTCGGGTCAACGGGTCCGGGTGGCGTTCCATCTGTTGTGACTGCGATGATCACATCCGAAACCGAACTGCCGGTGATTTTTGTGCCTTATGACGGTGACGGCCCTGCCCTGACCGCATTGCAAGGCGGCGCTATCGACGTGATGCCCGCCGTTCTGGGTGCCGCTGTCGAAGGCATCCGCGCTGGCACAATGAAACCGATCGCCCTGTTTGACACAGCCGCCAGCCCCGCCCTGCCGGACGTGCCCGCCATCACATCCACCAACCCTGAGTATGAAAAATACCTGCCTTGGGGCCCGTTCTTTGGCGTCTTTACCCCCAAAGGCACACCGGACGATGTAGTGAGCAAACTGCAAGCCGCTTTTGCGGATGCGGCGACCCAGCCTGATTTTGTCAAACTGATGGACGGCCGTGGTTTCACCATGATGAACATCTCTGGCACCGAGGCGCAGGACTTCCTGACCAAATGGCAGCGCAACACAGCTTGGCTGATGTTTGACGCCGGTCTTGCCAAAAACTCGCCCGAAGATTTCGGCATCGAACGCCCGTAACGGGCGCGGTCGGGGGCTAAACGGCCCCCGACCCTTTTATTCTATTCTTTCAAAATTCTGTATGCGCCGCCCTGCTCTGGTGAATTGGACGACGCCATCTTAACCACGGACACGGGTTTGCCTGTCCGAGCCAAGAGGTCATGATGCAACATCCCGAACACCGCAAACCCGGAGAGCTGATTTTCGCGGCTTTCCTGACCTGCGCCAGCCTGTTTCTGCTGTATAGCGCCTATGGCATTTCCGGGTTTGAATCCCTAAGCGCCCCGGGTGCCATCCCAATGGCCACAACATTTGCCATGGTCGTCACCTCTATACTGGTTCTGATCCGCACGTTTCGTGCCAAACCCGAAGCGGAAGGCCGCTTTTTTGTGGATGTTTTGCCCGCTCGCATCGCGATAATCGCGGCAATGCTGATTGCTTATGCTTTCGCCCTGCAACCCCTTGGCTTCCTGCCCACATCGGCGATCTTTCTGATCCTTTCGATCAAATACCTCACCCAGAAATCATGGCTGTTTTCCATCGGTATCGGTCTGTTCAGCCTGATCGGCATCTACATGGTGTTCCGCATCGTCTTCACCGTGCTGATGCCTGCGGGGATCGTCCCCGAGGGCGAGATACTGGCGTTTATTCGCTCCCTTTTGTCCGGAGGCAACTAAGATGTACGAGACCCTTTTCGCATTCCTGACAGTCTGGACCCAACCGCAATTGCTGTTGCTGGTCGGACTTGGCACATTGGCTGGCATCTATGTGGGCGCGATCCCCGGCCTGTCCGTGACTATGGCCGTTTCGATCCTGATTTCATTCACCTTTTCATGGGATGTCTATCCCGCAATTTCCCTGATGATCGGCATCTATATGGGCGGCGTCTATGGCGGCTCGCGCACAGCGATCCTGCTGAATATTCCGGGCGCGCCGTCAGCGATTGCCACAGCGATGGACGGCTACCCTATGGCCCAAAAAGGCGAAGCAGGCGTGGCCATCGGCGTGACAACCGTCATGTCGTTTTTCGGCGGGTTGATCGGCATCAGCGTGCTGGCCCTTGCAGCCCCCTTCGTGTCAAATTTCGCGCTGGGCTTTCAACCGCGCGATTATTTCCTGCTGGCCATTCTGGGTATTCTTCTGGTGGGTTCCCTGTCAGGCGGTAGCCTTGTCAAAGGTATCTTTGCAGGGGCTTTTGGTATCGGGCTTGGGGCTGTGGGCATGGACCCGCTGACCTTCACCCAGCGTTTCACCTTTGACATTCCCATCATGCAAGGCGGTATCTCCTTCATCGCCGTGATGATCGGGATGTTCGGCGTGTCCGAGGCCTTGCAACAGTTGCATCACGTTGACACTGCTGCGGTGAAACAAAAGGTCGGGCGGATCATCCCGTCGTGGAGCGTTATTCGCAAATACCTGCCACTATCGCTGCAAACCTCCAGCATCGGGGTGATCATTGGCGCCCTTCCCGGTACGGGTGGCGATATTGCCGCGCTGATGGCCTATGACCACGCGAAACGCATCACCAAAGACCCCGAAGTCCCCTTCGGTGATGGCGCAATGGAAGGTTTGGTCGCCCCTGAAACCGCCAATAACGCCGCTGTGGGCGGGGCCTTCATCCCGATGATGACCCTAGGAATCCCGGGCGATGCGGTCACGGCCATCATGATTGGTGCGCTGTTCATTCACGGTCTGAACCCCGGCCCGATGCTGATGATCGACAAGCCCGATATGTTCTGGTTCATCGTCGGGGCCTTGGTGATGGCCAACTTCTTTATGCTGGTGTTCGGCCTGACCGGTATCCGTGTCTTTACCAAAATCGTCGAAATGCCCCGCTCTGTCCTGATCCCGCTGATCTTTTTGCTGTCCATCGTTGGGGCTTACGCGGTGAACAATTCCATCACCGATGTTTATTGGATGCTGGGCTTCGGGGTGCTGGGCTATTTCATGAAACACTACCGCTATCCGCTGGGTCCGGTGATCCTTGGTGTGATCCTGTCACGCCTATTGGATGACAACTGGCGGCGGGCGATAATTTCGGAACGGGAAAGCCTGCCAAAACTGTTTGAAGGCATTCTCACCAGCCCGCTGTCCCTTGTTCTATTCATCGCTGTGATCCTGATTTTCGTCAGCCAGACACCGCTTTGGGGCAAGATGAAACGCCGCTTTTCGAGAAAGGAAATATCATGACTGCCCCTATCAAAAAACGTGTGAAACTGGGGCTGATCGGGGATAATATCACCCGTTCGAAATCCCCGCGCCTGCACCGTACGGCGGGGGAATTGACGGGGCTGGATGTGACCTATGATCGGCTGATCCCCAAAGACATGGCCCTGACCTTTAACGAGGTGTTCGATCAGGCACAAAGCAGCGGCTATCGCGGGATCAACGTGACCTACCCCTATAAAGAGCTGGTGATAGGCAAAGTGACCGTTGCCGACCCGCTAGTGCGGGCTATTGGTGCGGTGAATACGGTGGTGTTCGACCCCGAGGGGCCAAAGGGGTTCAACACCGATTACACAGGTTTCATGCATGCCTACCGCGCCGAGCGGGGTGATAAACCTGCAGGCATCGTCTGTCTGATCGGCACTGGTGGTGTGGGCAAGGCCGTCGCCTTCGGGCTGATCGGTCTGAAGGCAAAAACCATCCGCTGTGTTGATCTGGATGCGGATAAAGCCACTGCCCTTGCGGACGCCCTGCGCGCACTGGGCACCGACACACAGATTGAAACCTTCACTGACCCGCAAGAGGCCGCAAAAGGCGCGGATGGTATCATCAACTGCACGCCCCTTGGCATGGTCGGGATCGGTGGAACCCCCTTGCCCGCCAGCGCCATGGCCAAAGCGGCATGGGCCTTTGATGCGGTCTACACCCCCGTTGAAACCAAATTCCTGCAAGACGCCACAGCCGCTGGCTTAAACGTGATTTCCGGCTACGAATTGTTCTTTGGCCAGGGCGTGGATGCCTGGGCGATTTTCACCGGTGTCCCGCTGGACACAACCGCCCTGCGCCAAGGTATTCAAGGAGACGCATTATGAAAACCTCGATCGCAACAGTGTCGATTTCAGGTAGCCTGCCCGAAAAACTGGACGCCATTGCCTTGGCCGGCTTTGACGGGATCGAAATCTTTGAACAGGATTTCATCGCCCATGACGGCGCGCCCAAAGACGTAGGCAACATGATCCGTGACAAAGGGCTGGACATCACCCTTTTCCAACCCTTCCGCGATTTCGAAGGCCTGCCCGATCCGCAACGGGCGAAAGCCTTTGACCGCGCAGAGCGGAAATTCGACCTGATGCAGGAACTGGGCACCGATCTGGTTCTCATCTGTTCCACCACCCATCCCGCCGCCTTGGGCGGCATCGACCGCGCTGCCGCTGATTTTCACGAATTGGGCGAGCGCGCCGCAAAACGCGGGTTGCGCGTGGGGTATGAAGCACTCGCTTGGGGCACCCATGTGAACGATCACCGCGACGCTTGGGAAATTGTGCGCCGTGCGGACCACACAAATGTCGGCCTGATCCTTGACAGCTTTCACACGCTGGCCCGCAAGATCGACCCTGAAACCATCCGCCGGATACCCGCAGACAAAATCTTTTTCGTGCAACTGGCCGACGCCCCTGCCATTGAAATGGACCTGCTGTACTGGTCCCGCCACTTTCGCAACATGCCGGGCGAAGGCGATCTGGCCGTGGCTGATTTCACCCAAGCAGTGATGGCCACAGGGTATAACGGCCCGATTTCACTGGAAATTTTCAACGACCAGTTTCGCGGGGGCAATGCACGCACCATCGCCAAAGACGGCTACCGTTCGCTTGTGGCTTTGATGGATGACGTGTCCCGCGCGGAACCAACCCTAAAGGTTGCACCCCCCGCAATGCCCGCCCGCCGCACAGTTGAAGGGGTGTCTTTCGTGGAATTCGCCTCACGCGATGACGAAGCAGCCGAATTGGAAACCATGTTGCACAGTCTGGGCTTTGCGCAATCAGGCACCCATATTTCAAAAGAGGTTTCCTTGTGGACCCAAGGGGATATCCGCATTGTGGTGAACCGCGAAACCTCGGGCTATGCCAGCAGTGCTTATACCATGCACGGCACAACAGTCTGTGACATCGGCCTGACAGTGGACAATGCCGCTGAAACTGTGGCGCGGGCCACGGCCCTTGGCGCCAATATCTTTTGCCAACCTGTGGAACCGGGGGAATTGAACATCCCGGCCATCCGCGGGCTAAGCGGCAGTGTCTTGCATTTCATCGACGAAACCAGCGGGCTTCGGGATGTCTGGTCGGTGGAATTTGAAAAATCAAAGACCAATGACAAAGGCGCTGGCCTGCGCGGGATCGACCATCTGGCGCAAACCATGGGCTATGACGAAATGCTAAGCTGGTCTCTGTTTTACACAACCCTGTTCAAGATGGAAAAATCCGCAATGGTGGATGTGGTGGACCCGGACGGGCTGGTGCGCAGTCAGGCCTTGGAAACCACAAACGGAATGTTGCGCATTACCTTGAACGGGGCGGAAACCCATCGGACCATGGCTGGCAATTTTCTGGCCGACAGCTTTGGTGCTTCGGTCCAGCATATTGCGCTGACCACCGACAACATCTTTGCCTCATCGGATGCGATGATCAAACGCGGCTTCCAACCCCTTGAAATGTCAGACAACTATTACGCTGACCTGATCGCAAGGTTTGATTTGTGTCCAGATGTTCTGGCCCGTCTGAAAGCGGGGAATATTCTGTATGACGAAGATGCAGAAGGCGGGTTCTTTCAATATTACTCGCGCCCGTTCGCAGGGGGGATTTTCTTTGAAATCATCCAGCGGCGCGACGGTTACAAAGGCTACGGCGCACCAAACGCCCCGTTCCGCATCGCCGCCCAAAAACGCCTGATGCGCCCCAAAGGCATGCCAAAACTTTGAGCATCCTTTAATAATCGATGCGATCCAGCAAATACTTGCCCCACACACAGGTCAGGGGCAAGATAACAGCAGAGCGTCCCGTTCGGGAAAGCCAACACAACCTGATGGCAACCTCAACGGGACATTTTGATGAAAACCATTTTACACAAGCCGCTTTCCCCGCAAATCACGGGCCAATCACAGCGTCAAAGATCGTGGTCTGGGCTGTTTATTGTCTGCCTATACACCGTTGTCAGCCTCCTGATTTCTAGTCCCTCGGCCAACGCACAGTCCCCTTCCTTGAACGACCTGCGGGGTGGCGGGGCTTTTGATACGGTTGATATTGCGGGTTTTCTTGTGCGGATAGATGATCTGGCAAGGCTCGACGCCGCCAATATCCTGCGCTTCAACCCGCAGACAAAACGCTTTGGCTTTACCAAACCGATCCAGTCCGAGCGGGCGCTGAAACGCACATTGCACCAAACGCCGTTACAAGATCAGCGCACTGTGCTGGAACTCTACCGCGCTGCCAAAGTTGCCCTGCCAAACGGGGTCGGGCATACGCTGACCGTACCCTCTGCCTATGGCCCGGCCGCCTTTGTGACCCAAGACAGCCGCCCTGCCCTAAGCGTCAGTTTTGGCGGCGTATCCCGCGTGCCCTACACACATAAACCGGACGGCGGCATTGGCTTCGGCCTGACTTTTGGCAATGCATTTGAAACGGTCGGCGTATCCCTTGGGGTGTCGCTGAACGATCTGTCCGATCTTGGCAAAACTGACCGGATGTCCCTTGGCTTTGCATTCAGCCGCTATCTGACAGACGGTCTGTCAGTGGCAGTCGGCGGGGAAAACCTGTTGGTGCAAAAGACCGATGGCCAGTCCAGCTTTTACGCAGTGGCCAGTCTGGCCTTTGATGCAGACCGATCCGTGATGCCCTTTGACGGCGTGTTCACATTAGGCGCCGGCACAGGCCGTTTCGCCGAAAAAACTCCCCGTGACATCGCCGAAGGACATGGCGCCAGCGGCACAATCCTGTTTGGTGCGCTGGCGGTAGAGCTTAGCGATCATACAAACCTGATCGCCGATTGGAACGGGCGCAACCTGTCCGTCGGCGCCGCCTTCAGAATACCGCGCACAGGTGTTTCCCTGCGCTTGGGACTGCGGGATTTGACGGGTCATTCCGGCGACGGGCCGCGCGTGACCGGATCAATCGGCTTTACTTTGGTACAGTTTTGAATATCCTGTCCCCATAATTTAAAGGTTTGGAAACACATTTTAAGTTTGGAAACACAATGGGAATGTCCCTGACCCTCTGCACCACTACAGTCCTTGCCCTGACGCTGGGGTCGCCCAGTCTCGCACAGAACCGCGATTCAGATGGTGACGTGATCTCGGTCATCTACGGACATGTAAGCAACGATAACCTGATCTATTTTAAACGCAATCCGGTGACTGATTTCAAAACGCCGAACCGTCAAACCACGCAAGTCCCCCAAAGTGGTGACGCCCTGCCGAACACCACGGGACTGCGCGTGCAACTGCGCCAAAAGCAACATCAGGCCGCACGGGTGAACCCGCAAAGCTTCGCGCTGGAGTAATCCCCGCATCTTCTGAAAAACACTTGTAAAATTCCACCCGCCCCCCTTGCACCTGCGAAGGGGGATCATTACCTGCGTAATCACATGTGCCGTCTGACGTGAATGAGGTTACTTTTGGGCCAATCAATGATCTTCCTACTCTTGGCCCTCCCTCTCTGTCTGGCAGTAGTCGTTGTTTCCGCAGGGTATTTCGTCAAAGGCGCAGTTTCGATTGCACAGCGCCTGTCGGTGCCAGAGTTCATCGTCGGCTCGGTCATTGTCGCCATCGGTACATCCGCACCAGAGGTGGCCATCAACGTGTCAGCTGTGCTTGAAAACGCGGGCGACATTGTTATTTCCAACATCATCGGATCCAACATCGTCAATATCGGCCTTGGTATCGGTATCGCGGGGCTGTTGCTGCGATTTGATCGCGCCCGACCGGAATATGCACGCAGCATTATCGTCGGCCTGATCGCCACCCTCGCCCTGCTGGTCAACACCCTGCTCAGCAACGACGGCTTTCTTACATCCTACTTCAGCCTTGCCTATGGCATCGCGATTTTGGCGGCCTTTGCCTATTACATGTACAGTTCAATCCGCAGCGCCGACGGCTCCGAAGACGAAGACTACGACGCCAGCACAAGCCTCTGGCTGGCGGTGGTGTTTGTGGTGGGCGGCGCAATCGCCATGGCCTATTTTTCAGACCTCGCCGTCTATTTCGCCGTAAACCTGTCCAACCGCATCGGCATATCCGAAGCCGTGATCGGCGCCACAGTCATCGCCGCCGGCGGTAGCCTACCCGAGGTTTCTTCCTGCATCGCCGCCGCCCGCATGAAACGCCCGAACCTGATCCTTGGCAATGTGGCGGGCAGTCAAATCTTTAACATTCTGGGGATTCTCGGCCTGTCAGGCGTGATCAAAACCTTCCACTACTCCACCATTCTCTGGGTGGATATGGCGATTTTGATTGTCATGACTTTGATCCTGCTGGCCTGCATCCGCATCGCCCCGTTGCGTCGTTTCATGGGGGTGCTGTTGCTGGGCTCTTACGGCTGTTACGCGCTGTACCTGATCGCCATCTCCGCCTGATCAAATCCCCCGCGGCTTCTTCTTTCCACAAATATCCCCGCCGGAGGCCCGCTTAAAAACAACGAAGCGCCCGAAGGCGCTTCACTTTGGTCTTTTTGATTGGGGTTTAGTCCAGATGAACGCCGCGCCGCGCGGCCAGATCAACCACATATTGCCAGGCCACCCGCCCCGAGCGGTTGCCACGGGTCTGCTGCCATTCAATTGCTTCAGACCGCAAGTCTTCGTCTGAAATCTCAATTTTATAGGCGTCGCAATAACCACGGATCATCGCCAGATACTGGTCCTGATCACAAGGATGAAACCCCAGCCACAAGCCGAACCGATCCGAAAGTGATACTTTCTCTTCTACCGCTTCTGAAGGATTGATCGCGGTCGAGCGTTCGTTTTCGATCATATCGCGCGGCATCAGGTGGCGACGGTTCGACGTGGCATAGAACGACACATTTTCAGGCCGCCCTTCGATCCCGCCATCCAAAACCGCTTTCAGGGATTTGTAATGGGCGTCATCGTGACCAAAGCTCAGATCGTCGCAAAACAGCAAAAACCGTTCACTGGCAGCGCGCAGCACATTCAACAAACGCCCGATGGACGGCAGGTCCTCGCGCTGGACTTCCACCAGCTTCAAACCTCCAACCACGCGGTTCGCCTCCGCATGGGCGGCTTTAACCAGTGACGATTTCCCCATGCCCCGCGAGCCCCACAAAAGAACATTGTTGGCAGGCAGACCACGGGCAAATTGCAGGGTGTTTTCCATCAGAATATCGCGCGAACGGTTTATCCCGACCAAAAGCCCGATGTCGACACGGTTCACTTTGGCAACAGGTTCCAACCGGTCCGGCCCCACATGCCAGACAAAAGCATCGGCTTGCGAAAAATCGGGGGCGGGCATCGGGCGCGGGCTGATGCGTTCCAACGCTTCAGCAATCCGCGTCAGTGCGTCTTGGTTCATTCCATTTCCTCAGGGTGTTTTGTGTCGTCTTCGTCGGCCAGACCTTCTTGGCGCAGACGTTCTTCTTGTTTGCGTTCAACCATGATCACCAGCCAGATCGAAATCTCGTACAGCAGGTAAACCACTGTAAACAGGATCATTTGTGTAATCACATCCGGTGGCGTCACAATTGCGGCCAGCACCAGAATGCCCACAACCGCGTATTTGCGCACTGACCGCAAGCCCGCTGAACTGACCAGCCCCGCCATCCCCATAAGGGTCAGCAGCACAGGCAGTTGGAAACAGATACCAAAGGCAAAGATGAACTTCAGGGTCAGATCAAGGCTCTCTTTGATCGAGGGCAAAATGACCGTTTTGATATCAGACGCCTCTGCAGGGATCACATCAGGGTCGCCCCCTGCAATCACATCCGCAAGGGCCGGAATGATATCGGCAAAGCCTACAAAGAACCGCATCGCCAGTGGCGTCACTACAAAATGCGCGAATGACGCGCCCAGCAAAAACAGCAGGGGCGAGGCAACCATGAAGGGCAGAAATGCCCCTTTTTCATTCTTGTAAAGCCCGGGCGCCACAAACTTCCAAAGTTGATAGGCCACCATCGGGAAGGCAATCATAAAGCCGCCCAGAAAGGAAATCCGGAAGAAGGCAAAGAACTTTTCCTGCGGCGAGGTAAAGATCAACGTCGGGTCCTGCCCGTATTCGATCAGGATTTTCGCCAGAGGCCGAACCAGAAAATCCAGCAACGGATCGGCAAAATAAAAGGTGATCACCACGCCTGCCAGCAAGGCAAGAACAGAATTGATCAACCGCGTGCGCAATTCTGCCAGATGCTCGATCAACGGGGCCGAGCTGTCTTCGATTTCATCCGTGCTCATGTTTTGGTCTCAGCCGCCTTGGTAGGTTTCTTGGCCGCCGGCTTTTTGGCAGCAGCTTTTTTGGGTGCCGGTTTTGCCGCCGCTTTGGCGGGCGCCTTGGCAGCAGGCTTTTGGGCCGCAGGTTTCTTGGTAGCAGGTTTCCTGGCCGCGGGTTTCTTGGCAGCAGTCTTCGCTGCCGGCTTGGTAACCGGTGTGTCAGCAACCGCAGCCTCTTCCACCACTTCAGAGTTTTCAACCACGGGCACACCGTCCGGTGGCCATTTGGAAGCGGCAGCATTCGCATCCGCAACCAAAGCATCCCGACGGGCTTTTTCCGCCGCCGCGTCTACTTTTTCAGGTTCGAAACTTTTCTGATAGTTCTGAAAGGATTTTGTCGCCTCATCCAAGCCGAGGTTCTTCATGGAGGTGACATTTTTCAGGTCGGCGGCGATGTCATTCACGCCCGTCCCATCTGCCGCCTGTTCCATAGCCCGTTGGAAATCCCGCGCCATTCCGCGCGCTTTTCCCACAAACTGGCCCACTTTCCGGAACATTTGCGGCAGGTCTTTTGGCCCGACCACAATCAGCGCCACAACGCCGATCACGATCATTTCTGCCATGCCAATATCAAACATGCAGGCGCTCCACGCTGATCACAAAGGTCAGGATTTGTCTTTTTCAGGTGTGACGTCTTTGGCGTCGTCCATTGCAGCGGTTTCCAGCTCGTCCTTGCCTTCGGCAACGCCTTTTTTGAACGATGTGATGCCTTTGCCCACTTCGCCCATAAGGTTGGAAATTTTGCCACGGCCAAACAGGACCAGCACAACAACAGCAATCAACAGCAGGCCAGGCAGGCCGATGTTTTGGATGAACATAGGTGTAGGTAGCATTATAAGTCTCCGAGTGCGGCGCGACCCTGCGCGCCAGTGCAGTACGGGGTACATTTAATATTTTTAGAAGGGGGTTCAAACCCCGAAACAACGGCAATCACGGGGTTTGCGGCAGAATTCTCTATCAGATCGCGCCATTTTGGCGCTGGACCGCACCAAAGGCACGGTCCAGCTGCGGGTTCAGCGGGTCTGTATCACGCATAGACCACCGCTTTTTGATTGCAATTGTCCCCAGACAAATCCAGACGATCTGGATCAAGGCCGAAGCCAGATTGAAGTTTTGTGTCAAGCTGATCAATACAAATGTCGCCGCCATAGTGTTCAACGAAAAGAACAACAGCCCGCGACTGTCGATCCGCTGAAAGGTCACCATGGTATAGTTTGTCATGTAAATCATGAAACCCAGCACCCCGATCCCGTTACAAATCAGGGATATCATCGGAATACTATTTGGGTCGCGCGCTATACCTAAAAAATCAGACACTTTATTCTCCAAACGCAATCAATAGACCGAGTTAGCCTGTGATTTCCGAATGAAAAAGTGACAAAAATCACAGTTTAGAACGGTTTCACGGAGCAGCCTGCAAGACGCGCGTTTTTCACGCAATACTAACGCCGGTTTCACACGGCACTCGCGCAAGCGGAAAACCTTCAGGTCTTGGGGAAAACAAAACACCGGTCGCGGCGCATGGACAGCCACAAAGCACGCCCCGTTTCGGGCAGGAAAACTCCGGGCACCGTGACCTGCAAACCCGAACCGTCGTGATCCATGATGAATTCCACCAGTGAATGATGCCCCAGATAGCGCGCGCGGCTAACAATCCCGCGCGCCGGGGTGCCCTCTTCCACTGTCGGGTTCGGCCCGCGCCCGTTACGGTCGAAATCCAGCCGCAGATGTTGGGGGCGGATGATAATTTCTACTTCGTCGCCGTCTTGGGACCCGGGCACCAGAAACTGACCAAATGGCGTTTCTGTCAGCGCGTTTTTCACAACGCCGGACACCACATTCACATCCGAAAAGAACGCCGCCGCCGCACGGTCCACCGGAGCGTTATAGATATTATAGGGTGCTCCCATTTGAACCACACGACCATCGCGCATAAGGGCGATCTGGTCGGCCATCCGCATGGCCTCGACCGGTTCATGTGTCACCAGCAGAACCGCCGTGCCTTCGTCTTTCAGCAGTTCCAGCGTGGAATCCCGAACCTCGTCGCGCAGCCTGTCGTCAAGGCCGGAAAACGGTTCATCCATCAGCAAAACACGGGGTTTGGGCGCCAGCGCACGGGCCAAAGCCACCCGTTGTTGTTCACCGCCTGACAACTCATGGGGGTATTTCGCGCCATATCCTTGCAGGTCTACCCGCTCTAGCAAAGCACCAATCCGTGCGGATTTTTCAGCTTTAGCGCCACTCAACCCAAAGCCGACATTGCCTGCCACATCCAGATGGGGAAACAGTGCGAAATCCTGAAACATCAACCCGATAGAGCGGTTTTCCGGCTCTTGATGGTGGCGATCATCCGACACAACCTTGCCGTCGATCAACACCGTCCCGCCGTTCTGGCGATCCACCCCCGCCGCAATCCGCAAGGTCGTGGACTTGCCACAGCCCGATGGCCCCAGCAGGCAAATCACCTCACCTGCATCAAGCGTAAGGGACACATCCGCAACAGCCACCTGCCCGCCAAAACTACGGGTGATCTGCTGTAATTCTAACCGTGGTGGGTCTTGAACGGCCAAGGGGCACTCCGCTGCTGGTATCCTATGGTTTTGGTCAGATAACAGCGCAACACCAGGTCAGCAAGTCCACTTTACGCTAGGGCGCCGTCAGATCAAAGCGGCCCTTCCCCCGTTCAACTCCGTTGATCTGGACCAAAACCTCATGCGCACCCGGATACAGGCGATAGGTTGTCGCATCCGCTTTCAATCT
Source organism: Amylibacter sp. (assembly GCA_034670045.1). GTDB lineage: Bacteria > Pseudomonadota > Alphaproteobacteria > Rhodobacterales > Rhodobacteraceae > Amylibacter. The sequence continues at coordinate 18,480 of JAXMOF010000019.1, read as the reverse complement.
GTGCCGCTTGCGTAGAACCACGGTTTCTCCGGCTTTCAGCGCCAGTTGCTTCAGCTTGAACACTTTGGCCTTGCGCGCGCCATCAGCTTTGACAAACCCGATGGCGTAATCCACCAACAGCTTTGCGGGCGCTGAGGCGCGAACCGTCACTTCGAACTCAAACGCCTCTCCAAAGGCAATAACGGGTGTTGTCACCGTCACCGCTGACACAGAAACCGGCGGATCAGGAACATAGCCCAACAACGCCATCGCCTGCGGGTCACCCTGTTTGATCAAGGTGCGCAGGGCATGGCGGATCATCCAGTCCATTTCCTTGGGCTCCTGCCGCCCCTCGCGCTGCCAACGGGCCAAAGTATCCACCACCAATGTGGCATCGAGCTTTGCAATATCGTTCAAATGGTTCGCCACCGACCGCGTTACATAGCGCGTGGGGTCACAATACAACTGATCCAACAATGGCAACGGCGCGCCATAAGCCAGCCCGAGCTTCTTGCCCCATGGCAGGCGGGGCCGCGTGCCCTCGCTCACCAAACGTCGCAGGTGATAGTTCCCATCCACAGCCCAATCCGCCAGAACCGCCAAAACCCGCGCTTCATGGGCATTCAGAAAATGGCGCAGGGTGAATTCCATGGAAAACCGCTTGGTCAAAGCACAAATCGCATCCATCGAGCGCTCAAAATGTCCCAAGCCGTGAGTTGAAACAAACTCTCCAAAGGGCGCAAAGATGAAATCTCCGAAATCATCGTCGGTTTTCAGCGGGTCCAGTTCAGGCGGCAATGCCCGTAAGATTACCGAAACCGCATCGTCAAAATCATCTGGCAGATAGCCGGCCAAAACCCGCGCAATCAGATCAATCCGCTGTTTCAACTCCAGTGACAGCAGTTCTGCCATCACATCCCGTTCAAACCCGACCCCGTCAAACCGCGCATCCGCCGCTGCCAGAAGTCCGGCCAGATAAGCCACTTTCTGTTGATTAAACAGTGCATCCTTCAGACTAAACCGCTCTTCCACCAGACCCGTTCCCCCGCTTCAATGTTCCCCAAATACTCAAAAATCCGACCGTACATCGCACGACCGGATTTCCAAGTCTTATCAATCCCCTGCTGACAAACCCTGTCCGCAGGGGGCTGTTCAAGGCTTACATGGTGGAATTCACCGCGCCACCGTCCAGCAGGATATTCTGCCCGACGATAAAGCCTGCATGTTGCGAACAAAGGAACGCACAGGTTGCGCCGAATTCAGCGGCCGTGCCATAGCGGCGGGCCGGAATCGTCTCGCACCGCTGAACTTTGGCCTCTTCTACGGAAATCCCCTGTGCCGCTGCTGCGCCACCATCCAATGAAACCGCACGATCCGTGGCATGAATGCCCGGTTGCAGGTTGTTGATCGTAACGCCGGACGGTGCCACCTGACGCGATGTTCCCGCCACATAGCCCGTCAGACCCGCACGGGCGGAATTGGACAGACCCAGCACCGGAATCGGCGATTTCACGGATTGGGAGGTAATGTTCACCACACGCCCCCAGCCTTTTTCCATCATCCCTGGCAGACAGGCTTTCATCATGGCAATCGGGGCCAGCATGTTGGAATCAAGCGCTTTTATGAAATCATCCCGATCCCAATCGCTCCACATTCCCGGAGGCGGCCCCCCTGCGTTATTGACCAGAATATCGACCGAACCGTCTGCCGCTGCCAGAACAGCCGCCTGCCCCTCTGCCGTGCTGATGTCAGCCGCCACAGCCGTCACCTTTACACCAAAACTACGCAGCCGTTCAGCGGCTTCTTGCAATGGCCCGTCCGAGCGCGCGTTGATCACCAGATCCACACCCGCCTGTGCCAAAGCCTCGGCACAGCCATAGCCCAAACCCTTGGACGCCGCACAGACAATCGCCCGTTTTCCTTTGATCCCTAAATCCATCACCGAATCTCCTCATTTCGTGTTAGGCATAAACTACGAAGACATGGCGGGTAACACAATCGGACTTGGGGGCAGACTTGCAGGTTTCAAAAACCAACCCAGATAATACAGGCGCTGACCGCAGCGGCGCTAACCTATGGACCCTCTGATGCCCCGCCTGAAACATTCCATTTTGAAAAGCGTGATGGTTTCAGGACTGGTGTTTCTGGCGGCCTGTACATCCCCTCCGCCCCGAGAGCTTCCCCAACAGCCCCCCGCAACAATCACACCCGAAACAGGTGTCCGCCCCCTTGGCGAGGGGCTTGCCGCTTTTGGCCGCGTTCATAAACGCATCCTGCCTGTGGCAAAGACAGCCTGCCGCCGCGCCCACCCGGGGCAGTCGGAAACCCGCTGCGCCTTTCAATTTGTCGTCGCACTGGATCGCGGCCAGCCGCCGGATGCAAAATTTACCCGCGATCCGTCAGGTCGTCCTGTGATCCTGTTCAACCACGCCATGGTGCGGTTCCTGCGCACCGACGATGAATTTGCAATGGTTATGGCCCATGAAATGTCCCATCAAATTGCCGATCACATCACCCGTGGCCAGACCGAAGTGCTGCGCGGCGCTTTGAAAAGTGCCAAAGCCGCCAAAAAGGAAGGCCGTGATGTGAATCTGGCCGCCCGCGCAGGCGCTGAAACCGCGCTGGTGGCCTATTCCAAACAATTCGAACTTGAAGCGGATCGCAACGGAACGATCCTGATGATGTTGGCGGGTTATAATCCGGATGAGGCCATTACCCTTTTGTCCCGCCTGCCCCGCTCCACGGGCCGCCTGAAGCGTCACCCCTCTGATCCGGACAGAATCAGCCAGGTCCGCGCCGTCGCACGGGAATTTCGTGCCGCACAATCAGGCAGACAACAGGTGGCTTTGTCTTTCTAACCGCTTTACCCCGCAGCAATTGTTGACAGGGGCCACTTGCGCACCGCAGAGTTCAAGCCGAGTACCTATTGAAGAAATGCAGGAGAATCCCATGCCCGATGGCCAGCCGCTCGTCTCGTTCGAAAACCTGCGTGTAGAGTTCGAGACCAACGCAGGCGTTGTTGTGGGGGTGGAGGATGTGACCTTTCACATCAATCCGGGCGAAACCGTCTGTGTTGTGGGCGAAAGCGGGTCTGGCAAATCGGTGTCTTCGCTGTCGTTGATGCGATTGGTGGAATATGGTGGCGGCAAGATCGCCTCGGGCAAGTTGAATTTCACTTCGACCGATGGATCGGTAAAGGATTTGACCACGGCGGACGCCGATCTGATGCGCACCATTCGGGGCAACCAGATCGGGATGATTTTTCAAGAGCCGATGACCTCGCTCAATCCCGTGTTCACCGTGGGGCGGCAACTGACTGAGGGTCTACGCGTCCATAAGAACCTTTCAAAGAAAGAAGCCGAGGCCCGCGCGCTGGAGCTGTTGAAACGGGTGCGGATTCCCGAGCCGGAACGGCGTCTGACCCAGTACCCCCATGAATTATCAGGCGGAATGCGCCAGCGGGTGATGATTGCCATGGCTTTGGCCTGCGAACCCCGCCTGTTGATCGCGGATGAACCCACAACCGCGTTGGATGTAACAATTCAGGCTGAAATCCTGTCTCTCATCAACCGCTTGAAAGAGGAAACCGGAACTGCCGTTCTGTTCATCACCCATGATATGGCGGTGGTGGCGCAAATGGCTGACCGCGTGGTGGTGATGTATCGGGGCAATCTTGTCGAAGAAGGCACGGCCACGGAAATTTTTGAAAACCCCAAAGAAGATTACACCCGCGCCCTGCTGGCTGCGGTGCCAAAACTGGGGGAAATGGCAGGCAAACCCAACCCCGAACCCATGGCTATTATGGGCGAGATGAATGCCAAGACACCACAGCCTATCATCGCGGGTACAGAGGTCCTGCTAGAGGTGAAAAACCTGACCACGCGCTACCCCGTCAAAGGCGGATTGTTGCGGCGCACGGTGGCCAATGTACATGCGGTTGAAGACCTGTCCTTTACCCTGCGGCGGGGTGAAACCCTGTCGCTGGTGGGCGAAAGCGGCTGTGGGAAATCATCCGCGGGGCGGTCTGTCCTGCGCCTTGAAGAACCGCTTAGCGGGCAGGTTATCATCAACGGCGTTAATATTCTGGACATGAACGGCAGTGAACTGCACGACGCCCGTCGCAATATGCAGATGATTTTTCAGGATCCGTTTGCGTCGTTGAATCCCACACGCAAAGTGGTGGATCAGGTGATCGAGCCGATGATAAATTACAACGTCTGCCCGCGGTCCGAAATGCGGGATCGGGCGCGGGAATTGTTCAACCGCTGCGGGCTTAACGACACCTTCCTTGATCGTTTCCCCCATGAATTTTCCGGCGGCCAGCGCCAGCGTGTCGCCATCGCCCGCGCCCTAGCCCTGCGCCCCAAGCTGATCGTGTCAGACGAGGCAGTGTCTGCCCTTGACGTATCGGTGCAGGCACAGGTGTTGAACCTGATGATGGAACTTCAGGCGGAAATGGAGCTGTCCTATTTGTTCATCAGCCACGACATGGCCGTGGTCGAACGGGTATCCCATCAGGTGGCGGTGATGTATCTGGGACGGATTGTTGAAATTGGCCCCCGCGCCGCGATTTTTGAAAATCCCCAGCACGATTACACCCGCACCCTGCTATCCGCAGTACCCCGCCCTGACCCGCGGGATCGCCAGATCGACAAAGAGTTGAACTTCAAACCGATTCCCAGCCCGATCTTTCCGGTCAGCCACAAACCGGCCCCGTCGCGCTACCGCGAGGTGTCGCCCGGGCATCGGGTGCTGGAGCCGCTTGAATAGCTTGTTTAAGGGGAAATCTTTTCGGCTGGCCCGCTTCTAGGCGCTGGCCGAAGGTACTCACTACGCGACACAAATAAAATAGGGCAATAGATGGCCAGCGCCCCCGCCACGTAATTGCGACGAGTACGTCATCAACCCTATCTGATAGGGCAATAACAACGCAGTTTACGTGAATGGCATGGCTTGCTTCGTGAATGGTATGGCGACGCTAGGTAAATCAAAAAGAATCCACTCATAGTTGATTTCCCCTTATCGAATTGGTAAAATGTTATAGATAGATCAACATGTTACGTGGCATCCCCATTGCTTTGGCAGCCAGACACCACCAGAATTTAAGGCAATATCCGATCGAAATGCTGTTTGAAATAGGCATGATCTGCAGATGAATCTGCCAAGTAACGCCCCGAAAGACCGCGTTACGCTGTCCCGTGTTTTTCGCGGGGCGAAAAGACAAATGCGCCATCCGCTGACCTTAATTGTCACGGCTGCAAGCGCAGGTGTTTGCGCCCTTGTGGGCCCGTTTGACACCTATAGCACCGACACTTTCCTGTTTCGGTTGTTCTTTTGGGGGGTCATTGCTTTCAGTTCCTGTTTTTACGGAACCTTGGTGGCGATCTGGACAAATCTGCGCTTTCCGGAACAACACTTCTGGCTGCGTGCTGCCATCGGCGTCGGGCTGTTCTCGCTGCCGTATTTCTCGTTGGCATGGCGCTTTGCCCTTACCTTTTACACCCACGCAGAACTGCCCCATCCGGCAATTGTGTTCATTCTGGTTATGAGCGTGGATATCTGTGTCTACCTTGGTATTTGGGTGTGTAATGCGGTTGCGGATCAACACGTCACACAAATCGCCGCCAAACCGGCACCGCTTAAGCCTTCCCTGACGGACCCTGTTGAACCGGATCCCGTGGAAGCCTCCCCCGCGCAAGCCCCTGCTGCCCAAAGTGAAACAATCGAACCGTCGCAGGAACCAGACCTCCCCAAAAGCTGTCCGTTTCTTAAGCGGCTTGGCCCGAACGGGGGCAGTTATCTGATCCGCCTGTCCATGAGCGACCACTATATTGAAGCTTACACCGACACCGGAATGCACATGGTCTATATGCGGTTTGGCGATGCCATCGCCGAATTGAACCCACAGGCAGGGGCCAAAGTCCACCGGTCCCACTGGGTGAGATTCGCCGAGATTTCCGAAGTGATCCGCGAGGGGCAAAAAGTATCCTTGCTGATGTCGGACGGGGTCATCGTGCCGATTTCACGCAGCCGCAAGAAGGTCTTGCAGGACAAGGGGGTCATTTGACCCCCCATCCCTGTTAACGGTGGATTTACTCGACCCCGTGGGCTTTTCGAAGGGTGGACAGACTGGCTTGCAACTCTTTTTCAAGCGCTGCCAACTGCTTTTTGGTATAGGCCCCGCCGCCGCCCGCCCGAACCTCTTCCAGCTTTTGCAGCAAAAGATCCTCTAGCAGCGTGTGGTCCTTGGGGCCGACCGAATCCGCATCCCAGTGGGATTTAACCAACCCCGATTGCAGTGCATGCCAATATATTCGCAGGATAGAGTTGATACGCGCTTCAAATCCCTCTCCGAATTTACGGAACCATTTCAAAAGGTCTTCGTCCAGAGACAGGGTGATTTCGGATTTCAGCGGGTTCAACGGGTGCAACACCGGAATTTCATTCCACCCCTTCGGAAGCGAGCCGTCGATCCATTTGCTTTGAAAATCGGATTGCAGTTTTTTCAGTTCGGCTACCAGATCAGCGCGGGCGATCTCTTGTGCTTTGGTGGGCATAATTCACCTTAAAATGAGTTAAAGAAAGCTGTTATCTTATGGAAAACTGGTTAATGCAGCGTAGCCGCAGCGCCCCCGTTGTTTTGCAATTGTCGCGCTTTGGGTGATTTACAGGGATATCTTGCCCGAACACCCGCCAAACCGCGCAGTTTTCTTGCCACGCCCCGAAACCTTATCTATATGCACGCACATGTTAGATCGCACCTCAAATCAGCCAGTGTTGCCGCCGGAAATCGACCGCCGCCGCACCTTCGCAATTATCTCGCATCCTGATGCGGGTAAAACCACGTTGACGGAGAAATTCCTGCTCTATGGTGGTGCGATCCAGATGGCAGGCCAAGTGCGCGCCAAAGGCGAAGCCCGCCGCACCCGATCCGATTTCATGCAGATGGAAAAAGACCGCGGGATTTCGGTATCGGCTTCCGCCATGTCCTTTGAATTCCGCGAATTCTGGTTCAATCTGGTGGACACACCCGGTCACTCGGATTTTTCCGAAGATACGTACCGCACGCTTACCGCGGTTGATGCAGCCATCATGGTGATTGACGGCGCCAAAGGTGTGGAAAGCCAGACGCAAAAGCTGTTTGAAGTTTGCCGTATGCGCGATATGCCGATCCTGACCTTTTGTAACAAAATGGACCGTGAAAGCCGCGATACATTTGATATTATTGACGAAATTCAGGAAAATCTGGCGATCGACGTTAGCCCCGCAAGCTGGCCCATCGGAATGGGACGCGAGTTTTTGGGCTGTTACGATTTGCTGAATGACCGTTTGGAACTGATGGACCGTGCCGACAGAAATGTGGTGTCGGAATCCATCAAGATCAAAGGTCTGGACGACCCGAAACTGGCCGAACACGTGCCCCCCCATCTACTGGAAAAATTTCTGGAAGAAGTGGAAATGGCCCGCGAGCTGTTGCCTACATTGGATCGTCAGGCCTTTCTGGACGGCACAATGACGCCGATCTGGTTCGGCTCTGCGATCAACTCTTTCGGCGTGCAGGAACTGATGGACGGGATCGGCGAATTCGGCCCGAAACCGCAAATCCGCCCGGCGGCAGAACGTCAGGTCGCCCCTGATGAATCCAAGGTTTCCGGCTTTGTTTTCAAGGTTCAGGCCAATATGGACCCCAAACACCGCGACCGCATCGCCTTTGTGCGCTTGTGTTCGGGGCATTTCAAACGGGGCATGAAACTGACCCATGTGCGTACCAAAAAGCCCATGGCCATCGCCTCTCCCATGTTGTTTCTGGCATCCGATCGTGAACTGGCCGAAGAAGCCTGGGCTGGCGATATCATCGGTATCCCGAACCACGGGCAGTTGCGCATCGGCGATGCCCTGACCGAGGGTGAAGCGCTCCATTTCGCAGGCATTCCATCGTTTGCGCCTGAATTGTTGCAATCCGTGCGCTCTACCGATCCGATGAAAGCCAAACATCTGGACAAAGCCCTGAACCAGTTTGCCGAAGAAGGCGCTGCCAAACTGTTCAAACCCGTGATCGGCGCTGGCTGGATCGTTGGTGTGGTCGGCGCGCTCCAGTTCGAGGTGTTGGCAAGCCGGATCGAACTGGAATACGGCATCCCTGTGCGGTTCGAACCTACGCAGTTTACCTCTGCCCGCTGGTTGCAAGGGCCGCAGAACAAGATTGATACCTTTGTTAACGTCAACAAAGGCCATGTGGCCCATGACCACGACGGCGATCCCGTTTATATGACCCGATTACAATGGGATATCGACCGTGTTGAACGGGATTATCCGGATTTGAAACTGACCGCCACCAAGGAAATGTTGGTCGCATAGGCGCCAACACCAAAAGCGGGCTGAAATGGCCCGCTTTTACAAACTAGATTTGCTCTTTTTCTTTTTCACGTCTATTTTTTCCAGCTCACGGGAACAATTGATGACGGTATTGTGGTATAAACCGATTTTTTCATACAGATCCTCGGCTGTCGCGTCATCTTTCAGTTTGAACTGGCCCAAACGGGGTTTGAGCACTTTATATTCCTTCAGGAAGTTCTTGTTTTTAAGCTCTTTATTCCCTTTCACCCAAATCGCCGTTGCACTGTAACATTTGTCCAGCGGTTTCATCATTTTGGGGAATTCGGCATTCCACTTCTTAACATCCTGCTTCTTTTCAATGGCCTCCATCCACTTGAAGAAGGCTTTGTAAAAGCGGTCCTCTTTCTGTTGCAGCGCCAGAACACCCTTGGCTGATTTCTCGGCCTTGATCTCTTGCCCTTTGATTTCCTGCGCCATGCCTTTGACCTGACTTTCGGTCTGATCCACCAGCGCCTGCAGGTCATCGGTCAAAGATTTATAAACAGCGTCAAAGGTCTTCTGCTGGATCTTAACCTTGGGCCGGTATTTATTGAAATTCGATTTCAGCTTGCCTGCAAAGGTCTTGTGGGAGGAAACACATTCTGCCACCGCCCCTTTGTAGGGCATTAGAAACGGTTCCTTATTTGAATCCCGTGCCATGGCAAAACCGTTGATCAGCTTGTCAGCCTTCTTCAGGTTTTCCACCACCCGCTTGTGATCTTTCAAGCTGTCGGTAAATTTTTTGTCGATATTCAGCGCCGCATAGGTTTTGGGAAAATCGCTGATCAAAGAGGCATAGGTTTTGCCCCAACTGCCGGACATCAGTCGCATCGTGTTTCCTTTATGACTTTTGAAAAATACTTAATTGGGAAAAGCATACATCAGTCCGCTACATCGTAAAACAATTTCCAGCGTGCAAAAGATCACACTTTTCAGCATTAAATTGTCACGCAAACGGCAACAAACGGCCAAAATACTTGATATTGTTGCGAAACGTGACCGCCACGTTGACTCCGCTGGAAAATCATTTATGGAAGTGCGCAGAGGAACGGGCCCAATCCGGGGCCCCAGCCGCAGCCAATTTTGCGGTATGAATCAACGCCGTAACAATAAGGCTCTAATGATAAAATTTTCCGATCTGGACCTGGACCCAAAAGTCCTACAGGCCATTGATGAGGCCGGGTATGTAACCCCGACCCCAATCCAAGCCGCCGCCATCCCCCTTGCCCTGCAAGGCCGCGATGTTCTGGGTATTGCCCAGACAGGCACTGGTAAAACCGCCAGCTTTACCCTTCCGATGATCACCAAGCTGGCCAAAGGCCGTGCGCGGGCCCGTATGCCCCGATCACTGGTGCTGTGCCCGACACGGGAACTGGCCGCACAAGTTGCTGAAAACTTTGAAGTCTACGCAAAACATCTGAAGCTGAGCATGGCTTTGTTGATTGGCGGCGTCAGCTTTAAAGACCAAGACCAGAAAATCGACCGCGGTGTTGACGTTCTGATTGCGACGCCAGGTCGCTTGCTTGACCATTTCGAGCGCGGCAAACTTATGCTGAACGGCGTACAGATCATGGTTGTGGACGAAGCGGACCGGATGCTCGACATGGGGTTCATCCCAGATATTGAACGCATCTTCAAAATGACGCCTTTCACCCGCCAGACCTTGTTCTTCTCGGCCACCATGGCCCCTGAAATTACGCGGATCACGCAGGAATTCCTGCAAAATCCCGAACGGGTTGAAGTGGCGCGTCAGGCGACGACAGGTGAAAACATCACGCAGAAAATCTGCATGTTCACCCCGTCGAACCGCACCAGCGAAGCCAAGGAAAAGCGCGAAGTTCTGCGTGAGATCATCAAGGCTGAGGGCGATGCTATCACCAATGGCATTATCTTTTGCAATCGCAAATCCAATGTCGATATTGTGATGAAGTCCTTGAAAAAACACGGTTTTGACGCAGGTGCCATCCACGGCGATCTGGATCAAAGCGTGCGTATGCGGGTTTTGGACGGATTTCGCGGCGGGGATTTGAAACTGCTTGTGGCCTCGGATGTGGCCGCGCGCGGATTGGATATTCCAGCCGTCAGCCATGTGATCAACTTTGATGTGCCGATCCATTCGGAAGACTATGTTCACCGGATTGGCCGCACAGGCCGTGCAGGCCGTGACGGCAAGGCAATCACCCTGTGTATGCCGTTTGAACAAAAGTATCTGGATAAGATCGAAGAACTAGTCGAAAAACAGATCGACCGTATGGACCCGCCTGCCCTGACTTCCGGATCAAGCAAACCGCGCACCCGTTCTGAAAAACCGGCATCAAAACCGGCGGCCAGCGCCGACAAAGCGGAACAACGGACGGAAAAGCCGGCCCCACGGTCCCGTAAAAAGCCGGAGCCAGCGAAAACTTCTGCGCAACATGCAGAAAAACCCGCTGCACCCGCGGCTTCGAAAACCGAGTCGCCACGACGCGGGCGTTCAGAGCCTAAAAACCAGACTGTTGGTATGGGTGAACATGTTCCGGCGTTTTTGTTGCGCCCGCTGGAAATCACCCGCGTAAAAACACCGAAAGAGCCTGCGAAAACGCCGCGTAAAGCGGCTGAAAAGCCTGCCGCAAAAGCAAAATCCGCTGCCAAACCTGCGGCAAAAGCCAAACAGGAAGCAGCGCCTGTGGTTGAACCCGCGACCGAGGAAACCGGAGACGTTTAATATCCTTCGGCCCTGCCCTGTTTCGGGGCGGCGTCGCCTAGGGTATCCGGGCTTTAATCAAGGCTCAGCCTAGACAAAAAAAGAGCGTTTCGGCTTCCGTCGAAACGCTCTTTTCATTTGAAGTGGCTGGGTTTTATTCGACCAGCCGGTTGATCAGAACCTTCACAACGGGTTTCTTGCCAACCAGATCTTTGCAAACCCGCGACACAGTGCGCAGAACCGCCTTCTCCACCTGATCGTCATCCGCCAGCAGGCCCCGTTTGGCTTTGCCGAGTTCCGCATCAATTTCACGCTCAAGTGTTTCTTGCAGCGAGGGTTGGTTCGCTTCAGTTTCGGGAAGGCCTAGAACCTCGGCCCAGCTTTCGCCGATTTGTTGGTTGTCTTCCAGCAACAGGCTGACAACAACGCCGCCACGCATAGCCAGTCGCATCCGTTCCAGAACAACGCCGTCAAAGGCGCCGATCAGGCGTTTGCCGTCCAGATACAGGCGTCCGGTTTGGATGTTTTCAACGATCTTGGGTTTATCGCCGCCCAGATCCACCATTGCACCATTTGCCGCGATAACCGAGGCAATGCCTTTGGCTTCAGCCAGTTCGCTATGGGCGCGCAGGTGACGGTGTTCGCCGTGCATCGGGATCAGCATTTTAGGTTTGAAAATACCGTGGATTTCTTCCAGATCGGGGCGGTTAGCATGGCCCGATACATGGTAGTCGCCAGAGTTGTCATCGACAACTTTCACGCCCATCTCACTGTAACTGTTGACGATTCTGCCAACGCCGATTTCATTGCCCGGGATGGTTTTACTGGAAAACAGGAATGTATCGCCTTCGCGCATTTCCAGCCCCAGATATTTGCCATTGGCCAGTTGTGCAGATGCAGCACGCCGTTCGCCCTGACTGCCAGTGACCAGCAACATCAGGCTACCACGGGGAATATCGCGGGCGTCCTCTATATCCACAACGGGGGGGAAACTGTCGATCAGGCCCGCAAAATTTGCGTACCCCAGCATCTTTTTCATCGCGCGGCCCAGAACCACAACCGAGCGTCCAGAATCCACACCAGCCTGCGCCAGTGTTTTCAACCGTGCTACGTTTGAAGCAAAGGTCGTGGCCACAACCATGCCCGTCGCCTCTTTCATCAGCTTGGTGATGTTGTCGCCCAAACCGGATTCAGACCGCCCCGCAACTGGCGAAAACACGTTTGTGCTGTCACAGACCAGTGCCTGCACGCCGCCTTTGGCGATTTCGCGGTAGAGTTCGGGGTTATACGCCTCGCCCACAATCGGATCGGGGTCGAGTTTGAAATCGCCCGTGTGCACGATGCGGCCTTTGGGGGTGTCAATCACCAGCCCTGACGCTTCGGGGATGGAGTGGGCAACGGGCATGAAACCCACCTTGAACGGGCCAAGTTCGACCTGTTCCGGCCATTTTCCGATCACTTCGACACGATCGGAATTCTGGCCGTGCTCTTCCATTTTCGCCCGCGCAACAGCGCCTGTGAATTTACGGGTGTAGATTGGCACATCCAGACGACCATACAGGTGGCCAAGGGCGCCGATGTGGTCTTCGTGGGCATGGGTGATAAAAATCGCCTCAAGACGGTCCAGACGGGCCTCGATATAGGCGGTGTCGGGCATGATCAGGTCAACGCCGGGGGTGCCATCCATCGTTGGGAAGGTCACGCCCACATCCACCAGAATATACCTCTCTTTGCCTGCTGGCCCATAGCCGTAAAGATACATATTCATTCCGATCTCTCCTGCGCCCCCTAGGGGCAGGAAGATCAAGCGGTTGGTTTTACTCATTTATTCGCCTCGGTTTTTATTTGCGATCAGGACTAGCCCGTGCATGGTTAGATCACCGTCAATACTGTCAAAAAGGTCGGTGCCCCGTTCAAACAGGCCCGCCAGCCCTCCCGTGCCGATGATCTTCATCGGGCGCGGATGCTCTTCGCGGATTTTCTTGCATACGCCTTCTACAAGGCCGACATAGCCCCAAAACACCCCTGCTTGCATACAGGCAAGCGTGTTGGTGCCGATCACGTGATCGGGCATGGTAACGTCGATGTGGGGCAGCGCGGCGGCGGCCTCATGAAGGGCTTTTATAGAAAGATTGACGCCAGGGGAAATAACGCCGCCGATATAGGCGCCGTCCTGATCCACAACGTCAAAAGTGGTGGCTGTGCCGAAATCCACCACAATCAAATCACCGCCATAGCGGTTATAGGCGCCTACGGTGTTGACCAGTCGGTCCGCCCCCACCAGCGTGCCCGCATCGACGCGGACGGGAACGCCCAGATCGACCTCGGGTTTGCCCACAACCAGCGGGCGGCATTTGAAATATTTGTCGCACAGCACCCGCAGGTTAAACACCACTTGGGGCACCACGGATGAAATCACCACACGGTCAATATCCGGCTGGATATCATTCAACAGCATCAGATTGCGCAGCCAGACGTAGTATTGATCAGCCGTGCGCGGATGCTCGGTCGCACAGCGCCATTCAGACAGAAAAGACGTCCCGTCGTGAATTGCAAAAACAGTATTGGTATTTCCGACGTCGATAGCCAGCAGCATATGCGATCCTTAGAATGAAATGTCGGCAGCCGTGATCACGTGCTGACGGTCTGTTGCTTGTAGTATAAGCGCGCCTGTTTCGTCCACCGTCTTGAAAACACCCTCAATCTGTTGATTGGGCAGTTTTGCCGTGATGGTCTTACCGATATTGGCGGCTTTGGACAGCCAGGCCTGACGGACTGGCGCAAAGCCATAGGTTTGCAGGGTGTTTTCCCAACTGGCATAGGACACAGCCAATGCATCCAGAAAGGATTCCGGCGAGATGGTGAGTCCGGTTTCCTGTGACAGGGACTTGGGCGGCAGTGCCGTGGGTTCCAGCGCCGTAGTATCCGGAATGGATTTCAGGTTTACCCCGATGCCGATGACCAGCGCATAGCGGTCCCCGCCTTCGGCCAGTGTTTCCAACAGGATACCCGCCAGTTTTCCGCCGTTCAGCAGCACGTCATTGGGCCACTTCAAGGCAAAGATGTCAGAACGGCCAGTGCATTCTACCAGCGCGTCATAGAGGGCAAGGGCTGCAATGAAACTGCGCAGGGCCAGTTTATCCGGTGTTGCCTGCGGGCGGATCAGCAGAGAGGCCGCGAAGTTGCCTTGCTGGCTGCCCCAAGGGCGGCCGCGGCGTCCAGTGCCAGCAGTTTGTTCATGGGATAAGAACCAAGCAGCCCCCGCAATTGCAGGGGCTTGCCGACGTGCTTCGGCCATCGTGCTGTCGATGGTGTCAAAGACGAATTTCTCTGTGCCGTCTGGCCAGTGCTGCATTATTTCAGCAGCGACTGCGCGGCCATTGCAGCGTATCCTTCAAGCCCGAACGGGTTGATGATGCCGATCAACATGATCGCAGCAGCCCCCATCAGCGCCACATAGTGCAGACCCGGCATTTTGCCGTCCAGACCGTCTACGTCATCCCCGAAGTACATGTAGTAAATGATCCGAAGGTAGTAGAAAGCCCCGATAACCGACGCAACAACACCGGCAACCGCCAGCCATGCCATGTCAGCCCCGACAGCAGCGCGCAGCACATACAGCTTACCAATGAAGCCCACCATTGGCGGAATACCAGCAAGTGAGAACATCAGGATCGTCAGCGCTGCCGCACGCCCCGGTGCAGATTTGGAATACTGGCCAAGACTGCGAATATCCGTCACCGCACGACCGTCTTTTTCCATGTTCAGGATAAAGGCAAAGGTGCCGATGTTCATCACCACATAGATCGCCATATAGATCAGCAGTGCCTTAACGCCCTCTTCTGTGCCAGCAGCAAGCCCCATCAGGGCGAAGCCCATATGCGAGATCGAAGAATAGGCCATCAGACGTTTGATGTTGGTCTGCCCGATTGCAGCAACCGCCCCAAGGAACATGGACACCAGCGCAAGGAAGGCCACAATCTGTGTCCAGTCTGCCTGCGCACCGCCAAAGGCGTCAAACATCACACGGGCAAACAAGCCAGCCGCCGCAACTTTGGGCGCAGTTGCAAAAAACGCAGTAACCGGAGTGGGCGACCCTTCGTAAACGTCAGGGGTCCACATATGGAACGGTGCAGCCGAGATTTTGAAGGCCATACCGACGCAGAGGAACACCAGACCAAAGATCAGGCCAAGTTCCAGCGGCTCTCCGCCGTGGATCGTCGATGCGATGCCAGCGAAATTGGTTGTGCCGGTGTAGCCGTACACAAAAGAGGCACCGTACAGCAACATACCTGACGACAGCGCGCCAAGAACGAAATACTTCAGACCGGCCTCTGTCGATTTCAGACTGTCACGGCGGAAGGCGGCAATCACATAAAGTGCAAGGGATTGCAGTTCAAGCCCCATATACAGTGACATCAGATCGCCCGCCGAGACCATCATCATCATACCCAACGTCGCAAGGGCGATCAGGATCGGGTATTCGAATTTGAACATATCATTGCGGCGCAAGTAATCCTGAGACAACAGCAGCATAATCGCGCTGGCCCAAAGCATCACAACCTTGGCAAAGCGGGAAAACCCGTCATCCACAAACGCCCCGTTAAAGGCTGTGCGGTTGTCCATCGGAGAAAAGGCAATCCACAGCCCAAGAACAACCATCACCCCTGCCGTGGCCCAGGTCACAAGCGGCGCGGTTTCGTCCTTTTTGGTGTAGACGGCAAACATCAATGCCGCCATCGCAAAGGCCGCGAGGATCAGTTCTGGCAGAACAATATTCAGATCGCTGGAAATCATCTTATTCCGCTTTCGTTAGTGGCTGGGCGCAGTGACAACCGCAGAAACGGCGTCAGGCGTTGCAAGTTGGATATGGTCGACAAGGTTTGTGACGCTCGGCCCGATCAGATCGAGCACCAGTGCAGGGTAAACCCCCAGCACCAAAGTCATCACCACCAGCGGGGCAACCATCAGGCGCTCGCGGGTGTTCATGTCGGTTATTGTTTTCAGGCTTTCCTTGATCAGATCACCAAAGACCACGCGGCGATACAGCCACAGGGCATAGCCTGCTGACAGGATCACACCTGTGGTGGCCAAAAAGGCGATCCATGTGTTCACCTGAAAAGCTGCGGAGAGTGTCAGGAATTCCCCGACAAAACCGGAAGTGCCCGGCAAGCCCACATTGGCCATAGTGAAGAACATAAAGATCATCGCATAGACCGGCATCCGCACCACGAGACCACCGTAGGCGTCGATCTCACGTGTGTGCATACGGTCATAAATCACGCCAACCGACAGGAACAACGCGCCGGAGATAAAGCCGTGGCTGATCATCTGGAAAATCGCGCCGTCCAGACCTTGCTGGTTCAAAGCGAAAATCCCCATGGTCACAAACCCCATATGGGCCACAGAGGAATAGGCGATCAGTTTCTTCATATCCTGCTGCATCAGCGCCACAAGGGATGTGTAGATGATCGCAATCACCGACAGGGTCATCACAAAGGTGGCCAGATAGTCACTAGCGACAGGGAACATGGGCAGGTTGAAACGCAGGAAGCCGTAGCCGCCCATTTTCAACAGGATCGCCGCCAGCACCACCGAACCCGCGGTCGGGGCCTGTACGTGTGCATCGGGCAGCCAAGTATGTACCGGCCACATGGGCATTTTCACCGCAAAGCTGGCAAAAAAGGCAAGGAACAGCAAGGTTTGCAAACCGCCGAAGATTTGGAAGCCCAGAACCGAAATCGAGTCAGACGAGAACTGATGGTTCAGCAGTGTTGGAATATCGGTTGTCCCCGCATCCCACCACATGGCCAACATGGCAACCAACATCAAAACCGACCCGAACAGCGTATACAGGAAGAATTTGAACGCCGCATAGACACGGTTCTGACCACCCCAGATACCGATGATCAGGAACATCGGGATCAGGCCTGCTTCGAACACCACATAGAACAACAACAGATCCAGCGCGCAGAACACGGCAATCATCAGGGTTTCCAGGATCAGGAACAGGATCATGTATTCTTTGACGCGGTCTGTTACCACCCAACAGGCGCCGATCACGATCGGCATCAGGAATGTGGTCAACAGCACAAACAGAACCGAAATCCCGTCAACGCCCACTTTGTATTTCAACCCGCCGAACCAGTCGTATTCTTCAACCAGTTGGAACCCTGTGTTGGCAGGATCGAATTCGGTGTAAATCGCGATGGAAATCACAAAAGTTGCAAGGCTTGCCACAAGCGCCAGAATTTTGGCGTTGCGCTGTGCGGCCTCGTCAGAGCCCCGCAAGAACACTGCAAGGATCAGAGCTGCCAGCAATGGCAGGAAGGTAACGATAGATAGAAGATTGTCCATCAGTGTGCGCCTCCGCCGATCGCAAACCATGTAATAAGTGCAGCCAGTCCAACGAACATCGCAAAGGCATAGTGGAACAAATAGCCGGATTGTGCGCGGCCAGCCAGTTTGGTGAACCAAGGCACGATGCCCATGGCCAACCCGTTCAGCCCGCCATCAATCACGGCGCCGTCCCCCTTCTTCCAGAGGAAGGTGCCAAGCCGTTTGGCCGTGCGCACGAATACTACGTCATAGACTTCATCGAAGTACCATTTGTTCAGCAGGAACTGGTACAGGATGTGCTGTTGCGCGGCCAGCTTCTTGGGCAGCTCGGTGTTCTTGATGTAGAACATCCACGCCACGATAAAGCCGATCAACATCGCAATGAACGGGCTGACTTTAACCCAGTTCGGTACAGAGTGCGCATCATGGATCACGTGGTTAGTTTCGTGGTTCATATAAACCGCGCCTTCAAACCAGGTCTCTACGTTGTGACCGAAGAAGTCTTCGTACCAGATAACACCGGCAAAGATCGCCCCGAGTGCCAGAACCGCCAGAGGAATGACCATAACCATCGGGCTTTCATGGGCGTGTTCGTGGGTGTGATGATCGCCCCGCTCCTCGCCGTAGAAGGTCATAAAGATCAGGCGCCAGCTGTAAAAACTGGTGAACAGTGCGGCGATAACCAGCATGATAAAGGCATAAGTCGCAACTCCGGTGCCGCCGGCAAAGGCGCTTTCGATGATCGCGTCTTTGGACAGGTAGCCAGCAAAACCGATATGGGTCAGCGGAATACCAACACCCGTGATCGCCAAGGTGCCGATCATCATGGCCGCAAAAGTGTAAGGAATTTTCTTACGCAGGTTGCCATAGTTCCGCATGTCCTGTTCGTGGTGCATGGCGTGGATCACGCTGCCCGCCCCGAGGAACAACATCGCCTTAAAGAAAGCGTGTGTGAACAGATGGAACATCGCAACCGGATAGGCGCCAATCCCTGCGGCCACAAACATATAGCCCAGCTGGGAACAGGTTGAATAGGCGATCACCCGTTTGATGTCATTCTGCACCAGACCAATGGTCGCCGCAAAGAAGGCCGTTGTGCCGCC